>PNAJ01000058.1:2432-2897 GCA_003170295.1 Bryobacterales bacterium | reverse complement strand
AGAACATCGTATCCACCCGTGCGGATAAGTTCTTGCCACAAGTAACCATCGGACACCCCAGAAACTAAGAGGACGCAAGCCCGGTGCGGCAAGGACGCGAGACCCGCTACGGCTGTCCTCCACTCGGTTCCTGGCCAATCGCGGTCAAACAGAATAATTGGCGCCGTCAATCGGTTCGCGAGAGCGTAGGCGTCCTCATACGACTCAGCGAAGCGGACGTCCAACGGCTCCTCGCCGAAACTGCTTGTCAGAACACCGCGATCCTGCTCGCTGACTAGTAGGGCTACAACAGGGACCCGAGACTGAACCGCCCTTTGACTGAGAGTCGTGCCGGTGAAGAACGAGTGTATTACCAGCCACAAACTCGGGGTTCGAGGATCAGGAGGGAAGGATTTCGAGCCTCGCACGATATACCTCCGGCTGATCTTTAGCTTACTGTTAGTGAGAAGGATTCTATCGGTAGTG
>PNAJ01000058.1:0-2342 GCA_003170295.1 Bryobacterales bacterium | reverse complement strand
CGCTTTAGCGGCTTAGTTCAATACGGACTATTAGGAATACCAGACCGCTGGTATTCCTAACCCGGAGATCCAGGTAGACCGGCTCTTGTCGCCTCCTCGCTGCTAGGTGCACGACCGCTACTTCTGTCGTCTCGATCCCTCGGCGCGGCGGCAACCTGCTGCTTCCCTCCCTTATCCCTACAGTCGGGCTCAAGGTTGAGTCCCGCAGTGACCGAATTGCTTCCTCAAAATGCTCTGCTCCGATTCGGGCATAAAATATCTCCAAAATGCGCTAACGCAGTCCCCACGGAGTGCAAGAATCTTTACTGATTATCTATTTCTATGCTCTTCCTAGGCATTCAAACACGATTGTGGAATCCGCGTCATAGAGACAACCGGGCGCAGGTGTGTGCGGAGCGATTGCTAGCGGTGGGCCGGTAGAAAATACCAGAAACATACTTCCGGTTCAATCCCTGGCTGACCACAAGATTTCTAACAAAGTCTTCGATTCCCCGGTTGCTCAATTGCTGAGCACTATATATACCGTTCTTTCTATAAAATTCCGGAAACGCATAAAATGCACCGGCTGACGCGTTGCAGATAGCCTCTCCAGCACGAAAACATTTGTTGACAGGTAAAATTCATGTATGACGTGAGGTACGGTTTCGCTAGGCCCTGAACCGTACCAAACGAAAGGAGTGCCGTCATCCGCAGTGTGCGCAGGAGAGGCTAAATCCTCAAGATCGTGGATCGCAGGAACGAACCACTGGAGCGCAGCGTCGGTGATATTTCGCCCTTCTTCTGAGCTTTGGCCATATTCAGCCCTGTCATTATGAAATCACTAATCGTCTCGGCGCATCGTCCAGCTTTCGCATCGCACATCCCGTGCCGGTAGGCATAATAAGGATCTCGGTAGCTGACTCCGGTCGAATCTGCGCCGAAATCCGCGTTCCGATTGTAACGTTGAACTCGTCCCATCGCCCATGAACTCAACCGCAGAGCAAATCCGTTCAGGGCGTCATGAGCAAAAAATGGCCAATGGCCATCCGGATCGATCACTGTGGTCGGGCGATTGAAGCCGTAGGTATAGCGATTCAAACTCTGAGGATCGATGAAATCGAATGGCCCAGCTCCGTTGTGCGCTGAAGTAAATCTTCCCTGCGCAGAGCTGAAGTACCGCGCCCCAAAATAGTCGAGGCCCGTTTCCGCATCCCGTTCTTTGGAGGTGAACTTGAGCCTCTGTTTATCCGTCAGGCCGACCGTGCCGCCGTCGTTGTACCCCATGGCGTCGGTGCGGCCGCCGGCGAAACTGGAGAGAATCTCTTCGCCGAACGGCAAGTAATGGAACCGCTTCTTGATCCCGCCGCTTGCGTCCGTGATCAGGCGCGTGCTGCCGAGCTGGTCGCCGAACAGGTATGACGTGCCCGTGTCGGTGGGCGTGGCGGTCGAGTACTCCTGCGCCAGATGCCCCTGCGCATCGTAGACGAATGTCGTAGTACCCGATGCCGTGGTTGCCTGCACGCGCCGCCCGTCTCCATCATACACATAGCTGTTGGAACCGGCTGCATTGATCACCGCCGTCATTTGCCGGTTCTCCGCGTCGTAGGTGAACACGCGCGACAGTGAGCCGGAGCCGATCAGCAAAATGTTGCCCATCTCGTCGTAGCTCCAGCCGTTGATCTATCAGGTCAACTTTATCGTGCCGGCGGCGCCCGCTGGACTTCAGCGTTGCGCCGGTGTGGGCGCTGCAGGGGCGTATGCCAACGTAGTTCAGTCGAATCTGACGGTGAGCGTCGGGTCCGTGTTTTCGTTCGATGGCTCCGGGATCTGTGTGCAGCCGGGGAGCTGACCGGGCGATAGACTCGGACCCCTTAAGCACATCAGATTTAGTCTGCAATTAAATAGTTACCCGAATTAGGGCACTGAGATGAGAAAAACGCGGGTGCGGCATTGCGGCCATGCCCGCAGAGGGAAGAACCTGATTCGTCGAGCCTGAAAACATGGCGCTTCTGAGTCCAACTCGTTATCGAGCCCTTGAATGCCACCGGCCACGCAAACGTCCGCGATCCGTCGCATCCTGGCAAATAATGAAAGTCGGGATCTGCCCCGCCCACACAAATTGGATGACACTACCCATTTTGTCCGCGTCACGCGACGACCAGAACCGTGCGACTCTGCGCGTCGATCAGCGGTCGCAAAAATGAGCAGGAATGGAAACCTTATGGCTGATCCGGTTCGGCGGAACATCAACGTACGCATACAAGCAGTCCCTACGCGCGGAGAGCCACGCGTCGCGCGACACATTTTCACACGCGGCTGCACCAGGAGCCTCATTGATGGTTCCGCGACAACTTCCTGCGCAA
>PNAJ01000057.1 GCA_003170295.1 Bryobacterales bacterium | reverse complement strand
TCGCGCATCATGGCTTTCAGATAGTGCGCGAAGCGAGAGACGGCGAAGATGTACGGCAATTGCGTGGAAAGCCGGGCGTTGGCGTTGGCTGCATCCTTATCGTACACCTTGGCTTTCTGGCAACTTTGGACGCTGAAGAACGCCGCGAAATCGTTGTTTTTCGAATGGACGAGGGGGATGAATCCCTGGTCCGCCATTTCCTTTTCGCGGCGGTCGGTGATCTGGACTTCGGTGGGACACTTCATCGCCAGATCGCCTTCGTCGGTGTAGAAATTATGGACCGGAAGCCCTTCGACCAGTCCGCCGCCTTCGACACCCCGGATCGCGGCGCACCATCCATACATGGCGAACGCGTTGGTGAGGCGCGTGCCGAGCGCGTAGGCGGAGTTGCCCCACAGATACTTATTGTGATCGGTGCCATCGACGTCCTCTTCATACTGGAACGCCTCCACCGCCTTGGTATTTTTCCCATAGGGCAGGCGCATTAGCATACGGGGAGCCGTCAGGCCGACGTAGCGCGAGTCCTCGCTCGCGCGAAACGATTTCCACTTCGCGTACTCGGTGCTGTCGAAGACCTTCGAGAGGTCGCGGGGAGCATCGAGGGTCGCGTAGCTTTCGAGATTGAAGAACTCAGGGCTCGCGGCCGATAGGAAGGGCGCGTGGGCGCCTGCGGCGGTTTGCGAGATTCGCTCCAGCAATTCGATGTCCTCGGGACCCTTGCCGAACTGGTAGTCGCCGATCAGAGCCGCAAACGGGGCTCCACCGAAGACACCGTACTCCTCTTCATAGACCTTCTTGAACAGCGCGCTTTGATCGAACTCGGGGGCGCGCTGCAGGTCCTTAAGAAGCTCCTTCTTGGAGACGTTCAATACCTTGATCTTCAACTTGTCGTTGGTTTCGCTCTGATCGAGCAGGTATTTTAAACCGCGCCAGCTCGCCTCCAGCTTTTGAAACGTTGGGTGATGGAGGATCTCATTCACCTGGATGGAGAGCAAATGATCGATTTGCGCGATGCGCTGGTTGATCATGGTCTCGGCGTCCTTGGTGACGGTCATGGACCCTTCGAGCACCTGGGCCACGAACTCCTTCACCAGGTCCTTGCCACGCACTCTGGCGCCCTCGTCCTTGCCCATCCGCCCTTCTTCGACGATCTGATCGAGCAGACCTTTCTCGAGCACCTGCTCTACCGCTTGCGGTGCTGCCGCCGATTTCTTTGCCTCAGCCATTGGAACCTCCCGCGGGCTTGTCCATTTCCTTCTTCAGCTTGTCCAGCTTGGCCTGATCGCCGACGGCGCCGAGCAGCGCTTCCTCCAGCCGGTCGTTACCTTGCAGGCTGGCGCGGAGGTTGCTCAGCTTGGTGCGCAGGTCCATCAGCTCGGAGAGCGGCTTGACCTGGCGCACGACGTTTTCCGGCTCGAAGTCGTCCATGCTCTTGAAATGCAGGTCGACTTTCAGTTGCGGAGCGTCGGCGGATTCGGCGAGCTTGTTTTCGACGGCGAAGGCGAGATGCGGCTTCATTCCTTCGAGAACGCTGTCGAAGTTATCGGGATTGACTTCGGTGAACTTGCGGTCGCGCAGACGGGCCAAGGGCTCCGTCGGCTGGCCGGTAAAGTCACCCAAGACGCCCATGACGAAGGGCAGCTCCTTGATCTCAATCGCGTCGCCCACTTCGACTTCATAGGTGATATGCACACGTGGCGGCCTGACGCGACTTAATTTCGCATGAACGCTTTCTCTGGCCATAATGATCCTCCCTTTGTAGTGCGCGCGGAGGCACTTTCGTTGCACCGCGAGCACGCCGTTCCACTGTAACCCTTACTACGCGCGAAAGAAAGAGATTTCGGCTCAATCTGGACGAATTCCGCCCGTGTCGAGTATATCCGCGGTGGGGGACGGAGGTCAAGGCGGAAAATTGGGGGGGCGAGGTCCGGCAGTCTATGGACAAGCGCCGAGGCGGCGGCCCTTCTGACGCGTCGTGAATTCCTTCCCGCCCGTTTTCGTGATGATGAGGCTTTCGAACGTATCGCCGTGATAACTGGCCGTGTTCACGAAGGTCCTGTCAGAGCCGACGGCGGTGTAGGAAAGCGTGGTGCCGTCGAATTTGTAGTCCTGGACGGTATATTTTCGCGCCGCTGCGGTCTTTTCGGTATCCGCACGCACCTCGACCGCAGTACCATTTATGCCCTTCATCATGGCGGCCGTGAAGCAGGTGGTGGAGGTGTGGGGGATCTCTCCTGTGAAGACGATCTCCCATTTTCCCGGCCGGAAACGCTCCTGGGCGCTCAGAGAGGGCGAAATGGCGAGCGCGGCGAATCCGATCGACAGCAGTACGTTTCTGGTGGTCATGGGCTCCTTCGAAACTGATCTATCGTACCTTGCTTTGTATGCGGCACGCGTCGACCAAAGACCTTGGCCCTTCCGCTCATGTTCTTTGGTCCCCAACCGTTAAGATCTTTAGGACCGACCGGCGCCTAGCCCGGCAATTGACTGATAGGAAGGAACTTCATGGCAACAAGCCTCCTCACCCCGGACGAGAAAAACGCGGTAAAAGTAGACGCGCGAGCGGGAAAGTATCTGGTTTTTCACCTGGGCGAAGAAGAATTCGCCATCCAGGTGCAGAAAGTTCGCGAAATCATGGGAGTGCAGGACATCACCCAGGTTCCGCAGACGCCGCCGTATGTCAAGGGTGTGATTAATCTGCGCGGCAAGGTGATTCCAGTGATCGACCTGCGGTTGAAGTTCACAATGCCGGCCAAGGAATATACGCATCGCACCTGCATCATCGTGGTGCAAATCTCCGGGGAGCGTGGCACGCAGTTGATGGGGGTCGTGGTGGACGGCGTCGCGGAAGTGGTTCAAGTGGCGGGCGCGGACGTCGAAGACACTCCGAGCTTCGGCAAGGAAGTCGAGATTCCTTACGTGATGGGACTGGCCAAGCTCAAAGGCAAAGTCAAGATTCTTCTCGATATCGATCAGGTGATGACGGCTCGCGAGCTGGCGCGTCTCGACCTGACGGCGAAATAACGGGGCCAATTGAAAGTCGTTGTAGAAGACGTCATCCGGCAGCTCGACGAGCTGAGCGTGAACATGGTGGTCGGCGGAGCCGATGCGCCGGAAACGCTGCAGGCCCTTGCAGCGATTGAAAAGACGGCAAGCGAGGCGGGTCGCGTACCGGCCGCCGACGCCGCCGCGGAATTGAAAGCACGCGCGACGGGCGCCGCTCGAACTTCTCAGGAAGCGTTCGAACAAGTGATCACGGCTGGCATCGAGAACCTACGGAAGGCGCTCGAAAAGGCCGAGCCGGCGGCGTCATTGATGTCGAACGCCATCGCTCAGGACCCGGAATTGATCGGCGATTTTGTCAACGAGGCCGGAGAACATCTGGCAACCATCGAGGCGCAGATTCTGATCCTGGAGCGCGATCCCACGGCGCACGATCCTCTGCATGCGGCATTTCGAGGTTTTCACACCATCAAAGGGCTGGCGGGATTCCTCGATCTCGGCGATATCCGCGCGGTGTCGCATGAGGTGGAGACGCTGCTCGATCGGGCGCGGAATCTGGAATTGGTGCTGACGCCGTTCATTATCGACGTGGTGCTCGAAAGCGCTGACTATCTAAGACGGGCAATCGTCTGGATGCAGGCTGGACTGAACGGAACCGCAGGAGAGGCTCCCGCGTTCGATGCATTGCTCGAAAGAGTTCGCGCGGTGCTCGAAGGGAAACACGAGGCGGCTCCTGTTGCCGAGGCGGAACCCAAAGCCGCGATGGAGACTGTCAAAGCGGTCGAAAGCGCGAAGCCTGAAGGCGAGGTAGCGTCGTCTCTGCGGGTGGACGCTGGGAAGCTCGATTACATGATGGACATGGTGGGCGAACTGGTGATCGCGCAGTCGCTGATCACGCACAATCCAGAAATCGGTGGATTGGAAAGCGGCCCGCTGCAACGGAATCTGCAACAGCTTGGCCGGATTACGGCGGAAGTGCAGCGCGTGGCGATGAGCATGCGCATGACGCCGGTCAGCACGCTGTTCAGCCGCATGAACCGTCTGGTCCGGGACCTGACGCGCAAGAACGGCAAGAAAGTCCGGCTGGATCTTATCGGTGAAGACACCGAACTCGACAAGACCATCATCGAACAGCTTGCGGATCCGCTGATGCACATGGTGCGCAACTCGCTCGACCACGGCCTCGAAACACCGGAGGAACGCATTGCAAGCGGGAAGCCAGCCGAAGGAAAGCTGGTGCTGTCGGCGTCGCATCAGGCGAGCAACATCCTGATCGAAATCACGGATGACGGACGCGGACTCAACACCGAAAAAATCCTCAAGAAAGCACGCGAGCGGGGGCTGGTCGCGGAGGGGCAGAACCTCAGCGACCACGAAATCTTCTTCCTGATTTTCGAGCCGGGATTTTCAACCGCGGACGTTGTAACCGATGTCAGCGGGCGCGGCGTCGGGATGGACGTGGTGCGCCGGCAGATCATGGGTCTGCGCGGACGGATCGATATTCAATCGGCCCGCGGCCGGGGCACGACGTTCCTGCTGCGGCTGCCGTTGACGCTCGCGATTATCGACGGCCTGATCGTCGGTGTGGGAGCGGAACGATACATCATGCCGATCAACTCCGTGCGCGAGATGTTGCGGCCTACCGCGGAGATGATCTTCACGATGGAAGGTCGCGCGGAAATGGCGATGGTACGCGGCGAACAGCTACCCATCGTGCGCCTGGACAAGCGCTTTAGGATCGCAGGCGCCCGGCAAAATCCCTGCGAAGCTCTGTTCGTCGTGGTGGAAGCCCAAGGGAGACGATTCTGCCTGCTGGTCGACGAGATGCTCGGCAAACAGGAAGTAGTGATTAAGAACCTGGGCGAGACGTTCCGCCAGATCTCCGGAATTTCCGGAGGCGCGATTCTGGGAGACGGCCGCGTCGGACTCATCCTCGATGTGAATGGTGTTTTCCGGGAGACGGTCAATGCGTAGGGACACGCCGGCTGAGGATCACTCGCCGTCGCTGGGCGCGAAGGAGTTCGAAAAATTCCGCCGTCTGGCCTACGACCAATTTGGACTGAATCTCACCGCGGCGAAGCACGACCTGGTAGCCGCGCGCCTCGGAAAAAAATTACGCGAGCTGAAAATACCGAGCTACGCGGCCTACTACGATCTGGTGGTGGCAGACCGCTCCGGCGAATCCCTGATTGCGTTGATCGACTCGTTGTCCACCAATCACACGTCGTTCCTGCGCGAAGCTTCGCACTTCGATTTTCTGCTGACCCAGGTCCTGCCGGGCTTGCGCAAGCGCGCTTCGATCGACATATGGAGCGCGCCCTGCTCCACCGGCGAAGAGCCGTATTCGATCGCCGTCACGCTGCTCGAAAAACTTGGCATGCCGCCGAAACCCGCGCTACGTATTCGCGCCACCGATATTTCTACCAAGGCGCTCGGCATCGCGAAAAAAGGAGTTTACGCAGCGGACCGGCTCGGCTCCATGCCCGCGGCGATGGTTAAGAAGTATTTCACGCAAACCGCTACCGGATTGTTTCAAATCAATCCCGATGTACGCAAAATGATCGACTTCGAGCGGGTGAATCTGATCGAGCCTTTGCGCGGCAGCCGGATGTTCCCGATCATCTTCTGCCGGAACGTCATGATCTATTTCGATAAGCCGACGCAGGAGCGCTTGGTGGCGAACCTGACGCAATTCCTCGAACCCGGCGGCTACCTCATGATCGGACATTCGGAAAGTCTGATGGGGGTGCGGCACTCCCTCGAATATGTACAGCCCGCGATTTACCGGAAGCCTGGAGCAGCAACCGCATGACGGGCGCAATTGTTGTGGGAATCGCGGATTGCCGGACATCCAAGGATCGGGCAGCTACGCTGGTGACCTATGCGTTGGGATCGTGTGTCGCGATCGGCGTGTTCGACCCATCGTCGTCAGTCGGCGGTTTGCTGCACGTGCTGCTTCCGGAATCCAGCATGGACCGGAGCAAGGCCGCCAAAAATCCCGCCATGTTCGCGGATACGGGTGTCCCCGCGCTGCTGAGTCGGTGTCTCGAAATGGGAGCGGGGAAGTCGCGACTGCGTGTTTGGCTGGCAGGCGGCTCTTCGGTGATGGACGATCGCGGAGTTTTCAATATCGGGAAACGGAATCAGCTTGCGGTGCGAAAAGCGCTGTGGAAGGCCGGACTGTTGACCGTTGGCGAAGACCTGGGCGGCCAGGGTTCGCGCACGGTGCGCCTGGAGTTGGAGACCGGGACGTTTTGGGTTCGCGCCGCTGGCACAGATTCGGAATTGAAAGCGAAGACAGGCTTCGCCAAAGGAGCATGACATGGCCCTTCAAATTTTAATCGTGGACGATTCCCCCGCCATGCGGTCGTTCATTCGCCGCGTCATGAAATTGAGCGGAATCGAAGTCGAGCAATATTTCGAAGCAGGCAACGGGGAGGAAGGGCTGGCGCAGCTGGCCGCGAATCCCATCGACGCCGTGCTCACCGATATCAACATGCCCGTGATGGATGGAGAAGAGTTTGTGCGCAAGATGCGCGCGGACGGAGCCCATCAATCGACCCCGGTAATCGTGATCTCGACCGACGCCACCACGCATCGCATCCAGACGATGCAGGAACTGGGCGCGGTGGGTTATTTGCAAAAACCGTTCGGTCCGGAGCAATTGCGGAACGAACTGGATCGGGTTCTCGGAGTCGGCCATGAGTGACACGGCAATACACGAACCAGCTGCACCGGAGATGGACGCGCTGATCGGCGCCCTGCTCCATTCCTGTAGCGAGCACGTGCTCGAAACGATGTTCTTCGCGGCGGTGTTCGAGGCAGCGGATCCAGCCGCTAGTACTGGCTGCGAACGCGTGACATCCCGCTTACATTTCAGCGGAAAGCCCTCGGGTGATTTCGAGGTGGACGCCGATCCCGGAATCGCGCGCGCTCTCACCGCCGGATTTCTGGGAATCGAAGAAAGCGAAGTCACCTCCGCTCAGGAAGACGAGGTCATGGCGGAGTTCTGCAACATGACCTGCGGCTCCGCGCTGTCGAGCCTCGGCTGCGTGGAATATTTCAATTTGCAGGTGCCGGAGACCACGCGTTCGGAGGCGTTCGCCCCCGAGGTGGAAGGAGTGCGGCGCGCGTTCCTGCTCGATGGAGGGACGCTGTCAGTCTGCCTACGGGTGGATTTCGACCGGAGCTAATGAATGCATGAAACCCGCAAAATCCGGGTACTGGTGATCGACGATTCCGCTATTGTGCGGAAAATTCTTTCGGAGACCCTCGCCTCCGAACCCGATATTGAAGTGGTGGGGACCGCGCCCGATCCCATCATCGCGCTCGAAAAAATCAAGCGGCTTAAACCCGACGTCCTCACGCTCGATATCGAAATGCCGCGAATGGACGGCCTCACATTTTTGAAGCAGTTGATGCAGACGCAGCCGATGCCGGTGATTCTCATCAGCTCGCTGGCGCAATCGTCAGTGGATATCGCACTGGAAGCGCTGCGATTCGGCGCCGTGGACGTACTTGCGAAACCCAGCGGGCCGTACTCCGTGGGCGAGCTGCGCGCATCGCTATCGTCGCGAATTCGCGCCGCGGCCAGAGCGAAGCTCCGGCAGCACGTCCCTAGGGAGGCTCCGCTACCGATCGCAGCAGTTCACGATAAGCCGGTCTCGACGCTCGTAAATACAGACCGCCTGATCGCGATCGGCGCGTCGACCGGAGGCACGGAAGCGATTTGCTCGGTGCTCACCCAATTACCCGCCGAAGTTCCGGCGATCCTGATCACCCAGCACATTCCGCCGATATTTTCGAAATCCTTCGCGCAACGGCTCGACAAGTTGTGCCGCATGGAAGTGCGCGAGGCCGTCGATGGCGATTTGCCGCGACCTGGGCTCGCTCTCGTCGCTCCCGGCGGATTCCATATGGTGCTCGAACGCATGGGTGGAGCCTTGCGCATCAAGATAAAAGACGGCCCGCTGGTCTGCTATCAGCGCCCGTCGGTCGACGTATTATTCACTTCGGTCGCAATAGTGGTGGGAGCGAAAGCAGTCGGCGTGATGCTTACCGGCATGGGCAACGACGGCGCGGCGGGGATGAAGCGGATGAAGGATAAGGGATGCTACAACATCGCCCAGGACGAGGCGACGTGCGTCATCTTCGGCATGCCTCGCGAGGCGATTCGCGCCGGCGCCGTGGATCAGACCCTTCCACTCGACCGCATCGCACAAGCCATGATGAATGCCTGCGCCACTCCTGTCAGCGAACATCCTGCCACATCATTTCCGCATCGGACCGCCTGACGTAATTTGCGTCGACCATCGCGGGATCGAGCGCACGACCCACGGCACATTCGCGCGCGGCGATTCTCCCTATCGCGCCGGCGAGCAAGCGCGGCTCCGTAAGAACCTCCACATCAACCGGCAATGACGCCAGCCACGCGTCCTGCTTCATCACCACTTCTTCGCGGACCAGTTCGAGCTCCGCGTTGTAAACGGCACCGTAGACATCGCCGCGGCGCGCGTCGAGCATGGGCGCACGCAGCTCGCGCGTGCCGAAATATGCCATCGTTTTGAGATTCGATACCACGACGACTTTTCGCGACAGAGCCTCCGCCAAGCCTTTCACCGCCGTTAGTCCGACGCGAACACCAGTGAATGTGCCCGGACCGGACGCCGATGCAAAGGCGTCCATATCGGCCAGACGCAGCCCGTTGCGCAGCAGCAGATTCTCAATCTCGCCAAACAGAATATGCCCAAATCCGTCGCCCGGCGGCAACGAGACTTCTTCGATCACCCGCTCGTCTTCGGTAATCGCGATACTGCCATGCTCGTTGGTAGTATCGATCGCGAGAATCGTCACCTATCTCCCCTGGACGAATCTCCTGGCTCACGCCAGAAGTCATAACCCCGTCCCGTCAGGGCTGGGATTCGGTGATCCGTGCGCCGGGACATCTTTACTAGGGCACCAACCTGAAGATCCTGTCGACCATGTACGCCTTGCCGTTCGCATTGACGATATTGGCGTGCAGACTCAGCACCGCGGGAAAATTCTTGACGATCGACGCGGGAACTTTGAGCGTCCCTTCCCTGCCCGTGCCAATCACGCGATAGCCCTCTCCGTCGGCAGCGATCTCGGCCGTCCATTCCACCAGCAGGAATCGAGTGGCGCGCGTCTCCTTGCGAGGCTTCAGAGCGAGGTGCGGCGGATGCGAGAGCGAAACTTCGTTGTCTTCCGGCTCGGTTATATCGAACACCGGCTTCTCGCCCGCAAGCGTGATTTCCTGCACGGGAACGGCGCGCGACTCGAATTTGTAGGACTTCAACATCCCGTTTTTTTCCCCCTCGCGCGAAATGTGCAGCACCCAGTCGTGCGACCGGTCGGGAGGCTCTCCCGTGAAGCGCTCGCCGCTATACCCCTTTTGCTTGAGGCGTTCGCCGTTGGCCGGATTGATCCACGTGACATCGTAACCATGGTGTTCGAGCGCCACCTCCACCGGCCCCGGCTTCTCCACATAAATGATGTACTCCACGCCATCGAGCGCCAGCCCGCGCCCGCCGTCGACCATGAAAAACGGCTCCAGTTCCCAGTGCCGGTTGCCGCTCATGAAGTCGTACCAGACCGTCATGTATACGCCCAATCCGCCCGCCGGATACTGCCCGTTCATGCTCGCATTCCACAGATCGTGCGTGTTCGCGATACCGGTAGCAAGCGCCGGCGAGGGATAGAACTGATGCTCCACGCCGCCGATGTTCGCATCGGTTGGGCCGTAGGCAAGCACGTCCATCCACCCATCGCCCGCGAGAGCGGCCGACGTGCCCTCCGCCATCGTCGTGCGCGGATGCCGATAAGGATCGAACTTCTGGAGCAGCGCGCCGGCATCCTTCAGAATCGTTCGCCCCCGCAGCACAAGTTCATACGCAGGAAATCCCGCCCAAGTGATGTTGAACGCCGCGAGCCGCGCCACGACATCGGCGATATACCGCTCGCGCTCTTTCCAGTCATCTGGAATAACAGCGAAACCGACGTCCACTGTGACGCCATGCCTGTTGATCGCGCGAATCCGCTCCGCGACCTCGCTGAGATCCGCGCCGGCATCGAGGGTCACGCGCAGATGAGTAAACTTTTCCTTCGCCCGAGCCGCGATCAGCGCGTCAAACTCCACCCGCGGCATCGCAAGAAATTTTTCGACGCTGGTCGCCATCCACAGATGCGGCCGGTTATTCTCCGTCTGAAAATGATGGACGTTCGCGACTTTGACGAAGCCCGGCGCATCCGACTCGGCCGCATTGAACTGCCCCAGCTTTCCGTCAAAACGAGCAATGCTGCTAGTAAGCCGGTAATCCCACGCGCCCCCCTCGGTCGGCGAGAAGCGGATCACGAAACGCCGGTCGCCATCGCGAAACGCATGCATCAAATACGTCTTGTGATGAGGCGAACGAAACTCGGCGCGCAGTTCGACCGGGTCCGGTTTCTCGTTAGCTTCGAGGTCAAAGACCAGATCGCATGGAGTCCAAGCAGGCGTAGCGGGACAAGTTGGCTGAGCAAACAGCGGCAAACTCAGCAATAGCAGCAGCGCCCAAAGCATCTATTTCCAATATATCGGAAAGCGCCTACCAGCCAAAGCTTTGGCCCGGTTATTCGAACATATACGCCGATACTGGATAAGCGATACCGCTTTGTGTGTTCCCCTCCCTGACGGTCGGGGTTCGGTGTCGAGATGGCTCTAACATCGAGACAGAACCCTGACCGTCAGGGAGGGGAAAGACGAAAGGCCGGTGCTCAGAAGGTTTATCTATACTCCGTATAGACGAATCAGAATTGCACCCGCAATCCCAACTGCAGCCGCCTTGGCGACGTTGCCTGCGACGTGACTTGCCCGAACTGCTGCGAGTTGATCACGAAGTTATTGCTAAACACCGCGAACGCCGCGTGGTTGAAAACGTTCAGCGCCTCTAGCCGCAACTGCACCGTCAGACGCTCAGTCACCTTCGTGTCCTTAAACAGGGCCGAGTCCATGTTGAACACGCTCGGACCCGTGAACTGACGCCGTTGCAGCGCTCCAATCGTCCCCGCCGTGGGATTCGTGAAAATCTGCCCCCCGAACTCGGACGCCACTGTCGCAGGAGCTACGCCGCGACCGTCCGAACCGATCGCGTTCGCGGGCACATAGTAAGGACCGTTGCCCGTCATACGAAGTTGCAGCATGCTGTTGAGGTCGTTCCGTGTGAACGGAGTATTCGCCATGTTCTCGCCCGAAAAATCCTCGCGCAGCCACGTCCCGAATGTCGAAGACACCGAGTACGGATTGCCGGACACCCAGTACAACACGGCGCTGTTCGTCCATCCCTGGATCAGCTTGTTCCACTTCGGTAAATGGATCAAATGTCCCGTGCCCATCGGTAGATCGTAGGCGTAGTTCGCCTTGAACTGATGCGTCAGATCCGTCGGCGGACGCGCGCGCTCGATCGCTCCGTTGTGGATGTCGAGAAACGGCTCAAAGCGCAATTGATCCAGGCCGCCTACGTCGCTGAGCCATTTCGAATAGGTGTAATTCACCTGATATTGCAATCCCTGCACCAGCCGGCGGCGCACTTCCAGTTGCAGCGAGTTGTACGTCGAATTGCTGTAGTTATCCAGATACACCGAGCTCAGTGCATTCGGATTTGGAAAGAAGTTCAAAGTGCCATTCAAGCCGTTGACTTGATATTGATAAGCCAGCTCCGCTGCCTCGCCGTTCTGAATCAGCGTCTGGTTCGAAGGATTGTTCAACTGGCCCTTCTGCACGAGCTTGTTGAAAACCAGTAATTGCTGGCTGCCAGCGACCCTCCCGCTAAAGGCCGGGTTATAGACGCCCGTCTGCGCCAGCGAAAGCTGTCCGTTCTGCTGGGCTTTGAGAAAGTCCGAGAGAAATCCGTTGCTGGTGATGTTCTCCTGATTGACGTCGAATCCCCGCAGCAGCTTCACGGAGTGGCTGCCGACGTAGCGCCCTTCGATGATGGTGCCCTTGATCTCATGTTGGATCGACAGCGTGTACTGCTGATCGTAAGGAGTTCGTAAGTTCGGATTCATGAGCGTGAAGTAGACAGCTGAGTTGAGCGCGTATTGGTTGGCATAACTGGTGGGCACCTGAAAGGCTGGGATGGGAATTGTAGGGACGTGGCTGGTTGTACCGCTCAAACCAAAGTTTTGCGGAAACGCCTGCAAACCTGGATTGTTATATGTGAACCCGTCGGCAACCTCCACCATCTGATCGTCGACATAATGAATGGAGTATCCGGCACGCACCGACGTTTTGCCGTTGCCAAACACGTCCCAGGCAAGACCCACGTTCGGCGCGAAATTGTTGAGGTCCTTATGATAGAGCGGCTGCCCGACCGAGTTGCCATAATAACCGAGCGAACCGTTCGGATCTAGCAGCGATGCTACCGGACCTCCCGTCTCCGCTACTGGTTGCAGCGTCAGAGAATTGGCCTCGTTGACCGGCGAATAGTAATCCCAGCGCACCCCGGCGACCAGAGTCAGATTCCTGCGAACCCGGTAAGTGTCTTCTCCATAAAAAGCGTGGTTATCGTACTGATAATTGCGCACCCAGGGCACTCCTGGAACATAGCCGGAAGCACTGTCGGTAATGTTGAAGGTCGCATAATCGTTATCGAGCAGACCGCCCAGCGACGCCAGCAGATTGTTGGCGTTGTTCAGATCCGAGGCGGAAACGCCTGGCAGGTCGGCGAGCCCTAGTAGATTATGCTGCTGGGCAGGCGAGTTGATCCCGACGTTGTACGTCGGCACGGTACCCGAGTAGTCGTAACTGCGGATGCGCACGCCATCGTACTGATAGCCGAACTTGAGCGCGTGCTTTCCGTGCACCCAACCCGCATTGTCCTGAATCACGCGCGTGCGCGTATTGCGGCCCTGGGGAAGAAATCCGGAGACCGGCGAAGTGAAGGCCATCCCTTGGATGAGATACGCCGGCTCCGTCTCATTCGAGTTGAAAGACGCGGGCGCGAAATTCAACCCGGCGCGCACTTCGTTCGTGAGCGTCCCATTCGGACTGTATCGCCACGCCAGCGAAGCGAACTTCACGTGATCGTCGTTAAAAGCAGTAGGGGTCGTCGAATAATTCACCGCGACATCGGGCCGGTCGACATAATGATTGTTGTATGCGAACGCTCCCGTAATGACGTTCTTGGTGGAAAGATTGTAGTCGGCCGTACCTGTGAAATGGTTCTTGTTGTCGTTGGATCGCACCAGGTATGCGTATCCGGCCGTATTCAGAAGCTGCCCTGGCGAACTGTCGCCGACTTGATAATTGTTGATCTTATTGGGTCCCGGTACGTTGGCGAGCATCGCGGCCATGGCCGCATCTGGCGTCACGCCGGTGATCGCATAGGTATTCGCCGATTGCACTTCTCCTTTAGCGTTGACATATTTGAAAATCCCCTGACGCGCGCTCGCCGTGAGAATGGTCGCGTCTTCACTGGCCTGATTCCGCAGCCGGACCGCTTCATAATTCACATACAAGAACAGCTTGTCGCGCTTGATCGGACCGCCAAGTGTTGCACCCACGTTATTTAGATTGAGGCGCGGCAACCCGATGCCTTCTTTGTTGCTAAAGAAATCGTTCGCCGCGAATTTGTTGTTCCGATTCTGCCAGTACCCCGATCCGTGGAATTGATTCGTTCCCGATGGCGTCACGAAGCTGACTTGGGATCCACCGCTCGCTGCCGCGCTCGAAAGCGAAGTGGTGATGGTGAATTCCTGGACCTGGTCCAGCAGCAGCAGGTTCGGTGTAAAGTCTAAATCGTTGTCGCGAAGATAGTTGTCCTGAATATTGATGCCGTTGAGCGTCACCGTGCTGGCCGATTCGTGCGCGCCGTTGATGTTGGTCGAAAACTGCCCCGACCCCACCCCCGCCTGCGTCGCGATGAATCCCAAAGGATTGCGGTCGCCCACCGGCAGCCTGCGAATCTGGTCCGCCGTGATGGTGGTTGAGATCTCGGTCGACGACGTCTGCACCGTTTCGGCGCCCGCCGTCACTTCGACCGACTGCGTTGTGGAAGCCAACTGCAGCTTGATTTCGGGCAAATCGGTGGTTCGGTTCGGTTCCACCTTCAGATTTTCGACCTTAAATGACCTTAAACCGCTCGATTCGATCACTAAATCGTACATTTCTGGCCTTATTTGATCGATCACGAAGGTTCCGTTGTTGCTGGTAGTGGTCGATAAAAGAGGCCGTTTTCCGCCGTGCAGCAGCAGATTCACGGTGGCTTTCGGCACAACCGCGCCCCCAGGGTCGGTCACGGATCCCGTGACGCGCCCTGTGACCTGCGCGCTGGCGATGGAATAGAAAAAGAGCGGGAGAACGATGGCGATGCGCATAATACCTTAACCCCACAAAGCTGCAAATATATTCGGAAGTTTAACACGGAGAGAGATTCTGCCGAGCCTCACCGCACTTGATCAACATGCGGACCCGAAAAAATGTGAAAGCTCTCACCGAGACTGAGAAGAGGAACTTCGTCAGCGCCGTGCTCACGTTGAAGAAGAAACCGAGCGGCCTACATCCTGGAAATACAGGACTCAGCCGTTATGACGATTACGTTGAGGTGCATCGCAACGCGCAGACCGTCGCTATGAATCAAGCAGGATGGGGCCACGGCGGTCCGGCGTTCCTGCCTTGGCATCGCGAATTTATACTGCAGTTTGAAAACGATCTCGCCACGGTCGAGGCCAGTGTCACCTTACCCTATTGGGATTGGACGGATACGGACCATGCGGCCAGTCCGCTTAACGCCAGTTTTCTAGGAGGAAATGGAAGCGGCCGATCAGATCGTGACCGATGGTCCGTTCGCAGGTGTTTCTAAGTGGACTTTGAACGTCAAGGAAGATCCGGGCGACCCCAATTTTCTTCAGCGCGACTTCGGCAGCGACGTCACCGCACCGGCCCTACCCACTGTAGGCTTACAAAACTCGGTGCTCAACCTCACTACCTACGATGCCACCCCCTGGCACGGCTTTACGAACACGTTCTGGGGGCAGTGCGAGACGGCGCTGGATAATCTGGTGCATCGCTACATCGGCGGAACCATGGACACACTCACGTCGCCGAACGACCCGGTGTTTTTCCTGCACCACGCCAACGTCGATCGCCTCTACGCTTTGTAGCAGGGACTCCATCAAGCCTCCTCCCATTACCTTCCCGTGGCGGGCGCGCCGCAGGGGCACAATTTGAACGATCCGCTGATTTTCCACAACACCGGTGTGGGTCCGTTCCACACCACGACGACGCCGGCCGGGGTGGTAAATCATCACGCGCTCGGCTACCGTTACGACGCCGAGGCACAGGTGTCGCTCGGAGGGCTCAAGATCCCGGCGACGTATCTGCAAGTCTTGTATGGGATTCTCGGTAGTGGATCAGTTGACGATGCGCCCGGCGATCCGTGGGTGCAGTTAACGCCCGCGGCGCGCGACACGCTGATCGGTCTGGCCGTGAACGAACTGGCGGCGCAGATTGGCAACAGCAACGCGCGAAACCAGGTGCAAACGGCGGTGGCGGCGCTGACGGCGAATATTCACGGCAAGGTGCGGGCGGCGTCCTCCTGATCGAAGCCTGGCGCTTTCTTTTCCGCTGCGGCGGTAGCATAATGAGTGCGTACAACCCCGTTGTTGGAGGTGCCTCATGCCGATCGCAACTTCTCTCGGCCTGGCCGGCCTGGCCAAGCCGCTGACATCTGAAGAAGGTCACCGAATCCTCGAACGCGACCATTATCGCTGCCAGTATTGCGGGCTGGACGGTATGGCGAAATTTGAGAATTCCCTGGTCATGACGGTTGATTTTGTCGAGCCACGCGCGCACAAAGGAAAGAAGACTCCGTCGAACCTGGTGGCCGCGTGCCGCCCCTGCAATGTTATCAAGGGGAGGCGGGTCTTCAGCAATTTCGAGGCAGCCAAGGCCTTCGTGCTTGAGCGCCGCGCCGAAATCCAAAAGGATTGGGAGACCCGAATCGCTCGTCTGCAAACGCGATCCGCAGGCGCATCCAGGTAGCTTCGCGGCTTCGCCGCAAGCCAGCTCATCGTCAACTGAGCCGCGTGAGAGGTGTGCCCAAATCCCCTGCTCCAGTTCCTCCCGGCGCAGATCACGACGAACATCAATAGCAAAGTGAGGGCGGCATCCTCGCGATAATTCCACCTGATGATTTTGATACCGTGGGCGAAGGAGCTCCGCCCATGATGCTCGATTGGAACGAATACCAGAAACAACTCGTTGCGACCATCGGAGATATCGCGCGCACCAGTCCCGACATCGCCCGAGGCTATCGCACCCTGAGCGATGCCGGATCGAAGACAGGCAAGCTCGACGCTAAGACAAGGGAACTGATCGCGCTCGCCGTCGCAGTCACCCTTCGCTGCGACGGATGCATCACGGTTCACACCGACGCGGCTGCGAAACACGGCGCGACGAAAGAGGAAGTGATCGAGACGCTCGGCGTCGCCATTGCCGTGAACGCTGGGGCGGCGCTGGTCTACTCAGCCCGCACGGTGGACGCATTCGCGACAAAATCCACTACGACGGATGCTGGACATTAAATCGCCTCCAGCTCCTCTTCGAGCAGCTGCTTCTCATATAAGTCGGCGTAATATCCGCCGCGTTCCAGCAACTCGGCGTGGGAGCCTTCGGCCACCAGCTCGCCGTGCTCGATCACAAAAATGCGGTCCGCGTTGCGGATGGTCGAGACGCGATGGGAAATCAGAATCGTCGTGCGGCCGTGCATCACGCGCGACAACTCGGAGAGAATGCGCTCCTCCGTCGCCGTATCGACGCTCGCCAGCGCGTCGTCGAGGATCAAGATACGCGGATTGCGCAATACCGCGCGAGCAATCGCCGTACGCTGCTTCTGCCCGCCCGATAGAGTGATCCCTCGCTCGCCGACAACGGTCTTGAGGCCGTCGGGAAATCCGTCGATATCGGGCGCAAGCCCGGCAATCTCGACAGCCCGCCGAATGTCCGCCTCATTCGCATTCTTGACGCCGAATGCGATGTTTTCCCACAGCGTCGCGCTGAACAGAAACGTCTCCTGCGGAACGTATCCGATCTCGCGGCGGACGTCTTCAGGAGAAAACTCGCGCAGGTCGATACCATCAAGAGTCACCAACCCTGCGCTGGGATCGAGCAGCCGCGGCACCAGATGCGCCAGCGTGCTCTTTCCGCTGCCCGTGTGCCCGACGATCGCCACGGTCATGCCCGCGGGGATGCGCATCGTGACATTTTCGAGCGCGGGCCGGTCTCCATAGTGGACGCTGGCGTTCAAGAATTCGATCTCTCCCCTTAAAGGCGAGGGAATCGCGCGCGACTTCGCGGGCGCAGCGATTTTTGGACGCTCTTCGAGCAATCCGCGTACGCGCCCGAGCGATGCCCGTCCACGCTCCATCAGATTCGCCACCCAGCCCATTGCGATCAACGGCCAGACCAGCATGCCCATGTACGTGTTGAACATCACGAAGCTGCCAAGCGAAATCCGGTGCGAGGAAAGCCGCACGCCGCCGAACCACAAGACGAATAGGAACGAGAATCCGACCAGCGTCGTCAGCAGAGGATTGAACAACCCCGAGATCTTCGCGAGGCGCAGATTCTCTCTTATATAACCCCGATTGAGCGTCTCAAAATGAGCCAGCTCGGAGCGTTCCTGCACATACGCGCGCACCACGCGGACGCCCGAAAGATTCTCCTGCACGCGGCTGCTGAGGTCGGAGAACATTTCCTGGATCGCTTCGAATCGGTCGTGAATCTTCCGCCCGAACACCAGCACGGCGAGGCTCACAAAGGGCGCCGGAATCAGCGCGACCAGCGTCAGAGGCCAGTCCACCCACAGCATCACGCTCACGGAGAGCAGCAACGTGAGCGACGTCTCGAACCAGTACATGACGCCCGGCCCCAGCATCATCCGCACGGCGTTCATATCGTTGGTGGCGCGCGCCAGAATATCGCCCGTCCGCATACGCCCGTAAAACGCCGCGTCGAGGGTGACCAGACGCGCGAACAGATCGTTGCGCAGATCGTATTCAATATCGCGGGATATGCCGATCAGGATCACGCGCATCCAGTATTGAAAAACGCCCTTCGCGATGGAAAGGCCGACAAGAAGCCCGCAGAATTCGAACAACAGCCGCAAGGAGCGGTCGGTGGTTAGCGAATCGACAGCCGCGCGCATCGCGAGGGGGATCGACGCGCCTAGAATATCCTTCGCCGCCAGCGCACCGAAGCCGAGCGCATAATCGCGCCGGTAACGCCGCAAATGGGGCCACAGAAATTGAATTGCACTTTTCATCACCGGACCTTCGTCACCGCTCGGCGACGGTCTTCGTCCACTCCAACAAAAAAATCTTGCGCGCTTCCCGGTCGTGCCACCAACTGTCCGGTTTGAAGAATTCATCCGGCGCGGATACGACGAAAATATCCAGGTCCGGCGCGGCGCGATGAAAAATCCTCCCCGAACGCCGCGTGTGGTAATTGCTGGTGACCAGAAGCACTCGTTTCAAGCCCATCGCGCGGAGCTTTTCCACGACTATCTGAGCCTCATCGGCCGTCGAACGGGCGCGATGCTCCAGGTGCAGGAAGTACGATTCCGGATAACCCGCCTTTACGGCGAATGGAATGGCGAGATCGCATTCATAATTCCCGTACATGCCGTAGGGTCCACTGATCAGCGCCTGCGGAGCAAAACCCTCTTTAACCAGTTCCGCCGCAGTCAGAATCCGATGTCCAAAACCATCGCCGGCCAGCACCACGATGATGTCGGTCTTTTGCGGCGGTCCCGCCTGCACGAGGAAATTACCGAGAGCGGCCAGAATGGGTGGGTACAACCATACGACGAGCAGCACCACTAACGCCAGGGCCGTCGCGCGAAGAATCCACTTCACTGAAATAGATTCGTCACTTCTCGTCCGAGCCTCGCCCGTCGATGCGACCCACGGATTTCAGCTTCTGGAGCATCTTCTCCACTTCGTCCTCGTCCTCCGGACGCAGCAGAGGATAACGCGGCGGCGGGGCCAGTTGCTTGCGCTCGGTTGCCGCTTCCCCCCAGAACTGGCGGTACGGGATGCCGTCGAGCAGAGCTTCTCGCGAATAGCGCCGCAGATGGCGGAGCAGACTGGTGGAGGAATCGAGATCGCCTGGATAAAGAATCAAAAAACGATGGCCGTCGGCGAGGGTCAGATAAACCGCGAGAGGCGCATTCCAACCCGTCTGATCCAGCCTCCGGATGTCGCCCCACGCGACCGCTCTACGGCCAACGGACAGATGCGTTTCGAAAATTTCAACGGCGGGCCGCAACGCAAATATCAGGATCGCCAGCGCGGTGATGGCAAACGCCCCCGCGGCGATCCATGCCGGCGCCCAGCGCAGCCCCGTCCATCCGCTAAGCGCGGCTCCGCCAACGGCAATCAGTGCCAAAGAAAAGTATCGGCGCGAAGGCGTGTAGCGGGCAACTGGACGACTCACTTCTTCAGCCTACCATCGGTCGAAGCAAAGTGGGAGGCGGCTCGCCAGCTTATTCCAGCGGAAACACTTGCTCCTCGATGAGCGCTTTTCGCATAGCGAGAAAATCCGCACCATTGATCGCAAGCACATGAATCGTCGCGCGGCCAATCGCTGTCCGGCCGCCCAGCACCGCTCCCATCCACTCGAAGTGTTCGCTCCACAGGTCCTCTGGCGTGGATGGAAGAGTCGAGTGATCTCTCCGGTGTTGGGATCGGTTCCCGCAATGTTCGGGCCCTTGTGCCGATTGCAGTGAAGACAGGCGAGGGCGAGATTCTCAAGAACAGTTTTGCCTCCATGCTGACGTGCGACGATGTGGTCAACATGAAAGGGCAAAGGATATACGATCGCGGGAAGATGACAATACTCGCACCGGTCTTTGGCACGTTGCCGGCATCCCTGGACAACCTCCCGGTTCACGACTTCGTTTTGAGAGCGAGGCGGGCCTTGGATTGCATGACAGCGAGCAGGTTTCCAACGTGAAGGTACCCGTCGAACTCTGTTTGCTCTTCAGCCGTCAAAGTGCCAGCATCCGACCGCTCCGCCAATTGCAGCATCCGGTGCTGATCACCATCCCCAAAATCCAATGACAGTAAGAACTCGGCGGCTTCGTGGGGCAGTTCATCCTTTTGTGCCTGCATCAGACGGGCCCAAATGGCAGCCTCGGAGCTTGGACTAAGAAGTTGGGAACCCATATTTAGAAACTTCTCCCAATTGTAGCGCCCGCTTCCTGCATGGCGCGTAAGCAAGCGCTCAGATTAGCCCGGCGTTGGAAACGTTTTCGAAATGTGGTCGTGCCAGGTGAGGTTTTCTTCGTCCACCAAAGCCCACACCAAGCCCAGCCCAGCGGAGAGGAAACTCAGCAGGCTCGAGACTTGCCGAAAGGCTCGCTGATCGCGATCGGGCAAGCGGCCGTCGAAGTTGACCAGACGCAATCCCGCGAATCGCATACCGGGCGTTTCGCCGTTACCCAGCACCCACAGGAAGCGGTAGAACAATGCCAGCAGCGCGGCTACGGATATCAAAAATGGAGCATTTTGTTTCGACAACATCAGCATGCCGCCCGAAAGGAAAAAGATCCCCAGGAACAATCCCACGGCGATGAGAACCATGCTGGCATCGAACGCCGCCGCGATCATGCGGTGCGCGGGCAGCGCCACAGGCGCGTCGCAATAAATCACCGCGTGGATCTCTGTACCGGCCGCCGACCCGTCGGCCGCAGCGCCGTGGAAATCGAGCGATTGCTGCGAGTCCAGCCCGCGCCTGGGAACCCGCGGCGTCGCTGGACGCGTTCTGTGCGAAGCTTCGGTTCTCGATGCCGGTCTGGACGGAGTCAGCATCGGGATAGGAATTACCTTTGGCCCCGCAACGCCATCGCGGTATGCCGCGTCACGGAATAACAATGGTTGAGACTCTGAGCGCTCGGAAGCCGCGGCCCCCAACGCGTGACCGCCCTGAATGCTTTCGAAAGCGGGAGCTGTTGCAGCCGTCAGCGGACGGGTTGTCGGATAAGTCTCGGGAGCAGAGCGAGCCGATGCGAGATGCAGCCTCCGGCCGCAGCGGACGCATCGCCGCTCGTCTTCTTCGTTCCAGTTCTGGCAGTACCTACACTGCATCGCAATCCCTTTCCCGCGCTCACTTGACTCGCCTACTACGGCTCTGTTACGGTGCTCGATTGAGCCTTCCTTTTACGCCTTCCGGCGGCTCCGCTAGCTCCGCATCAATCCTAAGTACCATATTCGGTTCGATTTGTCACGAACTTTATATGGTACGCATAGCCCTTCTATTTATTCTAGTGTTCAACTTACAGGCGCAAGTCTTCCGTCCAGCTTTACCGCCACCCCCTCCGCAACCCGTACAAGTGAGCCCCGATCCGAACAAGAAAGTCGTCCCCAATCGTCCCGACGCCCCGACCGATCGGAAAGAAGTTTTCGTCTCCCCGGAGAGCGAGCAGGAGGTCGTGGGAAGCTGGCGTCACTTGCGTGTCCATGTCCGCATTGAGACGCCCGACATGCAGATCAAGGCCGACGAGATCGACTGGAACACGGACACAGGCTACGTGGAGGCGCGCGGACACGTGCATTTCGAATACTTCGCGCGCGGGGAAAAGCTTGATTGCGATAAAGCTCAGTATTACCTGGACGAAGACAACGGCGATTTCTACAACGTGAAGGGATCCGCGGCGTCCACCATCCAGGCCCGGCCAGGTCTGAACACTACAACGAATCCTTTCTATTTTGAAGGCCAATGGGCAGAAAGGAAAGACGATACCTATATCATCCACAATGGCTTTCTCACCGACTGCACCGTGCCCGACCCGTGGTGGATTTTCAAAGGTCCAAGCTTTGTAATCGTTCCCGGCAACCACGCCATCACTCATAACTCGTGGTTCTATTTGAAAAAGATCCCTCTTTTCTACAGCCCGTATTTTTATAAGTCCCTTAAGAAACAGCCACGTAGGAGCGGATTGCTCATCCCCGGCGTAGGGAGCAGCTCCACGCACGGATATACAGCGGGATTCGGTTATTACTGGGCCATCAACCGCAGTTTCGACCTCACCTACGAAGGCACCTACTATACCGGAGCCGGTTTGGCGAACTTCGCCGAACTCCGGGGGAAGTTCAACCCGAAGTCCGATTTCGACCTGAATGTGTTTGGGATCAGGACGAGCGCTATGACTGGAACCACCTCCGATCAGGGCCTGCACGTCACTTTGAAATCGAAGTACGATTTTGGCGACGGATGGGAGGCGCGCGGCGAGCTAAACTATTTGTCTTCACTCGCTTTCCTGCAGCAGTTCACGCAATCCTATAATGAGGCGGTTTACGGAGAAACCCATTCGGTCGGCTTCATCACGAAACACTGGAAGGATTTCGACTTCAACGTCGTCGCCCAGCGCAACGTGAATTTTCTGGACCCTGTGGCGAAGACCACTATCGAGATTCGCAAGCTCCCCGAAGTCGATTTTTCCCAGCGCGAACACGAAGTCAACGTCTTCAACTGGCCCTTCTGGGTGTATTTCGATTCCAGCGCCGGCCTGCTCGACCGCAACCAGGCGGAATTTCAGACCCGCCAGTTTGTCGACCGCCTGGACGCCGGCCCCCAAATCACCACGGCCTTCCGCTGGAAGGATATTCAAATTGTCCCGACGTTCGGGATTCGCGAAACATTCTATGATTCGAGCTTTGTAACGGGCTCGGTCTACAACACGCCCATCGTGAACGGGCAGAATGTGTTGCGGAGTTCCCGCAGCGTCTCAGTGGATCTGATCCTGCCGTCGCTGGCCCGCATTTTTGACGCCCCGAAATGGATGGGCGAAAAAGTGAAGCACGTCATCGAGCCCCGCATCACTTATAAAGATGTCAGCGGCATCGACAATTTCAGCCGCCTGGTCCGCTTCGATGAGACTGAACTCCTGTCCGATACCAATCAGGTCGAGTTTTCGCTTACCAACCGCCTGATGACCAAAGACAAGAACGGCACAGTCAAGGAATTGCTGTCCTGGCAGATTCGGTACGACCGCTATTTCGATCCCACGTTCGGCGGGGCCATTCTCCCGAACGTGCGGAACGTGGTCGAAAGTGAGATCGAATTGACGGGATTCGCGTTCCTCGACGGACGCCGCCACGATTCTCCCATCGTCAGCGATATACGGGTGCAATCGAAGGTCAACTTTGAGTGGCGGACGGACTACGATCTGGAACGTCACTCCATCGTAAACAGCAGCGTGACGCTGGATGGGCGGATCGACCAGATCTTCTGGACGCTTGGCCACACGGTTATCGCCACGAACCCGATCCTGTTCCCAAACTCGGATCAACTCAACGCGGGTATCCGGTATGGAAAATCCAACCGCCGCGGCTGGAATTATGGCGGCAACGTCGCCTACGATTTCCGGCTGGGCCGGCCCACGTATTGGCAGGTGCAGGCGACGCGAAACACAGACTGCTGCGGCATCAGCGTGCGCTATCTCCGCCTGAACTTCGGCACCACCAACAACAGCGAGATCCAGTTTGCATTCTCGCTATCGAACATTGGCACGGTCGGGACGCTGAAGAAACAGGACCGGATCTTCTAGCTATTGCTTTGGAGCCGCGACCTTCGGGCGCGGTCACACTAGTCGCTTTTAGAAGTGGTGACGGCGGGCTTCGACTCGGTCTTTGTCTCAGACTTCGATTCACTCTTGGAATCGGATTTTGACTCGCTCTTGGAATCGGATGCCGTTTCCGATTTGCCCTCAGCTTTGGATTCCGACGCACCGCTCTCGGATTTGCCGTCGCCCTTGGCATTCGGCGCCGTCGAAGTTCCCTTCGCGTAGTCGCTTGCGTACCAACCGCTACCCTTCAACTGGAACGCGGAATGGGAGATGAGCTTCTCGACCTCGCCGCCGCAATTTTCATGAATCTTAACCGGATCGTCTGAAAACCTCTGCAGCACTTCGAAGACTTTGCCACACTTCTCACAGCGGTATTCGTAAATTGGCATTACTTCTTCAAGATCTCGAAAGCCTTCGCGAGCACCGGATCGCCGGTCTTGGGCGCCGCCGCGGTTGCAGGAGGCGTATCGCCTTCCTCATCGTCTTCCGTCGGCGCGGCATTATCCGCGTCTGCTTGTAGAGTACCTGGCGTGACGCCGGTATCCTGGATCGCCTTACCGCTCGGGAAATAATACTTCGCGACCGACAAAATCACCGCGCTTCCGTCGTCCATCGTGATCGCTTTGCGAATTGCCGCATCGCCGTAGGTGCGCTCGCCGACCGATTCCGCCCGCTTGGAATCGATGAGCGCCGCCGCCGCGATCTCCGCCGCACCCGCAGTCCCGCGATTCAACAGCACGACCAGAGGCAGCTTAGTAACCGCCTTCGCCGCCGACGCCTGGAAGTCCTGCCGGGCCGATTTCTGTCCCAGCGTGTAGGTGATCAGCCCCTTATCCATGAACAGATTCGCCAGCGCAATTCCATCTTCATCCGGACCCGTCGAGCAGTGCCGCAGATCGAGCACAAACTTCTTGGCACCCTGTTTTTCCAGCTCCGCGATTTTCGCCGCGATCTCTTTCACACGGCCAGGAACTAACGTCACTGTCTCAATCAATCCGATTGGCGCGGGCCCTTGATCGGTCACCAGCTTCGCCACCAGTGGAGGATAAACCAGCACCGCGCGGGTCAGAGTCACCTTCTGCGCTTCCGATTTGCGCGCCCGCAGCACGCTAATTTCGATGGTCGAGCCCGCGTCGCCCTGGAACAGCAGCTCCGCGAACGCCAGCGGCATGTCGCGCGTCGAAACGTTGCTGATCGATTCGATCACATCGCCCGTCCCCAACCCGGCCTTCCCCGCCGGCGACCCTGGCAGCGCGCCCACAACGCCCATGTATCCGAACCGCTTCGACAGCACCAGCCCGACGTCGGCTTTCTTCGAGTCCTTCGATTTCACGTACTGCTTATACTGATCCGCGTTCAGATAGCTGGCATATGGGTCGATCGATTCGAGCATCCCGTTGATCGCGCCCAGCGTCACCGCCTTCATGTCCGGTTCCTCGACGTAATCCAGCTTGATCTTGTTCAACACCTCGGCATAAACGCCCAGGTTGTTGTACGGATTGTCCGGCGAGGCGCTGCGCCCATGGACCGCCCCGAACAGCAGGAGCGTGACCACGCAAGTGGATACGGCGACCACGGAGAATTGAAAACGTCGATTCATAGGCGAAAGCCCTCTGTTAACAGGATATCAGAAGCTCCGCAAACGCGGCTTCTCAATCCGTTAGACGCGCCAGCGAGCGAAATTGCTCTAATTCTTCGAAGGAGAACCAAGCAGCCGCTTCCGCAGAAGGACCACAGCAGCGCCGAGCCCGGCCAGTGCCCAGGTTGCAGGCTCTGGAACAGTCGCCAGATCGCCGAAGAGCCCGTCGGCTTCGTGATTGGGGCCGGCCGTGAAATAAAGATTTGTCACGCTTGCCGATCCAGAACCATTGCCGAAGCGGAGAGCCCACAAACCGTCGATCATGATGGGATTCCCGCCCGCGTCCTGCAGTGTCTCGATAAGAGTTCCCGTGGACGGATCGTAGGCATGAATCGTGCCATCGCCGAAATTCCCGACGAGGAGATCTCCCGCAACATCGCCAAACCCCGCAGGAGCCAGGGCAAGTCCCCAAGGAGAATCCAACGCGCCTCCCGTTACCACGCGACCGAGGAAATTACCGTTCAAATCGAATTTGTCGACGATGCCATTACCCGCGCCAGGCACGTCATCGCGCTTCGCACTATCCTGCACCGCATAGGTGACGTAAAGTACGCCGCCGAGATTCTGTATATTGAAGGGCGCGTAACCGGCTGGCAGGCTCCCGTCCACAAAAGAGCCGCTAAGGCCCGGATCCGCGGCATTCCCTTTAATCACGTCGATGGCTCCCGTCCGAAAATTGGCGGCGTAGGCGTAGGTGCTTCCACCCACGGTTCCCAGCGTGAGGCCTTTATAGACGTTAGCGGCGCTCCCCGCGACCAGTGTCTCAGCGGTCGTTCCCAGCGCGCCTCTCCATCCCGAGATCGTCCCGTCTTCAGAACTGAATAGAAATGAATCGCTATTGAACGATCCGCCCACACCACTGAAGACTATCCCGGTAGGAGTGCCGGCGCCAGGGATCGTCACGACCAGTGCCACTTTTGCCCCCGCTCCGTTATAAAGCACGGATGTACCGGAGCCGTTCGCGCTGATCCAGAACGGAGAGGCCGGAGAAGCGGCGAGACCCCATGCATTGAGGAGGCCCGGGTCCGTCGTCGCCGCGACGCCGGGTTGGTCGGATGCAAGGAGGGTGACATTAAACCCTAAAGGACCGGCGACGATCGGCGTGACAGCCATCATCGCGAACAGAGGCATGGACAAGTTATTTACGGACAGGCGCATGTTAGGTTTCCGTTGATTTGGAGATTGGCGACCATGGACAGTATGCTGGAAACGACCTCAATATAACCGCCCGATAAGTTTAAATTTTGTAAAAACTTTTCGCTATTTCCGCAAGCGTGACCACCGAGAGTCAAGCGACCGGATATGGTCAGCTGCGCCCTCGTAATTCTTCCGCGGCGTCGAACCAATCCGCTTGCGAGGATCCCTCCGGACAGCCTCTCGCCCGCCAAAGCTCATGCGCGCGGGCCGCGATCTCACTATGGCCGAACTGGGCGATGCCATGCTCCGTCGTCGCAGCGTGATGCGTCTCCGCACTCTGCTCATGAGCTCTCTGGGAGTGCTCCAGAGCGTGTCGTGAATGTTCCGGCCCGGTCTCGTGATCCTGCTTTCCCCGATGGTCGGCCGCGCTGCGATGGGCGTGCGCCGCAAGGTCGTGCAACTCCGCGGCTCGTTGGTGATTCTCGTAATGGGATCCGTCGTTATAGCGTGTAGACATAAACTAAAGCGTCACCATCTGCCCGGATTTCGTGTGCGCATCCTTGGCAAGTTCGTAAGCGTGATTCGAATACTCCAGCGCCCGTTCGGCATGCCAGTTACTCGTCGGGTTATCCCCTTTTTCATTGTGCTCGGCCGCCGTGCGATGGGCGTGTGCCGCGAGTTCGTGCTGCTCCGCCGCTCTCCTGTGTGACTCGTGCATATAACCTTCCTTCTATTAAGATGTCTGCCTCTTGTGAGCACGAGGTTGGCCAAATTAAGGAAACCGCCGCACGCCGGCCTGATGCGTTATCAACGTGCAGCGCTTAGTTGTATAGCGGCCGTATTTCTCGACCCCAAGCCGTGCATGTAGCGGAACGCGGCATGCTTTTACCGAGCCGTGACCGCAGGGAGCGGCACTCAAGATCGCCTAGGTTGTTCCTATCTCGTCCGGCGCTCCGCTTCCATCAGCCTTGTAAGGATGTCGTTGATGCGAGTCAAGTGCCCCTCGCCCTTAGATTTCAACCAATCGAGTACCGGCGGGTCAAGACGCACGCTCACCGCGACTTTCGGCTTCCGGGCATCTCGAAGCCGGACCATGGCCGCCAACTGCGAATCGGTCAGCCGAGGGATGTCCCGGCTAACGCGCGAGCTTTTTCCAGCCGCCTGACGTTCGGAAATACGGCGCATCGCTTGCCGTTCGGCGTCAGTCCATTGCCTGTTCTTGATATCTTCGGATCTCATGCACTTCAGGCGCGTGGCCTGAAATAATTCGGATAATTTCCTCGCCATGATCGTCCTCTCAGTACGCGAGAACCATGAGCAAAACGATCACTGCCCGTGCTTGTATATGTCGCCGCGAGGGCCAATCTCAACAACGATGATATCAAGGCCGTGCACCTGAAAGAGGATGCGAAAGTCTCCGACCCTCGCCGATCTCTGCTCTTTCCTGCCCCTCAGGGGTTTCGAATTCTGCCTATCGAAGGGACCGACCTTTAGCTTTTCGAGCTTCTGTTGCAACCGCTCACGGGTCGGCGCGTCGCAGCGATCCAGGTATTTTGCAGCTGACCCGGATACAGAAAGGCTGTAGCGGCTCACTCAACGACCCATTCAACGAATCGACTCCAGTGGAACCGTCTCACCCCGCTGGTGCTCCTCAACCGCCGCGTTCATAAGGTCGTCGAGTTGCGGGTCCAGCATGGATTCCAGCGCAACCATGCAGTCCTTCACTTGCTCATTGCAGGTCTCCAGCCAATGAAGCGGCTCGGCTACATCTGGATCGTCGAAATAACCCCGCTGCCTGGCGTCCGCGAGCATGCTGTCAGCCATGCGCTCCAGAGGAAGCACTTTGGAGTGGAGAGACCGAACCAGTTCCGCGTTGAAAACATCGGATTCGACAACGCGCTCGGCAATGTAAAGTACCGCCGAGTACGGCCCCAGCATATCGAGGACAGCACGCGGCCCAACGCCCGCGATGCCTTGGAGTGCCGCGCTAGCCAGCGCCGCTTGTTTGTCGATCTCTTCACCAACGATCCCCAAAGTGGACATCGGTAACTTGCCCCCATTTGTCATCATGACACGTATCGACCCAGGAAACCGGACACCGGGGCAGCAACCTCCCCCGATTTTTCCACGACTTGCGCAAGGGGCGAAGGGGAGGCGACTCCTTCGCCGACCGCGTTATCATAGTTCTTAAGTTATGTTGGAAATGACATCACAGGGCCGCAAGTTTCGTGAGCAGCTTCGGCAAGAATGCTGTCATTTCTTAGACGCGAACGCCTCCCATCATGCGATGACGGATATGCCACCGTCCGTTTTCTGGGAACTATACCTAGCGCACGCTCTCCGGCGCTCTGGAATCAACATTGTTGAGCAGAATCGCACTAAGAAGAAGCAAAGAGGCCCTGACCTGCGCGCGACAAACCCTGATGTTTGGATTGAAGCTGTTGTTGCCTACCCCGGCAGTGGCGAGGATGCACTCGAAGCCCCGCCAAGAAACGGGTCGTATGAGGTGCCCGTTGACGATTTCATCCTCCGCTTACGAAACGCCATCGAAACGAAATCCAGGATCATCAAGGGCTATATTCAGGACAAGATCATCCAGCAGGAACAGGCTGCGGTCATCGCGATTTCTGGATGTATGCTCTACACGCAGTTTTTGGAGCAACCCATTCCGCGAATTGTTCGCGCCGCCCTCGGCGTTGGCTATCTAGTCCTGGACGTGAACAAAAGCACCGGCGCTCACGCCGGCTATTCTCTCGAACACAGGGATGGGGTTCAGAAGGCTAAGGGCGCGCGAGTCAAGACAGACATTTTTCTTGACCCTGCGTACGCCCATGTGAGCGCGCTGATTTACAGTGCCTCAGATTGGGTCAATACCCCCTACGAGCCGGGGAACGAATTCATCGTGATACACAATGAAAACGCGACAGCAAAACTACCTCACGGCTGGCTTCCTGTCGGCGATGAGTACTGGCGGGAGCAATCGGCCTTGCGCTGCGTGAGGCATTCGGCATCCGAAGGCTGAGCGAATACGGAATCCGGCAGAGTTACCTTTCCTCCGACTCCTACCCCCCTCCATCTTTCACCTCAACTTGCCGCGCGCCCGCAATTCCGCCTCGACCTCGGCTAGCGTAGATCGCGGCTCATGCGCGCGCGCTTCTGAAACGGCCCCATCTTCGATGTCCTCAGCAAGCATCGATAGCGCCGTAGCAATCACCTCATTGGAGTCGCGGTATGCGCCAGACTGAATCGCGAGATCGACCACGCGCTGCTGTTCCGAGTTGAGTTCGATCGTCATGAGCCTATCCTACCGCTCTGGATCATCGGGCCGCGCTGGCCACTTCTCAGAAAGTAAACCGCATCTGCAAAGTGATCTTCCGGTTATACGTAGGCGACCCCCCACTCCCTCCGCCAGGAGGCCCGAAGCCCGATGCCAGGCTGATCGATTCGCCGAAGTACGGCGACGACAGGTTCCCCACTGGTGCTCCAAAATTCGTATGATTCAGCACGTTGGACCCTTGCACGCTCGCAGTCAGGCTGTATTTCTTCCCTGCCCCGCCGCCTCCGCCGCCCATCATCATCGGGCCGCCACCACCACCGCCGCCACCCGGAGGAGGACCACCGCGCGGAGGACCGCCACCGCCCATGCCCATCGGAGGACCACCACCCTGCGGCCCTTGCGCCGTCTCTTTGTTTCCAAACGACCACGTCCGCGCGATGCGCAGCATGATCGCCTCCGTCGCGGGACCACGGCCGTAGTTCCGCCCGATCGCCGTACCCGGCGCTGGATTCAGATTGAAGCATCCATAGCCCGCCTCATACTTGAAGCCCGTACCAGTGCAACTTGCGGCTGACACGCTGGTCGAAAGCGACGGCCGTTCCGCCGCGACGCCATCGCCGTTGGAATCGATGCCGGTCGTGATGTTATACGGCGCTCCGCTGCTCATCATCAGGAATGGGCTGATGCTGATTTGCCACGGCAAAGGGATGTTGGTCCCGATCACCGCGCGATGCCGCACGTCGGCGAACGTCGACGGGCCCCACTCCGCTTTCAGATTGTACGGATCGGCCGGCGCTCCCTCGTTGTCGCTCCTGCCATGCGCATAGGAATAAAATCCAAACAGGAAAAACTTCTTATAGTTGACGCTGGGCGACATCACGAACTGATTCGTCCTGCTAAGTCCGTTGGCTTCCGTCAACTGCCGCAACGTGGAATCACCAAACGGATACGTCCCATTAATAGGAGCGTTGATATTCAACGACCGCGTCAAGTGCGCCCCTCGATTGGTCATGTATTGCGCGCTAATGCGGGCGTATTTGTTGATCTGCCGGTCGACACCAATGCTTCCCTGATAAGAACGCGGCGCCACGATCTCCGCGTACAACTCCTGCAGTTGTTGCGGCGACTTCGTGAGCGAGCTAAGCGTCGGAATCACAGGAAAAAACGCCGGATTCATGATGAAATACGACTGCTGCGTGATGCCGTTATAAAGCTCGGAATTGAGCGTCGAGTTCAATGCGATGCGATCGTAAAAGATGCCAAACCCCGCGCGCAGCACGGTTTTCGCGGGCTTACCGCCGTGCGCGTCCATCCCCCATGCAACACCCACGCGCGGCGCGAAATTCCCGTAGTCGCTGATGTTCGTCTGGTTCTCATAGCGCAGGCCGAGGCTCAACGTGAGGTTCGGTTTTAATCGCCAATCGTCGTTGGCGTAGAGACCGATGTCAAACTGATTGACACTGATGGTAGGCGTTCCCGCGCCCAGTTGAAATTGCGCGGCGCCTCCGCCCAGCAACCGGATTTGCGCGTCGGTCAATCCTGCTTTCTGTCCGATCAGGGTCCGCTGATAAACCTGAAGCGCAGTGAGCGGCTCTGATGTTCCCGCGATTGCATGATTATTCGCATCGAGTAGTGGACCGCTCCCGCCAAGGAATGTGTAGGCCCCGTTAAAGTCGTTCATCGACGTATTGCTGACCGAAGATTCGCGAATGCGCGCGCCCCATTTGAACGAGTGCAAACCGAATACATAGGTCGTATTGTTGGTCAGCTCATAGCTGTTCTGCCTGCTGCCGGAGTTCCCGTTGGGCGAGCCCCCGCTCACGAACGACCCCGCCACGTTGATCTGCGGAGTCGTATCCGCGGCGATGTTGCTCGATGTCACGTGCTGGTATTGAAACCGCGTTTCATTGATCGCCTTCGCGCTCAGCACGGCTGTTTCGGTGAGCTGGATAGTATTTTCCTGATTCGTCGAATTGTACGCCTGCGATAACAAACTGTAGCTGCCGACACCGTTATCATCCTGGCCGATACGTGTATTCTGATACCGCACCACTACCGTATTCTTGTCGTTGATCATGTAATCGAGACGAGGCGTGATAGTCATGCGCGTCTGCGGCGTCACTACCCCTTGATTGATCGTTTGCGGATTGAAATTGCTGTCGAGCGTCGTCGCCAGAATGAACGCATTTTCGGTAATATCGCGCCGGTCGAAATCGAGCGAGAACGATGCCTTGTTTTTCTTAATCGGCCCGCCGAGGTTGAATCCTTCGAAGATCTGTTTATAAGGCGGCAGCGAGGATTGCATAAACAATGCGCTACGGGAATTAAAATGTTCATTGTTGAACTGGAAAAACACCTGCCCGTGCATCGTGTCGGTTCCTGGCTTTGTCAGAATTTCAATACGCCCGAATCCCGGACGGTCGTACTCCGGCGCATAAGGATTCGAATTGATACGGACTTCGCGAATCGACGATTTCGGCGGCAGGTTGCCGCCGGTGAACCCGTCAATATATATCTGACCTCCGTTCGGTCCCGCCGCCGGCCCAGCCATCGCCTGCAACTGTTGCGCGAGCTCGTCGGGATCGTCTGAAAGTGCTTCTAATTCTTTGGCATGGAGCACCAACGCGTCGCCGTTCGAACCCGGATCGGTGGTCACCTGCCCCGCAGTCTCCTCAACATTCACTACCTGCGATTCCGCCTCGATAGTGAGCTGAACATCCAGCGTTTTCGCCGACGTGATTTCGAAATTCTGCTTCTGATTGACGCTGAAACCCTTGGCAATCACGCGGACCGTGTAGTTGCCGGGCCGCACCGAAGTAAACGTGTATTGCCCTTTATCGTCGGTCGTCGCGCGCTGCTCGGGGCCTGGGCCGCGGAGCTGCACCAGGGCGCTTGGAACCAGAGCGCCCGATGGGTCGGTTACGGTACCGCGAAGACTCTGCGCGTGCGTAATTATGGTCAAATAAGACGCTATAAGGATACAAATCGATGTATTTTTCATGTTTTAAGGTCGTTTTTAGTTCATGATCATGGACGGAAGGTCGAGATTTTGCAGTCCTGGGCTCATTCCCATCCCGCCCGAGGCCGGTGCGGCGCTTCTGGGGACCGTTGCCATTTGAATCAGCATGTCCGCGTTACCCAGCAGCATAATTGCAGTAATCTCGTCCGATTTCTTGCCTTTTGTGCTCGAAACAACAATTTTTTCACCCGTTTTCAAATCGTCGAGTTTTGCCCCCGGCATCCGTTCGATCATTTGCGCCAAATCCGGCATGCGAGCGGGAGCGCCCGGAGGAGGCGGGCCGCCGCGGCCTGGCATCATGCCTGCCATGTTGGGCATTTTTTTGATTTGCGAATCGGCGGTGAATTTTATCACCAGAGACTTGTTGGTGCCGATTTCGGAGACCGTCAATTCTTTGGTTTCGGGATTGATCGCCGTGATCGTACCGGCTTTGGTGACGAAAGTTCCGAACACCACTTCTTCGGCGGTTACTTTCAACCCGTCCTCGCTTTTCAGGCCGCGGGCGCGCAGTTGATCGCCGATGTTTACTTCACTGAGCTTGCTGATGGTCGCGTCCGCAAACTTTACGGAATCCGAGTTATAGCGCCGGTAAGCGGTTTTATCGTCAACCGTCACTGTTGCGCCCATCTTTAAGGTCAAAGTACTCGCAGTTTTCGCCGTCACTACTCCCGATACGCCGCGCTTGGTCCAATCGAGGCGATCGGCTTCGTTGCGCTTCGTTATATCGGTCGCCGACATCACCAGAATGCGAAGAGCGTCAGAGGTCCCGGGCTTGAATGAAACCAGGACGCGATCGCCTAGCGCCATATCGGTCATGTTCATCGTCGCGGCTTTTTTCAAATCGCGCTCGCCCGGGGCGACGCGCTGAAAGATTGTTTCCGGCGTCAGCTTTACGTTCACCGCGTCAGTATTGTCGGGTTTCACCACAACGACCGCGTCTTCCGCCTTAAACGCGGTGATCGAGCCGAGGATCGCTTTCTGCTGCGCCAATGCGGCTGCACTGAAAATCAAGAATGCAAATAGCCTCTTCATTACCTCTATGAGACGACAGCGTGGGCGCTTCCTACCGTTAAGTTTTGTAAAAGCGGTACGTTCGAGAAGCGGAATGGGTTACAAAGAAGTAGAGATGTCAGAAAAATCCATCCTTCTCGTGGAGGATGATACAGAGCTTTGCGCTCTGATGACCGATTTTTTTTCACAGCACGAATTTTCACTCGAAGCAGCTCACGACGGGCGTAGAGGCTTGTCGCGCGCGCTCGAAGGAAATTTCGATCTGGTGATTCTGGATGGAATGCTGCCGGTGCTTGACGGATTCGAAGTGCTGAAGCAATTGCGGCGGCGTAGCGCCGTGCCGGTGATCATGTTGACAGCTCGGACCGAGGAGCGGGATCGCATTGCGGGTCTCAACGCGGGGGCCGACGACTATTTGCCGAAACCGTTTGGACCCGACGAACTGCTGGCGCGCATCCGGGCGGTGTTGCGACGCGCTGGCGCGACGGAGCAAGGCAAGACGCATAAGATTGAGATTGACGGGCTCACGCTCGATGAGAGCTCGCGCGAAGTGTGGGCGGGAACGGAAAAAATCGACGTGACTTCGATTGAGTTCGACATTCTGGATCTGCTGGCGCGATCCGCGGGCAGGATTGTCTCGCGTGATGAATTGACCGCGGTGCTGCATCAGCGCGAATCGAATCCATATGAACGGTCGCTCGACGTGCATATCAGCCACCTGCGAAAGAAGCTGGAGCGGGGCGATATGACGCCCATTCGCACGGTGCGCGGCGTGGGGTACATGTTTACTGCGGGGAAAGGCGAATGAGATCGTACGGCTCGGGAACACGGCCGCCTGAAAGGGCGGCTGCAGCCAAAATTGGCCGCCCTACAAGACGGACTGCGACGAATGTTTTCGAAGCAAAAGAACGCAGGCGAAACCGCCTGCGCCACCACGTCAAGTCAGGGCACTCAGACGTTGCTAGGTGTAAGCATTTGATAACAGGTAGGCTCGTTACCGAGCCGCGACCACAGGGAGCGGTGACTCCTGCTAGAGGGACGGGCAGCTAGATGAGGTCAGTTTACGCAAAAGTATTGTTCTGGTGCTTCGGGACGCTGGTATTTTCGTTGATCGCTTTCGCGGTGATTTCGGCAACGGCTGCGGTGCGCGCTTTTGGACACGGCGGACCGTTCGAGAAAACATCGACGTGGCAGTTAGGCGAAGCGCGCGAAGCATACGAGTCGGGTGGCGTGCCGCAATTGAAGGCGTATCTCGACAAGCTCGACCGGCATTTTCAAATCGAGCATCATTTGACCGATGCTTCCGGGCGGGATCTGGCAACGGGTGAGGATCGCTCCGCCTGGCTCGCGCAGAGGCAATCGCGGCCATGGCCGTGGCCATTTGGAATGTTCAGCGCGCTGCGGCATCGCGGCGAACAGCATGTGATCGTGGCGGCCTCTTCCCCAGGCACGCCGTACCGATGGATTGTAGTCGCTCAGCCAATGAACAACGATCCGTGGAGCTTTCTTCCGTACTATTTGTTGGTATTTCTGGCGATCGCGCTGCTGTGCTGGCTGCTGGCAGTGAATCTCGCTTCCCCTCTGCGAGCATTGGCGCGAACCGTCGATCGATTCGGACGGGGCGATCTTTCGGCACGCGTCCATTCGCGGCGGCGCGATGAGATCGGCAATCTGGCACGCGCATTCGACGAAATGGCGGAGCGCATGGAAACGCTGCTCACCGCCGAGCGGCGCCTGTTGCAAGACATTTCGCACGAGTTGCGCACGCCTCTGGCGCGGCTGAGCTTCGCGGCCGAGTTATCGAGAACGGCTGAGGATCGCACGGCGGCTACGGTACGTTTGAAGAAAGAAATCGGCCGGTTGACGGATCTGGTGGGCGCGTTGTTGCAGGTGACAAGGGCCGAGGGCGATCCGTCGTCTCGGAACCTGACGGACTTACCGCTCGACGATTTTCTGCGCGAAGTGGTCGACGATTGCGCGGTCGAGGCGGAAGCGAGAGGTTGCCGCGTGTATCTGGAAGCATCCGAATCGCTGCACTTCCGCGGAGATCGCGAGTTGCTGCGGAGGGCGATGGAAAACATCGTCCGCAACGCGATCCGCTACGCGCCGGAAGGGACGCCAATCGAGGTGAAGCTTGCCTCCGATCATGACGACGCGGAGATTTCGGTGCGCGATTATGGTCCCGGTGTGCCGGAAGCGGAGCTGCCTAAAATCTTCAAACCGTTTTTTAGAGTGGATGAATCGAGGGACTCGTCGACTGGAGGGGTCGGGCTCGGGTTGGCGATCGCGCATCGCGCGGTGACGGTGCATCATGGCACGATGACGGCGAAGAATGCGGGGCCGGGGCTGCTGGTGCAAATTGAGTTGCCGTTGCATAGCGAGTAAATCTCCTTTCCTTACCGAGCTTTGCGTCTTTGGGTGAAATGTTTTTTTCCGTTCCCCGTGTACTCTGCAACCAGAAGGAGTTCGATCACCGGCTCTTTTGACAGTTTTTTCCAGGCCTGGAAATGTCGCATTACGGTGGTCCTGAGCTTCCGGAAACGGAAGATCTTGGGATCGGTCCCATAACGTTGGTCTGTTACCCAGCGGTTTCAGAGGGCTGCGCATCGCAAGAGGCAGTCCAATCCACTAGCGGTCGGATGATCGAGAGGTCATCCGGCCGCTCGCGATATTTTTGCAAGGCCGAAGTGTGTCCGCAGTCTCATGTGCATGTGCATGCATGTCATAATAGAAGCAAATGCGAACCACCATTGAGATGAAGCCTGAACATCGCGCGCGCATTCTCGAGTTAGCCGCGAACAGAGGTGAGAAGGGGTTCTCGACCGTGGTGGCCGAAGCGCTGGAACTCTACCTCGCGGATCAGAAGGGCCGAACGAATGCGATCCGGAACGCTCTTGCGCTGAAGGGATCCATGAGCGAGACGGAAACTGCGGATCTCCTGACGAAAACCCGCAGCATCCGGGCAAACTGACGATGACCATCGCGGATACGGACGTCCTCATCGATTACCTCGCGGGCAAAGGCGAAGCCGACGCAGTGGAGCAACTGCTTCGCCGTGGCGCCATCAGGACAACGGTGATCAGCCGGTTTGAGCTCCTCTCGGGTGCGAAGAACCCAAAGCAGCTCGCCCGCCTGATTCGACTGCTCGGAGCGGTGCCGTCGCTAGCGTTGGACGACGCGGCAGCCGATGCTGCCAGCGACATTCGCAGATCCCTGGAATGATCGGGCCAGCCCATTGGGATGGCCGACAGTCTGATTGCCGGCATCGTGGCCACCAACGGCGGCGTGCTGCTGACCCGAAACCGGCGTCACTTTGAAAGGGTTCCGGGAATCAGGCTCGCTTGAAAGGCCGCGGAGTTCGCAGAAACGCTAATAAATCCGCCTGGCCCCTTTTGCCTGATTAGGTTCCGCGTTGGCGGGTGAACTTCGCGGCCAATGTCTCGTTGAACATCTGTTCGAGGAATTCGCAGAGCCGAGCGAGATTCTTGCCGGAAAAATCTTCAACGCGAACGTAACCTGATGCAGGCTCATACTGGATCAAATGCTCAAAACTCAGGAGGACGCCATTCCGGCTCACTGAGCCGGAACTTTCGGATCTGTCGAGTCCGACAGGTAATTCATTTTCCGGGCCGAGCATTCGCATCAACCTCGTGTCCGGCCTGTCTTTGCCGGGTTCTTCGGGAATAACGAGCGGTCGGATCGCCGACGCTAAGACTCCGTTACGGCGGATAGTTTCATATCCGGTCAGCATCCGCAGCGTTCTGTAGTGAACACACTCGTCACGATACTCTTTTACGCTCTCAATCCATGGAGCCAAAGGCAATAAGAAACCGAACGGCGGACTGGCCTTCCCCTTGACGAAGTCGAGAATCTTGGTGATGCTCGTTCGTCTGTTCATCCCCAGATGAAGGGCGAGAATGCTCCCGCCAAAATCGACGCAGGATCGTGCCGCAGCCAGAAATGCCTCTATTTCAAATCCGATCTCCAGAACTGAAAATATGCGGGCGGTGCGAATCTCGGAGGCGAGCTCCGCTCCGGCTGAATGTGTAGTTGCTCCAGCGTGCTCCGCCACTGTATCGATGCCGGTTCTTACGAGCCGTTCGATATTAGCCTGATGGTACGCCGCTGCGTCAAGTCTGGCCAAGGTCCGCAGAACCGACGTTTCCATCCAGTCTTTCGAAGTTTGATCCTTCAAAATACTTCCCGCGCCAGGAGACGCGTCGTCCAATGCGCGAAGAAATAAATCACCGGCCTTGTAAGCCTCTTGCGTTGTCAAACTTAGCGTCCTGCGGGCGATATTACCATTTATCCTGGCCAGCTGCGGGCGACAGTCGTGGTTCGGCGCTGGACGCCGGCTGAAGCCGCCGCTGCAAGCTGAAGCTCGCGCCATTAGAAGGTGAGCGCTATGCCACGGTGGCAAGCCCATTCTTCTCGACTAGCGATAGCAGCTTGAGCGAGGCACCGGAAGGGCGCTTTTCGCCGCGCTCCCACTTGCTGACGAGGCTGCTGGTGACGTTCAGGTAGTTGGCGAAAACGGTTTGGCTGACGTGTTCTCTCTCGTGGATCGCCTTGATCTCCTTCGGCTTCAGTTGCCGGATCGGCGCGAGGCAGGCATTGTCGAAACGCCTCATGGTCTGTTTGTCGATGACCCCGACGTCGTGCAGGGCCTCCATGGTTTCATGGATGGCCGCCATCGCATCGCTTCGATACTTCTTGCTCATTCGCTTTTCACTTCTATCAACTCGATAGGACGGAGTGCCGTAGCCCAGAATCTTCGCCATCTGTCCGCTTCCTTACGGGCGCGGTTCGGTAGGTAGTGCATCCCTCCACAGCGTATCAAGCTGCGGCGCTCCAGGCGGGTTACCAACCCGCCGCAGGCTGCCAGCCTGCCCCACATCGAGTACAATCTCTTAGTTGGCGCTTGAATGAACATCTCCGTAAAGGGCGAGTATGCCTTGCAAGCGATCTTCGACCTCGCCACGCAACCGGTGGGCGAGCCCGTAAAGATCGCGGACATCGCGGGCAGGCAGAAGATTCCGCAGAAATTTCTGGAATTGATCCTCGCGAGCCTCAAACAAGGCGGGTTCGTCGAATCGCGGCGCGGGGCTGAGGGAGGATATCGACTGGCTCGGCCGGCCGATCAGATTACCATTGGCGAGGTACTGAAATTCGTCGAGGACGGCAAGAAGGCGAAGCGCGTCACGCCCGATGCTTTTAGCGATATCTGGAAGCGCGTCGATCTGGCGATCTCCGGCGTGCTCGATCGAACTACGTTCGCGGAGTTGGTCCGGCGGTGGAAAGAAATGCAGACGCGCTACGTGCCGAACTGGGAGATTTAATGGTCTATTCCGATAATTCCTTCAGCATCGGCCGCACTCCGCTGGTGCGCTTGAATCGCGTGATCGACGGGGCGCCGGTGACGATGCTCGCGAAGATCGAGGGGCGCAATCCGGCTTATTCGGTGAAATGCCGTATTGGTGCGTCGATGATCTGGGACGCGGAGCGGCGCGGCATTCTGAAGCCTGGCAAGGAACTCATCGAGCCGACCAGCGGCAATACGGGGATCGCGCTGGCGTTCGTCGCGGCGGCGCGCGGGTACAAGATTACGCTCCTGATGCCGGAGACGATGTCGCTCGAACGGCGCAAGGTCCTGAAGGCTCTGGGTGCGAAGTTGATCCTGACGGACGGCGCGCTGGGGATGGGCGCGTCGATTGAACGGGCCGAGGAAATGGTCGCCACCGATCCCGACCGGTTCGTACTGCTGCAACAATTCCAGAATCCGGCGAATCCGGAGATTCATTTTAAGACGACGGGGCCGGAGATTTTTGAAGACACGCAGGGGAATGTGGACGTGCTGGTCGCGGGGATCGGGACGGGCGGCACAATTACGGGGATTTCTCGGTATTTCAAGCTGGAGAAAAAGCATCCGCTGATTTCGGTGGGCGTGGAGCCGGAGGGCAGTCCGGTGATCGCGCAGGCGCTGGCTGGGGAGGAACTGCATCCGGGTCCGCACGGGATTCAAGGAATCGGGGCGGGATTTATTCCGGGGACGCTCGATCTGACGATGGTCGACCGGGTGGAGCAGGCGGGCGACGACGAGTCGATCGAGATGGCGCGGAGGCTCGCGCGCGAAGAGGGGATTCTCAGCGGGATTTCGTGCGGCGCGGCGGTGGCGGCGGCGGTTCGTATTGCGCATGAGCCGGACATGAAGGGCAAGACGATGGTCGTCATCCTGCCGGATGCGGGCGAGCGGTACTTGAGCTCGGTTCTTTTCGATTACGTCGATTGAGGGTGTCGATTTTAGAGGGCGGCGCTCGTCTAGCTCCTCGAAAGGATGGAAAATGCAACGATACCTGTTAATACTGCGCTCGGAAGGGAAACAGTTCGCGGAACTGAGCCCGGAAGATATCCAAGGAATCCTCGTTCGCTTCAACAAATGGCGCGAGGCGCTTACGGCGGGCGGGCATAAGCCGGAAGGTCAGAAGCTGCGGGATCGATCGGGGCGCGTCATGAGGCAATCGGAAGGGAAACTGGTTGTCACCGATGGGCCGTATGCCGAGACGCGCGAAATCATCGGCGGATATTTTGCGTACGACGCCGACAGCTACGAGCAGGCGGTTGAACTGGCGAAGGGCTGCCCCGTTCTTCCATTCGGCCCCATTGAGATTCGCGAAATTGAAAGAATGTGATGTTCCGGAACTCGTCGACCATCTGTTCCGGCGCGAAGCTGGGCGGATTGTCGCGACGCTGACGCGCATCGTTGGAGTCAAGAATTTGGCTCTGGCGGAGGATGTCGTGCAAGAGGCGCTGCTGCGCGCGCTGGAGTTGTGGCCGTTTGAAGGCGTGCCGGACAATCCGCCGGCGTGGCTGATCCAGGTTGCGAAAAATCGCGCATTGGACCGGCTGCGGAGAGAGACATCGCTCGCGGGAAAACTCAACGCGATGAAGCCGTTCGCCACCGAACAGGCCCCATTGCAGCCGTTCGATGACGATGAGGTCGCGATGCTGTTCCTTTGCGCGCATCCGGCGCTTACGCCCGAAGCCAGGCTGGCGCTGACGCTGAAGCTCGGCGGGGGATTCGGAGTGAGGGAGATCGCGCGGGCGTTTCTGGCGGAGGAATCGACGATCGCGCAGCGGCTGGTTCGCGCCAAACGGCAGATCCGGGAAGAAGAGCTGAAGTTCGAAATGCCGGGCGACAGCGAATTGCCGGAGCGCCTGGAATCCGTTCTGTCGGTGCTGTATCTGATCTTCAACGAAGGATACGGCGCGTTGCGCGAAGATCTGTGCGAGGAGGCGATTCGCATGGCGCGGCTCGTCGCCGGACATGAGGCCACTTCGCTGCCCTCGGCGCATGCGCTGCTCTCGCTGTTCCTGCTGCAATCGTCGCGATTCGCGGCGCGCCTCGATCCTACGGGAGCATTACTGCTGCTGGGGGATCAGGATCGAACGAAGTGGGACCGCACCCGCATTCACGAAGGATTGACCTGGCTGGATCGGTCCGCGGCGGGCGACGCGATCACGCCCTATCATCTGGAGGCCGGCATTGCCGCGGCACACGCGATAGCGCCGGATCCATCGTCGACGGACTGGGTTCACATTATCCGGATGTACGATCAGCTCTATGAACTGAAACCGTCGCCGGTGATCGCGCTGAATCGGGCGGTCGCAGTGGCACGCGTGGATGGACCGCGCGCGGCGATTGAGGAGATCGAACGAATCGCGAGTCAACCAAGTCTTCAACGATATTATCTGGCGCATGCGGCGCAGGGAGCTTTGTGGCGGGAGCTGGCGGAGGAAGACAAGGCGAGGGAGCATTTCAGACTGGCACTGCAGTGCTCCTGTTCAGAAGTAGAGCGTCAATTCCTGGAGCAGAGATTGCTTTTATGAGAGGAGAGCGGGCGCTTTCTATGGGTGAAAAGGGTGAAAGCGCCCGCTGTCGTAACGGGGATTTAAGTTATCTGTATAAACGCAACTTAACGATCCGGGGTTACGGTTTGGCGGAAAATCTTTTTACATTTTTGGGGAATGTGGATTGAGTAAGCCATTAGACTAGGAAGATGGTCAGGAAATCGCGGCGAATCGTTAAATCGCGATCCAATCGCCGGCTCTGTGAAGCCCTGAGTGGCAATATTTCGGCGCATTCCGAAATGGTTCTGGTGGCACCTACCTATTTGGCAGGGGAAGGAATAGCGCACCATACCAAGGGAATCGGCGGACTCCATCGCACTACTCTGGTCCAGTTGGCGGCCGAGCTGGCAAGGCCTGAAATGGCTCGGCGTGGATTGGCGCCGCTGACTGCGCTGGGCGTCGAGGCGATTGCCGCGCGTGTCATCCATGTGGAGCGCGAATCGCGGCCGTTCGGATACTTCGATGGAGTCGCGGCGATGCCTGGATTTGCGCGGGCCCTGGCGCGGACGCTGAGTGAATTGCGGCTGGCGCGCGTGACGCCGCCCTCGTTAGCGAAAACGGGCGCTCCCGGCGAGGATCTGGCACGCCTTCTGACGCGCTATGCGGCGGAGTTAGAAGAACGATCGCTCGCGGATTTGGCGCGCGTGTTCGAACTGGCGGCGGAGGCGACATCTCATAGATGGCTCGGGCTTCCGCTGCTGTTTCTCGATACACCGCTCGATTCCTATGCGCATCGCGAGTTTTTTCGTTCGGTAGCGGAGCAAGCCCCCGCGGTGTTCGCCGCGGTCACGACGGGGGTCGAGGAAGTAGAACGGATTCTCGGTGTCTCCGCGGAGGATTTGGACGGGAACGAGCCCGCATCGTCGCTCGAACATTTACGGCAGTATTTGTTCTCGGTGTCGCCGCCGCGGTGGGTCGCCGAGGATTCCGCATTTGACGTTTTTTCGGCCCCGGGCGAGGCCCTAGAGGCCGTCGAAATTGCGCGCCGAATTTTGAGGTTCGCGGAAGAGGGTGTTCCGTTCGACCGGATGGCGATTCTGCTGCGCAGCCCGGAGCGGTATCAGCCGGTTGTGGAGGACGCCTTGCGGCGCGCGCGCATACCGGCGTATTTCAGCCGGGGCACGGCGCGTCCAGACCCCGGAGGGCGGGCTTTTCTCGCGCTACTGGCGTGCGCGGCCGAGAAATGTCCGGCATCGCGCTTCGCGGAATATTTGTCGCTGGGGCAGGTCCCGGCGACGGACGGAGACGCGACGGAATGGGTGGGAGCCTGGGTTGGAGCCGATGATGAATTGCTTTCTTCGGCACCGCCCGAGCCCTCTTCCGACAATGATGAAAAACCCGCGCCATCCGCATGGGAGAAGTTGCTTGTCGACGCGGCGGTGATCGGGGGTCGCGAACGCTGGGCACGGCGGTTGCATGGTCTGGAACGGGAGTTTGAGCTTCGGCTTGCGGCTGTGGAACGCGAGGACGATGAGACGTCGCGCCAGCACGTCGCGCGGCAACTGGATCAGCTTCGCCAGTTCGAACAATTCGCGCTTCCGTTGATTGAAACATTAGATGCGCTGCCCGTTCGCGCCCGCTGGCAAGATTGGCTTGATTCGCTGGACGGGCTGGCACGCCGCGCCTTGCGGAATCCCGAAGGGGTGCTGAGCGTTCTGGCGGAGTTTGAGCCCATGGGCGAAGTTGGACCAGCCACTTTGGAAGAAGTCGCGGAAGTGCTCGGCGAGCGGCTCGGGTTCCTGCGACGCGACCCACCGGACCGGCGTTATGGATGCGTGCTGGTCTGTTCTATCGAGGAATCGCGCGGGCAGGAATTCGCGGTGGTTTTTCTTCCCGGCCTCGCCGAGGGACTGTTCCCGCAGAAGACGCTGGAAGATCCATTGCTGCTCGATGCGTTTCGGGTCGCGGCCGACGAGCGCCTTCCGTTGCGGCATCATCGAGTAGATCAGGAGCGAGTCCGCTTGCATCTCGCGGTGGCCGCGGCGAATGAGAAACTGGTGGTCTCCTATCCGCGAATGGACGTCGCGGAAGCGCGTCCCCGGGTCCCCTCGTTCTACGCGCTGGAGCTGCCTCGCGCAATTCGCGGCAGCCTGCCGGATTTGAAGGAGTTCGAGGAGCAAACCAGAGACGCTGCGCCAGCTCGCCTCAACTGGCCCGCGCCCAGCAAATCGGCCGATGCGATCGACGATGCGGAGTACGATCTGGTCGCGCTCCATCGCAAGGAATCCGCGCATTACCTGGTGGAGACTAACGATCGTTTGGCCCGATCGCTTCGCGCACGCTGGTATCGATGGGAAAGTAAGACCTGGCGGGAGTCGGATGGCCTGATCACCACGGATGCGCGAGCGCTTGCAGCCTTGGGAGAGCATCGGCTCACAGCGCGCGCGTGGTCGCCTTCCGCGTTGCAGCGGTTTGCGGTTTGCCCGTATCAATTTGCGCTGCACGGCATCCACGGGCTTCGTCCGCGCGAAAGTCCGGCCGCGCTGGAACAAATGGATCCGCTCACGCGTGGCGCGCTTTTTCACGCGGTGCAGTTCCGGCTGCTCGGCGAATTGAAGACCGCCCGGTTGTTGCCAGTGAATGGGGACCGGCTGCAGGAGTCGCTTGCGATCGCCGACCGCGTGCTCAATCTGGTCGCGGACGAATTCGCGGACAAGCTCGCGCCAGCAATCGATCGAGTGTGGAGAACGGAAATCGAGGATTTGCGAACCGATCTGCGCGGCTGGCTCCAACACATCGCGGTCAACGACGAGGATTGGATTCCGGAGCACTTCGAGTTTGCATTCGGGTTGCGTTCGCTCACCGGGCGCGATCCGGCGAGCACGGCCGAGGAGGCGATTCTAGGCGAAGGGGTGCGGTTGCGCGGCTCTATCGACCTGGTGGAGCGGCATGCTACCCGCGGCGTGTTACGCGTGACGGATCACAAAACTGGAAAGCCTCCTGAGAATCCTCCCGCGTATGTCGGCGGCGGGCTTTTCTTACAGCCGCTGCTCTATGGGCTCGCGGCGCGGCAGTTGCTCGGCTCGGAAGTGGAGTCCGGCAGGCTGCTCTACGCCACGCAAAGAGGCGAATACAAGCACGCGGAAATCGCGGTCACAGAGCGTTCCCGCGCATTTCTGGCGAAGCTGTTGCTGAATATCGATGGCTCCATCGCGCAAGGCTTTTTGCCGCCCGCGCCGCAGAAAGAAGCGTGCGGACAGTGCGATTACAGGCCGGTCTGCGGCCCTTACGAAGAATTGCGCTCCGCGAAAAAGAACAGGCAAGACGAGCGTCTGGAGCCGTTGATCGAAATTCGGGGGATGGCATGAACCCAGTAGCGCATCTGGAATCCGACGAGTCGGCGCGCGAGCGCATTCGCACTTCGCTCGACGAAAGCCTGATCGTCGAGGCGTCGGCTGGCACCGGCAAAACCACCGCACTGGTTGGCCGCATCGTCGAAGTACTTGCCAAGAGAAAAACAACAATCGATAAGATCGCCGCGGTGACCTTCACACACAAAGCGGCAGGCGAATTGAAACTGAAGCTGCGCGCGGAACTCGACAAGGAGCGCCTCATCGCGCCCTCGTTGGAAGACGCGCTTCAGCGATTGGAAGAAGCGTCGATCGGGACCATTCATTCGTTCTGCGCACAGATCCTCCGCGAGCGGCCTGTGGAAGCGTGCGTGGATCCCGCGTTCGAGGAATTGAGCGATCAGGAGAGCCATCGCCTGTATCAACGGTCGTTTCGCGCGTGGCTCGAAAAAGGCCTCGCGCAGTCGTCTCCGGGGTTGCGGCGCGCGTTTCAGAGACTTGCCTGGCGCGATTCGTGGGACGATTCCCCGCCGATCGAACAGCTGCAGTGGGCCGGGAAAAAACTGGTCGAGTGGCGCGATTATCCGGCACCGTGGCTGCGCGAACCGTTCTCCCGCGATGAAGAAATCAAGACGCTGGTGCGAATGGTGCGCGAACTGGCGGACATGAGTGCGCGGCCTCGGCGCGTGAACGACAATCTGTATCGCGGCCTCGCTCCGGCGCGGGCCCTGGCGGGGTGGATCGAAAAAGCGGAGAGTGCGGGTCGAGGCGATTATGACGCGCTCGAAGGGTTGTTGCTCAAGCTTGGGCGTGACTTGCGGCGAGATCTAAAGAAGGGCTCGGGCGAGTATGGAGGAGGAGTTGGACGCGAGGAGTTAGTTCTTCGCCGCGATGAACTGCTCCGATGGATCGAGGAATTCCGGCGCCGCGCGGACGCCGATCTGGCGGTGGAGCTGCGCGAAGAGATGCGCGGGCTGGTGGAAGAATACAACGAGCGGAAGCGGCGCGCCGGTAAGCTCGACTTCGTGGATCTGCTGATTTCGGTGCGGGATTTAGTGCGCGATCACGCCGAGGTTCGTCACTACCTGCAGGATCGATTTACGCATTTGTTTATCGACGAATTTCAGGATACCGATCCGCTGCAGGCGGAGATTCTTCTGCTGCTCGCCTCCGATGACCGGCATGAAACCGATTGGCGGCAGGTGACGCCGGCGGCTGGAAAACTTTTTCTGGTGGGCGATCCGAAGCAATCGATCTACAAGTTCCGGCGCGCCGATATCGTGCTGTACCGAAAGGTGCGCGACACGCTGATCGATCGGGGCGTTGGATTCGTGAAGCTAACGCGCAGTTTCCGGTCGGTACGAAACATCCAACAATTGGTCAACGCCGCGTTTGAAACAGAAATGACCGGCGATGTCGAGAGCGGGCAGGCCGATTGGGCGCCGCTCGAACAGCATCGGGATGATGCGGAAGGGCGGCCGAGTGTGATCGTGCTGCCTGTGCCGCGGCCCTATAAATCGCGCCTCGCAAAGGAAGCTGTGAATCGGTGCCTGCCCGATGCCATTGCCGCGTTCATCGATTGGCTGGTGAATCAGAGCCAGTGGGGATTTCGAGCGCGCGATGTCGCGGTTTTGTTTCGCCGCCGTACGCAGGCAGGATCGGATTTAACGCGCGAATATGCAAGAGCTCTGGAGGCGCGCGGCTTGCCGCATCTGTTGGCTGGGTCCAAATCGTTTCATCGGCGCGAGGAAATAGAGACGCTGCGGGCCGGGCTGGCCGCAATCGAATGGCCTAATGATCAGCTGAGTGTCTTCGCAACGTTGAAGGGCTCGCTGTTCGCGATTCGCGACGAGGTGTTACTGCGCTACAGGCACGAGCACGGCCGGCTGCATCCTTTTGGTACGCGCGCTGCTGCTCGCGATGCACTAACGGACGAGGATTTTGCGCAGGTGGAGGAGGCGCTCGCGCTGCTGGCCGAATTGCATCGCGCGCGGAATCGCCGGTCGTTCGCGGCCACTGTGAATGCGTTACTCGAAGCCACGCGCGCGCACGCGGGATTCGTGCTGCGGCCGGGTGGCAATCAGATACTGGCGAACGTCGCCCGCCTTGCCGATCTGGCGCGAACGTATGAGATGTCCGGAGGCATTTCGTTTCGGGGATTCGTGGAAGAGTTGGCGGCGCAAGCGGAAAAGGAAGACGCCGCGGAGGCGCCGGTGCTGGAGGAGGACTCCGACGGCGTGCGCCTGATGACGGTCCACGGCGCGAAGGGACTCGAGTTCCCGGTGGTGATTCTTGCCGACCTGACGGCCAACATCGCGGCGCGCGAGCCCGATCAATATGTAGACGGCGAGCGCCGCCTCTGCGCCACGCGGCTGCTGCGATGCGCGCCGCGCGAACTCGTGGATCACGAGCCGGAGGAGAGCGCGCGTGAACAAGCCGAAGGAGTCCGGGTCGCATACGTCGCCGCGACGCGCGCTCGCGATCTCCTTGTGATTCCAGCGGTCGGAGATGAACCGTTCCCCAATGGCGGCTGGCTCAGTCCACTGAATAAGGCGATTTATCCGACGCGCGGCGATTGGCGCAAGTCGCAACCTGCGCCCGGGTGTCCAAAATTCGGCCCTGCGAGCGTATTGCAACGGCCGCTCGACTACGATCGTGAGGGCGAGTTCTCGGTGAAGCCCGGGAGACTCATTCGCCCCGAGCGCGGCGAACACGAAGTCGTCTGGTGGGATCCTTCGAAGCTCATGCTGAACGTCGAGGGCGGGTTCGGTTTTCATCAGAAAGAGATCCTCGCCGACGATGGCGGAGCAAGCCTCAAAACCTATCGCGAATGGCAGGGGTCGCGCGCCCGCGTGATCGAGGCGGGTTCCCGTCAGGAATATCAAGTGTTCGTCGCGAGCCAGGCGCTGGATGTTCCGCCGGGCGATCTTATACTCGTCGAAATTGCGACCGTCGCGAAGTCGGCGCGGAGGGCTGCAGGACGGCGATTCGGAACGCTGGCACACAACATGATGCGCGATGTTCCGCTCGATGCGGACCGCGCCGCGATCCAGCGGCTTGCCGAATGGAATACACGGCTGCTGGGATCGCCCGGCGACGAACGAGAGGCCGCAACTGCCGCCGTCGAAAGCGCTCTCGCCCATCCGCTGCTCGCTCGCGCGCGGGTCGCGACGCGATGTCATCGCGAGTATCCGCTCGTCGCAAAACTCGGCGATGGCGGACTGCTCGAAGGAGTGATCGATCTGGCGTTCGTCGAAAATGAGCAGTGGATTATCGTCGATTTCAAGACCGATGCGGATACATCGGAACGGCGCGCGCGATATCAGCGGCAACTGCAGTGGTACGGATTTGCGCTCAGCCAACTCACGCACATGCCGGGGCGCGCCTACCTGCTAGAGCTTTGATTCGAGATCGGCGATGGTGCGCAGCAGCGCTTGCCCGACTGGCTCGAGCATCGCAGCGCTGGTGGTGGATGGCAGGTCGCCGGCCGAATGAAAAAGCGTATGTCCGCCGGCGATTCCGAAACAACGGTATCCGAGCTTCGTCAATTGCGCCAGTTCGCCCGGCGGCGTGTCCGTGATTTCGGGTTGCAGATCGCCAATAGACCCGAAATTACGGCTAAAAACCGGAAGCCATTCGCGACGATTGGTCATCAGGCGCCGGGTCGACCCTCGCGCGGCGATGCTCGCGCCTAAATGCAGCCAAACATCCACTTCATCGGGGCGCGGCGCCAGCCCAGCGAGGAAACTGTGCATTCCCTGCTCCCCGAGCTCGTGCCCGGACGATGCAACGAAGGTGTAGCGGACGGGCGATTCACGATGGCTCGACCAACGCGCGAGCGCGAGCCACATCGCGATACCCGGGCCGCGTTCTCCGGCGCAGTGGAACCATCCGGACGAAGGTGTCGAGATCAAGATCCGTCTTTTACCCGTTCCAATTTCGCCGACGGTCAAGAACGCTTCGGCGCGGGGGTCGTCGCGGCCTTGAATAGAAATGGCCACCTCGATCGCGCCACGCAAATTCATCTCCTCCGTTGGACCCACCAGCACAATCGGCACCGGCCACGGCGCGGCGTCGGCGGTCGAGTTGAGCGCGATCAATTCACCGGACTCGCTTGGAGTCACGCAGATGATCGCGGCGACGCCTCCTTCGATTAGCGGTTGAATGACCGCGATGTGCGCTGGTGTGATCGATCCTCCTTTCGGCAGACGCACGATCGCGATGCGATCCTTCATGGAGCCACGCGCGATGGCACCACGGATCGGCTCGGAGCCGGTCGCGCGAGGAAGCCACAAGGGAAAACAGGGAATCGAGCGTCCGTTCGCGGTGAGTCGCGCCGCATCGAGCTGGAACTGGCGCACGCGAAACGGCACCAGCTTCGACGTGAATCCGAACGCCTCGAGCTGTTTGACGAGCCACGCCGACGTGTCGCGATCCGCTTTGCCCGCGGTGCGGTGTTCGCCCAGCGCTGAGTATGCCTTCACGTCGTTGAACAGGAACTCGCCCGTCGTGAAATGCTGCGGATCGAGCGTGTCCATTGATTGCATGGCCGAATTTTAGCAGATGCTTTATCCTAAAACTTCCATGTCGGATGCCCTCCAATACCTCACTGAACAACTCGATAGCTGGCGCAAGGCTGGGACCTTTCAGCGGCTCCGCGAACTGGAGTCGCCCTGCGAGCCCATCGCGAAGTTCGACGGCAGAGAGGTCATCAACCTGGCCTCGAACAATTATCTCGGGCTCGCGAATCATCCCAAGCTCGTCGAAGCGGCGATCGAGGCGACCAGACGTTATGGCGCGGGCTCGGGAGCGGTGCGATCCATCTCCGGCACCATGAGCCTGCATCTGGAACTGGAGCGCCGGATCGCTGCTTTCAAAAATGTGGAAGCGTGCGTCGTTTTTCAATCCGGATTCGCCGCCAATGCAGGAACCGTCTCCGCCCTGCTCGGCGCGGAGGATCATATCATCTCCGACGAACTGAATCACGCCAGCATCATCGATGGCTGCCGCCTCTCGCGCGCGAAGATTCATGTTTTCCGGCATCGCGACGTCGCGCATGCCGAGGAAAAACTTGAAGCGCTCGATGGCGTCGCGGGCCGAAAACTGCTGATTACGGATGGCGTGTTTTCGATGGACGGAGATATCGGGCCGCTCGACAAACTAACGGAATTGGCGGAGCGGCACGGCGCGATCATGATGGTCGACGATGCCCATTCCTCCGGTGTCCTCGGGCGAAATGGCCGCGGCACGGTCGATCATTTTCATCTTCACGGGCGTGTCGACGTACAGGTGGGGACTCTTTCGAAAGCGGTGGGCGTGCTCGGAGGCTACGTTTGCGGAAGCCGCGACCTGATCGATTTTCTTTATCATCGGGCACGGCCGTTTCTCTTCTCGACATCGCATCCGCCCGCGGTTCCAGCCGCCTGTCTCGCCGCATTCGACATAATGGAGCAAGAGCCGGAGCGGATCGAGCAACTCTGGACCAACACCCGCCTCTTTCAGGAAGGGTTGCGCGCGAACGGATTCTCCACCGGCCGCAGCGAGACGCCGATTACTCCCATCATGGTGGGTGAAGCGGCCACCGCCCACGCATTTTCGCGAGCGCTGTTTGAGGAAGGACTCTTCGCGACGGGCATAGGCTTCCCGACCGTCGCGGAAGGAAAAGCTCGTGTGCGGACCATCGTCACCGCGACTCACTCACGTGAGATTCTCGAACGTGCGATCGAGATTCTCACGCGAGTGGCGAAGCGAATGAATATTGTCTAGAAACTAACTCGTGCTCCGACCTGCACCGCGCGAGGACCGCCCGAACCGAACACCTGGCTCACGCGCTGGGTCTGCTGGCCGAATGCGGCGGAGCTTGGATCGAAAGTATAGCCACTGTAGTTCGCGAAATTGAATACGTTGAACATCTCGCCAAAGATATTCAGTTTGTAGCGCTCATGATATGTGAACGCTTTCGTTAACCGCAGATCCTGGGAATTGAACGTCCGGCCAAGGTTGTAGTTCGAGGGTAGTGTGAGTGTCGGAATTTTCTTGCCGGTGGAATCCAGCTTGCCCGCATAGGTGGAATCCCAGTTGGTTACCGCTGCCTGCAAGTCGCTCACCCCGCAGCCGCGGTTCAAGCAATTGTAGGACAGCCCCGGCAGGGGCGTTGAGCCTGCTCCGCTGCCGCTGATATCGATGCCGCCGACCACCGGCATGACCGGCCCCTTGCTGGATGTCGCCGAGACCGCGCCGATCGAGAATCCCCACGGCAGCTGTACCGTCCCGACGATGTGCAGAATGTGACGCGAACCCTGCGGACCCCAGGTCGAGTCAAAGTTGTCGTAGTTTTCGATGCCGTTCAGGCCCATCTGGTTTTGTAGGGCGTAAGAGGCCGTGAACTGATAGCGATGGGCGAACCGCTTATCCGCCTTGACCAGCAGCGCCGTATAGGTGCTGCGCGCACCCGATTGCCAAAAGTTGATACTGCCGGTCGAGCACTCCGCGGCCGGGTCCTTGGACTGCGTGCCTGTACAAATCGGGATCACCGGCGTTTGAACGCCGTTGATACGGCGGTTGTACCGGTTCATATCCAAATCGCCGTACTCCAGGTTGAGGAAGACGCGACGCACGAAGTCGACGTTCAACACCAGATCCCTCCGCAGTTCGCGCTGGACGCCGATCGACATGTGGTAGGAATCCTGCACCGGAAAGTGCAGCCCGTAGATAGCATCGCCTGACTTGGCCACAGCAATCGGCGTTAGTCCAGGAACTGGAGTCGCCAGGCTGGCGGCAATTGCCGGCGTCTGCTGCGCCTGGATTTGTTCGTATTGGCCGAGAGTCAACGTAGTGATAGCGCTTGCCGGGATCGGAGCGCCCACCGGAATAATCACTGGATTCAGCTTCCCCGTCTGCGCGTAAACGGCAGCGGTGACCCCGACATTAATAATTCCAGGAAATATGTTGGTATAGCCAGTGTAAGGATACAAGATGCGTCCGTTCCCGACTGGGCCAATCTCGGAGCGCTCCTGCAAGCGCTTGTACAGTTGCTGCGTCTCGTAGTATTTTCCAGCGCCGCCTCGAATGACAGTCTTGTTGTCGTGCCCTACGTTCCAGGCAAAACCGAGCAGCGGAGAAAAGTGCGACGTAAGTCCTTGCGTAGCACGCAGATCACTGCCGTAGAGCGGAGCCAGGTAGGCCGGCTTCGGCAGATCCTCGTTGAATAAATTGCTCTCATATTCCCAGGCAAGGCCATAGTTAAACGTAAACTTCGGCGTAATCTTCCAAGTGTCCTGGAAATAGATGCGCGCGCGATCATTGATCTTTGCTTTATCGACATTATACGGAGGAGGCTGGCTGGGGTCGCCAATTCCCACTGCCGACCCTGCGAACGGCAGATTCAACAGATCTGCGTTGGTGGTAATCGTCTTGGGCAGGTTCGGGAAAAACAAAGGGATAAGTGGTGTCAATCCATATCCAGCCAAAGACTCTGGAGAGAATACCTGCACGCAGGAGGGATCGCAATAGCCCCAGAATCCCGAACCGGGCGCATATTCCCACAACCCGCCGAACTTCATCCGATGGGAGCCCTTCTGCCAGGTCGCGCTGTCTTGCCAGGTGAAGCGCCGCAGATCGCGCCCTTGCGTTGCGTTCGATGTGTCGCCCACCTGAAAGTTGCTCGATACGCCTGCAAACTGGATCTGCGGGCCACCCAGGCCCAGGCAACCCGCGCAATTGGAAGAGTTCGGGAAAAGATTGCGATTGCTCCAGAAGGCGTAGCTGAACCGGAAATCGTTCACTAGCGACGGTTTTAACAGAGACGTGACTCCCAAGACGCTTTGGTCGCTCCAGTTCTTGTTCACCAGCCAACTGGAAGGCAGCACAGCTCCGCCGTTTGGACCAAAACCAGAGTTCCCGTCATGCGAGTAACGGGCAAAGAGAGTGGTTTTTGAATTGAGCCTGTAATCTAGCCGTAAACTGAGCGTCTTGCCTATGTAAGGGCTGCCAAAATTCCCCAGGAGACCCGCGACAGACGGCAGGTTCGGGACCACGCTGTAGTTCTGCACCTGGTTCATGTACTCGTAGTTGAAGAAGAAGAAGAGCTTGTCCTTCACGATCGGCCCGCCTACCCAGAACCCCGGGTTGCGCCGCGCGAAAAATGGATCTAAAGCAAGAGGGTTGCGGACCAGGCTCGGATAGGCCGCCATGTTGTGATCCCGGAAATAGAAATATCCAGCGCCGTGAAATTGGTTCCCCCCATTCCTGGTCACCACGTTCACCGAACCCACACTGGTGATGTCCGTCGAGAGATCGAAATTCACCGAAGATACTTGGAACTCCTGCACTACTTCCTGAGAAAAATTCATCGCGGCGCCCGAATTTTCGATGTTATCGCGGATGGAGCCGCCGTCGACGCTGATGGCTGTAAATCCCGCCGAGCCGCCGAGAATCGAAACCGTAGCCAATGCGTTGTACTGCGATGTGGAGCCCGTTCCCACCGTGACGCCCGGTTCGATCGAAGCTAACTGCATAAAGCTGCGGCCGTTGAGCGGAAGATCCTGAATCTGCTCCCGCGTAACGACTCCATCGATCGCGTGCTTCTCGTATTCGATTTGCGCCGTCGCCGCTTCGACGTTCACGACTTCCGTAGTTTGGCCGACTGGGAGCCGGATGTCCGCCGTTGTCGTGAGTCCAGTTTCTACCGTGGCTTCGCGAACCACCGTGCGGAACCCCTTCACCTCCACGCGCACTTCGTATACCGCGGCCGGTAGTGCCGGAGCGCTGAAACTGCCGTCGGCGCTGGACATGAGAACCCGCTCAGCACCCGTCGCCTTATTACGAATCTTCACGCTGGCATTTGGGATGACGGCTCCGCTCTCATCGGCGACCACACCCGAAATGGTCCCCACTGGGGCTTGTGCAAACGCCGGGCGGCTGAGAGCACAAGCAATCAGAGCAACGCCAAGCAACGGACAGAGTTGCAGTATACGTTTCATTCTTAAGTCCCCTTCTGCGAACCAAGGCAGTAGTAGTCTGAAAGCAAAACTAGGCAATTGTGACTCAAGCCCCGCTGCGGTGTCAAGGGCCTTCCTACCCATGTTCTTGAAATTCCAATTGTTTAGGATTGGAACGACGTTAATGCACTTAACGCCGTTCTCTCAATCTAGTAGAGCAAATATGGGCGGCGGCGCTCCTCGAACGCCCGTATTTCTTCCTCGATTCGCTGCTCGATCGACCGTGGACCCTCGCCGGATTTGATCGAATCTATTACCTTTCTGTTGCCAATCAGCTTCCGGCACGACTCGACGTCGATCTTTCCGGGGTACAGCTTTCCCAGCGCATAAGCGATCTCCAGTCCGAGCCGAACCGACGAAAACTGCTCGCGATTCACGATAACGAAACGAACACCTTCCAGTGGCCGGTCCTTTAGCGGTGGACCGCTCGGCGTAAAGCGAGTCGCATATACCCGCACGCCGGGAATGGACCGCTCGTTCAGGAAACGGGCCAGCTCCGCTCCCCGAATCCATTCGGCGCCGATTTGTTCAAACGGCGAATCCGTGCCGCGGCCCACCGAATAACCCTTCGCCGCTTCGAGCATCGCCACGCCCTCATAAAGGGTGGCGGCATTCAGGCTGCGCATATTCGGCGACAGGTCGACCCAGGTCAGGCCCGTGGAATCGAACCAATCCCCCCGCGACCAGTTCTTTACCTTAATAATGTGTAAATCCGCGTTGAATTTTCTCTCGCCATTCGCCATCGTCGCTAATTCGCCCAGCGTCAAGCCGTGACGGATCGGGATGGCGTAACATCCCACGAAACTTTGCAGATCGTCGTCGAGCGACGGTCCCTCCACATGCGTCCCCGTGATCGGATTCGGTCGGTCGAGAAGATAGAAAGGCAGTCCCGCCTTCGCCGCTCCTTCGAGCGCGTAAAGCATGGTACACGAATACGTGTAGAACCGCGCCCCGACGTCCTGAATATCGAAGACCAGCGCGTCAACGTCATGGATCATCTCCGGCGTCATGCGATAGCGCCCGTTGTAGTGCAGGCTCCAGACCGGCAATCCCGTCGCCGCGTCCTTTTGGTCGGCAACGTCCGGCCGGTCTTCTTTACCCGTGAGCCCGTGTTCCGGGGAAAACAGCGCTGTGACTTTCACACCGGCGTCTCGCATCGCATCGACGTTGCGGCGGCCGCTCTGATCGAAGCCAGTGTGATTGGTGATCAGCCCGATCCGTTTGCCCTTCAACGCCGCGAAATTGTCTTGCTCCAGCACGTCGAGCCCGGTCAGCACCCGATGATTTGGAGCGATCATCCGCCGAACTCCGGGACCCGCTAGCGTCTCGTTATATCCAACGACGCTGACACCCGGCGCGTCCACTCCGATCGCCGCCGCCGCAATCGTTGCGATCCGCGAGCGAAACGCGGTGAGACTCTTCCCCGCTTTGGGATGGACGAAATTCGTTAGCAGAATAACGTAGGAATTGGTCGTTGGATCGATCCAGATGGACGTCCCGGTAAACCCCGTGTGCCCATAGGAGCCGATCGGAAACAATTCCCCGCGATTCGACGAATACGAAGAATCGATGTCCCATCCCAGCCCGCGCAGCACCGGCTGATCGGGCGGCGTCTCGGGCGAAGTAAACTTGCGCACCGTGAGCGGCGAAAACACGCGCACGCCATCGCGCGTCCCCATCCCAAGCATCATCTCAGCGAAGCGCGACAGATCCGCCGCGGTCGAGAAAAGTCCCGCATGTCCCGCGACGCCGCCCATCAGCCGCGCCCGCGGATCGTGTACCACGCCACGAAAAGGTGCGCCCGTCGCCGCATCGACCTCAGTCGGCGCAATGCGCCCGCGCAACGATGCCGGAGGATTGAACTGTGTATCGACCATCCCCAGCGGATTGAAAATCTCATCGCGCGTGAACTCGTCGAGCGTTTTTCCGCTCTTGCGATGCACAATCTCGCCCATCAGGATAAAATTGGTGTCGCTATAGACGAATCGCACGCCCGGCGGATTCTGCGGCTCTTCGATGAGCGCGCGATAAATGCCCTTATCGTAGCTGTTAAGGGCCGAATCGAGGTCAAAATCGGGCTTAAAACCGGAAAAATGAGTCATCAAATCGCGAATCGTGATGTCGCTCTTCGCGCCCTGAAACTCTGGCAAATAATCGGTGACCCTCTCCGACAGGCGCAGCTTTCCATCCTCGAAAATCTTCATCGCGCCGGAAGTTGTCGCGATCACCTTCGTCAGCGACGCGACGTCGAAAATGGTATCGAGCGTCATCGCCTCGCGCTCGGGCACCAGCGCGCGATTCCCGTAGGCCTTGCGATGAAGGATTTTTCCGTCGTGCCCGACAATCAGCACGGCCCCAGGAATCAGTCCATCGCGAACCGCCTGATCGACAGCCGCGTCAAGCGTGGCCGAGCCCGGAAACGTTTCCTGCGCGAAGCAAACCGCCGCGCACATGACCAGCAACAAGATCTTCATGCTAGTTTTTTAGCAATCCCTTCCAACAGCATCGCCAAAACGAAATCGTTCTCTGTGATTCCGCCCGCATCATGCGTGGTCAAATCGACGGTCACCCGGTTGTAGACGTTCGACCATTCCGGATGATGGTTCATCTTCTCGATAGCCGGAGCGGCCGTCGCCATCATGCCGAACGCATGCGGAAAGTCGGGAAATTTAAATTCGCGGTGCAGTTTGCCGCCCTTCACGGACCAACCCGGCAGTTGTTTTAACAACACCGCAACTTGCGTCTTCTTCATCTTTTGCATTACGCCCTCCCATAAATCGGAACCACAGCTCCACTCACATCACCCGCAGCCGCCGACGCCAGCCAGACCAGCGTTTTCGCGATCGACTCCGGCGCCACCCATCGTGAAAAATCGGCTTGCGGCATCGCTTTCCGATTCAGCGGCGTATCAATGATGCTCGGCAACACGACGTTCGCGGTGATCCCTGCATCCTTGCCCTCCGCCGCGACGTTCCTCACGAGCGCGACCAGCTCCGCCTTCGACACGGAATACGCCGCGAAGTTCGGCATCGGTTCCACCGCCGCGCGCGATCCCACCGCCACGATGCGCCCGTACTTGACCGCCGTCATCGGTTTCAATACCGCGCGCATCGCGCAAAATGCCGCGCGCAAATTCAACGTCATCATACCGTCCCACGTTTTGTCGCTGGTCTCGGCGATCGGTTGGCCGCCGCCGAACCCGCCCAGGATATGCACCAGCGCATGGATCGGCCCCTGCGCCAGCGCCTGCTGGACCATCATGTCGCAACCTTCCGCCGTCGTCAGATCCGCGGATAGCGTCAGAAACGACACCGGCTCCGGCCAACTCCGCGCCACTCCGATGACGGTCGCGCCCGAGTCGACAAACGCCTTCGACACAGCAGTTCCCAGCCCGCCATTCGCTCCAGTAATCAGAACACTCATATGGCTCCATTTTCACACTTCGTTCCAAACCTCTAGTGCCATCCTCAGTCTTGTAGGGCGGCCAATCTGGCTGCAGCCGGCTTTGAGCCGGCCCCCTTACACATCCAGCCCAACCGCCCGCATCAGCTCCAGCGCATTACTCCTAGTCACCACTCCCGGCCGCAACCGGTAATCGAACCGAATCTCGCCGCCCTCCAGGTGATCCTCAAAATGAACGTTCGCGGCCCGACCATCGAGCGTCGATGCGATCTCCGCCAGCGCCAGATCGTGCGTCGAAACCAGACCGATCGCGCCGCGCTCCACTAAGCCTCGCACCACTGCCTCCGCGCCAATTCGCCGATCGTGCGAATTAGTGCCGCTCAACAGCTCATCGAGAAGAAACAGCGTCGGATGCCCGCCGCGCGCGAGTTCCACGACATCCCGCAGACGGCTGATCTCCGCGTAAAATCGCGAGCGATTGTCGGCGAGCGAATCGTGAGTGCTCATCGAAGCGCCGATCAAAAGGGGAGAAATATTCAGCCGGGCACATGCGACAGGCGCTCCAGCCCATGCCAGGACCGCGTTCAAGCCGACCGCACGCATCAGTGTGCTTTTGCCGCTCATGTTCGAACCGCTGACAATCCACAACCGGGCGCCGTCGCCCAACAGCACGTCATTGGCGACTGCGACAGCAGCAGGAATCAACGGATGCCGCAGTTGACCGGCGTCGAACAGGGGACCCTCCGCTTCGAGCTGAGGGAACGTCGCGTCCGGCCGCTCGAATGCATACGTCGAAAGAGAACACAACGCCTCAAACTCGCCCACCGCCGCGATCCATTGCCCGATGTGAGGACCGTAGGCCGTGCGCCACGCTTCCACCGCCATCGCGAATTGCGCGTTCCAGAGCAGCATCGCGGCAATCGGGCGAAAAAACATATTTCGCGCCGAATCGAGCAGCTCCAATAAACGCGTAAGCTGTTTGATCCGCCGCGACGCCGTCGTTGCCGCGACCTCCAGTTCCCCAACCAGTCGCGTCAACCGAGCCGACGTGAATTGTTCCCCTTCCAGCCGTTCGAGCAACAACGCGAGCAGCCGCAATTCGTGCGCGGGCGCCGTCGCCGCCGATGTCACCTGTCCAACTCCCGGCCGTAGCGCAAGGTTGAACATCATCTCCGCGAGCACCACGCCAAGAAACGGCAACCCCGTGATTTGATGTCCCAGGAAACCGCCGAGCGTCGCTACTGCCGCGCACGCCAGCACCAGCGCTACCAATCGAGCGCCTTTGAAAAAGGGAACCGGCGGCGCAACTCCCCATTTAGCGAGCACCCGAGCATCCACCGCCGCGCGCACGTCCTCCCCCATCAGCGCGATTTCTTCCCGCAGATCGATGCGCGGCCGCAACTCCGCCACCGCCTCCTGCCGCGCCGCGACCTCCACCGGATCGCCCGGCGCCAGCAGCCATTCCGCTAACGTACGCTCGCCCGCCCCTGTCCGAGCCGTCGACAATAACTCAAACAACGACCCGCGACCGAACAGATCCAGATCGTCCGCGTAAACGTGTTTCGAGTCTCGAAACCGCTCGCCCTGGCTCCCTTTTCCGATCCACCGGTCTTCAATGCGTCCCATCGCCCGCTCATAATAAGCCACTCCGCGCGTCGCCGCTTCGCGCTCCCGGTCAAGCCGGTCGAGCGCAATCGCCAGCGCCACAAAAATACCGAGCGGCGCAATCAACCACCACGGCGAGATCATCGACACGCCGATGGAAAACCCAGCCACCACCAGCGCCGCGATCCCCGTCGCCAGCCGCGCGTTTCCAAACTGACTATATAAATGTTGCGCGCGAGCGAGCCTTTCGCTCCAACCGCTCAACCGCGCACGATAATCTTCAATCGAGGACACACTTCAGTCTAAACCTGTAGACTGGGAAATCCGTGTTGCCGCGCCTGCGCACCAGTCTCGACTTTTTTCCGTCCCCGGTCTCGGAAAAGCCCGGCCTCGTGATCCGCGATCCGCTTCAATACTCGGACGCCACGCTGATTATTCCGCCCGGTCTGCTCCCCTCCCTCGAGTTTTTCGATGGCGCGCACAGCGGTCTCGACTTGCGCGAGTACCTCGTCCGCGAAACCGGCGAGTTGGAGGTCAGCCAGATCGAGCAGCATCTTCTCGATACCCTCAGCGCCGCCGGATTTCTGGAAGACGAGGCATTCCAGCGTCGCAAAGAAGAGGTGGAGCGCGCCTTCGCCGCCGCGCCCGTTCGTGAGCCCGCCCATGCCGGATCGGGCTATCCGGAAGAAAAGTCCGAACTGATCCGCACCTTCGACGAATACATGACCGGCGCTCCAGATCCCGCACCGAACGCCGACCATCAGGGAGGGGACGGACAAAAACTCCTAGCCATCGCCGCCCCCCACGTCAGCCCATTCGGAGGCGTCGACGCATATCGCGCCGCCTATTCCTCTCTCTCGCCCTCCGACGCCGAGCGCACCTTCGTTATCCTTGGCACCTCCCACTACGGCGAACCCGACCGCCTCGGCCTGACCCGTAAGCCCTTCGCGACGCCCTTCGGCGAAGCGATCCCCGATACCGCTTTGATCGAAGAAATTTTCAATAAATCGGGCGACGCTGCCGCAATGGAGGACTACTGCCACGCCGTCGAGCACTCCATCGAATTTCAAGTCGTCTTCCTCCAACACCTGTTTGGCCCGAACATCCGCATCGTGCCGATTCTCTGCGGCTCCTATGCCAACAGCATCGTTCACGGCGGCGCGCCGGAATCGAACGATCGCGTCCATCGAATGCTCGGTGCGCTCGGCGAGATCGCGGCGCGCGAAGGCGACCGCCTTCTATGGGTGCTCGGCATCGACATGGCGCACATGGGCAGCCGCTATGGCGATTCCTTTCCAGCCGTGGCGGAGCGAGGTGAAATGGAGGAGGTCGCCATCCGCGATCGGGCTCGCATGGAGCGCATGGAAGCCGGTGACGCCCGCGGTTTCTGGGAACTCGTGCAACAGAATCGCGACGATTTAAAGTGGTGTGGCTCGGCCCCCATTTACACCTTCCTCAAGGCGGTTCCCCAAGCCCGCGGCCGTTTGCTGCGCTATCAGCAATGGAATATCGATGACAAAAGCGTGGTGACTTTCGCGGGCATGCATTTTCATTCAAGCTCAACTCATCCCCGCCGATAAGCTCAATCGGGAGGAAGTGTCTTGATCTCGATCCGCAAATCCGTTGACGATTTGGAGCGCCTCGAGGCGCTCAAGAGGCGTGAAGAACCGTCCAGCCCCGTCCACGCCAACCCTAGCCAGGCCAACACAGTTCAGGGCAACACAAGTCAGGGCACACAATCCAGTCCGCCTTCCATGCCAGCGTAAAGGAATGTCACGCGCTCGCGATTCAATCGGCGGCGCAGTACACCGTGGAGGTAGACCCCGGCCTAGCCGTGGAGTATCGCACTCATCTTCAGCTTCTTGAGGCACAAAGCCGCTCCGCCACATCCGCGGATCAGTTGCAATCCGTACAAGCCTCCTTCCGCGGCGAACTGCGCGATTATCGCGATAAGTCCGCGGAGCGGTTGAAGAAGATGCGCACGGAAATCGAGGAGGCCACCGCCGCGATGATCATCTTCGCCGATTCGGTCGCCTTCAATGGCACCAATCACGAGCAGGAGGTGTGCACCCAACTTCATGACCTCGAAGCCGCGGCAAGCAGCCACAGCATCGCGGAAATCCGAAGCGGTATCGGCAAAACGGTTGCTGGAATCACTTGCAGCGTCGAGCAAATGCAGCGCGGCAATCAACTTGTCATCGCCCAATTGCAGGACGAAATACGAACGCTCCATCAGCAAATCGAAGCGGAGCGCAAGGCTCTTTTCACGGATCGTGACTCAGGCGCTTGGAACCGCCAGAAAATCGACACGCATATCGACAATCTGCTGCGCCAGAATCAACCCTTCTGCTTGCTGCTCGTATGGGTGCGCAATTTCAAACGCCTCCAAAGCCAGCAGTCGCGAACCGTCGTGGAGGGCACCCTGAAAGCCTTGATCGCCCGCTTTTCCGCGCTCGCCGGCGACGAAGCCGTCATCGGCCGCTGGAGCGAGGATCAGTTTGTCGCCGTACTCGATGTGCCGCCGGGGCATGCAATTCCTCTGTCCCTGGAAGCGACCCAGAAACTATCCGGAGCCTATTCCGTCCAGGAAAACGGAATGGCCCACAAGATTATCGTTCAGGCGACCGCGGGAGTAATAGATCGCCCCTCCGGCAACGATGCATCCAACTTTCACAGCAAGCTCGAACAACTAGCTGGAGCAATCTCCGGCGCGTGAGATACTACAATTCGATAGAGCGTGCGAATTACCATCTCTAAAGAGAACTACCTGAAAGCTATCGCCGAGGCGGAAGGCGAAGGCGAAACCGTAATCGCAGCAACCCTCGCCCGCTGGCTCAAAGTCTCCGCCCCCGCAGTCACCATGGCCATCCGCCGCCTGAAGCGCGACGGTCTCATTCGTGTCAGTACCGAGGGCGAAATCACCCTCAAAAAGGAAGGCCGCGCCATCGCCGACCGAGTCCTCCAGCGCCATCGCTTAATCGAACGCATGCTGACAGAAATCTTCGGCATGGAGTGGTACAAGGTCCACGACGAAGCCGAGCAACTGGAGCATGCCGTCTCCTCCGACTTCGAGCGCCGCTTAATCGACAAACTCGGTCCGAACGGCAATCCCGACCGCCGCAGCGCTGACTGGACCCGTCTCGACCAACTCGAACCCGGCACAACGGCAAGAGTAATGAGCGTGTTCGAGCGCGACCGTTCCCTACTCGAGTATCTAGACGCCCTAGGCATCCGCCCGTCCGCTGAGTTAGAAATGGTGACCCGCAACTATGACGACACGCTAACCCTGAAGGTCGCGGGAAAACCCGTGCAACTAGGAACCGCCGCTGCCGCCAAAGTCTGGGTCGGTAAAGGGTAGAAGGCGAGGAAATTCACCCTATGAAAACCGAAAGCTTACGCGAGGTGAAGAACAATCTGAGTCACGTGATCGACGAACTGGCGGCAACCGGTCCCGTCATTATTACCCGGAACGGAAAAGCAAGCGCCGTGCTGTTGCCTGTTGAGGGCGACACCGATCTCGAATTAATCGTCCTATCGAGCAATAAGCGCTTCTGGTCGATTTTCGATCGCGCCGCCAAAATCCGCAAATGGACTTCGCTTGAGGAGATTTCATGAAATGGAACTAGCCATCGCGATCCAAATCGAAGAACTCTCCGAAGGCGTTTATCTGGCGACTTCGAACGAACTCCGGGCTTGGTCGCAGAGGGAAACACAGTCGCCGAAACCCTCGAAATCGCCCGCGATGTCGCGAGAAAACTGATTCAGGCACGCAGGGAGCGGGATGAGCCAGAAAACTTATACGCGGCTAAGCGGTAGTGGTTCACCTGACCAGTACCGACGCAGTAGACGTAACGCCGGATTATCGGAAGGTGGCTTTCGTCAGAGGGTCGCGAGACGCGGTTTAATAAAATGATGGTGATATTCTGTCGACGGATGGATATACGACGCTGCTTTTTTCGGACAGCGATCCTATTCATGAGCATCGCGCTGGTTCCCTTGGGGGCGCAAAACGGAACTACAGCCGGGCCGCAATTTGAAGTGGCTTCGATTAGGCCGGGTGCGCCCGGCGCGCGCGGTCCGACGATCTACAATCCCTCGCGCGAGCGATTTGCCATCGACAGTATCACTACGAAGGCACTGATCGCCTATGCCTATGATGTGCGAGAGTTCCAAGTATCCGGCGGCCCGAATTGGGTCGGGTCCGAGGAGTACAACATTGTTGCGAAACCGCAAGGTGAAGCGAGCAATGAGAAGATATTGGCGATGACCAGAAGTCTCCTGGCCGAAAGATTTAATCTGACGCTCCATCACGAATCTAAAGAAATGCCCGTGTTGGCGCTCACGGTTGTAAAGGAGGGGCCTAGGCTTCATCCCTCCGAGGCCACAGGCGGCCCCGAGATTCGGGGAGGGAGGGGACGCTTGGTTGCGCGGAAGGTGACGCTGGGAATGCTCGCGGCACAGCTAGCGGGCCGGGTGCTCGGTCGCGCCGTACTTGACTGGACAGAAATCGCAGGCGAATTCGATGTCGACCTTGAGTGGACGCCCGACGAGAGCCCAGATCCTGGCTCTTCGATCTTCACGGCGCTGCAAGAGCAGCTCGGGCTCAAGCTGGAAACGCAGAAGGGTGTGGTCGACGTGTTAGTCATCGATCATGTCGAGAGACCCTCCGCGAACTAACTTTTTAGCGAAGGCTGCCGCCGCTAGCCATTAATCAGACTGGCAAAGACGCCGCCGCACGGGATTAACTTTTATTAGACGATAAAGTATGTTATCGTCTACATCGCCTCTAACCTATAACCCCTTAAAATACCCCACCGTCTCCCGCAACCCATCCTCCAACCCGACCCTCGGCTCCCACCCCAGCACTCCCCGAGCCTTCGAAATATCCGGCTGCCGCCTCTTCGGATCGTCCTGAGGCAGCGGCTCGAATACGATCTCTCCGTTCACTCCCATCAGCCTCTTGATCCGCTCCGCAAACTCTAAAATCGTCAACTCCACCGGATTCCCCAGGTTCACCGGAAACCGCTCCTCCGACTGACTCAAGCGCACCAGCCCATCCACCAGATCCGTCACGTAACAAAAACTCCGCGTCTGCGACCCATCGCCGAAAATCGTCATGGCCGCTCCTCGCAGCCCCTGATCGATAAACGCCGGCACCACGCGCCCATCGTTCAGCGCCATCCGCGGCCCATATGTGTTAAAAATCCGAGCGATATTCGTCCTCATTCCATAAGTCCGGTGATACGCCATCGTCATCGCCTCGGCGTAACGTTTGCTCTCGTCGTAGCAGGAGCGCATTCCCACCGGATTCACGTTGCCCCAATAAGTCTCCACCTGCGGATGCTCCAGCGGATCGCCGTAACATTCCGATGTCGACGTCAACAGGAACCGCGCGCCATCGCGTCGCGCCACCTCCAGCATATTGCGCGTGCCCGTCGACCCGCTCTCCAGGGTCTCAATAGGATGCGCCAGATACGCCATCGGGCTCGCCAGCGACGCCAAGTGCCACACACAATCGAATTTTCCCGCGACCGTGATCGGCGTGGTCACGTCCAACTCATGAAACTGAAACTGAGGATGACCCTCCAGATGCGCCACGTTCTTGCGCGATCCCGTAATGAAATTATCTACCGCCACCACACTGCCACCATCCGCCAACAGGCGGTCGCAAAGATGGGAGCCGATAAATCCAGCGGCCCCCGAGATCAAATGATGCAAAAGCCCTCCATAAAATAATCCCCAAACCCGACACCGAACCGCCATACGTAAGCATGCGGGCAGACGAAAGGATCTTCGCCCCGTCGCCCCAATTGTCATATTCTACAATAGATGCCCGCGCTCTCCCACGTTGAAACCGCGATTTTCTTAGCCCTGCTTGCCGCTTCCGCCTATGGATTCTTGTGGCGTTTTGGAAAAGTAGTTCGCATAATCCGAGCAGCGAAACCGGACCCCTCCTTCTCTCTACAGCCAATCGGCAAACGCATCTGGGATTTCTTTTCCGAAGTGATGTTGCAGTCGAAAGTGATCGAGCAGCGCCCTTTGCCCGGCATCGCACACGCCTTCGTATTCTGGGGATTCTGCGTCTTCGCCCTGGTGACCCTAAACCATTTCGCTACCGGCATCGGACTCCCTTTTATATTGAGAGACAGCTGGGCTGGCCCCATTTATTTTTTTATCGCCGCCATATTCGCCGCCTGCGTAGCCGTCTCCATCGCGGGACTCTTCATCCGCCGCTTCTTCGTGAGACCAAGATGGCTCGGAGGCAATGTCTCATGGGAATCCGGCTTCATCGCCTTCCTCATCTTCAACTTGATGATCACCTACCTCGCGACATTTTGGCTCGATACGAGAATCATCTGGTGGGCCCACACACTGACTCTTCTAATCTTCATGCCGCTAATCCCGCACACCAAGCATCTCCACCTGGTGCTGAGCCCGGCGACAGTTTTTCTTTCCCGAGGAGAATTCTCAAAAATCCCTCCGCTTGTCGGTGATGAAGATTTTGGACTCGATACCGGCAAGGACCTGACGCAGATCGTCGCCTTGCAAGCCTACTCCTGCGTCGAATGCGGGCGATGCACCGAACACTGCCCCGCCTATAACACCGGCAAAGTTCTAAACCCGAAAGAAATCGCGCTAGGCGTCCGCAACTACCTCAATGAATTCGGACCAACCAGCGAAGAACCTCTCCTAGGCAAATATATTTCTCAAGAAGCCGCGTTTCAATGCACGACCTGTGGAGCCTGCGAATTCCAATGCCCCGTCGGCATCGAGCATTTGCCCATCATCATCGGCCTCCGCCGAGGCGCAGTGAACACCGGCAAGTGGGAAGACGACTACGGCACGAAATTATTCCTAAATCTGGAACGCACCGGTAACGCGTTGGGCTTCTCCTCGACCGAGCGCCAGAAATTTATCGACAAGCAGCAATTTCCCATCTTCGACGGCACCCAGGAATACTGCCTGTGGCTCGGCTGCATGGGTGGATACGATCCGAAAGGACGTGAAATTATGGTCGATTTTGCCCGCGTGATGGCCCATTTGGGTACCACTTATGGTGTTTTAAGGAAAGAAAAGTGCACCGGAGATCCCGCCAGAAGGCTAGGGAACGATCTCGTCTTCCAGCAACTCGCGGAACAAAACCTGGAGACTCTTTCCCAATCCAAAGTCAAAAAGATCGTCAGCATCTGCCCCCACTGCGTCCGGACCATCTCGGTCGACTGGAAAGAGTACGGCGAAGCCCCGCCCATCGAACACCATAGCGAATTCATGGCGAGATTCAAAGACAAACTCCCTCAGACCTCCGGTCAAAAAATCGTCTATCACGATCCTTGCTATCTAGGGCGCTATCGAGGCGTATATGATGAACCCCGTGAAGTACTTGCAAGATCCGGCGAAGTAATCGACCCTCCCCGGGCCCGCGAGCGAAGCTTCTGCTGCGGAGCCGGCGGCGGCCTGGCTTTCCTAGGCGAAGAAACCGGAGACCGCGTCAGCCACAATCGCGCGAAAGAACTGGTAGCAACCGGCGCAGAAGTAGTAGGCGCAGCATGCCCGTTCTGCAACACCATGTTTAGAGACGCATTATCGGCAGTCTCCGAAGCCCCGCCCAAGCTATTAGACATAGCCCAAATCGTCGCAGCATCGCTGCCGCCGAAATAAGGCGCTATGCTTGGTCCGGCAAGTGAAAGAGGATTGAGCATGACGCAATTCAAGAATCGTCGAATGGACCAGGGCAAAGCGGGGCCCGCCGTGGCCGTCGTCATTCTTATTTTAGTTCTCGCGTTGGGTGCCTGCTGGTACTTTTTTATCAACAAACGCGAGCAGGCCGCGGTTGTTACCCCTACGTCGGCATCGGAGCGCGTGATCGCTACTGGGTACCGGACCATGACTTCCGCTGCGTTTTCGCCGGATGGCAACCTGGTCGCTGCGATCGGCAACGAGAAAGACATTTATCTTTTTGACCCGAAATCCGGAAAACTGGTCCAGCAGATTTCTGAAGCCTGCTGCACCGCCGACAGCCTGGCCTTCTCCCCGGACGGCAAGCAGCTCGCCCTCGGTTTGAACGATCCGAACGGCGCAGTCGCTTTAGTTTTGGCCTTGCGCGATGGGAAGTATCAGGACCGGATTCGCGAAATCCATCTGCAAGGCGGCCGTCTGTATTCCGTAGTGTTCGCCGGAGGCGGCCAGCAACTGCTCACTGAGATCGACGCGAATGCCGTCACCTGGGATATCGCGACCGGCGCCGAAGTGCGCCGGATTGAGGGCGGCATTGAAGGCGGCATCAGCGCGCTCTCCCGCGCCGGCGACACGATCGCTTACGGAGGCGTCAATCACAATGATGTGACCGTATCGGATGCCGCCACCTCGGCACCCCGTCAAACATTAACCGGCCACACTAAAGGCGTCCTCGCATTGGCGATTTCACCCGATGGAAACACCACCGCGAGCGGCTCCTACGACTCCACTGTTCTCCTCTGGGACACACAAACCGCCGCCGTGAAACAGGTCCTCCAACTCGGCGACTTAAACTGCGCGTACACCGTGGCTTTTTCGAACGGCGGGAAAATGTTAGCGACGGGTGGGGACGCCATTAGGATCTGGGACCCCGCCACCGGCGTCCAGAAACAACTTTTCAACTCGAAAGAAACATCCTCGGTCGCGTTCTCCCCCGACGACCAAATGCTCGCCGCCACATCCGCGAACGGTACACTGACTGTCAGGCGGCTACTGTAAACTGGTGTTATGAGCGAGACGCGCCAGCACGCCCATGAACTGATCGACCATATACCAGAGACTCAACTCTCGACAGCGGTCGGGTTGCTCGAAAAGATCCTAGACCCCGTCACTCTAGCCCTTCTCAACGCGCCCATCGACGACGAGCCCGAGACCGACGAGGAAAAAGCGGAAGTGGCTGAGGCGCATGAGTGGCTCAAACGCAACGGCGGCAAGGGGATTCCGCATGACGAAGCCATGCGCCGCCTGGGATTAGACTAACGTAGTGAAGCAAGTCGAGTGGACGGCGACAGGCCTTAAGGGTTTGGAAAAGCTCGATAAAGACAGCGCTCGCCGCATCAAGCAAGCCGTTGAGCGTTTTGCACAAACCACCGTTGGAGACGTGAAAAAGCTCCAGGGCATTAACCCTGCCGAGTACCGCCTCCGCGTCGGCGACTATCGCATCCGTTTCGATCAGGATGAAGAAAAAATCCGCGTCCTCCGCGTCCGCAACCGTAGAGAGGCTTATCGCTGAGCATTCCCATCCCGCCGCGAAACTCTATTTCAATTCTCTTCAGTAACATCGAACATTCATCCTCACCCGCCTCCACAACTCTCAACTAATTTATAAGCAACAAGGTCCCGCGCTCTTCCAACGGAGGGCGGGGCTGGCCGGTTGGTAGGATTCTAGATCCGCCTCCAAGGGCGAGCGTACGTTGGGTGCCTTCCGGTGCATGATGCCGGATCTTCGCGCCAGGCGAAGTAAAGCCTCCTGGCTAAAGAGGCCTCGATAAATTATTTGTTGATGACGGGCGGCGTCCAATGAGGCGCCGGGAAAGGCAGCGTATCTGGATTCACACGAACGGCGGTTGAAAATTTCATGGAATACTTTGTCCCACCGGGAAAAGTCAGCTCGATGAAGTACGCGGTATAGCCTTTTTCCGGCTTCTCGACTTTGCCGATGTACACACCATCTTTTTGTTCCGTCAGAACAGTCGACTTGTATGCCGGACCGATCGACATCAACCGAAAATCGCGCTTTTCGGGATTATTCGCTTGCCACAGCTTCACTTCGCTCGGCTTGGTCACTGTCGTAACTTTGATGGACCCGTCGTCTTCAAACTTCCAGAAAAACTTCGGCCGTGCTTGTTTCTTTAAAAACGCGTCATAGAACGCAATCAGCCCGTCGCGAGCATCCGAGTTCTTCAGCGAGTGATCCGTGTTCTGGACATAGCGCAGATACTTCTCACCCTTCAGATCGTCGAAGTAAAATCGCGACGAATCGGGCAGGAAATACTGGTCGCCTGCCGCGTTCACAATGTACTTCGGCATCGTCAAACGATCGCGATATTCATAGGGCTCCTCGATCTTCATGAGCGCCTTCATCTGCGGCGTGCCGTTCCATTTCATGATGTCGAGATTTTCGTAATCCTTCACCGCGGGCGAATAGAATCCGTACGCCCTGTAATGATGCTCGAAGGATTTCTCGTTGTTCAACAGATCGATCACCATCGGAGCGATCGCGACCACTCGCTTGTCGACAGCCGCCGTGGTCCACGTGGTCCAACCTCGCTTCGATCCGCCGGCCACCATGAACGTAGTGACCTTCTGTTTCATGAACTCTGTCACCGCGTCCATGGCCTTCACCGCGCTCTTGGTCATCGGTAAACGAGCCGGCCACATTTCATCGCCGGTACGCAGAAACTTGTCCCAGGTATAGGCGATAAACTCGTCCTCCACCATGTCTTTTTTCTTGGCGTCTGGAAACGAGAGCGGCTGGTTCGGAACCATATTCAGTTGCGCAACCACGCTATTGGTCGTCGTCGCGATGTCGACGATCATCTGATCGGCCTTCTCCGGCGCTTTGTTGTTATTATTGCCGCCGGTGATGTAGAGAAAACCCGTGGTGTACTCTACTTTGTCCGGCACGATGATGGTCAGCCAGTGCTTCCACACTGTACGATCCGGCTCGACCGGAGGCTTCCAGGTTTGCGACGTCAGATCGAGGACGTATGCTTTAAAACCTTCCCCCGGAATCGTATTGACGGGCTCCCATTTGTAACTCGCGTCGGGCGCGTGCACATATCGATCGAGCGCGGTTTCTTTCGACGCGGCCGCAAGCGTCAACGTGGTGAATGCGGCGAGAACTCCGAGGAGTCTATGTCTTTTATGGAGTATGCGACTCAGCATGCGGACCAGGATATCACCAGACTCCGGTCTTCTTGCCGAACCACCAGACCACTCCTATCGTGGCCGTCGTCTGCGCTTTGCTCAGTTGTCCGAGCGTATCGGTGAGGAAATAAGGATGATTCGAGAAGTCGCGCCGCCATTCGAGTCGTGCGACGAATCCCTCGGCGAGGCTGTACTCCGATGTGAGCGTCGCCTCCTTTAGCGCTTGTGAGGCGCCGGTAAACAAGCCTCCGCGATCGGAGACATATTCACCGCGACCTGCCAGCGCGAATTTTTTCGTCAACTGGTAGCGGGCGTAAAACGCGCCGCCATCGGCATGCACAGGCGCGGATGACGGCAGTTGCCTCTCGATCACGTAGTCGCCTTCGAGTGCAAGTGTCCATCGTTGAGCGGGCTGCCACGTTGCGTAGGTGTCGAAGATGTGCGTTTTGCCCGTCGGGGCTGGGCGAATCGGCTGGAAGGAGATACCTTGCAGCGTCGGTAAGTCAGGCGGACTGGAGTAAGGAAAGTACACCACGTCAGGATGTTCCTGGCCCAGATAGTAGTTCACGGTCCACGAGAAATTCTTGCGATGTTGCGCCGTAAGTCCGAAAAGCTGGTCTTTGAAACCGTTGAACGCTTCGGTCTGCTGCGTGCCGTTATCGATCCAATAATTGAACGTGATCGCGCTGTTGACCTTGTACGCGGCCCGGACGCCCATGTGAAAGAACGGCAGAAAATCGAACAAGTACGAACGTGAATAATTGATTTGAATCCTTAGTGTAATTCCCTTCGAGGCCAATGGAGCTGAACCATTTTCCGAAGTCCAATGTAAGATGTTCGTTCGGCGCGAAGGTTCCATACGCCTGGAAAACATTCCTGTAAATACCGGGGCGCGGCTCATTCACCGCGTTGCCTTGCAGCGTTTGCGTGGCTTGCCCGAACTGGAGATCCAACCGAGCGCCGAAGTGCTTGCCCTTGGCCGAATCGACAGCGTTTTCGATCACCACATCCGCTTGATTCAGACTGAAGCTGTTGCTGCTGACATCGTAGGCACGGAGAAGGTTCGAGCGTCCGATCGGCGAATTGAAATTGAAGCCGTAGTAGCCGTCGAACGCAAAATTGATAGTCGTATTTTCGAGTAGTCTGGGAGCCGTCACATGCTCCGCAGGCAATGCGCGAACAGCCTCCCGCACTTCTCCCACCGGATGGACTGACTTCTTTTCAAGATCGTCCATCCCGGTTTGTAACTTCAAAACCAAATCCCGCAGCTCCGCGACTTGCCGATTGAGATCGGCGGTTGCATCCTGAGCTTGGCATAGCGCGGCTGAGATCAAAAACAGGCCGTTAATTTCGGAGTTCCCATGGGCCCAGGATAGCCCACGGGATTTCCGCTCCCGAAGGTCGCGGCTCTATTGTTCTGGAGCGGTCACGAGAAGAAACTCACCCACTACTTCCGGTCAACTGCGCCGAGCATGGTGCTCATTCGATCGACGACTTCATTGAGCGCTACCGCCTGGGCTTTCAGCTCCTCGCCCGCAGCCGCGGATTCTTCGGCGGCGGCGGTGGAGGTCTGAGTCACCTGCTCGATTTGTTGAAGCGAGGTCGAAATAATTTCCATACCGCGGCTCTGTTCCTGGCTGCCGAGGCTCACTTCGTCCACCAGCGTTCTCACGGTGGAAGCGCTCTCGGTAATCGAGCGAATCGCCTCAGCGATCTCACTAACCTTCGCATGACCGCCGCTCGACACGGCAATCGATTCCTGGATGAGCGACTCCGTATCCTTTGCAGCCTGCGCGCTGCGTTGTGCCAGGTTCCGCACTTCGTCCGCGACGACGGCGAATCCCGCACCCGCCTCGCCGGCTCTAGCCGCCTCGACCGCGGCATTGAGCGCCAGAATATTCGTTTGGAAAGCGATTTGGTCAATCACTTTGATAATCTTCGCGATCTTGCCGCTGGAGAGCTTGACGTTTTCCATGGCTTCGAGCATCGCGGCAAGCGCTTGATTGGCGCCCATCACGCGCGACTCCACCTGCGCCATCAACTTCGCCGAGTGTGCTGCGCCTTCTGCATTTCTTTGAATCATTGCGGCGGTTTGCGAACTGGAAGCGGACGTTTCTTCCAAGGAGGCAGCCTGTTCGGAAGCCCCTTGCGCAAGGGTCTGCCTAGCCGCGGATATCTGTAGAGCTGTCCTGGCAACCTTCTCGGCGCTGTGGCTCAGGCCGGCGAGATCGCGCCGGAGATCCTTGTTAATGCCGCGAACCACTTTAATCGATAACGCCACCAACACTAAGAACGCCAAGCCGGTGGCGCATCCGAACTTCCACAGACTATTCGTAATAGCTGCACGGCGTCCATCGGTTTGGGCGACTAGAGTTGCGACAAGTTTGTCAATCAGGTCGGTAGGCGCCCGGTCCTGACCCTTGACCATCGCGTCCGCCCTCGCTTGCGCCGTGCCCTTCGATGCGGCGAAGGCCTGTTGCGCCCGGCGATAGGTTACCGACATGGCTTCATGAGCCTGCGTAAACTGATCCGCCATTACACGGGCGCGATCGCTATCGATACTTTGTTTCAACAGCGCCCCTAGTTGGCGCACGTTGCCTGATTCTTTCTCGAAGGCCGCGGAATACTTCGCGAGCATCGCGGGATCCCGTCCGCGAAGAAGCATATCCTTCCATTCCTGCACCTGTTTCTTGAAGGTCACCTGCATTTGGCGTGCAAGATCCTGGTCATGCACGTCGTGCGTGAACAGGCGCTCATAGCTCGCCACGATGGATTCGAGGCGATAGAACAAGAAGCCACCGCTCGACACGCCCACGAACACACTGAGGGCAATCATCGCCCAAATCCTTCCGGTTATCGTCCAATTGCGCACTTTTTCTCCGTTTCAATCCAATGTTTCGACAAACGATCGCCATCGCGCCCCCCGGAGTACGGCGAACCTGCGGAATACTTCCGCCTGAAACCCCTAATCGACCAGATGCAGATTTTTTTGGGACTTTTTTCGCAATCCACAGTGCACATTGGGCTCAGGATATCCTTAAGTACATGCGATTCCCTCGCGCCGCGTTGGCGCTGCTGCTGAGCGTTACCGCGATCGCCGCGACGAAGGCTTCCGCAAAAACAAGAAAGCCGCCGTTGACGCCGGACCAGCGTGCCGCGCAATCGATCCTGAAGTCGATGAGCCTCCGCGATCGCGTGTCGCAGCTCATTGTCGCTACCTGCTTTGGGGACGCACCGGGGATGAAAACCGCCGAGTATCAGAAATACCGGCACTGGGTTCACGATCTGCATATTGGCGGATTCATCGTCGCCAATCGAGTGGATCATGGAACGGTCCGCAACGCCGAGCCGCACGCGATGGCGCTGTTCCTGAACCAGATGCAGAAAATGTCGAAGACGCCTCTGCTGATCGCGGCCGATTTTGAGCGCGGCGCATCGATGCGCGTTACAGGAGGCGCGCAGTTTCCATACAACATGGCGTACGGGGCGGGGCGCGATCCCGAAGGCGCGCGCTACGAGGGGTTCGCCACGGCGCGCGAGGCTCGGGCAATTGGCGTGCAATGGATTTTCGCTCCCGTCGCCGATGTGAATAATAATCCCGAGAATCCGGTGATCAATACGCGCAGCTTTGGAGAGAACGCCGAGGATGTCGCGCAGAACGTCGCGGCTTACATCGATGGCGCGCACTCCGATCCAAGAAATCGAGTGCTGGTGACGGCGAAACATTTTCCGGGTCACGGCGACACGGATACCGATAGCCACATGGCGCTGGGCACAGTGACTGCAAGCAAGGAACGTTTAGAAGCCGTGGAGTTCGCGCCGTTCCGCGCCGCGATTTCGCATGGCGTCGATTCCATCATGACCGCGCACCTTTCCGTACCCGCGATCGAGCCCGACGAAATTCCCGCCACGGTGTCCTCGAAAGTGCTGACAGGCGTGCTGCGCGAAGAGTTGAAGTTTCAAAACATCATCGTGACCGACGCGATGGATATGCAGGGACTCTCGAAAATGTTCAATCAGGGCGAGGCCGCGGTGCGCGCGCTCAATGCCGGCGCGGACGTGCTGCTGATGCCTCTGAATCCCGAGACCGTGATTCACGCTGTGATTTCGGCGATCGAGAACGGGCGGCTGAAACGGGCTCGCATCGACGAGAGCGTGATGCGGGTCCTCGAAGCAAAGGTGCGCGTCGGGATCACGAAGAAGAAGCTGGTCGACCTCGATGAAATCAGCGATGGGTTCAATTCCGAGGAGGACGTGGCGCGCGCGCAGCTGGCGTCGGATCGCGCGGTGACACTGGTACGGAATGAACACGACGTTCTGCCGCTGGCGGCGTCGGCGCAGTCGTGTCTGATGGTGGTGGTCGAGCGGCGCACGTCGCCGGCGGGACAGCGGATGATCGACGCGTATAGCAGATTCGCGCCGAAGTCGCAAATCTCGATGGTGGATGCGACGATGAATGCGGCGGCGCTGGCGGCGATTGTCGGAGACACATCAAAATGCTCGGCCATCGTCGTCGCTGCATTCGCTACCGTTGCGGCATATCGAGGGAGCGTCGCACTTGGCGGCGAGCTTACGCCTTTCGTCGCGAAGTTGACCGAAGGGGCTGTGCCGGTGGTGATCGTCGCGATGGGCAATCCTTATCTATTGAGCGCGTTCGGGAAAACCGCGGCGTATTTAGCGACGTTCAGCAGCACTCCTCCATCGGAAGTGTCTGCGGTGAAGGCTCTGTTCGGCGAGATTTCTATTGGCGGGCACTTGCCGGTGACGATCCCCGGACTCGCGAAATACGGAGACGGGATTCAGTTGCCGGCGCGATCCCGGTAACATTTATATATGGTAGAGATCACGTGGCTCGGGCATGGAACATATCAGTTGCGTCTTGAAACAGACGAAGTGATTCTGGTGGATCCGTGGATTGAGGGAAATCCGAAATATCCATCGGGACACGCGATCGATCGCGTGGATGTGATCCTGGTTTCGCACGGCCATTTCGATCATATTCACGACGTCCTCCCGCTGGCTGCAAAATTTTCTCCGCAGATTGTCGCGATTTATGAGACCGCCCATTGGCTGGAATCGAAGGGCGCGAAAAACACCGTCGGCATGAATAAAGGCGGCACCGCGACGGTCGGACCGATTTCGGTGACTATGACGACTGCGATCCATAGCTGCGGCATTCTCGACGACGGAAAAATTATTTATGGAGGCGAGGCGGCCGGTTACGTGGTGCGCATGCCGGATCGCCGCGTCGTCTATTGCGCGGGCGACACCAACGTCTTTTCCGACATGCAGCTCATCGAGCGGCTGTATCATCCCGAGCTCGCGTTTCTGCCGATCGGCGATTTTTATACCATGGGTCCGCGCGAGGCCGCGCTCGCCTGCCGCATGTTGAACGTGAAGCGCGTCATCCCTCTTCACTTCGGGACTTTCCCGCCGCTGATCGGACGGCCGGAGCAGTTGGCCGACCTGATTCGCGATCAGCCGGATACAGAGGTGTGGCCGCTCGAACCCGGTGTGCCTGTCGAGTGGTGAAGCAAACGTTCGCGATCGTCGCGATTGTACTGGCGTTGCGCCTGCCGTTCCTGCGTGAGGCGATTCAGGGCGACGATCTTTATTATTTGTACGGCGCGGAGCATGCACAGATCGAACCGCTGCATCCGGATCACGCGAAGTATTTATTCCAGGGCGATCTGGTCGAGATGCGCGGACACTCGCATCCTCCGCTCAATTCCTGGATTTTGGGCGCGCTGCTGTGGGCGTTGGGAGACGTGCGCGAAGTGCCTTTTCACTTGGCGTATTCCATCTTTTCGATCATCGCGGCATTGGCGATGTTATCGCTCGCGCGGAGATTTTGCGACAAGCCATTTTTAGCGACGCTGTTATTCATAGCGGTGCCTGCGTTCGTCGTGAATGGAAATTCGCTCGAAGCGGATTTGCCTTTTCTCGCGTTCTGGATGTTGGCGGTCGCCTGGTTCGTGAAGGGTATCGAGGAAGACTCGGCAGTAGCGCTGATCGGCTCGGGAGTCGCGGCGGCGATTGCGGCGCTGGACGCATATCAGGCGGTATTTCTCGTGCCGATTCTCGGGTTCTATCTTTCGCAGAAAAAGAACCGGAGCGCTCTCGCATGGTGCGCGATTTTCGCGGCGCCGGTCGTGATCGGCGCGTGGCAGATTCTCGGGCGCGTCACGGGCGGAGTGATGCCCGCGTCAGTTCTCGCGGGATACATGCAAAGTTACGGCTGGCAGGTGGCTGCGCAAAAAGCGAAAAACGCTGGGGCGCTAATCGTGCATTCGGCGTGGATTATTTCTCCGCTACTGATTCGGGGGAATCGCTGGAACTGGGCGCTCGGCGCGATCGCCGCGATGGGCGGAGCGTTTTACGATCCGAATCCGATGTTCTGCGCATCGCTTGGATTGGGCGTCGTGGTGTTGTCATCGTGCTTTAAGAAGGGATTCCTGGAAGCGTGGGTGTTGATGTTCTTCGCAGGAGCACTCATCGTATTTTTCGCGGGCTCGGCACGATATCTCCTGCCGATCGCCGCGCCGCTCGCGATGCTTGCCGCGAATCGCTGCGACGTGCGAATGATCGGCGTCGGGTTTATTTTGCAAATGGCACTGTCGGTGGGATTTGCCATCGTCAATTATCAAACGTGGGACGCGTACCGGCAATTCGCGGCTTTGTTCGCGAAGGAAGCAGAAGTAACGCGCGTTTGGGTCGATCATGATTGGGGACTGCGTTACTATCTGGAATCCGAAGGCGCTCTGGCAGTGCCGAGAGGTCAAACATTTGCGACAGGCGATGTGGTCGTCTCGGGACGGTTGTACCCCGAGGGCCAGAGGATCGGAGGATTGGAGATTCGTCCGTCCCTTCCTCTGCGCTTGTTCTCTCTAAATCAAAAGTCCGCCTATTCGGTGGCGTCGAACGGCCTGTGGCCGTTCGAATTTTCGAATGCTCCCGTCGACCGGGTTTTCGCGTTCTTGCTCACCGAACGAAAGGCCGAGCTTTCCTGGGTAACGCCGCGAGACCAGCAACAGGTGTTGGCCGGCCTCGATCCCGACGGCTGGACGTCGGGCGCGGCATCGGTATTGGTGAAGCGCGCCCATGGACCGCTCACTGCGGAGTTCACGATACATCGGCAATCTCCCGCCCGAGACATTCGATTGGTCGTCGATGGGCGATTGGTCGCGGAGCAGACCTTCCCCGGTCCAGGCGCCTACGCGATCACCGTTCCCGCGCCAGGCGAAGGGCCGAGCGTCGTAGTCATGCTCGGCATCGACAAACTTTTTTCCGTCCCCGGCGATGCACGGCAACTCGGGATTCTGGTGACTGGGATCGGCTTCAAGCCGTAACGCGCGCTTCCAGCCTTCCCACGCCATCGATGCGGCAGGCGACGCGATCGCCTGCCTTGATCCGCGCGCCTTTGGGACAGCCCGTGGAAATCAGGTCGCCTGGATAGAGCGTCATGTACTGGCTGTGGAATCGCACCAGTTCATACGGCGAGTGGCGCATGTGGCTCACGAAATCGCGCGAGCAGATGCCGCCGTTGTGTTCCGTGATTACTTCGAGCGCGCTGGGATCGCCGACCTCATCCGCGGTAACGATCACGGGGCCGAAGGTGAAGAACGTGTCGATGCTTTTCGCGCGCGTCAGGTAGCGAGGATTTTTCGCGAGCACGTCCAGCGCAGTCAAATCGAGCGTCGTGGTGTAGCCGAAGATCGCGCTGGGCGCGTCTTCGCGCGACAGAAAACGGCATTGCCGCCCGATGATGACGCCGAGTTCGCCCTCGGCATCGACGTCGTTTGAAACCTCCGGTGGAGGAAGCACGATATCGCCGCCGGGACGGATCATGCATGACGCCGGCTTCATGAAGCTCGCGGGTTCCTCCGGTTGCACGGCGTTGATATCCTCGGCGTGCGATTTGTAATTGAGCCCGATACACCAGATTTTCGGAGGAACGTCGTAGGGCAAGTGCGGCGTCACGCTCGCCAGCGAAATTGGTTCGCAATCCGGTATTTCAGGCAACGTCCCCGATTGAATGATCGTCAGCAAATCGCTTTCGAGCGGTAGAACCTCGGCCTTGCGCACGATTCCGGTCCGCAGGTGGCCTTCGTGAAAAAAACGCATCAGCTTCATAATGTTTTGGCGATATCGACCAAGTCGCTGAAGATTCCGTAGGCGGTTTGCTCGATACTGGGATTAATTTCGATGGTCCCGACGGTTCCCATCAGATCGGTATCGAGCAGCAGCAGGTTCGATGTTCCACGCACGCTTGCGAGAATATCGGTCTCATCGAGAACCTCAGCGCGCACGCGCAGCTTCACCGCATCACCGACCATCCGCGTTCTCGCGACGAGCCTTATGGTTTTGCCTTGCTGCTTCAGGTCGGCGAGTTTCTCCGGCGTGAGCTTCGCGATGCCTCGGCGATCGACGTCGAGCGGAGTCAAACGCGCGTCGAGCAATACGTTCGCGAGCGCCGCCGCTTTCGCCGCCGCGTCCCATCCGTCGATATCGTAGCTCGCGTCCGCCTCGGCAACGCCGATCCGCTGCGCTTCTTCGATCCCTTCGGCGAGCGTGCGGCCCTTGCGCAGCGCCTCGATCACGACGTTCGTGGTCGAGTTCACGACTCCGGTGAATCCGCGGATTTTGCAGCCTGGAAGATTGTTTCTGACGAGATTAAAAACGGGCGCGCCATCCATGACGGTAGACTCAAATCGAAATTCGACCACGGCGCGGCGGGCTTCTTCGATCAACGCGACGTAGGCGTGCGCGATGGGGCCCTTATTCGCTGTGATGACGTGCAGCGATCGTGCAAATGCGGCGCGGATGTGCGAGATCGCGGGCTCGCCCGTCGCCGGATTGAGCGTGGTGATCTCGACGACTATATTCGGCCGCGCACGATCTAGAAATTCTTCGATCGATCCACAGCGAGGGCCGAACTCGGGCTCGACCGGCAAGCCTCGCTGATCGAACGCGCTGCCGTGACGCAAGGTATGAATCGCCACAATGCGGAAAGGGAAAACCTTGCGCTGCGTTTCCAAGAGGCGCGCAAATGCACGCCCCACGTTTCCGTAACCGATCAGTGCGAGCTTCAGAAATCAATCGTCTCCATCAGGGTATTGAGTTCCGATTCTAGCGCAGTCTTCTTGCGCTTCAGTTCGCTCTGCTGATCGCGCAGAGCGATCAACTTCGTCTCGTCGGCGGCGAGCTGGCGCGCGTATTGCTGTACAAGGTCCTGCTGGCCGACGACACCCATTAGGTTCTGAATATTGCTGCGCACGCGGCTCTCATCCTGCGTCAGATCGGACATGCTGCCCTCGGCAGCCTTGATCGCGGCGTCGTTCGCGACCGCATCGCGCTTCTTCGCCGCGATCTGCTCCAACTCGCGGCGGGCCGCGGCGCTCAGCGCCTTGTTCTGAGTCCAGGTCACGATCACGTCAGGTGTCATGTTGCTCACCGATTGAGTCTGATCGTAAACCCTCTCCTCGCGAAGTACGAACGTATCCGTCGCCGATGCGGCTAGCTTCACTTCGAAGCGGTTGGCGTCCGTCGTCGTCTCGGAAGCTTTCTGCGGCTCCAGCAATTTGTAGCCCTGTCGCTGCGGCTGTTCGATAATCAGCGTCTTGGCCTTCGCATCGACATTTTTAATCGTGAACGTTTTTACTTCCTCCATCGCGTATTTCGAGGTGAGCATCCCTCGGCGATAGTGAATCTCGCGCACGACGTTTTTCGAGGAATCGAACTTCGTGGTGATGCGCGTGCCGAGATCGACGCCGTAGCTGATCAGCCTCTTGTCGCCCGCCTTCACGGTTTCTACCAGCGCTTCACCGGCGTATGTTCCGGCGTCGTACACAGTGATCGGCCCGCCGTCGAGCGTCTTACCGGTTGAGTTGGTCAGCTCCGCTGCGTTCTGCGGATTGACGCCGAAGCTTTCTTCATAGATGAGCAGTTTCCGTGCGCCGAGCTTTTGCTGAAGGAATGGCAGCATCGCGGATTCGCCTTTTTTCACGGTGACGGGCGAGGAGAAGCTGTACTCGAAAAGGTCGCCGGCATCGCGACCTTGAGCGGTCGAAGAGATCGTGGAGTTCTGAACGTAGGCCCCATCCCCTAACTCACCGTCCACTCGGAATGTGGCTCTCGGCCCCATCGCTTTGGCCGGCGGCGGGGGCGCAGCAGCCAGTCTAGCCATGCCACCGACCGCGCCGTTGATGGAGCCTTCAAATACCGTCGGTGCGGCTGCTCGATTGTCTACCAGTTCCGCGTTCTGCCGTTGCACGTACTTCGGCGCATACAACTGAGTGATAAATGAAATCGGCCGCCCCGAGACTACCGAGAGCTTCACGCTATTCCAATCGTCCCCCGACGTGTTGTCGACAATCGCCCATCCTTCTAACGTCGCCTCGCCCTGCGGCGCGAATAACAATCGATAGCTCGACTTCCATACGGGCGACGGGGTCATATAGCTTGCGATCAGGTCCCGCGCGGCGGCGCCGATCGAATCGATGTACACGCTTCTGCGGTCCTTCGACCGAGCGCCGTTCAACACCGATAGATAATCCTTCAACAAGCTCTGCAATTTCGTGTCGGTGAACTTTACCGAGGTCGCCGCGGCTAGATCGAAGGTCCGCAGCTCGCCCGCGTCGGTCAGCAGCGTGATGGTCTCGTGATCCGCGGCTTTATCGCCCGTCTTGATGACACGCGCACTCACGATCACGCCCGCCATTGTCTCCGACCCCAGCTTCAGTTCGACCCGCGCGCCTTTCATCTGATCGAGAAACACGGCGAGCGTGGAATCCGTGCCTACTGCGAACGGAAAATTCTTAAGGCGTTCTTCGAGAGGCTCGCTGGCATCGTAGCGGACGCCGCTGATCTTGCCGCCGCTGCGGTCGGTAATGGTCAGGGACTTCAAAACGTCGTTCATATCATCCGCTTTGAAATCGATGCGCGCGGTATCGCCGGCGTCCACCTTGCCGGCTCGTTCGAAGAACCCGACGCCGTGTTTATAGAGAATCACTTCGCGAATCGGAAGATCGGCGGCCGATACCGCCACCGTCGTGAAAAACAAAACCGCGGAAATTCGCATGGCTACTCCTCACGCTTTAGTGTAGTGCGTCAAACATTCCGAACCCTGCAGCCGGACCAGGGGGTCCGGCGCGGTCCGGGGGGACCGCCCATACGCAATACACAGACGCACTACATTAGTGATGCCGCGCTGCGCGACTTCCTTTCACAGCTTGACACGAACAACCGGCACACGTCAGACTCAAAAATGGTCTTTAGATATAGAAATCGGAGAAACGAAGTTTGAAAAAACGACTGATCGCGCTTGCCTGCTGTATCTCATCCGCCGCTTTCGCTCAAATGGGAGGAGGCTATTTGGGACCTGGCGTGCTCTCGAGCGGCGCGAGCGGGGCTGGCACTCGCAGCGGGCAACAGGTCGACCTTCGATTTTACGCCGGTGTCGATGGCGTTTACGATTCCAGCGTTCAACCTGTTTCTCTCGATTCCAAGGGCAATCTGGTCACTATAAACGGACTCGCGGGAGTGGAAGCGACGGTGGGTGCCTATGGCTCGCATTCGTGGAAGAGGGCGATGCTGGGACTCGATTACCGCGGCTCGTTTCGGGAGTATAACGGCAATTCCACTTACGATACCATCGACCAGGCGCTGGCCCTTGGCTTTACATGGCAGAAGTCGCGCCGGGTGGTTTTTAATGGCCAGCTATTGGCCGGCACTTTTTCCAACGGCCTTGGCTCAATCGGAGCCATCTCTCCCACCTTCACTTCGAATGAGGTCAATCAGGCGAGCAGCCTGTTGTTCGATAATCGCTCCTCCTACGTGCAAGGCGGGCTGGACGTTACCCTGATGCAATCGGCGCGCACCAGCTATAGCTTCGGGGGGCAAGGATTTGAAGTATGGCGCCAATCGTCCTTTCTGGTGGGGGTGGAAGGATATAACGCGCGCGGCTCGGTGGAGCACAAACTCTCCAAAAATACCTCCGTGGGCTTCACTTATCAGCGCCAGCATTTCGATTTTCCAAAGGCGTTTGGCCAAGCGGACATCGATACAGGAGAGTTTTTCTATGGCACGAACATTGGGCGCCGGTGGTCGTTGACGGTGCGGGCCGGCGCGTTCCACGCGGAAGTATCGGGATTGCAGTCGGTGGCGCTGAGTCCCGTGGTCGCCGCATTGTTGGGACAGACGACGTCGATTCAGGCCTTTCACCGGGTAGATTACTACCCCAGCGGACAGGCGACGCTGATCAGAAGATTCAAGACCGCGAGTTTAAACTTTTCCTATGGACAAATGGTGGTCCCCGGTAATGGTGTCTATCTCACTTCGAAGAGCGACGTTGGCGACGCCAGTTACAGCTATACAGGCATTCACAAGGTGAATATCGGCGTGAGCGGCGGATATAGCAGCCTCTCCACCCTCGGTCAGGGAATCCAACCGTACCGGACGGGGTATGGCGGCGCCGGGTTCACGTACAGCTTGCCAAAATCCCTGCACTTCGTGGCGCGATACGATTACCGCTATCAGGCGATCGAAAACCTCATTTACAAGCACACGGGATATCGGGCGACCGTCGGCCTGAACTTCAGCCCGGGTAAGGTTCCGTTGTCGCTGTGGTAGAAAGAGATGGGCGGCGTCCGCATACTGCTGGTGGACGATGAGGCCCCGCTCCTGGATTTATTGCAGCGGTATCTGGAACGTCTGGGTTACGAAGTAGACGCCTGTCTCACGCCGGCGGACGCACTCCAGTATTTTCGGGCGAACCCGGCGCGCTATGCACTGGTATTGACGGATCTGACGCTCCCCGGCATGAAGGGCGATGAGATGCTCGCCGAGATGCGGGCGCTTGAGCCAAAACTCCGCGCGATTGTATCGAGCGGCTATCCTTACGAGCCGCAAGGAGAACGCACGGCGTTTCTTCAGAAGCCTTTTCTACCGAAGATGCTGGCGGATCAGATTGAAGAAATGCTGAAAGCGTGATCAGAACAACAGCATCGGCCCAGCGCCGCAGCCGGGCTTGACACCGTCACACGGCTTCGGGATGGGGCAAAACAGTTTCGCAAAAGCGGCGAAATTCGAGCCAATCCCCTTTTGCACATCGGCGCGATTTGAGACGCAGACCCCTAGGGACGTTTGAACGCCAGTATTTTGGCGGTGAATACCTGCACTGGCTCACCGTTCTGATTGAGCGTCGTGTTTCGCACGCGGACGATCGCCTGGTTCGGTTTCGAGCGCGACGGAATTATTTCGACAAACTCACTTTCGACGTGCAGAGTATCGCAGGGACGCGTGGGGCGGGGCCATTCGATCTCGCCGCCAAGTCCAACCGCGCCGGCGGCGAACGGAAGTCCTCCGGTGGCGATAAGGCGCATAGTGACGGCGGCGGTGTGCCAGCCGCTGGCCTCGAGTCCTCGAAAAATGCTGGCTTGCGCGGCGGCTTCGTCGAGGTGGAAGGGCTGTGGATCGAACTCGGCGGCGAAAGACTTGATGCGATCCTCTTCGATACGATGCGCCGCGGAGCTGAAGCGCTGTCCGACGTGAAGATCCTCCAGATACAACGGTTCCTGATTCATCGCGGGTCCCATTTAATTATGTTAGAGACAATTAGGAATGATTCCCCGCAGATCGTGCCTGTTTGGCGCCGCCATCGGCTTGATGGTTTACGGCCAGAAGCCGGAGCGGCTGGAGTTTGAGGTAGCGTCGATAAAGCTCGCCAAGCCGGGCGGGCGCGGAGGAGGGATAAGACCTCTTGCGGGCGGTCAGACCTACGTCGCGGAGAACGTTCCGGTGAGGCTCATTTTTAGACTGATGAGCAGATTGACGCCGCAGCAGGTCACGGGAGGGCCGAGCTGGCTCGACGACGAACGCTACGACATCACCGCGAAGGCCGCTCGGCCTTCTAACATTGACGAACTCCATGAGATGTTTCTAAATTTGTTGGCGGATCAGTTCAAACTTCAATTCCATAAGGAGAAGAAGGAGCTTCCGGTGTATGCGCTGAGCGTCGATAAGTCGGGAGTGAAAATGAAACTCAATGAGACCGAGCAGGATTTCAAAATTCCGATCACTCCCACAGGCTTCGGCAACATTACCGGAGTCAGAGTGGACATGAAGTACATGTGTTTCTTTCTTTCTCAGACTCCGGGAATGGATCGTCCTGTGATCGATAAAACGGGGCTCGATAAAGTCTACGATTTCGCGCTGCACTGGACGCCGGACCTGCCGGGAATTTCCAAAGAAAACCTCCCGCCCGGGGCGGACTTGGACGGTCCGTCGATCTTCGACGCCTTGAAGCAGCAGCTTGGGCTCAAATTGGATGCACAAAAGGGACCGGTGGAAGTTTACGTCATCGACCACGCGGAGCGGCCCGCCACGAATTGACTAGCGCAGGTATTGCTCGAACCACTTCACTGTCCGCTCCATGACATCGCGCTTATGGTCCGCGCCTCGGAACATGTGGCCTTCGCCGGGATAGACCACCAGTTCGGTGGGAGTTCCCTGCGCCTTGAGCGCGTGCCAGAATTCGTAGGATTGCGGAGCGGGACATTCTCCGTCCCGCTCCCCCACGACGACCAGAGTAGGGGTTTTTACATTCTTGATGAACGTGATGGGCGAGGCCTTGGCGTAGACTGCGGGATCGTCATAAACCGAAGCGCCGAAGTACGGGATCATCCACTGGTCAATCGAATTCTGACCGTAATAACTTTGATAATTCGCGATGCCCGCGCCAGCGACGGCTGCGCGAAAACGATTGGTTTGCGTCACCGCAAACATGGTCATGTAGCCACCATAACTCCAGCCGGCGATGCCGACGCGGTTGGAATCCACAGGAACGGTTATAAGAACCGCGTCGACGCCCGCGAGAATATCGCGAAGGTCGCCGCCGCCGAAGTCCTTGACGTTGGCCCTGGTGAACGACTCGCCCTGGCCGTAGCTGCCGCGAGGGTTTGGAAAGAAAACAAAATAACCGAGCGCGGAGAGGACACTCATATCAAAACGATCCCCGGGCCAGTGCTGAGCGTTGAAATTGGCGGGTCCGCCGTGAACGGATACGACCATCGGATAGCGCTTGTCGGGACTGTAATCGCGAGGGTAGAGCAGCCAGCCCTGCCCCGAAAAACCGCCGTTGGTCCATTCCACATTTTTCACTTCTCCCCATTTGGGGTGGAGTTGGCCGTTAGCGTGGGAAATCTGTTTCCATTCGCCAATCGGGCCGGCCCAGATTTCCGGCGGATGCTGCCAATCGCTGCGGATGACGCCCGCGGTTTTACCATCGCGCGCCAGCGAGAAGTTCGCGAAATTACCGCCGGCATGGATGCTCTCGCCGCCCTGCCAGAGGCGCTCGGTGCGGCCCGAGGCGATTTCGAGGGTGGCGATCGCGCTGCCTCCGCCGGCGATTTCGGTGAGCAACATTTTTTCGGGAGAGATCCATTCGATGGAGCTGACGGAAGATTTACGGTTCGGTGTGCGATTGACGGCCTGTCCACCTGTTGAGGGAATCGTGAAGACGTCGCCGCCGGTGAAACCTTCGTCGCTCATCAGGCCTTGAATGAAGCCGATGGTGGATCCATCGGGCGACCAGCGCGGCAAAGCGATCTGCGTTTCGGGATGGAAGACTACGGTCATTTTGCCGGTGGCGGCGGGCATGGTGTAGAGCTGCGCGATCCACCAGTTGTTATCGCCTGGACCGGGCGCGGCGCTGAGGGCGAAGCTGCGGCCGTCGGGCGCCCAATCGAATTCGTAGATATTCGAATCGCCGGGGGAGATCTGTTTCACCGCTCCGGAAGCTACCTCGACAATGGTCAGGCGCTGATTATGGATCTCGCCTCCAATGACGCCGGTTTCGACTGGCTCGGCTTCGAGAGGGCCTCCGCCGCCGGGAGCATTTTCGGCAAAGAGCAAGGCGATGTGCGTGCCATCGGGCGACCACAGTGGGTCGGTGAGATAGCCGGTGAGGCTGGTCAGCTTGCGGGCAGCTCCGCCGGTGGCAGGGGCCACGTAGAGCTGCATTTGCCCCTTCCGATCGCGATCGGAGAGAAACGCGACGCGGCTGCTATCGGGCGACCATGCCAGGTCGCGGCCGGAACCGATTCCCACGGGAGAGCTTCCTGCTCGAAGGTCGACTATGAAAATCCCATTCTCGGACCATTTCTCAATCCAGGCGACTCGTTTTGCGTCGGGAGACATCGCTACTTGTTCGAAGTTGCGGACCGATGCAAGTTCTCCCAGGATCGAGGGAATGCGCGGGTCCGATGCCGTTTGCGCCAGGCACGCGAGGGAAGTCAGAACGCAGGCGAGAAGATGACGCATTCCTCCAGAATACCGGCGAACAAATAAAAAAAGGGGCCGCCTGTCATTCCAGGCAACCCCGTTATTGTTCCGCGAGATTAATGGACCCGGGCGTGCACGGTATCCACGGCGAACTGGGCGTTGATTCCGTGGCAGGTGGCGCAGCTCTCGCCGATCGAAGTGGTATTGGCGAGCGCATGCGAAGCGGTCGATTTGTCGTCATGGCAACCTTGGCAGGCGGCCGAGATCGGAGGCGTGGTCGGCGTGAAACCGCCGGGGCTCGCCACCGAAGCCACCGCGCCGACGTTGTCGACCTGATAGGAATTATTGACGTGGCACGTGGTGCAATCGCGCAGATCACCCGGGAATAAGATGCTCTGATAATTGGTGGTTCCCAGGATGTACGGATTCGCCAGGTTCGAACCACGGTGAATGCTGTGGATCTGCGTCGCGTAGCTGACACTCTGTTTGGAGGTGCCGTCGGTCAGTGTCGGATTGTGGCAGATTACGCATTCCTGCGTGTTCCCGCGACTACCGCCGTGAATAAAGCCGAGATTCTGATGGCAGGCGCTGCACTTGTCGAGCGAGACCACTTGACGCCGGGCGGCGACTGGACTGCTGTCGACGGAGAGGTAAAACTCGTAGGGCATCGCCATGTCGGTTGCGGTCATCTGCTGCGTGGTGCCGGGCAGCAACGTTACGGTGTTCGCCGCCTCCATGGAAATGGTGTAGGAGCCGGTAGCCGCCACAGGAATCTTGCTGGTCATGGTGTACATGTAGATTCCGTTCGCGCCGCCCGTCGCTTTGGTCGGAGTTTCGGATACTCGCGGCATTCCGCCCGTGCCCGTGCCGTAGTCGACGTTCGAACCGGCAATGACCATTCGGATGGTGGTCAGCTTGGTGATGTCCACTGCGGCCCCGGATTTATCGGTTACCTGGAACGTAACGGTTGGACTGCTGCCGGGGGTCGCGTTGTCCACCTTGAGGACCTTCAGAACGACTCCAGGGAGCGCGGCCGATCTGTTCGGAATTGTGTGGGCCCCGGGAATCGAGGCGTCGAATTCGGTGTGGGCCGCTGCAGCATGGCAGTTGGTGCACTGCGTATCGTCCGCCTGAATCAGATTGACGTGATTCAGGCCGGTCGCGAAGTTCACATTATCGTGACAGGAGCCGCAGGCGGCGCGGCTGGGATTAGTCGCCCAGTTGCTGGATTGCGTGGGTCCGGCGGCATGGCACTTGGTGCAATTGCGGACATCCTGCGGGAAGACGACGGTCGAAAAGTCTACGACAGCTCCCCGATGGACAACCTCATACTTCCCGCCCGCGACCACGCTGGGCAAGCTGGATCCCATATGGATTTTGTGAATGAACACCTTCAGGTCGACGGTATTGAGCGTGTCCGGGTTCGTACTCTGCGGCGTATGGCAAAGCACGCAATACGCAATCTTCTGACGGGCGCCGCCGTGCGCGCTAAGAGGATTGTGACATCCATTGCAACTCGCTTCCGTGACGATATCGCGGACGGTTACGACTGGGGAGCCATTCGGCACGAACGTGAATACGTCGTTTGAAGTGTACGCCGTGGGATAACCATAAGCGGCCAGACTGCGCGACGCCTGCACACCGATAGAGTGCGTGGCGGTCGCGTCGAAAGTAACGGGAACCTTGGTTCCAAAGGTGTAATCGTAAGTGCCCGTCGCTGCGTCGACCAACGCATATTTGCCACCCGTGTCCGTGCCGGCTTGTGTTTGCGGCGGGTTGTTGTTCGTGATCGACTTGTCAACTGTCGTAGTGTAGGCCGTGTACTGAGATTGGCCGGTCGGGATGAAGGCCGCGACGAAGGAGAGCGATTCGGACCCAGCCGTTAAAAGGCCAGTATTATCCAGCCCCTCGCCGTTGGAGTCGGTGAGAGTGAATCGCGCCGTGATCGTGCCGTCCTTGGCGATGCTGGCGCTCTTGATTTTCACAACAACGCCGGTCGTGAAGGACTGAAATGAGCTGACCGACGCCAACTCGGGGTTGAAGTCCCTGTTCCGTCTCGCCGGACGATCCTGACCGGACGCCGTGATAGACAAAATGCTTAGAAGGAAAACGATCGAATATGTTCTCATGGCTAAAAAACCTCGCGCTTCGCGCCGCAATGTGTGAGGCACACCGCTCGCCATAGCGATATTGTTGAGTCCATTCACGATCGGAAGCGGGGCGAGGCAAGTTGCCGGGTCAATTGACGCAAAGCGGTCGGACTTGTGGGTCTTCACCCAGCGGGCGGGGTCAGTCGCAGCCGCCGGCAATGGCTCCTACGATCAAAAAGGGCTCCGCCCCGGATACCACTGCTTCGGGCAGAGGAGTATCCGGCGATTCGTGCGACAGATCCTCTTCGCAGGCAAAGAACCGGACAAATGGACGGCGTTGTTGGTTGACTTGATCGCGGAGCGTTCCGCGCAGCATCGGATAGCGGGCTTCCAAGGCGTCGAGGACCGAACGCTGCATTGCGGGACCCTCGATATCGAGCGTCACCTCGCCACTGATGCGGGCCAGCGTGCGGAGATGTGCCGGGAGGACGACGCGAATGACCATGCGGGTCACGACAACGTCTGGACCTCGACGGAAAGCACGGCCGGAAGATCGCGGACAATGGGAGCCCAGTTGTCGCCGGCATCGGCCGAGGCGTACACCTGGCCGCCGGTGGTGCCGAAATACACGCCGCAGGAATCGAGTGAATCGACCGCCATCGCGTCACGCAGAACGTTCACGTAGCAGTCGCTTTGCGGCAAGCCCTTGGTGAGTGGCTCCCACTCGTTTCCGCCAGTCCGGCTGCGGTAGACGCGCAACTTCCCGTCGAGCGGGTAGTGGTGCGAATCGCTCGTGATGGGGACTACGTAAACCGTTTCCGGCTCGTGCGCGTGCACGTCGATCACGAAGCCGAAATCGGTCGGCAGGTTGCCGCTGATCTCGTGCCAGGAATCGCCAGCGTTGTCGGTGCGCATGACGTCCCAGTGTTTCTGCATGAAGAGCACATTCGGGCGCGACGGGTGCATCGCGATGCGGTGAACGCAGTGGCCGACGTCGGCAGTAGGCTCGGGAATGGTTTGAGAGTGCAGTCCGCGGTTAATGGGCTGCCACGTCTCGCCGGCATCGTCGCTGCGAAAAGCCCCGGCGGCGGAGATCGCGATGAAGATCCGGCGAGGGTCGCTGGGATCGAGGACGATCGTGTGCAAGCACATCCCACCGGCGCCTGGCTGCCAGCGGGGCCCGGAGCCGTGATGGCGCAATCCGGAGAGCTCCTGCCAGCTTTTTCCTCCGTCGCTCGAGCGAAAGATCGCGGCGTCTTCGACACCCGCATAGACCGTATCGGGATCTGTGAGCGACGGTTCCAGGTGCCAGACTCGCTTGAACTCCCAGGGGTGTGGTGTGCCATCGTACCACTGGTGCGTGCCGGTGGCTCCTTCGTAGGCGAACTTGTTATCCACCGGCTCCCAAGTCTTGCCGCCGTCGCTGGAGCGCTGGATTACCTGCCCAAACCAGCCGCTGGATTGCGATGCGTATAAGCGATTCGGGTCCGCGGGAGATCCCTTGACGTGATAAATTTCCCAGCCTGCAAAATGGGGTCCGCTGACGTCCCATTTTTCGCGCTTGCCGTCCGACGTTAAGATGAATGCGCCCTTGCGGGTGCCGACCAGCACTCGTACGTTTGCCATTTATATTCCTCCGTAGGTAAGTCGAATAGGAGGCGTCCAAATCGACAACCTCACTCATAAATTTTTACCATATAGCCGGGCCACGCATTGACAGAGGGGCGTTATAGCCAATAGACTGCTGTGTAAGGTCCTAATTGCAGGAGGAGCCGTCATGCGAAGTGCCACGTTCTGCGCTATCGTGATTTTCCCGGGCCTCGCGGCCGCGCTAGATTCCGTCACATTCGCGAAGGATATCGCTCCGATATTCCAACAAAAGTGCGAAGTATGTCACCGCGCCGGTTCGATGGCTCCCATGTCGCTGGTGACATATCAAGAAACGCGGCCGTGGGTAAAATCCATCCGTGAGCGCGTGGTTACGCGGAACATGCCTCCCTGGCACCTGGACAAGACGGTTGGAATCCAGCATTTCGCGAATGACCGCTCGCTGACCGAAGAGCAGATTTCGACGATCGTGCGGTGGGCCGATGCGGGCGCGCCGCTCGGCGATCCCAAGGATTTGCCGCCAGCCAAGCAGTGGCCAACCGACGACGGGTGGCAACTCGCCAAACAGTTCGGGCCGCCGGATTTCGTCGTCAAGTCCGAGGCATACACCATGCCCGCTCACGGTCAGGACGTGTGGTTTAAACCGGCGACCGACATCGGCATTACGGAGGAGCGCTGGGTGCGCGCGGTCGAGATGCGGCCGGCCACGCCTGCAGGGCGCAGAATCGTACATCATGCGCTCGCGGGTCTTCGCCAGGATGAACCTGCTGCATTGGATGCCGGCGGACCGGGTCTCTTAATGGAATGGGCGGTGGGGAAGAGCTACGACATCTACCGGCCCGGTACTGGAAAGTTGCTGCTGCCGGGAGCGCAGATCCGTTGGGAACTCCATCTTCACGCGGTGGGCGAACAGATCCGCGATCATGTGGAGTTGGCCGTGTACCTTTATCCAAAGGGCGAGGTTCCGAAGTATCGCACGCGTCTCAGTTTGTTCGGCGCATCACCCGGCAACCCGGGACCTTTCGATATCCCGCCGAACAGCGTGATCGCGAATCAGACTTACCAGGTGCTGAGGCAGGCGGCGCGCCTGGAGAATTTTCAGCCGCACATGCACTGGCGCGGCAAGGGGATGGCGATGGAAGCCATCCTACCCGACGGCACCACGCAGATGCTGAGCTACGTCGACCATTTCAACTTCAACTGGATGAACAATTACATCTACGCGGACGATGCGGCGCCGGTGCTGCCCAAGGGAACCGTGATCCACGTGACGGCCTGGTACGACAATACCGCCAACAATCCTAACAATCCGGATCACGATCAGTGGGTCGGGTACGGAGATCGCACCGTCGACGAAATGGGACATGCGTGGGTCAACGTCACTTACATCTCAGACGACGATTACAACCAGTGGGCCGCCAGCCACAGACCTAGCCGGACCAGCATGGCGCGACCGTAACAGGATGCCGCGAATATTTCTGATCGGGATCGCGCTTCTAGGCGCGGGATGGGCGCAATCGTTGCCTTTCGAACCCGCTCATGACTCCGGGCAAGGCATCACCGGTGCTTTCGAAGGATGGTTCCCAAACCCCGACGGAACGTTCAGCCTGCTGCTCGGCTATTACAATCGCAATCAGAAGCAGACCATCGAGATTCCCACCGGACCGAATAATCGCATCGAGCCGAAGGGCCCGGACCGTGGCCAGCCGACGCATTTTCTTCCAGCGCGCCAATGGGGCGTATTCACCATCACGGTGCCCAAGGATTTCGGCGAGAAGAAACTCACGTGGACCCTTGTCGCGAATGGGAAGACGGCCGTAATCCCGGTCAGTTTGCATCCTATGTATGAGGTCCAGCCGTTCATGGAGGCGAGCGGAAATACGCCGCCATTTATCGCCTTTTCCGAGGCCGGTCCTTTCGTGCAGGGTCCGCGAGGACAGAGCCGGGCAATGGAGACTACGGTCGAGAAACCCGTGACCTTGGCACTGTGGCTCGCCGACGATGCGAAGTCGGTCCTGGTCACGCAGCGCGCGCTGGGCTCGCCGGTCACGGTGGCATGGAGCAAGTTTCGCGGACCGGGTACGGTGACATTCGCGAACCCGAGGCAGCCAGTGGAGAAGGCGGCATTCAAGGCGCCGGCTCCCGCGGTATTCAGCGGTACCGCGATCACCACGGCCACCTTCAGCGAAGCAGGCGAATATGTTCTGCGAGTGGTCGCCAACGATTGGTCCGGCGACGGCGGCCGCGGCTTCCAGTGCTGCTGGACGAATGCTCAAGTGAAGGTCACTGTCAAATAAACGTTGCCGGATTGTTGTGATATGCTGCCTCGGACAAGGAGGTAACAAATTGAGTCATCGTCAAATGCTAGTCGCCTTGGCGGCGCTGATCGTGTCTTCCGTAACCGGCCAACCACCGTCTCGCGTAGGCGGGTTGGCGCTCGACGCTCCCGCAACAATCGGTAACTGTCCGAACACGCGCGTCCACGTCACCGGCCGTATCAATGCGACAGGGCCCCTAGACGTCACGTACCAATGGATCCGAAGCGATCACTCTCAGGCGCCCGTCAAGACGCTTCACTTCGACAAGAAAGGACCGCTCACGATCAACTACGACTGGAGTCACCGCGGTAGCGCGTCGGGCTGGGTTGCGTTCAAGGTTCTTGCTCCCAATCCGCTGGAGTCAAAGCATGTCAGCTTTTCGGTCTGCAAATAGTAGCGGCGCGCGACTGGCACTACTCAGACCGTAGCGTTTTCACCGGGTCGATTCGCACCGCATGAAGCACCGCTGGCAGGGCGGCCAGTAGAGCGGCGGCCAGGATTGCCAGTGTCGGGAGCGCGAGCATGTTCAGGTCAGTCGCCTTCACCTGGTAAAACAGCGACTCGATGGTTCGCACCGACGCCAAACCGAGCGCGAGTCCCGCAATCGCACCGATCAAAACCATCGCGAAGACCTCCACGGTCACCAATCGCGCGATGGCCGCGGCTTGCGCTCCGATCGCCATGCGAATCCCGATTTCGCGGCGTCGCTGCAGCACGGAGTAATCGAGAACGCCATAGAGTCCGATCCCCGCCAGCAGCACCGCAACCACGGCGAAGAACAGAGCGAGCATCGCAAGCAGGCGCTCCCGAACGGTTTTCGAGTCGACGATCTCCGTCTGCGTGCGAATATTGGTGACGCGAAATTCGGGCCGGGCCCGCGGCACTTCCTGACGGAGAATCGAAGCGAGGGCGAGAGGGTTCGCACCGACTGTCCGCACGATAAAATCGCCCCGGCCGGTCGGCTGGAATCCGCCTTTGCCGTCCGACGATGGAAACGGAAGGTAGACCGTCGGCCGGATCGGCAGGCGCATGTCGTCCCTGGAACGGGCGTCCGGCACGAAGCCCACAATCTGAAAGCGAACACGCGTGCCCGCCACTTCCACTCTTTCGAACGATCTTCCGATCGGATTCTCCCCGCCAAAATATTGTCTCGCGAAGGCCTGGTTGACGATCGCGACGGTCGGGTTGGCGTCGCTCTCGCGGAAATCCCTGCCGTCGGCGAGCGGAATTTTCATGGTGTCCAGCCAGCCTGGAGAAATTTTCAGGAAGTCCGCGAAGACCTCCGCCGGAGCCGCGCCATTGATCGCAATCGAGCCGACACCACTTTCTCCACTCATCAGAGGCCACACCGTCAGGGCGACGGTCTCGACACCTGGAACGCCGCGAAGATGCTCGGCCACCTGCTCCCAGAAGACCGGCGGTTGCGGGCGGTGCGTGACCGTTTCCAGGTTGAGAATCCGTTCCGAGGAAAATCCGGTGGGCTGATGCGACAAGCGGTCGAACGTTGTCACAAACAGGCCGGCCACAAAAAGCACGAGAAAACAGAACGCGACCTGAACCGCAATCAGAGCATGCATCAAGCGGCGGCGCGAGTGCGGATCTTCTCCGCCCTTTAGCGCGCTGGCGGGCTTGACGGAGGAGGCGCGCAGCGCCGCCGGCAGACCGAACAGAAACGTGACGCCCAAGGTCAGCACCACAGAAAATTCCCACACTCTCCAATCGGCCGGAAGGGCCAGACGTGCCGGGTTATCGGGCGAATTGACGATGCTCAGGATGAAGGGCGCCGACCAGGATGCGAGAATCGCGCCGATGGCGGCCGCCAGAAATGCGACCCACGCGCTTTCGACCAGAACCAGTTGCACCAGCCGCCATCGTCCCGCGCCGATCGAGACGCGCAGCGCCATCTCGCGCGCCCTCGCCGCGGCTTGGGCGGTCATCAGATTCGCGACGTTCGCGCAGGCGATCAGCAGCACCAGCGCGACGAGAACGCCCAAGGCCGTAAGCGATGGCCGGTAATCCCGCTGCAGATTCGAGCGGCCGGCGGCGGCGGGTTCGAGCAACAGCTTCTCTTTAAAGAACAGTTCCAGACGACGTTGGGGCATGGCGGTAAAACTCTTGGCCCGCTCTTCCTGGATCGCGCGAAACGTCGCGCGCAACCTCTCTCGAATGGGTTCGACATTAACGCCGGGCTTCATCTGGACCAGCGTGCGAAGCCAGAAGTTGTTGGAGCTTTGAAGCGTGGCGGGATTCTTCATCGCCATGGGAAAAAAGATGTCCGTCATGGTGCCGGTCTCGGTGCCGGTGAAGCGCTCCTCGGCGACACCGACGATTTCGTAAAGGTCGTCGCCCATCCGGAATGTGCGACCAATTACTTTGGGATCTCCTCCGAACCGGCGGTTCCAATAATCGTGAGACAGCACGGCAACGGGATGCTGCTGGCCAGACGTGAGGTCGTCGGCGGCGGAAAACAGCCGTCCCAGCGCGGGCCGGAGTCCAAACGCAGGGAACATCCAGCCGGAAACGTACTGGCGGTAGGCTTTCTCCATCTCCTGGTCCGACCGGTAAGTCAGATCGGTGCGGTCGGCATAGGAGACCGCGATCAGCTCGGCTTGCTCCCGCACATCGGCCCTCATCTGACGGAACATCGGGTAGGAAGAGCTGTCATACGTCATCGCTTTTCCACTGACAGCGTGGGCGCCTTCAAACGCGACGACATATAAATATTCGGGATGCGCGACTGGCAAAGGCCGCAACAGCAGTGCATCGATCAGCCGGAATGCCGCTGTCGACGCGCCAATCGCCAGTGCCAGCGACAAGATCGCGGCGGCAGAAGTCACTTTGGTTTTTCGAAGCCGGCGCAAGCCGAATACCGCATCCGCCCGCACTGAATCAAGCCATGCGATCAGCCGCACGTCGCGAGTCTCCTCTCTCTTCCTTAGCACCGATCCGAAAGCCTTGCGAGCCTCCCGCGGATCCCGCCCCTGCTCGATCGCTTCCTCGATATGCGACTGCAGCTCTTCGTCAATCTCCCGGCTCAACTGTTCGCCACGAAATACATTCGCAATGCGAGACCACAACGACATTTCACACCGTCCTCAATACGCGATTTACGGCCGAAGTTACCGTCTGCCAGCGCGACTCTTCCTGCGCAAGCTGCTTCCTCCCGCCCGCCGTCAGCTCATAAATCCGCGCCCGCCGCCCGCTTTCTTTTTTGATCCATTCGGAACGAACCCAGCCCGCCTCCTCCATCCGGTGCAATGCCGGATAAAGCGAACCCTCCTCTGCCGACAAAACGTCGCCGGACCCATCCTTAATAGCGGTCATAATCGCGTAGCCGTGCAACCGCGGGCGGCGCGACAGAATCTTCAAGACGAGAAGATCGAGCGAGCCTTGGAGGGAGTCGGATTTAGACATACTAAGACTTCTGAGTATATCTACTGTCGTCGGACTGGATAGTTACCACGAAAAAATGTTACAACTAGGCAACGAACGAACCGGCGTCTAAGACGTCCGCTTCTAAAGGGGTATTAAATGGCACGAGTCATCGCTCGATATCTACTCGCCGGGCTGCTTCTCAGCACCCTGGCTTCGCAATTTGCTTTTTCCCAGACACAGGCGATTAACGGCAGTATTCGCGGCAGGGTTGTGGATGGGACCGGCGCCGCGGTTCCCAAGGCGTCCGTCGCGGTCGCGGACGCGAGCACTGGTTTTGCCCGGACCGTCGAAACCAATGAGGAAGGCTATTACGTCGTTCCCAATCTGCCGCTCGGAACCTATTCTGTCATCGTGAAAAAGCAGGGCTTCGACACTGAGCGCCACACGGGCATTGTGCTGAACGCTGGAACCGAGGCTGTCATCGATTCGCAGCTCAGAGTCGGTTCGGTCACGACCACGGTCGACGTGACCGGTGGAGCGCCCATCTTAGAAGCGTCCCGCGTCTCCACTGGCCTGACGATCGATCACGACGAGGTCGACAACCTGCCGCTCACCTCGCGCAATCCCTATAATTTTGTGATCTTCCAGCCCGGCTTGAGCGGCCATCCGAACCCGGAGCTTGGCATCCCGCGCACGCTCAATACGAACGGACTGCTCGACCGCATCAACTACCAAATGGATGGAATGGTCGACACCGAAACCGACCGCTATGGCCTGCGGCTGTTCGCCATCTCGGACATTTACGTTCGCGAGGTACAGACGGTATCCAACAGCTTCGCGCCGGAGTTCGGCAACACCGCCGGCGATATCTTCAACGTCATCACGAATTCGGGAAGTAACGTTTTCCACGGCGAGTTCTACTTCATCGGCCGTCCACCAGACGCGGTCGCGCGCACCATTCTGCTGGCGTCCAACAGGGCCAATGCGAGTATCGATCTGCATGATTACGCGTTCAACGCCGGCGGGCCGATAAAGAAGGACAAGGTTTTCATCTTCGGCGGCTATGAGCACTTGCTGCGCGGCACTCCGGTGCCTGTGACGATCGATCCCACCGCGGCGGCGCAGATCGGGATTCCAGCGTCCCAGCTCGCCACCTCGCCCACGGTGCAGCACGTCCAGTTCCTGGATCTGCGCGTCGATTGGAACATCAACCAAAAAAACCAGATGTTCTTCCGCTACGATTACTTTCGCAACGTGTACCCGTTCAACACTCAGAATGGCGGCTTGAACGCGCTGGCCGCGGGCGTGGATTTTCAAGATCGCGCGCACGTCGGCGGTCTCCAACTTCTCACAACCTTTTCGGCGACGGCCTTGAACGAGCTGCGCGCCTCCGAACCCTATCGCAACGAGCATCACGTGGCGGACGCGCTTACGGGTCCGGGACCGCAGATTACCATTACCGGCGTCGCAACCTTCAACGGCACTCAGAATGCGGGCGACCGCTTTGGCGAGAAGATTCCGAGCGTCAGCGACAATTTCACCAAGGTCAAGGGTTCTCACACAATCAAGGCGGGATTTGGCTGGCAGTTGAACAACGATAACCAGATCGGCGATGTTTACAGCGCGTACACATTCCCCAGCGTCGCGGCGTATTTGTCGGCGAAAAGCGGCGCCAATCCGTTCTCGTACTCGTCTTTCCAAACGGTTCTTGGAACGCCGGGCGCTTCTTACAAATCGTATTTCTACGATTTCTATGCCCAGGACACCTGGCAGGTACGCCCGAGCCTGCTGCTGATTTACGGCCTGCGCTGGGATCGTTATCAGGCTCCCGGTGGCGAGACGAATGCGCCTTTCGCATACACCCAGAATTTCCACACGCCCAACCGCGATTTTGCGCCGAGGCTCGGCCTGGCATGGAAGGTGACGCCGAAGACCGTCGTCAGAGCCAGTTGGGGTATGTTCTACGAAGCTCCGCCCACGAATCTCTGGTACAACTCCTTTGTCAACGACGGATCGACGCGCGCGTTCACAGACTCGTTCTCTCCCTCGACAGGCGGCGCGCCCGCGTTCCCGAACGTCTTCAGTTTCCTGCCCGGAGCCACGCTGCCGGCGCCGCCCAGCATCTTCGCGGTCACGCCCGGTTTCAAGAACGCCTACGCCATGAATACCAGCATTCAAGTGGAGCAGCAGTTGTCGCAGAACGACAAGATTATTCTCGGATACGCGAACACCGGCGCGCGCGACCTCGGATTTTTGCGCGACATGAACCTCATCAACCCGACCGGAACCCTCGCCGATGGGCGTCCCATATTCTCGACGGCGGTAAACGCGGCGACGCGCCTCTATCCGCAGTTCAACGCCATTACCCTCCAGGATGTGGGAGCCGTATCGAACTATAACGCCATGATCGTGACGTACGTTCATCGCTCTTCCAAGGGGTACGAGGTGAACGCCAACTATACCTGGTCGCATGCCATCAGCGATGCTCCGGACGCAAACAGCTTTGAGCAGAATGCGGTGATCCAAAATCCATTCAGCCGCGCCTACGATCGAGGCAATACGCTGGTGAACCGGCCGCAGGCGTTTAACCTGAGCGCCGTTCTCGCGCCGGCGTTCAGCCCAGGGAACGCTTTCATGAAGCGTCTGGCGAACGGCAACCAGTTGACGATGCTGGCGAACCTTGCGGTCGGCGATCAACAGAACGAAGTCGCCAATCTGAACCTGAATAACGACCCGGTCGGGGCCGCGGTGCAGCGTCCCGCTTACATTGGCCGCGATACCTTGCGCACCGGCAACATTTATCAGGTCGACATGCGCTACACGCGTCAGCTATTCCGGATTCGCGAGCGTATCGTTCCGAAATTTCTCGCGGAAGCGAACAATGTGTTCAATACCCGCAACGTTACGACGCTTAACACAAAGGCGAACGTGAACGCGCAGGGATTGATCACCGCTCCCCCGTCGCTTGCCCCCGTCTCGACGGTGCTCGAGGGGCGTCTGATCCAGCTCGGAATCCGCGTCGATTGGTAATGGAAGCCGAGAAGTTTCCAGCGTCGGTTTATGCCGAGACGGTGCTGGCCGTTAATTTCGCGGACGCGCAGCGATACTTTCTCGAAGCGCTGCTGGAAATTCACTACGCGCACACCTTGATGCTGGCCCGCCAGCGGATTATTCCTCTGGGCGTAGCGCGGCGTTGTCTTGAAGGACTCGATTCGCTCGATCGCGCCGAGCTGGCTCGCGCCCCCTTCGACGGCCAGTACGAGGATCTGTTCTTTCACGTCGAAGCGGCCCTCGAACGCGCCTGCGGACCGGAGAATGCAGGGCATATGCACACGGCTCGCAGCCGCAACGACATCGACATCACGCAATACCGGATGCGGTTGCGTCGCGAGATTCTAGACGTGGTTGGCGCCATTGATGCCGTGCGCAAAGTATTGCTGGCAACCGCCCGCGATCATGTGCGTACCGTCATGCCCGCCTACACCCACACGCAACCGGCTCAACCCACGACACTCGCGCATTATTTACTAGCAGTCATCGAGTTGCTCGGCCGCGACGAGCGAAGATTGCAGGCAGCCTTCGCGACCGTGAACCGCAATCCACTGGGAGCTTGCGCCATCACCACCACCGGCTTTCCGATAGACCGGCAATTCACGACGGAGCTGTTGGGGTTCGAAGGGCTGCAACTGAACTCCTATGGCGCGATCGCCGCGACCGATTACGTGACGGAAACCGCCGGTGCGATCGCTATCTGCATGGTGAATCTCGGCAAGGTGACGCAGGATTTCCTGCTTTGGTGTACCGCCGAATTCGGCTTTCTACGGCTCTCCGATGCCTGGGTGCAGATCAGCAGCATCATGCCTCAGAAACGCAACCCGGTGGCGTTTGAACACGTGCGCATCCTTGCGAGCAAGGCCCTCGGCCAGTCGCAGAGTATCTTCATCGCGTCCCACAATACGCCGTTCGGAGACATCGTCGACAGCGAGGACGATCTGCAGCCATTGGTCTTTACCATGACCGCCGAGGCCTTGCGGGCGCTCCGTCTATTTGGCGGCGTTGTCGAGAACTGCGAAGTGAATATCGCGCGCATGGCCGAACGCGGGAATGCGGATTTCCTCAGCGTAACCGAGCTTGCTGATACGCTGGTGCGCTCCGAGCCAATGAGTTTTCGCGAGGCCCATCACATCGTTTCGGCGGCCGTCCGCGATCTTCGCGGCAACTATTCCCCTGGCGCGATGGTGGATGCCCTTGTGAGCGCACATCCTTTGCGGACGCCGCGCGCGGATCTGCTGAAAGCCCTCGATCCGATAAATTTCGTCGAGGTTCGCCGCATACCCGGCGGGCCGGCGATCGAACCGGTACGCGATGCCATTGGAGAAGCGGAAGCCGAAATCTCACAGACCGAGGCGTGGCTCGCGTCGAAGAAGGAGCTGCTCGCGGCCTACCCCAAGCGCATCGAGCAACAGCGTCAATCGCTGTTTACCGTGAGGTAACACCCCTCTGGTTGGCATAGTGGGGCAGGCCCCCCGGCCTGCGGCCGACACCCTCGTCGGCCTCCGTTTTAAGAGCGTTGCCAGAGCCGGACCAGGGGGTCCGGAGCAGACGAGAGCGTCTGCCCCACACTTCAGAGACGGGCCACTAGCGCTGGCCGCTCATCCGCCCGTACAACTCCGCCACCACCTTCACTGCGGATTCCGCCGCTCCCCGATCGGGTTGCTCGTTGGCGTCGTTGTATCCGTCCATCTCGCCGATGCCGCCGTCCTGCACCACGATCCCGTCCCGCCGCGCGAGGATATTCACGTTCTTATATTGCACTCCGTAATTTACTTCGGGCTGCGGAATCAGCCAAGCAATTTGCCCCCGCACGGGAACAATCGACTCGTCCTTCCACAGCGCCCTCGCTCCGTAGCCGGTCGCGTTGACGATGACCTTCTGGGCCAACCGGCTCAACTCGGAAGGCGTTTGAAACTCGACCCTCTCGATCTTGCCGCCCTCGATCAAGAAGTCGGTAACGAGTTGCCTGGAGTAGCTCGCAATATTGAAAGTGAGGCTCGAATTTCGCCTGGCATATCGGGTTGGAAAAGGATGCGTTCCCGGCGGCAAATCTTGAGACCGCGGTGTGATATCCCTCACCCGGTCCTGATAGTGCGCAAACTCGAGCGTCTCGGCGCTCCGCCGGTTCGCTTGCGCCTCAGCCGGGCTTTTCTCCGACAGCTGGTAACGATCGGTCCATTCCACGGGATTCCCCGCCATGCCCAGATAGCTCTCATAGGTGTGAAACGAAGTGCGGCACATCTTCTCCCACAGCGCTGGAAAATCGGGCGACACGGAGTTGGTCAACGCAATCCGTGAATCGGGCGTCCACGATCCCGTGGCTCGGGCGGACCGCACCTCGGGTGGCCGCTCCTTGGCATAAATCGTAACCTTGGCGCCCGCGCTTTGCAGCAGAATCGCCGACGTCAGCCCCAACGCGCCGCATCCGATGACGGCCACGTCTTTCTCGGCGTCGAGCGTATGCAAAGCGGCCATCGCTTTCTCGACCGCGATGCTGCTCGATCCCCACGAAAGCGACCAGCCACTGCCGCCATGCCCATAGTTGTGCACCACGGTCTTATCCCCGACACGCTCGACATCCAGCCGGGGCCCGGCCGCGCGAAACGGCCGCAGGCACACCGTGACCCGAAAGATTCGGTCGGCCTGCGCCCGGATCGGCATCAGCTTGGGGAGTACTTCGGAGGGCGCAACGATTCTGGCCTTGCGGGCGCACCCGCCCAACCCCACCATGGCCACGCCGCCCAGAAAATCGCGTCGATTCATCGGTAGCAAACAATTTAGCAGATCGTGCCGCTTGTTATTCTAAGGTCATGTCGCAAAAAGGCGTTGATCATCACTTGAAAGCCGCGGAACTTCTCGAGCATGCCGCGCAGCACCAGCGCAGCGCCGCGAAATACCACGGCTCTGGAGAGTTTGAAAAGGCCGCCCATCATGCCATGGTTTCTCACGGCCACCTGGTCCACGCGACTGAGCACGTCGAGGCGGCAAGCAAGCACCAGGCCGAAGACCACGATTCTCACGAATAGCGGCAAATTGTCCCGCTCACGGCGAAATCGGGCCCGCTCATAGGATTTTGCCCCTTCTCGCCTTGAGATGCCCGTCATAATAGGCGATTACCCTAAATATGAGCTTTCGGCGGATCGCAATTAGTACCGTCCTTTTCGTCTGCCCTGCTATTCCGCAGACCGCCGACGCTCCCTCCAAATTAATCTCGAAGGACGATGCCATCAGGATTGCTCTTGCCTACAATCAGGCGCTCCGCGCGAACCGATTGAATATCGACCAGTCGAAGGCGCAGGAAGTCACCGCTTCCCTCAAGCCGAATCCGACCTTGAGCACTCTCGTCGATGCAATCCCGGTTTTTTCTCCCGGCACGATCCGCTTTAATACTCAAGTCTATTCAGAAGCCCTCAGTTATACAGTGGAGCGCGGCGGCAAGCGCGAAAAGCGTGTGGTCGTGGCCAAGGACAACACCCAAGTTGCCGCGCAGACGGTTACCGACAATGAACGGACCTTGAAATTCCAAACCGCTCAGGCATTCATCAATGTTCTGCTCGCGAAATCCGTTCTCCAGCTTGCTAAAGACGACTTGGCGAATTTTTCTCAACAGCTCGACCTGAATCATGCGCGCCTGGTCGCGGGCGACCTCGCCGAAGGCGATTATCTCAAGTTGTCGCTCCAGAAACTCCAGTTCGAGCAGGACGTTTCCGCCGCCGTGCTCGGCCTCGTCCAGGCGAGAGCGACCCTTCGCCAACAGCTCGGCTACCAATCCGTGACGGATGATTTCGACGTCAGTGGATCCCTCGTCCACACCAAGCCCTCCCTCACCCTCGACGATCTCCAGAAGAAAGCCCTGGATACGCGGCCGGATCTGCAATCCGCGCACACCGGCGTGAAGCTCGCCAACGATACCGTGTCGCTGGCTTTTGGAAACCGCGCGCGCGATTGGACCTTCAGCGGAGACTATGCGAACTCCAACGGCTCCAACGGAGTGGGTGCGTCATTTTCCATGGAACTGCCGATTCACGACCGCAATCAGGGCGAGATCGCGCGCAGTCAAAGTGCAGTGCGCCAATCCATCGAAACCGAGTCGTCGACCCAGGTGGGCGTGCTCACCGACGTCGTCAATGCTTATTTCGCGCTGCAAAGCGACGAGGAGATCGTGGTCCTTTATGAAAGCGGGTATCTCAAACAGGCCACCGATTCTCGCGATATCAGCAACTACGCGTTTCAGCGCGGCGCGGCATCGATTCTCGATTTCCTAGATGCCGAGCGCAGCTATCGGGCGACGCAGCTTGCCTACCGTCAAGCGCTGGCGGCGCAGATGATTGCAGTCGAGCAAGTGAATCAAGCCGTCGGAACGCAGGTGATCCCGTGAAGCTGATTCTCTGGGCGGCGATGCTCGCGACCTGCTCCTGTGGTCTTTATAAGAAAGCTCCCCCAGCCGCCGCGGCCGCTCAGACGGACGAGGCCGCGTTATTCGAAGTGCCCGCCAAGCAGCTACCGCATTTGAAAATCGCCGAAGTTACGAGGACCGCCTGGTCCTCCGTGGTTCGCACCACGGGAACCGTGGATTGGGACTCGGATCACACCACGCAAGCGATCACGCAAGTGAACGGGCCAATTTCAAAATTACTGGTGGATTTGGGCACGCGAGTCACCGTGAATCAACCGCTGCTCTACGTATCGAGCCCCGACGTGGCCACCGCGATCTCGGCCTATAAGAAAGCTCGCAACCACCAGGATTATTCGAAGAAAACCCTGGATCGGAGCAAGGACCTGCTCGAACATAAAGTGATCGCCACCAAAGATCTGGAAGCTGCCGAGCAGGAGTATAACGATGCTCGCGCCGAAACTGAAAACGATCTCCAGGCACTGAAAATTTTCGGCGTGACCGAACAGGAGATCGACGATGCGCAGCATCAAGGCACCCCGATCAATCCGCAACTGGCCGTCCGCTCGCCGATCTCGGGCATGGTCGTGCAGAAACTGGTCACGCCCGGTTTAGTGATCCAGGCCGGCACCACCGCTTGCTTCACTATTAGCGACACGTCCAGCGTGTGGGTCCAGGGCCACATCTACGATCGCGATCTGGAAGCGGTTCGCATCGGCGACGCGGTCGAAGAGACGGACTCTTCTTTCCACCGGACGTTCCATGGAGTGATTGCGTATATTGAAGCCCTGATCGATCCCGCGACCCGCACCACTTCAGTGCGTATCGTCACGAAAAATCCCGACGGCCTGCTGAAGAAGGATATGTTCGTCGACGCCGTAATCCACACCCGGTCAGGAAGGAGCGTGCTGACCGTGCCGACCTCCGCCATTCTGCGCAACGACGAAAACCTGCCGTTCGCATATGTGGAAGCCTCGCCCGGGAAATTCGCGCAGCGTCTAGTCAACATTGGCGTGGAGCAGGGAGAGGACACCGAAATTGTGAGCGGATTGAAGGAGGGCGAAAAAGTTGTCGCTCAAGGTAGTGTCTTTTTGCAGTTCGCCAACAGCAACCAGTAGCGCCAACAAATGATTGCAAGAATCATAACCTTCGCCCTCGCACAGCGCTTCGTTACCATCGCGGCGGCGCTGGCGCTGATGTTTTGGGGCGCGATTTCATTCCAGAAATTGCCTATCGACGCATATCCTGACCTTTCTCCGCCTCACGTCGAGATCATCACGCAATGGCCCGGCCACGCCGCTGAAGAGGTCGAACGTCTCATCTCTATTCCGCTGGAAGTGGAGATGAATGGCATCCCCAACATCGAGGCGCTACGCTCGATTTCGCTCTACGGTCTCTCCGCTTTGAAGATGAATTTCGAATATGAGACCGATCCGTATTTTGCGCGCGAGCAGGCGTTTGAACGCATGGCCAACGCGACATTGCCGAGCGGAGTTACTCCCGGCGTTTCTCCGTTGTTCAGTCCCAGCGGGTTGATCTACCGCTACGTTTTGGTCAGCCCCGATCGCACGCCGCAGGAGCTTAAGACCCTTGAGGAATGGGTCCTGACACGGAAGTATCGCGCGATCCCTGGCGTGGCCGACGATTCGAGTCTCGGCGGAACCACAATGCAGTATCAGGTGAAGCTGAATCCATACCGGCTATTCTCCCGCGGCGTGACGGTTCCGCAGGTCTTCCAGCAGTTGAGCACGAATAATGCAAACGCCGGCGGCGGATTCTACTCCCAGGGCGGCCAGTTCTATTACATTCGCGGACTGGGCCAAGTGAAGACCACCCAGGACATCGGCAACGTTGTCGTCGCGACCAACAACGGCATCCCGACCTTTGTCAAAGACGTCGCGACGGTCGAAATTGGGGATGCAGTGCGGCTCGGCGAATTCGGCTATATGAAGCAGGATGACGCGGTCGAAGGCGTAATCCTGATGCGCGTCGGGGAGCAGGCACAAGTCGTGTTGAAGCGGGTAGAAACGCTCACCAAGGAGCTAAATGAGCACGTCCTGCCGCCGGATGTGAAGATCGTTCCCTATTACGACCGCAGCGGCTTGATCGAAGAAACCACAACCACCGTTGAAGAGAACCTTGTGCGGGGCATGGTGCTGGTGCTGATCGTTCTCGGAATATTTTTGTTCAACATTCGCGCCGCCATCATCGTTGCCATTACGATTCCTTTCGCCTTGATGTTTGCCTTCATCTGCCTGGATTGGAGGCACATTCCAGCCAATCTTCTTTCGATCGGAGCGATCGACTTCGGCATTTTAGTGGACGGAGCCGTCGTGATGGTGGAAAACGTCTTTCGCGAATTGGCCGTCCGTCACGGCGAGGAATACGATGTGATCTACGTCATCCGCGCGGCGGCGAAGGATGTCGAGCGTCCCATTTTTTATGCGGTCGCCGTGATCATTGCCGGCTACCTGCCGATCTACGTGCTCACGGGCCCCTCCGGAAAACTGTTTCAGCCGATGGCGGACACCATGGGCTTTGCTCTCGTCGGTTCCGTCATCTGTGCACTGGTGTTGTTGCCGGTACTGTGTTCCTATCTGCTGCGCGGCAAAATCCACGAGCCGAAAGTATCCTTCTTTGACTTCATCCGGCGTGGCTATGGAGTCTTACTCGGCTGGTGCCTGCGGAATCGAGGAGTCTCGACCGCCATGCTGCTATCGGTCTTCGCCGCATCCTTGCTCTTGATTCCGCTCATCGGAGCGGAATTCATGCCTCATCTCGATGAAGGCGCTCTTTGGATGCGCGCGACTGCGCCCTATACGATCTCCTTTGAGGAAGCTGCCAAACTCTCGCCGCAGATTCGCAATATCCTGCGCAGCTTTCCCCAGGTGACCACGGTGGCGAATGAGTTGGGGCGCCCGGACGATGGAACCGATTCCACCGGCTTTTTCAACAACGAGTTTTACATCGGGTTGAAGCCTTACTCAGACAGCGCGTGGAATGGCAAACTTCACATCAAGAAGCAGCTCGTGGAGGCGATCAACGAAAAGATGTCTGCGTTTCCCGGCGTGATTTTCAACTTCACTCAGCCCGCCCAGGATGCCGTGGACGAAGCGGAAACAGGATTGAAAAGCTCGCTTGCGGTGAAGATTTTCGGCGGCGACCTGGCCACCCTGGAAGACAACGCGCGCAAGGTGAAGCGCATTATCTCGAAGGTCCCCGGCATTGTCGATATCACGGTAGTGCGCGAACTCGGTCAGCCGAGCCTGATCGTCACGCCGGACCGGGCCAAGATCGCGCAATATGGTTTGAACGTGGACGATGTCAACACCATGGTCGAAACCGCGATGGGAGGTAAGGCCGCTTCGCAGGTGATTCAAGGCGAACGGCAGTTCGATCTTCTCGTCCGCATGCAGGAACCTTATCGCAAGGATGCCGACGCTATTAGAAATTTGCTGATTGCGACTCCCAACGGCCAGCATCTTCCCCTCAGCCAGTTCGCCGATATCAAAGTCAATAGCGGCGCATCGTTCATCTATAGAGAGTCGAATTCGCGCTTCATCGGGGTTCAGTTCAGCGTCCGTAATCGCGATCTGGCTGGGGCGGTCGAGGAAGCCCGCCGGGAAGTCGACCGCCAAATGAAGCTTCCTATCGGTTATACCTTCGATTGGGGCGGAGAGTACAAAGACTACCTGGCCGCGCGCGAGCAGATGAAGATCATCGCGCCGCTCACGATTTTGCTGATTCTTCTAATCCTGTTCGCGCTCTACGGAAATTTGAAGTTTCCGCTTATTATCTTGTTCAGCGTGTTGGTTACGGAACCGGTCGGGGGCTTGCTGGCGCTGTGGTACACGGGAACCAATTTCAGCGTATCCTCGGCGCTTGGATTCGTGGCGTTGATGGGCGTCGCGGTGCTCACCAGTGTGATTCTGTATTCCTTCATCAACAAGCTGCGCCTCGAAGGAAAAGATATCCTCACGGCGACCTATGAAGCGTCCCTGTTGCGGTTGCGTCCTATTATGATGACGGCGCTGGTAGCGTGCATCGGCCTGTTGCCGGCGGCCATGTCCACGGGAATCGGAAGCGATTCGCAAAAACCATTCGCGATCGTGATCGTGGGAGGCCTGCTCTCGCGCCTGCTCCTGTCGATCTTTCTGGCTCCAGTCCTCTACGCAATCGTAGCGCGCCGCGATGACGTTCTAAAGGTCTGAACCTTATCCAATATCCTTGTATTAAAAAGTGGGGCGGTCCCCCCGGACCGCGGCCGACGCCCTCGTCGGCCCTCTTTGTGTACTAAAGCGGAGACGCGAGTATCAAAAACCCGCTGACACATCGCCCCTCTAGAACATGCGTCCAAATCACGCGCGCCCGCCCGGAAGAACTCGTGCCCGCGTAGTGAACCTCAAGTCCTGGTGCGAGCGAAGTAGCATCGTGCGCAGCCCGAAATCCCCGCGTGCTGATTTCTATTAGATCGGCTTTGACCATTACCGGGTTGGGATCTTCGAAGGAAATCTCGATCGCGCCTGAATGGAGTGACCGCTCTTCCTTCCTTCGATCGGTTTGGTGATTAGAGGCCATCCGCGATCATCCTGCCAACTCGGCGACCATTCCGTAAGCTCTCACTTTGCGTTGAAGTGTTCTTTTGGAAATACCCAGTTTGTCCGCGGCCTTCTGCTGGTGGCCTCTGCTCGCCTCGAGCGCCGCCATGATTGCCGTCCGCTCCAGTTCTGAGAGGGCCGAGAGACGATGGAGACCGGACGAAAAAGCGCTGTCCGTGAACTCCTCCGGAAGGTCCGCGACGGTGATTTCAGAACCCGCCGCAAACACCGACGCCCGCATCACCACATTCCGCAATTGGCGAACATTTCCGGGCCAGTCATAACCGCTCAGCTTCTCAAGTACCGCCCGGGAAAAAACGAGGTCCGAATTCTGCTGCGCCAGATAGTGAAGCGCGAGTGGCACAATGTCGTCTTGCCGGTCACGAAGAGGAGGCACGCAAACAGGAATCTGCGCCAGCCGGTGATAAAGGTCGGACCGGAAGCGGCCTTCCCGAACGGCCACCTTCAAATCCTGGTTCGTCGCCGCCACCAGACGGACGTCCACTGAGATCTTCTTAACCCCGCCCACGCGGTAATAACTGGCGCCATCGAGCACCCGTAGTAGTTTGACCTGCATCCGGGGATCCAGATCGCCGATCTCGTCGAGAAACAAAGTTCCGTGATTGGCGAGCTCAAACAAGCCTGGTTTTGAGGAGTCCGCCCCGCTGAACGCGCCTTTCTCATGACCGAAGAGTTCGCTTTCGAGCAAATTCTCCGGCAGTGCGGCGCAGTTCAAGTCCACCCAGGATTTTGCGCACCTTAGCGAATAATGATGAATGGCTCGCGCGACAATTTCCTTGCCGGCGCCGCTCTCGCCCGTGATCAGTATAGTGGCATTCGTGGCCGCGACTCTCTCGACAAGCGAGATCAGGCGCTGCATCGCTTCGCTGGCGAAGATGGCCGAAACTCCGAGAAACTCGCGAGCAAGCATGAAACCCCATTTGATTATTGACGAATGCCGCCGCGGCATCCATAAGGCCTTTGCCCTAAAGTCCGCGCCAGAAGGCCTGAATCGTGCAGCCAATGTCCCGCGCGGCCGATAGATATGCTGGTGGTCAAGCACTTTGCGCGAATTGCCGTGCTGGTCGTAGCCGCAGGCCTGTCCTGCGCGCTTCTCGTCAAGTATGCCCCGGGGACCAGTGTCGATGAACGCGAAGTGGACCGCCGTTTGAGCGAGGAAAGCATCCGCGAATTAAGGTCAAATAAGGCTCAAAACACCGACATCGGAGCTACTTTAAGGCGATATATGGTCGATTTAGCGCACGGGAACCTTGGTTTTTCGCAATCCAACAACGCTCCGATCGCCGCTTTGATCGCCGATCGCGCCCCCGCAACGCTGCGCGAGCTGGCGATCGGACTCGCCGGAGGTTGGCTCTTCGGTTTGGCGCTCGCGATCCCTAAACGGGGCTTCTCCGTAGTCGCCGGGCTGCTTCTCAGTCTGCCCACCGCTCTGATTGCCTATCTCTGTCTGCTCGAAGGCGCAAAATCGTATTTGGTTTTAGTGATCATTCTGGCGCCGAGAATTTTCCGCTTTGCCCGCAATCTTTTAGCGCAAGCTTCGAGCGCCCCGCACGTCGAAATGGCGCGAGCCCGCGGCGTCACCGAAGCCAGAATCCTGATGGCGCATGTTTTCCCCGCAATCACCCCACAACTCATAGCGCTTGCAGCCACTTCCGTGGCGATGGCGATCGGCGCGGCGATTCCGATCGAGGCGATTTGCGACGTGCCGGGGCTAGGGCGCCTCGCCTGGAACGCGGCGATGGCGCGCGATCTTCCGCTGCTGGTGAATTTGACGATGCTGGTCGCGATTGCGACAACGGCGGCGACGGCAGTTTCGGAAATGGCTAACCCACAATGATTCGCGCACTTGCCATTGGTTTTCTGATCGCGGTCCTGCTGGCGGCTCTTCTTCCGGCGCGATATGAAAAGCAGTTCCGCGATTCGCCCAATGCGGGGCCTTCCCGGCAATTTCCGCTGGGCACCGACGATTTGGGGCGGGACAGGTTGTCGCGCTTGATTTACGGAACTCGCGTATCGCTTTTGCTCGCGACGGCGGCTGCGCTTTTGTCGTGTGCTGTGGCTGCGGCTCTTGGTGGAATTGCGGGACTTGGAATCGCGGACACCGTGATTGTCGGGGCCGCGGATTTGTTCTTGTCGCTGCCGTGGCTTTTTCTTTTGCTGATGGTGAGGGCCTGTTTGCCTCTGAATGTCTCGCCTATGGTTTCGGTGACGATCACCTTTTTGCTGCTGGGCGCGTTGGGTTGGGCGGCTCCGGCCAGGGTGGTGCGCGCGGCGGTGCGCAAGCTTAGTGTCTCCGATTTCATGCTCCAGGCGCGCGCGACTGGATGCCCGCAATGGAGATTACTGTGGCGTCACTTGATGCCGAATGCGATGCCGATTCTATTAGCGCAGCTCTGGATTACCATTCCGGCCTATGTTCTGGCGGAGTCGACGCTCGGCATGCTGGGACTTGGCGTGATGGAACCGCTTCCCTCCTGGGGCAATCTGCTGCGCGAACTCGAAGGCGGAGGAATCGCGGGGCATCCGTGGCTGCTGGCGCCCGTGCTGCTGCTGGCCGCGGTGGTGGGAAGCTTCCAAGCGGTGGTCGAGAGAGAGGATTATTCGGTATGAGGCTGCTCCTATTTACTTTCGCAACCGCGTTGCTCGGCGGAGAACTCCGATTCGCACTTCATCAAGAACCGAAAACGACCGACCCACTCCTAATGGCCGACGAATCCGCTGAAGCGATCGGTTATTTGACGGATGGCGTGCTGATCCGGATCAATCGTCTGACGCAGAGGCCGGAGGCGGACTTAGCAATGTCGTGGAAGGTCGCGAAGGATGGCACGAAGATCACGTTTCAGTTGAGGCAGGGAGTCAAGTTTCCGGATGGATCGGCGTTTACGGCCGAAGACGTGGTCAAAACGTTTCACCGCTTGCTCGATCCAACGCTGCACTCACCGATCGCGGATACTTTTAAGACGGAAAAAGGTTCGGTGAAGGTAAGCGCGCAAGGTCCGTTTGCAGTAGTTGCGGAATTCCCCGCCCCGACGGCGAGCATCGAGAGTATTTTCGATCAGGTCGCGATCGGTTCGGGACTCGGTCCTTTTCTCGTTGCCGAACGAAAATCCGGCGTATCCATCGTGTTGAAGAAAAACCCGTCGTATTGGAAGAAACCGCTTCCGCTGGTGGATACGATCCGGATCGATATCGAACAGAACAGGGACATCGAACTCGTGAGGTTTCGGCGCGGAGAGATTCACCTGATCGATAAGCTGACGCCCGATCTCTATGAGCGTCTGGCGCAGGACGCGCCGGGGACGGCGGTGGATGCGGGGCCGACGCTCGATTCTGAGTTCTTGTGGTTCAACCAGGCCAAGAGGGCTCCGATCCCTGAGCCGACGAAAGAGTGGTTCCGGTCGACAGCCTTCCGGCATGCGATCTCGCAGGCGATTCAGAGGGCGGATCTGTGCCGCGTGGTGTATCGCGGTCACGCGACTCCGGCGGCGGGTCCCGTCGCGCCGTCGAACAAGCTGTGGTTCAAGGAGGGGATGGCTCCCGAGGCGTTCGATCCCGCCGCGGCGGCCAGACTCCTCGCCGGGGATGGATTCCGATTGGAAAAGGGCGTCCTGCGCGACCGCAGCGGAAACGCGGTTGAGTTTTCGATCATCACAAACGCGGGTAACAAGACCAGGGAAAGAATGGCCGTGATGATTCAGGAGGACCTGACCAAGCTCGGCATCAAAATCAACATTGTGACGCTCGATTTTCCGTCCTTGCTGGAACGGATGACCCGCACGCTGAATTATGAAGCTTGCCTGCTCGGATTGACGAACGTGAATCCGGATCCGAGTGAGTTGATGAACGTCCTGCTCAGCTCGGCGAGCAATCACCCGTGGAATCCCTCGCAAAAAACGCCGGAGACTGCGTGGGAGGCGGAGATCGACCGCCTGATGCTGGCGCAAGCGGCGACGGCGGATCATCGGGCGAGGAAAAAGAGCTTCGACCGCGTGCAGGAGATCCTGCGGGAGCAAGAGCCGGTCGTTTATCTACTGCACCCGAACGCACTCTCGGCGGTTTCGAAGCAAGTGACTGGCGTGAAGCCGACGGCATTTTTCCCTCGTACGTTCTGGGATGCGGAGCATCTCTCGACGACTCCAAAGCCTGCCGGTGGCGGATGACGCGTTCGCTTCTCCAGCTCAGAATCTCCGTGGAGTATGCGCGGAAACGTGTGTTAAATGACGTTTCTCTCGAGGTAGCGGAAGGCGAAATCCTGGGACTGGTGGGCCGCAGCGGAGAGGGAAAGAGCACCATTGCCCTCTCGATTCTGGGCTTGCTCGCTTTGAAAGGCGGCCGGTGTGAGGGAGAGATTCTCTACCGGGATTGGGATCTGCTGAAATTGCATCCCCGGGAGATGAGGCGCCTCCGAGGGAAGGATATCGGACTGGTGCCGCAGAGTCCGCTGGCGGCGCTGAACCCGAACGTCCGGCTCGGTTCGCAACTCAAAGAAGCGTGGCGCGCGCATGAACGGGGCGAGCCAGATTGGAAGCCTCTGCTCGAAAGCGTCAGCCTACCAGCGGAGGAGAGTTTTCTTCGCCAGTATCCCAGGAATCTGAGCGTGGGCCTCGCGCAGCGATTCTTGATCGCGATGGCGGTTCTGCACAACCCTTCGCTGTTAATTGCGGATGAGGCGACCAGCGCGCTCGATACGATTACGCAGGCCGAGATTCTTGGGCTGTTCAGGCGGCTGAACCAGAGTCGAGGAATCGCGATTCTATATATTTCACACGACCTGGCTTCGGTGGCTTCGCTGTGTCATCGGGTGGCCATCCTGCACCAAGGGGAGATTGTGGAGTGTAATTCCGTCGACGAAGTGTTCCTCAATCCACAGCACCCTTACACCAAACAATTGATCGATGCGATTCCGCAATTGCCGACTGTGGGCGCAAGCGCGATGGAATCCGGCCTAGCGCGGCGGTAGATCCAACGTTCGGAAACTAAGTGGTCCGCGCACGATTCCCGATCGTGCTCTTGACCAATAAAACCAGGCCTGCGGACACACGAACAGGCCGATCCGGGGATCGGCCGCGGACCAGGGGGTCCACCCCACCTGACATTAGAGCATCAGAGGCAACAGCGAGTTATGTCGCGAACCTGGATTGACGCCGGCTGCGACAGTTTGTCCCTGAGATCAAGATTCGAATCCGAGTAAAGGCCTGTTTTCAACAAGGTTTGAATCGGCACGCCAAGTGCTTCACGAAGGCGACATGCACCGAGGAGACTTCGTGAATACAAACCAAACGGGGAAGAAACAGATGAGTTATAGACATGGTCTCGCGTTGGTACTGGACCTTCGCGGCAATGCGGTCTGGGGCGACTGATCGAAGAGTGAGACAGGAATAAGGTCATGAAAAATTTCTTAAAAGTTCTAACACTGATCGCGTGCGCGGGTTTTGTTGCCGCGCAATCGAAGTTCTCGCCCGATCTGCCGGTGTGGTCGGCGGCGCCGGGGTCGTCTTCGCCGGTCGGGGGGTCGCAGCCAATCACGCCGACAAGTCAGATCGATGTCATCGTGCAATACCAGACTCCGCCATCCAAGAACGAGTTGAAACAGCTTGGCCCGTACGGCCAGATCAAGAAGCAATTCGTGCACGTGAATGCGGTGTCGGCGTCTCTCACCACGGGACAGATACAGACGATCGCAACGGATACCAACGTAAAGTACATCACGCCCAACCGGCCCACTAAGGGCAGCCTGGACGTGACTACGGCGACGGTGAACGCGAATCTCGCCTGGAGCCTCGGCTATACCGGCACCGGCATCGGCGTGGCCGTGATTGACAGCGGCGTCTATGCGCACGACGATCTGAAGACGGCCGACGGTACGGGCTCACGCGTCGTATTCAGCGAGAGCTTCGTCCCAGGGCTGGACGCTTCGGATCAGTACGGTCACGGCACGCACGTCGCCGGCATTGTGGGCAGCAACGGGGCGGATTCGACGGGACCCGGATTTAAGCGCACCCTCAAGGGTGTCGCGCCGAACGTGAACCTGATCAGCTTCCGCGTGCTGGACGCCAACGGCGCTGGATCCGACGCCGGCGTGATCGCGGCTATCGACGAAGCCATCAATTTGCGGACCAAGTACAACATCCGTGTGATCAATCTCTCGCTGGGACGCCCGGTGTGGGAGAGCTATACGCTCGATCCGCTGTGCCAAGCCGTGGAAGCGGCCTGGAAGGCAGGAATAGTGGTGGTCGCCGCTGCGGGTAACTACGGCCGCGACAACTCCGTGGGTGAGCATGGATATGGCACGATCGTAGCGCCGGGGAACGATCCTTACGTCATCACGGTGGGTGCGATGAATGCCATGGGGACGTCCTATCGAGGCGACGACATCGTCGCCAGCTACAGTTCGAAAGGACCCACGGCGATCGATCATATCGTCAAGCCGGACCTGGTTGCTCCGGGCAACGGCGTTGCTTCCCTGATGGCTCCTAACTGCACGCTGGCGGCCACTCTCTCCAACAGCCTAGTCCCTAACTCGTACTACAAGACCGGAGGCACTGGAACCTCGAACACTTATTTCCGGATGAGCGGGACCAGCATGGCTACGCCGGTGGTATCGGGCGCGGTGGCGCTGCTTCTGCAGCAGGACCCTACGCTGACGCCAGATCAGGTGAAAGCGGTTCTCATGAAGACGGCACAAAAAGGGCTGCCGAAATACGCCATGACTTTCGATCGGATCACCAATCGCAGTTTCAACCTCCAGTCCGATGTTTTCGCAGTCGGCGCGGGGTACCTCGATATCGGGGCAGCTCTCTACAACCACGACCGTACTACCATGCCTGCGCTTTCGGCGGTCGCGACTTACAACAGCTTGACTCACCACGTGAGTATCTCGCGCGGTTTAACAACAACCTGGGGAAGCTCCGTGGTCTGGGGTGACGGCCTGGTGTACGGTCTTGATATGTTTAGTGGCCTCGACGCAGGCGGATTCTCGGTTGTGTGGGGCGACAGCGTGATCTGGGGTATGGATGATGGCGGGGGTGGGTTCAGCGTCGTCTGGGGCGATTCTGTTTTGCTCCCGATGGACATGCAGGCGCTCGACGTTGGCGACGACGACTTTTCGGTCGTCTGGGGTGACTGATCCGGCTGATACCAAGAGGATACTCCCATGAATACCAACGCCAAACTCTATATTGGAACTAGCGTGGCGGTCGGATACGCCCTGCTGGCCGGAACGCTGATCTTTTTCAGCGATTTCCCGGACGTCGCTCGCTACCTGGCTTGCCTCTCGTTGGGGTGCATTGCTTCGACGTTGAAGGTACGGTTGCCAGGGTTGCACGGCACCATCTCGGTGAACTTCGTGTTCATCCTGATCGCCCTCGCGCAGCTCAGCCTGGCCGAAACGCTTACTATCGCCTTCGCCGTGACGCTGGTGCAGTGTCTGTGGCGGCCGAAGACCCGTCCCAAGCTGGTGCAAGTGCTGTTCAACACCTCGACGGTGCTCATCAGCACTGGCCTCGCATACCTAGCCGCGCACATGGTGCCGGGGCAAACTCACTTACTTGTCGCGCTCGCTCCGGCGGCTACCATCTTCTTCGTGATGAATACCGGAATGGTTTCTCTGGTTCTGGCGCTGATCTCTAAGTCCACCTTAGTCGCAGTGTGGAAGCAGTGTCATCTCTGGGCGTTCCCTTACTATCTAGTGGGAGCGGCGGTCGCCGGGATGATCAACCAGTCGAGCTTGACGGTCGGCTGGAGATTCTCGCTGCTGGCACTGCCGGTAATGTACCTGGCTTATTCCTGCTACAAACTGTGCGTCTCGTCGCTCGAAACCCGAATATCGGCGTCATGAAAAACTTGTTGACGACGATCTTACTTTCGTCGATGCTCGCGGCCGAGGGACTGATCGACCGCGAGCTGCTGTTTAACAATCCCGAGATCACGGGGGCACAGATCTCACCGGACGGTAAATATCTGGCGTTCCTGAAGCCGTGGAAAGACACGCGAAATTTATGGGTGAAGAAGACCGGGGAGCCGTTCAGCTCCGCCCGGGTGGTGACGGAGGAAGCGAAGCGCCCGATCGGGGCGTACACGTGGAGCCGGGACGGGAAGTTCATCACCTACGTCAAGGATCACGACGGCGATGAGAATTTCAACGTTTATAGCGTCGACCCGGCCGCGGCTGTGCCGGCCCCGCGCGACTTAACGGGGTTAAAAGGCGTGCGGGTCCAGTTGATCAGCGCGCCCAAGAACGATTCGGATGCTCTCTACATCGGACTAAACGACCGCGACAAGGCATGGCACGATCTTTACCGACTCTCGATTTCCACCGGGGAACGGACGTTGATTCGAAAAAATACGGAGCGGATCTCGGCGTGGATCTTCGATCTCAGCGGGAAGTTACGGCTGGCTACACGGGTGGCCGATAACGGAGAACAGGAAGTGCTGCGGGTGGATCCGAACGGCTTCACGAAAGTCTACTCCTGCACTGTTTTCGAGGAATGCGCGCCGATACGTTTCCACAAAGACGCCAGGCGGGTCTACATGAAAACCAACAAGGGCGACGATGTGGATCTGCTGTCGCTGATGTTGTTCGATCCGGAGACTGGAGCGGTTCAGCCGGTGGAATCCGATCCGCTGAAGCGCGCCGACTTTGGAGCGGCTCTGTTTTCGGAAGCGACCGGGGAACTAATCGCGACTTCGTATCAGGATGAGCGGACCAGGCGTTACTTCAAGGACAAGTCCGTCGAAGCCGATTACAAATGGCTGGAAGCGAAGCTGCCGGGCAAAGAAATCAGCCTGAGCTCGCGCACCGACGACGAGCAGTTGTGGCTGGTCACTGCGGCCGCCGATGTCGAGCCGGGTGAAGTATACCTTTTCGATCGGAAGACGCGCCAGCTGACGGCGCAATATCGGATTCGGGAGAAGCTGCCGCGGGAAGCTTTGGCGGCAATGCGGGCGATCTGTTATACCTCATCGGACGGCCTCGAGATTCCCGCTTTTCTGACGCTGCCGAAGGGTTCATCGGGAAAAGGATTGCCGACGCTGGTGGTGCCGCATGGCGGGCCGTGGGCTCGGGACAATTGGGGATACAACCCGCTGGCGCAGTTTTTCGCCAATCGCGGCTATGCGGTGCTGATGCCGAATTTTCGCGGGTCGACAGGATACGGGAAAAAATATCTCAACGCGGGCAACGGCGAGTGGGGACGAAAAATGCAGGACGACGTTACCTGGGGGGTCAAGTATCTGGTAGCCGAAGGCATTAGCGATCCGAAGCGCATCGCCATCATGGGCGGTTCGTATGGCGGATTCTCGGCTCTCGCCGGAATTACGCTGACCCCGGACCTGTACCGCGCGGCGGTGGACGTATCCGGTCCTTCCAACCTGATTACGCTGCTCAATGCAATCCCCGCCTACTGGGAAGCGCAACGAAAGATCATGTATACGCGCATGGCGGATCCGGGAACGGCGGAGGGCAAGGCATGGCTGAAGGAGCGGTCGCCCTTAAGCGCGGTGGCGAAGATCAAGACGCCGGTGCTGGTGGTGCAGGGCGCCCGCGATCCGCGCGTGAATCGGGCGGAAGCAGAGCAGATCGTGATCGCGCTGCGGGACAGAGGACTTCCGGTGGAGTACCTGCTCGCCGCGGATGAAGGACACGGCTTCGCTCGGCCGGTGAACAACATGGCGATGTTCATGGCGGCGGAGAAGTTTCTGGCGGCGCAACTGGGCGGCAGTTACCAGGAAGGCGGCTCCGCGGAAGTAGTCCAGCGGCTGAAGGAAATCACCGTCGATCCGAAAACGATAGTACCTTCCAAGCAATCCGACCAAGTACCGCAGCAACAACGGTAACAGGCGATGTTGTCGCCGATTTGGGACATTCTGTCACCAGATTAGCGAGCTACAAAATGTGGGTGATGCAAGAGAAGGACTTCTAATTCCGATGACCTTGGCCCTGCCCGTGCATACGCTTTGGTCACAGATTATGCCTCGAGCGGCGAAATTTTACTTAGGTATCACGGTGTTGGCCGGGCTTGTCACCCTGACCGTGGGTCTGACGTCATGGCACTCGGATAATCTGACGCGATTCATCTGCTACTTTCTAATTGCCAACCTAGCCTCGGGATTCAAGGTTCAGTTGCCCGGAATCACGGGAACGATGTCGGCAAATTTCTTATTCGTTCTGATCTCCGTCACAACGATGAGTCTGCCGGAGAGTCTGGCCATCGCCTGTACCGGCACCTTGTTGCAATGCGTGTGGCGCTCTAAGAGCAGGCCGGGCCTCATTAAGATACTGTTCAACGTTTCGAGCATTGCGCTCGCGATCAGTGCGGCTTCCTACTGGTATCACATTCCGTGGTTCGCAAGCCACGGCATCAAGCAGCCATTCGTATTGATACTGGCTGCGTGCATTTACTTTGTCGCCAACACATGCCCGGTAACGGCCATCGTTTGTTTGACGGAGAAAAAGCCCCTCGTCAAGACGTGGCGTGAATGTTACTTCTGGTCGTTTCCGTACTATCTGGCAGGGGCCGTGCTCGCGGCAAGCCTGGAGATTATCGGCCGCATTGTGGGCTGGGAAGCGTCCCTGCTTACCTTTCCGATCTTGTACGGAATTTACCGGTCTTACCGTTTCTATCTGGAGCGCCTGGAATCCGAAACACGTCACGGCGACGAAATGGCGGGGTTGCATCTGCGGACCATCGAAGCTCTCGCGCTGGCCATCGAAGCAAAAGACTGCGACACCTACGATCACCTTCGCAGGGTCGGGATTTACGCGGGAGACATCGCAAAGGAACTGGGCGTCCGCGAACCGGAGCTCCAGGCGCTGCAAGCGGCCGCGCTGCTTCATGACATCGGCAAACTCGCGATTCCGGAGCACATTATTTCGAAGCCTGGCCGGCTTACGGCGGTCGAATTCGAAAAGCTGAAGATTCATCCCGTCATCGGCGCGGAGATTCTGGAGAGCGTGGAGTTTCCCTATCCGGTCGTCCCGATTGTGGTCGCGCACCATGAGAAGTGGGACGGAACTGGTTACCCCTATGGACTGAAAGGCGAGGAGATTCCGATCGGCGCCCGGATTCTATCGGCGGTCGATTGCTTCGATGCGATGACTTCACACCGTCAATACCGGCGCGCAATGGCGCCCGAAGAGGTGATGCTCTATATTGTCGCGGAGTCGGGAAAGAGCTTCGATCCAAAAGTCGTGGAAATTCTGGCAAAGAAATATAAGGAGCTGGAGACGGAGGTCAATGCGAAGTCCCTTTCGAATTCACGTCTGTCAAAACACATCAAGATTTCGCGAGGCGCGACGCCGGCCGCCGGTATTGAGACGGGGCGCACGACGCGTACGCCGGAAAAACTGGATTTCCTTTCCTCCATTGCAGCGGCCCGCCAGGAGGCTCAGGATTTATTCGAGTTGGCGCACGAGCTCGGAAACTCGCTCAGTCTGCACGAGACTCTTTCCGTCTTAGGGCTCCGGCTAAAGAGAATGTGCCAATACGATAGCATCGCGATTTATGTCCTGAGAGACAACGTTCTTTCCCCCGAATTTGTAAATGGCCATGACTTCGAGGTATTCGCTCCCCTGGAGATTCCCATGGGACAAGGACTCTCCGGCTGGGTGGCACAGAGCAAGCGGCCGATCGTCAACGGAAACCCTTCCTTCGAGACCAGCTATCTAAACGATCCAACGAAATTCAGCGTGTTGAAATCGGCATTATCGGTTCCGCTGGAGGGCTCCAACGGTGTGGTCGGAGTGTTATCGCTCTACGCCGACGAGCGCGACGCGTTCACATCCGATCATTTGCGCATCCTATCGGCTGTTTCCGCGAAGATTGCGCTGTGCATTGAGAACGCCTTGAAGTATCGTCAGGCGGAGAATTGCGCTACTACCGATGGGCTAACGGACTTGCCGAATGCACGATCGCTGTTCCTCCATCTCGACAGTGAATTGGATCGCGCCAAGCGTGAACTTCATCCCCTTTCCGTCCTAGTATGCGATCTGGATGGATTCAAACAGGTCAACGATCAGTATGGCCACCTGGTGGGAAATCGCGTGCTCCGCCGAGTTGCCGAAATGCTACGCGAGGATTGCCGCGAATACGACTACGTCGCACGAATGGGTGGCGATGAGTTCGTGATCATGCTTCCAGGCTGTCCCGCGGAAGCGGTGCAGACAAAAATGGATCTGTTCGCGGAGATAGGACGGAAAGCTGGATTGGACGTGGTGGGGAAAGACTTGCTATCGATGAGCATCGGGCACGCCTGCTACCCCGCCGATGGTGTCGATGCGGAACAACTACTCGCGGAAGCAGACCGGCGCATGTATAAGATGAAACGCGGTCCCAGAACCGCGCCGCAGCCGACATTTCGATCGGACCTGGGGCGGCTCGCGAATTCGCTCACCGGCCAACCGCGGCTGCTGGCGAAACCCGACGTCGCGGTCGCCAGCTCCTTCAACTAACCACCAGCACGGCCTGGCGAAAACATCAATCGCGGCGGACTCGAGCTGTAGTCGTCACTTCTTCACTGCGGCGCACTGTTTCTTGGCGAGGGTGGGCGGCGCGGATTTTTCGGATTCGGGTATGTCGCGCCGGAATGAGAACTTCGCGAGCAAGGGTGTTTCGGCTTTGGAGAAGATGTCGGCAGGCATCTGGCGCAGCTCGATCGTGATGTCGATTTTGGCGGGCGTGTCCACGGTACCTCCGAATCCCCAAGGCTCGGCGGCCTTGCCCGCGTGCAGCACGTACGTTCCGCTGGAAGGCGAATGAAGCTTGCTGGTGGGGGTCACGATGCCCTCCCCGCCGATGACGTAGAGAAACTCCAATTCGCGTTCGGACTGAAGCCCCAGATCTAACCTGTGGACATCGTCAGGCTTATTGGTTTCGATCATCCAAGCACAGACTTGCGCGGTTTCCTTTTTATCCTGAGCCTGCGCGGTTAACCAGAAGCACAGCGTCAGTCCGCCGAGGCATTTGGAGATCATGTGAACAGAGTACTGGAGTTCCGAGCCGGAGGGAAGCTATTTTTCAAATCCGAGATACCAACCGAGCTTCTCGGTATCGAACCAGGAGACCTCGGCGCCGAACCAACGCGTCTTTGAGGCCGCCCGATAGTCGCTCGTCTGGGAGCCCAGCACAAACGCGCACGGACCTTCGCCGAATCTCTCGATTCGTTTGGCAAGCCATGACCGGGCGTTCAGCGGAGCCGCCAGCACCACGGGCGTGCCCGCGAACCAAGCCAGGCGCGCGCCGAAACGAATGTCGTCTTGCTCGGCCGGCGCCGGGAATCCGTACCCTTGCCGGTATCGCTCGACCGATGCCTCCAAGTCGCGCACTGCAATTACCACCCGTTTCAATCCAGTGAATTTCTCAGTCGACGGTTGGCCCGCCGGAAAAGCGCGGAGTTCGCGCCGGGTGATATCGCGAATCAGAAACGGGAAGAAGGTGCCGTTCGGTTCCACACCGACCCGCGCCGTATCCCATTCAAGGCGTGTACCATCGGGCCGCTCACGTCCGCTTTGCGCGGGCGAACTCACCGTGATGCCAGCCGCCCGCAAGCGTCCAGCTTCCGCGGCGACGTCGCTCGCGCGCACCGCCCATGCTGCCGGACCCGCGTTACCTTGAATCTGCTTCGCCCAGTAGTGAGCGGCCGCGGCCTTTTCATCGGGATTCGCCTGAAGCGCAATCAACTCCAGATACGATCCATCCGGGAAACTCGTGAGCGCCATTTGGGTGGCGCCGTTGCTGTGCGGACCGCCATATTCGCTGGGGATCCCGATGGCGGCCAGACGCGCCCGCATTTGGGTCAGGTCCGTTCCAGCCACGGTCGCATGATCCACCGCCAGATCGGTCGCCCTCAGTAAAGCGGTCATCAGAAGAAATCGGCCGGCCGGCTGCACAAGTGCCTCGTCGCGAATCGCTCCCGCAATTGTATCAAGACGCGAAACAGATGAACTCCGCCGACCGCTAAGTAGTTTCCCAGCGTTTTTCCGACACGGCCGGTGCCGAATCTCGCCCGCGCATCTTGTCCCACCGGAGCCGGAGGGCGTCAAGATATAGATACACGACTGGGGTCGTATAGAGAGTTAATAACTGACTCGCGATCAGCCCTCCTATAATCGTGATCCCCAGAGGCCGTCTAAGTTCAGATCCGGTCCCAGTGCCGAGCGCAAGCGGCAATGCGCCCAGCAGGGCGGCCATGGTGGTCATCAGGATGGGCCGGAACCGTAAGATGCAAGCTTCGACGATCGAATCGTAGGAATTCCTGCCTTCAATCCGTTCGGCCGCGAGTGCGAAGTCGATCATCATAATCGCGTTTTTCTTGACGATTCCAATCAGCAGAATGATTCCGATGATAGCGATGATACTGAGGTCCGTGTGGGTCAACTGGAGCGCCAGCAATGCGCCGACACTGGCCGCCGGAAGACTGGAAATAATTGTGATCGGGTGGATATAACTCTCATAGAGGATAGCCAGAATAATGTACACCGTCACCAGCGCCGCTCCGACGAGTATAGGCTCGGTAGCGAGCGAATCCTGATAAGCTTGCGCCGTTCCGGCGAAGGCTGTGCGGATGGTAGCGGGGAGTCCGACTTTCGCAGCCGCTGCGTCAGTAGCTTCGACGGCGTCTCCTAACGCGGCACCCGGCCTGAGGTTGAAAGAAATAGTCACGGCCGGAAAGAGCCCCTCATGAGTCACAGTAAGCGGCGCAATAGCGGGTGCGAATCTCGCAAACGCGCTCAAGGGAACTTGCTGCCCACTGGGCGAGTTTACATAGAACTGCCCTAAAATCTGTGGATCCTGCCAGAATTCCGGAGCGGCTTCCATCACCACGTGATACTGATTCAGCGCGGTGTACATGGTCGACACCGGGCGCTGGCCGAAGGCGTCGTAAAGTGTCGCGTCGATGACTTGTGGAGAGATCCCAAAGCGCGCGGCAGTGACGCGATCGTACTGAATCAGGGATTGCAGCCCGCGGTCTTGCTGATCGCTGCTCACGTCGGTAATGATAGGGATGCTTTTTAATTGCTCCACCATCTTGGGGGCGAACTGGTTCAGATCTTGCAGATTATCGCCTCGCATCGCGAACTGATATTGCGCATTGCTCTGCCTGCCACCGACGCGCAGGTCCTGCGCCGCCTGCAGAAACAGCGTCGCCCCGGGCACTCGGGCGAGTTTCGGCCGCAGCCGGGCGATGATAAGGTCGGCTGTAATCTTTCGCTCCGCGAGCGGCTTAAGCGAGATGAACATGCGCGCGGAATTAGAGGAGCCACCACCCCCGGTGAATCCATTCACAGTGTCAACGGCCGGGTCGGCGGCAACAATATTAATCATCGGGAGGAGTATTTTGTCCATGGCCTGAAAGGATGTATCCTGATCGGCTTGAATCGACCCTTGAATTCGTCCCGTGTCCTGCTGGGGAAAGAAGCCTTTCGGCACGTGGATGAATAAGTACACGTTCAATCCGATGGTGGCCAGCAAGACTAAGAGTGTGATCGCACGAAACCGGAGCGCTAACGAGAGACTTCTGCCGTAAGCGTTGATCATCGCGGTGAAGGCTCGCTCACTCTTTTCATACATCCAGCCGTGGGAATGCTGCTGCTTCAGCAAGTGAGCGCACATCATGGGAGTAGCGGTAAGAGAAACGACCATCGACACAGCGATCGCGACCGATAGAGTTACAGCGAACTCTCTAAATAGACGGCCTACAATGCCTCCCATCAGGAGCAATGGGATAAATACCGCGACCAGCGAAATGCTGATGGTAAGCACGGTAAAGCCTACCTCCTGGGCGCCCTTGAGAGCGGCTTCGAACGGAGGCAGGCCCATTTCGAGATAGCGGGTGACGTTCTCAATCACGACGATTGCGTCATCGACTACAAAGCCGGTAGAGATAGTTAAGGCCATCAACGATAAATTGTCGAGACTATAGTTAAGCAGGTACATCACGCCGAAGGTCCCGACCAGGGACACCGGAACTGCAACGCTCGGAATAAAGGTAGTCCGCAGATTCCTCAGGAAAAAGAAGACTACGAGAATCACAAGGCCAACCGACAACGCCAAAGTCCGTTCCGTATCGTTTACCGAAGCGCGGATCGTGACGGTTTGATCCATCGCCACCTTAACGTCGATGGACTGCGGAATAGAAGCTTTAACCTGGGGAAGGATGGCGCGAATCCGGTCCACGGTATCGATGATATTCGCGCCGGGCTGCCGGAAGATAATCACCAGAACGGATGGCTTGCCGTTGGCATAGCCTGCATTGCGGAGGTTTTCAACCGAGTCCTGTGCGTGTCCAATGTCGGAGATGCGAATCGCCGATCCATTGCGGTAAGCCACTACTAACCCTTCGTAGTCGCTGGCTTTGAAGATCTGATCGTTGGCGCCCACTTCCCACATCCGGAGACCGTCGGAAAAATGGCCCTTCGGTATATTGGCGTTGGCATTGCTTAGTATGGTTCTCACCTGATCGAGACCAATACCATATTTGTTCAAGGCGGGCGGATTGAGCTCAATACGAACGCTCGGAAGCGAGCTTCCTCCCACGGTCACCTGGCCGACGCCGGTAACCTGCGATAGCTTCTGCGCCATAATCGTCGATGCCGCATCATACATCTGGCCTCTCGTCAGCGTCGGCGAGGTAAGCGCCAGCATAAAAATAGGAGAATCCGCCGGATTTACTTTCCGATAGGAAGGATTGTTAGGAAGATTGGCCGGAAGGTTCCCGCGAGCCGCATTGATGGCGGCTTGCACATCGCGTGCAGCGGCGTCGATGTCTCGGTTCAGGTCGAATTGCAGAGTGATGCTTGTGGACCCGAGAGCGCTCGACGAGGTCATCTCCGTAACTGCTGCAATCCGTCCGAATTGACGTTCGAGCGGCGTCGCCACGGAGGAAGCCATCGTCTCGGGACTCGCGCCCGGCAGACCGGCGCTTACGGAGATAGTCGGAAACTCCACTTGCGGTAATGGCGATACCGGGAGCAGCCGGTAGGCCGCCGCCCCGGCCAGCGTAATAGCCACGACCATGAGCGTCGTCGCGACAGGCTTTCTGATGAAGGGTTCGGAAATGTTCATCGATTACTCGGCCGCAAGCGGCTCGCCGCCCGAGTTAAGCGTCTTTGACTCCCTCGGTTGACGTGAGAATCGCGCGGCCAGACGATCGAACCAGATGTAGATCACTGGGGTCGTGAAAAGAGTCAGCAACTGGCTGATCAACAGCCCGCCAATGATCGTGATGCCCAGGGGCCGGCGCAGTTCCGAGCCGCTACCGCCAGCGAGCGCCAACGGCAACGCACCCAGCAACGCGGCCATGGTGGTCATCATGATGGGACGAAAACGCAGCAGGCAAGCCTGATAAATCGCGTCTTCCGGCTTCATGCCATCATGGCGCTCCGCCGCGAGAGCGAAATCGATCATCATAATAGCGTTCTTCTTCACGATGCCGATGAGAAGCACCAAGCCGATAAGGGCGATCACACTGAAGTCATCCCGGCAAATGATGAGGGCCAGCAAAGCGCCCACGCCCGCGGAGGGAAGCGTTGATAGAATCGTAATCGGATGGATGTAGCTTTCATACAGCACGCCCAACACTAGATAGACCGTAATTAGAGCCGCCGCAATTAGAATAGGCTCATTCGCTAAGGACGCCTGGAAAGCCTGCGCAGTACCCTGATAAGCGACCTGTACACTCGGCGGCATATTCATCCCATTCTTAACTTTGTCCACAGCGGTGACCGCTTCCCCGAGAGAAACATTCGGAGCCAAATTAAACGACAGAGTCACTACGGGAAACTGGCCCTGGTGGTTCACGGTAATTGGAACCGAAGTTTGCTCAACATGTGAAAAGGCACTCAGTGGGATCTGGTTGCCGCCCGGAAACGCCAAAGACGATTGATTGGCGCCGCCAGCTGGTACACTCGATACACTTGTCGCGCCCCCGCTTGAAGGCGCGCCCGACACTCCTGCGGCGGTCCGGATAAACAGATCGCTCAAGTTTGAAGGATTTTGCTGAAACCCTGGCTTGACTTCCAACACCACGTGGTATTGGTTTAACTGTGTAAACATGGTCGAAACCAAGCGCTGTCCGTAGGCGTCGTAAAGCGTTTGATCTATCGACGCGGTCGTGATGCCGAAACGCGCGGCCGTGTTTCGATCGAATACCAGTTTTGCACGCAAACCCAAAACCTGCTGGTCGCTGGCGACGTCCCGCAACTCGGGCAACTGCTGCAGCCGGCCGAGCATCTGCGGCGCGAAGGTATTCAGCTCATCGACATTGGCGTCCTCCAGAGTGTACTGATATTGTGTCCGGCTCACTCGGTCTTCTACCGAGAGGTCTTGTACCGGTTGCATAAACAAAGTGATCCCCGCCACCTTCGCCAATTCCGGCTGTAAGCGTCGAATGACGTCGCTGGCATTGATTTTTCTAACGCTAACGGGCTTTAGATTAATCAGAATGCGCCCGCTATTGAGAGTGGTGTTCGTGCCATCGACGCCGATGAAGGAGGACAGATTCTCCACCGCTGGATCTTGCAAGATGATCCTGGTCAACTGCTGCTGCTCGCTGGCCATTTCCGGAAAAGATACCGACTGGGCCGCTTCGGAGACGCCCTGGATGACTCCGGTATCTTGAACCGGGAAAAACCCTTTGGGAATGATGATGAAAAGAAGAATGGTAAAGGCCAGAGTCCCGATGGCTACCAGTAAGGTGGTCAATTGGTAGCGAAGCACAAATCGCAGGGTTTTCGCATAGTAGTCAATCACCGCGTTGAATACCCGCTCCGACGCGAGATAAAACCGTCCCTGCTTTTCCGCTGGAGTGTGCTTTAAAAGCAGGGAACACATCATCGGTGTGACGGTAAGCGAAACCACGGCGGAGGCGAGAATAGTCACGCTCAGAGTAATCGCAAACTCGCGAAACAGGCGGCCCACGATATCGCCCATAAAGAGGAGAGGAATGAGAACCGCGATTAGTGAAACAGTGAGCGAGACGATTGTGAAGCCAATCTGCCCGGACCCTTTGAGCGCCGCCTGCATGGGAGGCTCACCGGCTTCTATATAGCGGGAAATATTCTCGATCATGACGATCGCATCGTCCACCACGAACCCCGTGGAAATAGTGAGCGCCATCAATGTCAAATTGTTCAAACTGTACCCCAGCAGGTACATCACTCCGAAGGTAGCTACCAGCGAAATCGGAACCGCGATACTCGGGATGATGGTGGCGGACAAATTACGCAGGAATAGAAACATAACCATCACCACTAGCGCAACCGTGAGCATTAGTTCGAACTGAACGTCGCTGACCGACGCCCGGATCGTGGTCGTCCGATCGGTTAGGATCTTGACGTCCACAGACGCGGGAAGTGACGTAGTTAGCGTCGGCAGTAGTAATTTAATATGATCGACCACCGAGATAATATTCGCCCCGGGCTGCCGCTGAATATTCAGGATCACCGCCGGAACTTCATTCATCCAGGCGGCCTGGCGCAGGTTCTCGGCGTCATCGACCACATCGGCGACATCCGTCAGCTTTACAGGTGCTCCATTTTTGTAAGCAATGATGAGCGCGGCATAGTCGCTACTTGAGAGCAGTTGATCGTTGGCCCCGATCTGGTACGCCTGATGCGGCCCATCGAAATTCCCTTTCGCCTGATTTGCGTTCGCGGCGATAATGGCGGTCCGCACATCTTCTAAGTTGAGCCCGTAAGATCCCAGTGATGTGGGATTGGCCTGAATCCTTACCGCGGGCTTCTGTCCTCCGCTGATGCTGACCAGACCCACGCCGGGCAACTGCGAAATCTTAGGTGCAAGCCGCGTGTCGGCAAGATCCTCGACTCGTGAGAGCGGAAGCTCCGTCGAAGTCAGCGCCAGTGTCAGGATGGGCGTATCCGCGGGATTGGTTTTGCTGTAAATAGGAGGCGCGGGCAAGTCCGGCGGCAAGTAAGTTCCGGAAGCGTTGATCGATTGCTGCACTTCCTGCTCGGCCACATCGATGCTCAGGTTGAGATTGAATTGCAGTGTAATTACCGAGCTCCCATCTGAGCTCGTGGAGGTCATCTGTTGAAGTCCGGGCACCTGCCCGAACTGACGTTCGAGCGGAGCCGTCACCGCTGACGCCATCACATCGGGACTCGCGCCGGGGTAGAACGTAATCACCTGGATGATGGGGTAATCCACCTCCGGCAGTGCCGAAACCGGCAATTGTGTGTACCCGACCGCGCCTGCCAGCAGGATTCCTACCATGAACATGGTGGTGGCTACCGGCCGCAGAATAAATATCCGGGACGGATTCACCTACTTTCCTTTCCGGGTTTTTCCACTTTTTGTTGCCGTGCTCGCCGACGACTTTTGTGATGCGCCTGGTGAAGCAGTTTCACCGGGGATTTGCGCGGTGACCTTGCTTCCTTCCTGAAGCTTATCGACGCCGGTCATCACGACCACCTCGCCCACGGTCAGCCCCGAGGTAATTTCCGAATCATCGCCTTCGGTGGTGCCAATTGTTACCTTTCGCACCGTCACCGTCGAATTCGGATTCACCACGTATACATAAGTCGATTGAGAGTTCCGCTGAATGGTGGCCGTCGAAACCAGGATGACTCCTCGCTTCTCTTCCACCAGCAAGCGTATGTTTACGAACTGATTGGGAAATAGCGCATTGTCGTGATTGTCAAAGGTCGCCCGCAGCTTGAGTGTACCGGTGGTCTGGTCGATCTGGTTGTCGAGCGTCGTCAACCATCCTTGCGCAAGCCTGGTCTTCATCTCGCGATCGTAAGCGTCTACTTGCAATTTTTGCCCCGCCCTCTTTTTTTGAAGAACTACCTGGAGCTGATCTTCGGCGATCGTAAAGATGGCGCTGATCGGCTGAATCTGCGTGATGACCAGCAGTCCGTTGGCATCGGACGCGTGAACTATATTCCCGGGATCCACCAGGCGCAAGCCGATGACGCCAGTGATGGGAGCGGTAATGTGGGCGTACGTTAAGTTGAGCTTCGCATTCTCGACTAAGCCATCATCGGTCTTAACCACTCCCTCCTCCTGCGCGACGACGGCTTTTTGAGTGGCAAACGTCTGTTCCGGGATCGCCTGCTGGCTCAACAGCGTTTGGTAGCGCGCGAAATCGATGCGCGCATTGGCCAGCGTCGCCGAGTCCTTCGCAAGCGTCCCTTCCGCTTGCATCAACGCCGCTTCATAAGGTCGCGGATCGATCTCGACCAGCACATCGTCCTGATGGACCAGTTCGCCTTCCTTGTATTGGACCTTCAGCAACTGTCCGTCCACGCGGCTCTTCACGGTCACCGTGTTGAGCGGAGTAACGGTGCCCAGGCCGGTAAAATAAACCCCCATGTCGCCCTTGCGGGATCGCACCGCGATCACCGGAGCCCCACCGCCCCCGCCGCCTTTGCCTGAGCCTTTTGCAGGCACGGCGGCCGGCGTAGAGGTGAGTTTGGGCCAGAGAAAATAAGCGGCAGCAGCCACCACGATCAGAACCGCCACCCAAATCCACCCTTTATGCGAAGGAGGTTTCTTTTCGGCAGGCGGTGGCGGCGCAACGGCCGCGGGAAGTTGCAGGGGCGGTTCGTGTTGCTCAATCATGAGCTGAGTCCTCTGGCATGAACAATTAACCTAACGTCTCGCACCGGCGCGATCACGGTTTGATCACAGGTGATATCCGCCTCTCCGTTGCTGGACCGAGTGAAAATAATACTACCTTATATTGAGACTCGAAGGCAGCCCAACGTTTCACCGAAAGATGCGCCCCTGCTAACCTGGCGGCACGCTGGGAGTCTAATTTTAAATAGGAGGAACCGCCTGTGTTACAGGACTTTCGCTACGCACTGCGGCAGTTGCTGCGTAATCCGGGATTCGCGTTTATCGCGACGCTGTCGCTGGCCCTGGGGATCGGCGCCAATACCGCGATTTTCGGGCTGATCGATCATGTGATGCTGAAGCTGCTGCCGGTGCGCAATCCCTCCGAACTGGCCGTGATCCGCGGGCAGTTTTCTTTTCCGCGGTACGAAGATATTCGCGATCGGAACCAGGTTTTTTCAAGCGTAGTGGCGACGCATTCGTTAAGCGACATGACGGTCAGCATTCCGGGACAACCCTCCGGTCAGGCGACCGGCGAGCTCGTGACGGCCAACTATTTTCAGATGTTGGGCGTGAACTCGATCCTCGGCCGGACACTTCTTCCCGAGGACGACCGTGCTCCGGAATCGAGTCCTGTGGCGGTGATCAGCAACGGCTATTGGAAGCGCATGTTCGGCGGATCGGCGGACGTGCTCGGAAAGAAGATCCAGGTACGGTCAGGGTCGGGAAACGCCAACACTGGCGGGCTCGATATATACGATGGGCCGGGCGCGTCGCGATCGATGGAGGGAGCGGTGCTGACCATCGTGGGAGTCGCTCTGCCGGAATTTTTCGGGGACTCCGTGGGAACGTCTACCGACATTTGGATTCCCATGATGATGCAGGCATCGGCGATGCCCGGCCGGCCGTGGTTGAAGCAGCGTCAAAGCGTATCGTTCCTCTATCTCATGGGTCGATTGAAACCGGGCGTGAGCGTCGAGCAGGCACGGGCCGCGGTCACCGTGCTCTGGAGGCAGATCCTTACCGACGAACAAGGCGACAAACTGACGGACGACCTGAAGCGGCGTATCGCGCAGTCCAATCGCAATGTCGAATCGGGTGAAAAGGGCTTCGGCCAACTGCGGCGGCAGTTCTCACAACCGTTGCTAGTGTTGATGACCGCGGTGGGATTGGTGCTATTGATCGCATGCTTGAATGTCGCGAATCTTTTGCTCGCACGCGCCACGGCGCGAGGGCGCGAGATCGCTGTGCGATTGTCGATGGGCGCGCGCCGGGGACGATTGATCCGCCAATTGCTGACCGAGAGTCTTGTGCTATCGGTCATCGGCGGCGCGCTAGGACTGGCGTTCGCTGTTTTAGGAACCAGAGTGCTGGTCTCGATGGTCTCAAGCGAGCAGGACCAGATCACTCTGCCCTTCACCATTGACTGGCGGACGCTGGCATTCATGGCAGTGATCTCGATCGTCACGGGACTGCTGTTCGGACTCGCGCCGGCATTACGCGCCACGCGAGTGAGTCTGGCCGACACCATGAAGGAAGCCTCGCGAGGCTCCGCGGGCGGGCGTCGCGTGGGCATGGCGAAGGTGCTGGTGGCGGCGCAAGTTTCCGTTTCGCTGCTCCTGCTGATCGGTGCGGGCTTGTTCCTGCGAACGCTCTACAATTTGCAATCGCAGAACGTCGGCTACAATCCCGAGCGCCTGGTGCTGTTGCGCCTTGACCCCATCAGCGCGGGATATCGTGGGGACGATATCGGACGCGTCTGCAAAAACCTGCTCGACCGGATCGCGGCGCTGCCAGGCGTCCGTGCCGCGACGTTTTCAGAGAACGGTCTGTTTTCGGGTACGGACTCCGGTACGGGTATCGACGTCGAAGGATTTACACCGAGCGGACCGGACGATAAGAACGCGCGATTCGATCAGATCGGGCCAGGGTACTTTACCAACATCGGCATTCCGATCCTATTGGGCCGCGACATGACGGAGCGCGATAGTCCAGGCGCGCAGCGGGTCACCATCGTCAACGACACCATGGCGAAGTTTTATTTCAAAGGCGCGAATCCGATCGGCAAGCACGTCACCTTCGACAAGCTGGCGCTCGAAATCGTCGGCGTCGTCAGCGACGCGCGGGATCATGACTTCCGGGATCCGCAAGTACGGCGTTTCTACGTATCGTACTTCCAGCCGATCGATGGAATCACGACGGCGAACTTCGAAATTCGGGCAGCGGGAAATCCGGCAGCCGTGGAAGCACTGCTGCGGCGGGAAGTGCAAGCCGTCAATCGCAACCTGCCGATTCTGAGCATTAAAGAGGTTCGCGAACTGATGGACGCAAGCGTGGTTCAGGAGCGGCTGGTCGCTCGCCTTTCCGCATTCTTCGGGATCCTCGCCGTGACGCTCGCCGCCATCGGACTCTATGGCGTCATGTCGTACGGAGTCGCACGGCGGACCAATGAAATCGGCCTCCGGATGGCCCTGGGCGCGCAAAGATCGAACGTAATCGGAATGATTTTGCACGAAGTAATGCTCTTAATGATCGCGGGTGCGGTGGCGGGAATTGTCGCGGCGATCGCAGGTACTCGATTCGTCGAAAGCCAACTGTTCGGATTGACGCCCACCGATCCTCTGACGTTTATCGTCGCTGGGGCAATACTCCTGATCGTGGGTACTTTCGCAGGGTACATTCCGGCCAGGCGCGCATCGAAGATCGATCCCATGGTGGCGTTGCGATACGAGTAGGGCCTCATCGGGCTAGCGTCCTGTGAGCTAGCCCGCGAAACTTTTGCGTGACGACATTAGGTCAAGTGATGCGCCGTGGGCCATTCGCAGCCCTAGACTGCGCCTCGCCGGCCGCTCAGCAGGTTAATCACGAAAACCACGAGGGCTACCACCAACAGCAAATGAATCAGGTTCCCTCCAATGCTCATGCTGAAGCCCAATAGCCATAGAATCAAGAAAACCGCGACCAGTGTCCAAAGCATAATCTCACTCCATTGCCTCTAGATTTCGCCTACCTGCGCGAGACACCTGCTCTACTGCACGTTTAGAACCGAAGCCATAATTGGTTCGGTGAGAAACGTGCTTCCAATTGATGGAAGCTTGACTCGTTCCGGCTTCCAAATCTTGCAGAGGGCAATGCCCAGAAGGAGAAATCAATGAAATCGAGCACGAAAGATCAGATCGAAGGTAATCTTCATGAGCTGAAAGGGAAAGTCAAAGAGAAGGCGGGGCAGGTCACGAACAACCCCAAACTGACCACCGACGGCCAAACCGAAAACCTCGCCGGCAAAATTCAAAAGAAAGTCGGGCAAGTTGAAAGGGTGATCGAGAAGTAGATGAACCCAACGGGGGAGGAGCTGTGAACAAGACGATCGGGCTGATCCTGATTACGCTTGGTATATTCGGTCTTGCGTGGGGAGGATTTACGTACACGACCAGCGAAAAGGTCGTGGACATCGGACCGATCCATGCGACTCGCGACCGGACTCATACTATACCGCTGCCTCCCATCTTGGGCGCGCTGGCGCTCATTGGGGGCATCGCGCTCCTGGTAACACGCAGGAAGGATTAACTTCCGCGCAGCCGACGTTCAGAAGAAAGGAAGATCCACAATAATGTTGATACTGATTATCATCTTGGTGTTGCTTTTCGGAGGAGGTGGCGGGTACTATGGCCACCAACGCTGGGGTGCCGGCGGTGGTGCAGGGATCGGGCTAGGCACCATATTAATCATTCTCCTGATCGCCTACTTGCTGGGCGGTTTTCATTAGACGATCCTCGCGGACACTGCCCTAAAGCGCCGGCACGAGGACCGGCGCCGCCAGGCATCCATTACTTGATCTCAACCTTGAACAGGACGTTATTCGGGTGATCGTGACGCCATTTGAAGTACTCCCTTTGCTCCGGAGCCTTCCTCTTTCCGAATTCACGATATCCCTGATGTTGTTCTCCTAAATAGACGCGATATGCCTTATCCTCCTGGTTGTCCCACGTATGATAATCGTGGCCTTCCTTGTCGTAATATCGCTTGTCATGATGATCGTCGGCTCTCATCGCCACAGGGGCAATTAAGGCGGCGCCGGCACAAAACGCTGTCAAAATCAAAAAACGATGCATAATCGTAAAACCTCCCTCTAAGCTAAGGCACGCCACCGACCTTTCCTCCCGCTCGCGCCACCTGCACCACGGGTGCTGAAACTTCAGAATGACTGACCTTATTAGGTCATTTGATCTTGCACGGTCGGTCCTTCGATTTGGATCCCGGGTGGCGTCATAGTGGACCCACGAGTGCTCCCGTGTCAGGGTGCCAGCGCTTCCCGACGATCGGATCAAGCCATCGAAGCAACCGCGCGCCATCCCACGCCGCTCCCGGGGTTTTTTTAGCGGCTTGGGACCGGGTCTGATTACAGGTGCAGCCGATGACGACCCCTCGGGAATTTCTACCTACTCCGTCACCGGCGCGACGTTCGGTTTCGGCCTGCTTTGGACCGCCCTATTCTCATTTCCTCTGATGACCGCCGTGCAGATGATGTGCGCGCGGCTCGGCATGGTGACCGGCCAAGGACTGGCCGGCGTAATCCGCCACCAGTATTCGAAGTGGGTCCTGTGGGGCGCCTGCGCGTTGCTGGTCACCGCCAACACCGTCAACATTGGAGCCGACCTCGGCGGCATGGCGAAGGTAACCGAGATGGTGACCGGAATCAGGAGCATGTACTGGACCCCGATTTACGCCGTGACCATCGCGTCCTTCCTGATCTGGTGGTCCTACGCCGATGTCGCCCGAATCTTCAAATGGCTCACGCTGGTACTGTTCGCCTATGTCGCCGCCGCCTTCTTCGCGAAGCCAGATTGGGCCGCGGTGCTCCGCGCGACGGTTATCCCCCATATCGAAATGTCGAGTAAATATTGGGCCACGCTCGTGGGAATCTTCGGAACCACCATTTCGCCCTACCTGTTCTTCTGGCAGGCCTCCCAGGAAGTGGAGGAGGAGCGCAAAGAAGGCCATGTGACCCTCCAGCAACGGAAAGGAACCACCAACGCGGACCTGCGGCAGTCCCGCAATGACGTAGTCACCGGAATGTTCTTCTCGAACCTGATCATGTACTTCATTGTTTTGACGACAGCCACCACGCTCCACGCCCACGGCAAGACCGACATTTCAACCGCGCAGGATGCCGCGGAAGCATTGCGCCCGCTCGCCGGAAAAGGAGCCTACTGGCTTTTCAGTCTGGGTCTGATCGGAGCCGGGATGCTCGGGGTGCCTGTCCTAGCCGGATCCAGCGCCTATGCTGTCGCAGAGGCGGCGACGTGGCGCGGATCGCTCGCCGATTCCCCCCATCCTTCGCGCAAATTCTATGCCGTTATCGCCGTGGGTTTAGCGCTCGGGCTCACCCTGGATTACGCCGGCTTCAACGAGGTGTCGATGCTGTTCTGGTCGGCGGTGCTGAACGGTGTGCTGGCGCCTCCCCTGATCGTCATCGTGCTTCTGCTGACCAATAGCCGCAAAGTCATGGGGCCGCGATCGAACCCTCGTTGGCTTTCCGCGCTCGGATGGATCACCGTGGTGGTAATGACAGGCGCGAGCATTGCGATGTTTGCGACGTGGAAATAAATATAGACATAAGATGAGACTCCTCCTGCCGAGAAAGTCGCTGCGCTTGGTTCTCCGATGGACCGAGCGCACCCTCTTCGCATGCGCCGCGATGTTCCTGGGGTACTGCGCGTTCGTCGTCGTCGACACCTGGAGGTTCCAGCATCGCGAGACCCGGAATCTCGACCGCCAGTTGCAGCGCCCCGTCAGCCTGCTGCCGGAATCCTTGCCGCCCAATGTTGGTTCCGATGGTCTCATTGGCCGCATTGCAATCCCGCGTCTGGGTCTCTCCGCGGTGGTTATTGAAGGATCCACCGCACTGATTCTCCGGCGAGCCGTCGGGCACATCGTGGGGACCGGCTTCGCTGGCCAGGCGGGCAACATAGGACTCGCCGCACACCGCGACACCTTCTTCCGGCCCTTGCGAAATATCAAGCTCGACGACATCGTCATTCTTACCACTCTGCGCGGCGAATACCGCTACAGCGTCCTGTCCACCAGAGTCGTAAGTCCCTCCGATGTCGCGGTCTTGAATCCCGACGGCCGTGAGATCCTGACCCTGGTGACCTGTTATCCGTTCTATTTCGTAGGTCCCGCCCCCCAGCGGTTCATCGTTCGCGCCGAGAGGCTCGTGAATGGGCAATAAATTGCTTTCCTCAACGGGAGGGGACAAGAGGATGCCTTACAATACAGTGACAACCGCGATCTGCTTGGGCCTGCTGGTTCTGCTTTTCGCCACTCCAGCATCTTCTTATTCCGTCCTCACGCACGAGGCCATCATCGACTCCGTTTGGGATACCTCCATTAAGGGAATGCTCCTGAAGCGGTTCCCGCAAGCGACCGCGGACGAATTGATCCAGGCCCACGCCTACGCTTACGGCGGAAGCATTGTTCAAGACATGGGCTACGGCCCGTTCGGCAGCAAATTCTTCAGCGACCTGCTGCACTACGTCCGGAGCGGCGATTTCATCCTCACCCTGATTGCCGATTCTCAAGACCTGAACGAGTATGCGTTTTCGCTCGGCGCCTTAGCGCACTATGCCGCCGATAACACCGGCCACCCCATGGCCGTCAACCAGGTGGTCCCTCTGCTGTTTCCGAAGCTCGGTCAGCAATTCGGAAAGAAGGTGACCTATGCCGACGATCAGCTCTCCCATGTCAGGACGGAGTTTGCCTTCGACGTGCTGCAAGTCGCGCAAGGCCACTACGCCCCGAATTCGTACCATGAATTCATCGGCTTTAAGGTCGCACGCCCCTTGCTGGAGCGCGCGTTTCTGGAGACGTACGGCCTGAAAATGGCGGATTTATTTCCGAACGTCACCCTCGCCCTCGGTTCCTATCGAAAATCCGTCAGTTCGATTATTCCAGCCATGACCCGCGTCGCCTGGAAGTTGAAGAAGGACGAGATCGTCAAGGACTCTCCCACTACGACCCGCAAGAAGTTTCTTTACAACCTCTCCCGCACGAGCTACCAAAAAGAATGGGGCAATGATTATCAGCGGCCGGGGTTCCGATCAAGCCTGCTGGCATTTATGTTACGGATTATGCCTCAATTCGGCAAAACCAGAGATCTGAGATTTCGCATGCCGACGCCGGAGTCGGAGAAAATGTTCATGGCGAGCTTCAACACCACTCTCGACCGCTATCGGGAACTTCTCGCCGCCCAGAAAGCCGGCCAATTGAAGCTGCCCAACCGCAACTTCGACGTGGGAGAAGATACCGTGGCTGGAAAATACACACTGGGAGATCGCGCCTATGCCCGCCTGCTGGACAAGCTGGAGGGGCACTACCCCGACATGCCTGCCGAAATGCGCGCGGATATTCTCGCGTTCTACGGAGACCTGAGCGCGCCCATCTCCACCAAAAGCGACACCAAGGAATGGGCGCAGGTGGTCAAGGAACTGGATGAGCTGAAGGCTGTAAGCGTGGCCACGGCCCAATAAACCCTATGAAGCTATTCGCGTTCTGCCTGGTTATGGGCTCCATCGCCCAAGCACAAACGGACGTTCCGGCCGCTGCGTTGACTGCAAGAGAAGACGCGGCTTACTCGACCGAGTCGGAGCCGGCCAAGCCCCTGGTAAAGAAATTTGTCCGCAATGTCCTGCTCGACCAAAAAGAGATCTGGACCAGTCCTTTCCATATGAAGGGCGGCAACGCCAAGTATTGGATCCTCTTTGGAGGAATCACGGCCGGATTGATCGCCTCGGATCACTGGACTTCGACCCAGCTTCCCAACACCCGGGACCAGCTTCGCTACAGCGGGCGCGTGTCGAATCTCGGCTCCTTCTATTCGGTGATTCCGGCGACTGCCAGTATTTACCTGGTGGGACTTTTTACAGACAATGCCAAAGCCCGGGAAACAGGGCTGCTCGGCGCGGAGGCGCTGGTCGATGGAGCGATTGTATTCGAGGTCTTCAAACTCGCCGCCCAGCGGCAGCGGCCACTCGAAGGCGATGGACACGGCCACTTCTTTCACGGCGGCAGTTCGTTTCCTTCCGGCCATTCGATGGAGAGCTTCGCTCTGGCTTCCGTAGTCGCGCACGAGTACCACAGTAAGAAAGTATCGGTGCTCGCCTATGGCCTCGCGAGCCTCGTCAGCGCGTCGCGGTTCACCGGCCGGAACCACTTCGCGTCGGATATCGTCGCGCCGGCCGCCGTCGGATGGTTTATCGGCGCCTACGTCTTCAACACGCACGAGAAGGTCTCCCACCGCCTGGCTCCCGACGTGCGCCCCGACGTTCAGCCGGGCGAGCACCGCTATGGAGTCGCGCTAGCCTGGCATCCCTAACCTTCTGATCTGCTGTGCCGGGTGGGGCGGACCCCCCGTTCGTACACCCCCTGGTCCGGCTCCGTCAGCCCTCCTGTAGAATCGTAGCTATGAGAATTCTCGTGGTCGAGGATGAGAAGCGCATCGCCGATTTTCTATCCCGCGGCCTGGAAAGCGGAGGCTATGCGGTCGATGTGGCAGCGACCGGCGCCACCGCCATCGATTTGGTCCACAACACCGAATACGACCTGATTATCCTCGATCTCGGCCTGCCCGACATGGACGGTTTGGGCGTGCTCCAGAAAATCCGCAATCGCAAGACCAGTCCGCCGGTGCTGATCTTAAGCGCTCGCGACGCCGTCGACGACCGCGTCAAAGGTCTCGAAGGCGGGGCCGACGATTATCTGGTTAAGCCGTTCGCGTTCGTCGAATTGCTGGCGCGCGTGCGCGTCTTGCTGCGCCGCGGCCAGCCGACGCCGGAGCGTTTGCAGGTAGGCGAGCTTTCTCTCGATTGCATCCGCAGAAAAGTCACGAGATCCGGCGAAAACGTCGAGCTCGCCCCAAAAGAATTCAGCATTCTCGAATACCTGATGCGCAATCGCGGCCGCCCACTGAGCCGCACCATGATCGTCGAGCATGTGTGGGACATGGATTATGACGGGCTCACGAACATTGTCGACGTCTACATCCGCCACCTGCGCAGTAAGATCGACGACAAATGGCCGGAGAAGATGATCCAGACCGTGCGCGGCATCGGCTATATGCTGGATATTCCCGACAAAGCCGTCGAGCGAGCATTGTAATATGAGGCGGCACACCCAATTGCGAATCCGTCTCGCGGCGACCTTCGTCGTGTTCACAGCGATCCTCCTTGCTGGAATCGGCTTTTTCTTGCGGCAGAGTCTGAGGGATGAAGCTGAGCTCAATGCGCGCATAGCAGTCGAAGCGGATTGGGGGGCGGCCGGCGGATTCCTTCACATCGATAACCAGCGGCCGGAGTGGGTGAACGATCGCAACGACTTCGACCAAGCCTACGCGGTGGAGCGCCTCCGGCACGTGTATCAGCTCACTGACCCGGACGGAAATGTGCTCGAACAGTCGGCGATTTTCGAGTCCATCAGGGCCACACGCCAAACACGGGGGACGCCAACGTACGACCCTCAATACTCGATCCTGCATGATCGAAACGGCATCCCTTATTCGACTAGAGCTAGCTGGATCCGCGACGATCAGAACCGCAGATACCTATTGGCCATCGGGCGTTCGCTTGCAGCCCCGTATCGAAGGGCAGACCGTTTCGTCTTAATTTACACACTTCTCGCTCTCGCGATGCTGCCGCTGACAAGCGTTTTCAGCTGGTGGCTGACCGGCGTCGCGATCCGGCAAGGCCGGCGCACAACATAACATATGGCCCGTTTCACGCGAGTCTTCGGAGTCCGCCAACTGCGAGTAGGATTCATGCGCGGGCTGCGTTTCCGCCTCGCGGTGAGCTACGTAGCGTTCTTCGCGATCCTCCTGGCGGCCATCGGTTTCTTCTTCTGGCGGCATCTGAAGAGTGAAGCGGAGGCCGACACACAACTCACCGTCTCGTCCGATTGGGAGGCGATGAAGCTGTATCTTCACATTAAGAACGAACGCCCGGTATGGGTTGCGGACCTCACGGACCCGGAAGAAGGTTTCATTGTCGAGCGTTTGCGCCGTATCTATTTCCTTGCCGACGCCGACGGCAACGTGGTGCAGAATTCAGAGCTTTATGATTCCATAGGATTCGATTCCCCTGAGGAAATCGCCCGTATGTTAAAAGGGCCCGCCACTGGGGAGTTCAAGATTAGCAAGGACAAAAACGGAATTCCGTACATGATCGAAAAAGGGTGGATGCACGATGACGAAGGAAAAGACAAATACTTCCTCGCCATCGGGCGTTCGCTTGCCATCCAGTACAAGACGGTGGATAGTTTCACCCGAAGCTACCTCCTGCTCGCCCCCGCAATGTTGGTCCTCGCCAGCCTGTTCGGCTGGTGGCTGGCAGGCATCGCCATCAGCCCCGTCAATTCCGTCGCCCACGCGGCGCAGAACGTCACCGGCTCGAATATCACGGTGCAGATTCCCTTGCGCGGCGCGGGTGACGAGCTCGATCACCTTATTGATAGCTTCAACCAGATGACGGAGCGGCTCCATCAATCCTTCGAGCAGGTCCGCCGTTTCTCGACCGACGTCTCGCACGAGCTGCGCACTCCCATCACCGCCATCCGCGGCCAGCTCGAAGTCGCGCTCTTCACCGCGGAGACACCCGACCAGTATCGCGAGTCGATCATCAATGCCATGGAGGACATTGAAAAACTCTCCAGCATCGTGCGCGCCCTGCTGCTGCTGTCGCAGGCCGAATCCGGGCAACTCGTATTGCAAAAGGCGCCGCTCGATTTGAGCGGCGTGGTCACCGACCTGGTCGATCAATTCCAGATTCCAGCGGAAGAAAAAGAAGTGACTCTGGCGGCTTCGATCGAGCCGTGCGCGCCTGTCGAAGCGGATCGCACCCAGATGGAGCGGCTCCTCTCCAACTTGCTGTCGAACGCCGTGAAATACACGCCCAAGGGCGGATCGGTCCGCGTCGTCGTGGGCCCGGCGAGAGAGCCCGGCTGGACCAAGCTTTCCGTCGAGGATACCGGCGTCGGCATCCCGGCGGAAAATTTGCCGCACATCTTCGATCGTTTCTACCGCGTGCGCAATGCGCAGACCAACTCCATCCAGGGCCTAGGACTGGGATTGAGCTTCGTCGCCTGGATCGTGGAAGCGCACGGCGGACGCATCGACGTCGCCAGCAACTCGGGCGTTGGCACGCGCTTCACCGTCCTGCTGCCCTCGGGTGTGCCAGCCCCGGACCCGATCCCCGCCGAGTCCGCTACACTAACGTCTAATGAGTCTCGATATTCATGAAAGTTCGCGCGAGGGGATTGATATCCTTTCGCTGAAGGGCCGTCTGACGGTGGGCGAGGCGAGCCAGGTGCGCGAGAAGGTCAGCGCCGTCGCCGCCACCGGAAACGTGAACGTGCTCTTGAACCTGGAACACGTCGAGTACATCGATTCGACGGGCCTCGGAGCGATGGTGATCTGTTTCACGTCGCTTAAAAAAGCGGGCGGCGCGCTGAAGCTGGTGAATCCGAACAAGCGCAACGTGGAGCTCCTGTTACTCACCAAGCTGCACACCATCTTTGAGGTTTTCGCCGACGAGCAGGACGCCGTGAACAGCTTTTTCCCCGACCGCGAGATCAAGCACTTCGATATTTTGAAATTCGTCCAGGCTGAAAAGGACGAGCCGATCGCATAGATGTTCCATGTGGTGCAGGCTGGCAGAGATTGCTGAAAAACTCATTTTCCCTTCCGAGTGGGGCGGACCCCCTGGTCCGCGCCCGATCCCCGGATCGGCCCGTCCGGTGTCGCCGACGTCGAGAATTTCGCCGCTGTGATCTTCAGAACTAAATATGCTCTATCCAGGATCAAAAGCTCCCCAATTCTCTCTCGACGATCTCAACGGATCGCCACACTCGCTCGCCGCTTTGCTTTCGCGCGGCCCGCTTCTCGTAGTCCTCTATAAAATCAGTTGTCCGACCTGCCAGTTCACCCTGCCGTTTCTGGAGCGAATCAAAAACGGTTCCCCGCAAGTCCTCGCGATTTCGCAAGACGAGGCGGCCGCTACCCGGAAGTTCCAGACAAAATTCGGCCTCACGATTCTGACCCTGCTCGACCACCAGGAGGAAGGCTATCCGGTAAGCAACGCGTTCGGCATCGCTCACGTGCCGAGCCTGTTTCTGGTCGAAGCGGATGGCACGATCTCGCGCGCAACCGAGGGTTTCCTCAAATCGGATCTGGAAGCGATCGGCGTGCCTTTCCGCGCGGACGAGGCAGTCCCCGCGTGGAAGGCCGGTTGAGGATCGAAAAACTAGCCTCCGGTCGGGAAGCTGATAACATTACATAGAATGTCTTCGAAAATTTCTGAGGTGCTCGGCGGTGCGGCGGCAATTGCAAAGGGAATGGGCATCACCTTCATGGAGATGCTGCAACCGACCATTACCGAGGATTATCCGGAAGCTCCGGCGAAGTTCCAGGAGCGCTTTCGCGGCGTCCATGAACTGCAGCGCGACGAAAACGGCCTCGAAAAGTGCGTCGCATGCTTTCTGTGCGCGGCGGCCTGCCCGGCCGATTGCATCTACATTGAAGCTGCCGAAAACACCGATCAATTGCGAATCAGCGGCGGCGAACGCTACGCCAAGGTTTATAACATCGATTACAATCGCTGCATCTTCTGCGGCTTCTGCGTGGAGGCTTGCCCCACCGATGCCATCACCCACGGCCACGGCTTTGAGATCGCCAGCTACAACACCTCCACGCTGATTTACCGCAAAGAGCAGATGCTGGTTCCCATTCCCAAGGGCGCCCATTTCCCGCTGAAAGCCGAAGAGCCCGTGGAATCGGGCGGCCACTGAGTCTCCTTCACCGCTACCCGTTAATCAAATTCTCTACCGAGCCGCGACCGCAGGAAGCGGAGTTCGCGCTCCTTTTCGAGCATCGATATGCTTTACGCTACCAATTAAGAAACACGTTCGATAGCAGAGGTGGCACAGACTTCAGTCTGTGTACCGTTACGGTAAGTTGAACTCGACACGAACCGCCTGGACGTTCTTCACCGCCTGCGCCTGGAAATTACTTTTTATCGACGCACAGCGTCTCCAGTACGCCAGCGCTTCCTTGGCGCGAGACGGATCCTTGTCCGCCAGGTGATAATTCGCGATACCGAGTTGATAAAACGCGGTCGCCTCTTGCGTCCCGTCGCCTGCGATCAGCGGGAGCGCCTCCCGAAGCATCTGGTCCGCGCGACCATACTGGGCGGTAAGGCTGTTGGCGACTCCTCCCATGTAGTACGCGCTCGCCAGCATATGGGCTTTTTTCTTGGCCCAATCTTCCTCTCCCAAACTCGCGGGACGCAGCTTCTTCGCCAGAGCGTCGATCACGCGGACCGAATTGGCGATTACTCTTTCACGCCCGTCCCCTGTGGGGAAATAAAACTCCGATACCGCCATTAGCATATCGACGTTGTCGGGGTCCTCGGCAAGCGTCCTGTCCGCCAGCGCGAGCGCTTTGTCCATCTGGTTGAGCTTCTTGTAGATGGCAAAACACTCCGCCGGAATATTCTCGGCGTAAGGACTCTTGGGGTTCCTCTCCTGCAAGCTCTTCAGCATCCCGATGCGCGTAGCCGGGTCCGGCGTCTGCTGCGCGATCGAAAAGAACGTATACTCCGCGTACAGTTGCATCTGCTGGGCGTCGGCGGCGTTGCGTCCACCCTTGGCGGCGACTCTCGACGCGACCTGCCAGGAACGATCTGCCCACGTTGCAATATCCTCCCGATTCCCTTGGCTCTCGGCGGCTTTGAGCGATAGCTTGGCGGCGTCCAGATCCTCCGGATCGAGGGCAATCCGTTTGTCCCCAATCCGCATGGCCTGGTCCCATGCCTGCTCTTTCACGTAGGCCGGCAGAATCTGGTCGTAGACCCATCCGATAGAGGGATTCGCCGGATATTGCACGATAAATTGCTCCATATAATGGAGTTTCTCCGCGGGATCGGGCTCCTGCTGAATGTGCTGGATCAGTAAACCCTCTTTCGTTTCAGGGTCGTAGACGGGCTTGCGGCGTTGAGCAACCATCGGGTTGACCACAACCGCGATGCTGAATAGCAGCATGAGCAGCTTTTTCACCGTTCCCTCCTTTTCACATGGTGTAATATATAAGCTCTTTCGGTTGATGAGCAACGAATCTTTAGTACGATAACCTTAGCGATGAACCAAAACTCCTTATGATTCTTCCCTCAACCACGCTTGCCAGCCTTCTCCTTCTGATCCTCGCCCTGTTTTGCTGGGGTTCCTGGGCGAATTCTCAACGATTGGTATTTAAATGGCGTTTCGAGCTCTTCTACTACGATTTCGTCCTCGGACTAGCCGCCTGTCTCTTAATCGCGACCTTTACGCTTGGATCGATGAATTCCCAGGAGTTGACGGTTTCCGACAACATGATGATCGCCAGCTATCGCAAGATGGCCTATGGCTTAGCTACAGGAGTGATACTTAACCTGGCCAATATGTTGCTTGTCGCAGCAATTTCTTTGTCGGGGATGGCTGTCGCGTTTCCGCTCTCGTTCGGGATTGGACTCGTAGTGATGTCGGTAGCGAATTTTATCGGAAATCCGCAGTCCAGTAACGCTCTGCTGCTCTTTTGCGGCCTGGTGCTGGTGCTGGTCGCGGTAATCGTCGATATCCTCGCCTACCGTTCCCATCTTGATGCTCTTGCGGCCGCCTCCAAAACGGGTCCCATGCTCGACCCTCGCACAAAGCTGCCGGTGCGGACTCCGATCGCAGCCCGCGGCATCGTCCTGAGCGTCGCCAGCGGCATCGCCCTGGGTTTCGTTTTTCCGATGATCGATATGAGCCGTATTGGAGACAATGGCGTTGGTCCCTATGGCCTGGCGGCGCTCATTGGCGCTGGAATGCTCGGCTCCACGCTGCTCTACGTGCCGTTTTTCATTAACTTCCCCGTGCAGGGCGATCCGATTCAGGTGCGTGATTATTTCAAAGGCGCGAAAAAACAGCATTTTTGGGGTATTTTCGGAGGGATCCTCTGGGCAGTGGGCTTCGTGGCGGTGCTGGTCGAGGAGGCCTCCCCGGCGGCGCTGCGGACCGGGACGGCGCTCGAAGCCGGCCTTCTGCAAAGCGTCCCGATCCTGGCGGCGTTGTGGGGAATTCTGGCGTGGCGGGAATTCAAAGGCTCGACACAAGGCGTCAGGATGCTGCTTCTAGGGATGATCGTCCTGTTCGCGGCCGGCGTGACGCTGGTCTCGCTCGCCCCCATGTACGCCACCAAGTAATCTGCACGTTTAAGCCTTGCCGAACGTCATATGGATTAGGTAAAGTTGTGTCCCGTAAGCTTCTCTTTGCGATTTTTGTCGCGTTACCAGCCTTCGCCGGCGAATACGCGGTCCTCTCGACGGGTTTTCGCATTCATGCGGAACGGCACGAAGTAGACGGCTCCAACACGAGATTGTTTACCAAAGAGGGCATGATCGAAGTCCCGTCAAACTCGGTAGCCGAGTTTGAGGCCGAAGAGTATACTGCTCCGCCCGCCATCGTCGATCCCATAGCGCCCGCTCCAGCCGCGATCAGGGCAACAGATCCCAGGACCCTGATCCGCGAAGCAGCCGTCCGCAATTCCCTGCCCCCTGCCTTCGTCGCGAGCGTCGCCAAAGCCGAATCGGCGATGAAGCAGAGCGCGGTTTCCCCCAAGGGCGCCATCGGAGTGATGCAGTTGATGCCCGCCACCGCGAGAGCACTCGATGCCGATCCGCACGATGCCGGCCAGAACATCGACGCGGGAACACGCCTGCTGCGGGAGTTGCTGGCAAAATACGACGGCGATGTTGTGAAGGCTCTGGCGGCGTACAACGCAGGCCCAGGCGCGGTCGCTCGCTACAACGGCCTCCCGCCCTATCGGGAAACCCAGATGTACGTCAACAAAGTGATCCAGGATTACCAGAAAAACGGCGGCCAATAAAAATCCGTAGGATGATGCAGCTTGTGGCGCACGCACTCGTGCGTGCCACGTCGACACTCGTGTTTTGGATGCGCCCGCTTGCCGCACCCGAGTCCTAGAACCAGAGAAAGTTCACGACGATTGCATCAATTACGACTGCAATTGCTAAATACATGACCCCGTTGATACGGACTGTATCCGGAGGCGTTTCTGGACTAATGCCACGTGTGGCTGTCCAACAGGCCTTCAGTCATCTGTCCGGATATAAAATGGCGAAAACGCCATTCGCGAGTACGTATGTCATCCCGACTAAAAAAAACACAACAATCAGATATTTTTCATTTTGAAGTGCAAAAACCATAGCTGGCCGTTAGGCTAGCACCGCGATAGCAATGAAAACGCGAATCGCCTTGTGGGGCAGGTTGCCAACCTGCGGACCGATTGTGAATCGGTCCATCCGGGCCCAGCCCGGACGGTTTGTAGAGCCGCGACCAACAGGAGCGGTCAAAGCCCCTGTTTTCGAGAGTGTCGCCGCCCGAACCGCGACCGTCAGGGAGCGGACAGACGCCATTTCAACGCGTCAATCGCTGGGCCAACCACGTCGCTTTGTGCTCCTGCCGCCTGGCGCGCGATTCCTCTTCTGACAAATACTCACCACGCTCGAACTCACCCAGTCCTCGCTCGATCTTCTCGCCGATTTCCTCTTTCTCGATCGCCCAAAGCTCTTCCTCTTGGTGCAGCATTCGAACGGCTTGCTCCACAAACTCGCTCGTGGTCCGGTACGGTCCACGCTGAATGTGCTCCTGGATCAGCGCCTCGATCTCGGGTTTCAGTTCGATTGTCATGGGCAACTCTATTTTGTCACAGCAGCCCGCGCATACGCCTTCTCCAAAACCGCGAGCGCTTTGCCAATCCCCGCTTCATTCTCCACTTCAAAGACCTTCCACTTCCCGCCTTCTTTGTACGCGATCCCGTTGGGAACCTCAAAGGCGCGCTTCTCCGGCAGCATCGCGAAGATCACCCCTCTCCGGTAGAATGCCCGGAGCCCGAACATCGGCCGCGTGCCGACATCGGGCCAACTCAACAGCTCTTGCGCAAGCAGTGCGCTCGCGTGTCTCATCTCCTCAGATGGAGACGGCAATTTTGGCGGCGTTCTGCGCGACGTTGACATGTTGCCCTAAAATGAGAATAGCGAATGATCTTTGACTTCGAGTCCTTCTCTACCCGTCATATTGGTCCTGACTCAACCGAACGTGATCGAATGTTGAGAGCTGTGGGAGCTTCCTCCATGGACGCGCTCATGGAAGAAGCAATTCCACAGCGTATTCGTCTCGAGCGGCCGCTTCAACTTCCGGATGGCCAAAGTGAATACGAATTCCTGCGTGAACTGCGCTCGCTCGCCGCGCGCAACCAGATTTTCAAGTCGTATCTCGGTCTCGGTTATTCCGATTGCATCACGCCGAGCGTGATCCTGCGCAACGTGCTCGAAAATCCCGGCTGGTATACGCCCTACACCCCGTATCAGGCAGAGATGGCGCAGGGCCGCCTGGAAGGCCTGCTCAATTTTCAGACCGTCGTCCGCGATCTCACCGGCATGGAGGTCGCCAACGCATCGCTGCTCGATGAAGCGACCGCCGCGGCCGAAGCGATGACAATGCTTCATCGCGTTCACTCGAAAAGCACCTCGAAATTCTTCATTGCCGACAACTGCTTCCCGCAAACAATCGATGTGTTGCGCACCCGCGCTGAGCCTCTGGGCATCGAACTGGCGATTGGCGATTGGCGCAATGCGGATTTGACAGGATGTTTCGGCGCGCTCCTCCAAACTCCAGATGAAGCGGGCTTGGTCCACGATCTCCGCGGATTCATCGCGGAGGCAAAGCGCGCCGGCGTCTTGGTCGCGGTCGGGTCCGATCTGTTGAGCCTCACGTTGCTCACGCCGCCAGGAGAAATGGGAGCGGACGTCGTATTTGGAAATTCGCAGCGCTTCGGAGTTCCGCTAGGTTACGGCGGCCCTCATGCGGCGTTCTTCGCGACGCGCGAAAAGTTCGTGCGCCAAGTGCCTGGACGCGTGATCGGTGTGTCGGTCGACGCCGGCGGCAACACCGCGTATCGCATGGCGCTGCAAACCCGCGAACAACATATTCGCCGCGAGAAAGCGACCTCGAACATCTGCAC
>PNAJ01000111.1 GCA_003170295.1 Bryobacterales bacterium | reverse complement strand
CGGGTCCACCTGCATGTCCCATGGATGGCTATGAAAGACACGGTCCGCGTAGTCCGGCTCCGTGCGCACGAAATAGGCCATCAATTCGGGTTGGCACTTCTGCTGCTGCGATTCGTAGATTGCCTTCAGCCTGGGCGCGGCTTCCGGGGTCCCATATTTCGCGAGAGCGGCCATGATCAACGGCGGGTTCCAACCGCCCGGGCGTTGCGCCCGCGCAAGCGCTTCAATGAGAGCGTCGTCCATTGGGGGTACAGCGCTCGCGGGCAGAAGATTCAGAAGCTGCGGGTCGAGCCAGGTGTTTGGCTCCAACAATTCTTGTAGAATGCGCGCCTGGGCTCTCGGGCGGTCGATTCTGTAGAGTGAAATGAGCGCGCCTCGCGGCGCTTCGTAGTAATGGCCCGGTTTCCAACCGTCAAGAACGGATTCGAGGAGCGGGATCAGTTCGCGCGAGTGAAATGTGAACGCAAAGGAGCTCAACGACTGGTTGTACATGGGGCCGCTGAGTTTATTTGCGAAGCGGACGAACTCGCGCGTTAAGCCGCCAGCCCAATCCGGTGCTGGCTGCGGCGGACGAGCGTTCCGCGACTGTTGAATCTGGTCGAGGAGAGTACTGAATGCGGCGGCTAACGGCTCCGGCTGTTTCTGTGGCAAGCTCGCCGCCAAAGCGGCCGCCGACCTCTTTACGAGAGCATCACGATAAGTACCAGCCTTCTCTAAATAGGCCAGCATCTCCGGACTGCGCTGGGTGACGGCGGTTGCCACCGGCGGAGTCGTTGCGATTACCGCTTGAACGGGACGCATAGGCGTAACAGGCAGAGGCGGCGGCGGAACCTGGACTTGTGTGCAGACTTGGACCATCGTGGAGAAGTATCCGGAAGAAACGGACTGATCCGGTGCGGACATTCGGGCCTGCAGTAGATTGCAGACCCAAGCCGGCTGGTTACTCGCGGCGAGCCCTTGCAGCATAGTTGTTTCGTCCAGAGGAAGCAGAGTCGCCCCGGCTCTCCAGGCGTCGGAGGTGCCCAGGAAGCGAAGCTGCTCCGACGCCGTTCTGCGAGACTCGTATGCTTGCGGATCTGCATTCTTCAGCGTTGCGATCGCGCCCGCAATGGTCTGCTGAATCCATAACCCCGAAGATGGAATCACATCGAACTCTACCGGACTGGTGACCGCATACTGAGGCGGGTCCGCGTAGCCAAACGTTCTGGACAGCGCGGCGCTATTCAGCAGCACCTCTTTCCGGAGCAGCATCGCAGCACGATAGCGGCCTGGTTGCAGCAGCGGAAGGAAGCCGTTCAGAAACAAACTTGTGGGGCCCGTGCGCTGGCCGATACCCATCTCGGGCCGATTGCCGCTGAACGGGCCGTAATGCCCGAAGCAGGGTTTCTGAAGAGAGCCGCAATCGACAGCAGGATCGAGCAGAAATCCACTAAATTGCCAAATCTCTTGAACTGGCGCCTGACCTGGATTCGATGCCATGCTGTGCGCAGTGGCCTCCACAGGAATCAGTTCGCCTCTGTGGTACGGGTGCTGTGCTGTCAGTCGTAAGGAAAGTTCGAGGCCGGGCGGATTCTTGGCGCGCAGGTCAGCCCACGAGTCTTTATTGGAAACTTGGGCACCTGGCTGGGCGAACAGTGCAGGAAAGGATACGACAATCAGAACCGCGCGCACTGTCACGTACCAATAGTACAAGTTCGATAAGATTGAGTTCCTACATGATTCATCTGTCGAGCAGGTTCGGCGCGGCACATAGCTGACGGACGTCCACAATGCCGCCGATCCGGTCACCAGCGTATTCCCACCACGCTTCCCGTAGTATTTGGTCAAAAACTGCCGACAGTGTTTGCTAGGCCACGCTGGTTCTAGACGTTCCGCTGTTTCTTCTTACTCAGAGGGATGAGCTTTTCCGGCTCAAAGCCGTAGCGAACCTCTTTCACGTGAAACACTCGCCGCTCTGTGATACGAATGCTGTTGATGTCGAACAAAGCCACGTTCTTGCCCGTCAAGGCGATTGCACTTTTGTAGAAGATTCCGTCATATCCCTTAGTTCGAAATAGTTCAGCGAGTACTTGAGTGGGGACATAATCGGCCAAGTCATCGCTCTGTTCCACCGGATTTGAAAACGCCGAATTGATGTTGTGCCATGCCAACAGTTCAAAGGGTTCGGCGGCTGGCTTGTTTAGTAGAATATCAGGCCACTCCCCATTAGCAGAACAGTCAACCAATGTGAGTCGCCGAGTCGTTTTGCACGTCGCTAGTGTAAGCGTGGAACCGTTGGATGGCCTCATCTCACTCAGGGCGGTCGATGGTTCTGAAGCAAGATAAAGGCACGGAATTCCTTTCGGATTGGCCCTTCCCTCTGTGCTCTTATCCTTTCTAGGCAACATACGGCTCGTGGAGTGAGGGCGAACCGATTTTAGATTCTCGATGAACCAAGGTTCGTCAGCAAACAGTGCAGCCTCTCCGCTTGGAGAGATTACGCAATCCGCCGCTTTGAGAGGCTTTTCGATACATCCTCTTTGTGCCCGGTAGAAGATATGGCCCTTTTTAATGATCTGGCCTCTTGAAGCGCAAGTATCCAGGACAGCCTGCAAGAACTGCTTGACGGCTTCGGAGTGGATGTATCTTGATGTTTTCCGTAAATCATAGGCGAATCGCCTGTAGTCGTCTGGTGCGCTGAAATAGCTCATGTCCTATTCGATGCTGTGTGCGCCGTGCACATGCGTAGCAAACGAGCCTGTAAGCTGAACGCCGCCATCACACGGAATTATTTCACGAACGAAGGGAAACGGTAAATACTCCCGGGGCCAAACCTCTACCCCTGACCACCAACAAAGGCGTTTCTGAAGTCGCCCGCCCAGCGGTTGCCCGCAAATCGAAAACTCGTGATTATCTGGAAATGGTGTCGGGTGCCGCTGCTTGTTCGCCACGACATGGAGCGAACCCGACAATCGGCGGTCTCATTTACGCAACCCCGTACAGAGCTTCCCAAACGACCTCGGTCTCATTGCGAACGGGATCGACACGCAACATGATCCGAATTCCAAAATGGTCGAGATGGGCGACGATACCCTTGTCGTCATCTCTGGCCTGTATCCTTCGGGTGACCAACATTTTCCTTCCACGGAGGTCCATCGAAATTGCTTTGACGATTGGCAACAGGCCCGGATTCACAACGAAACCGATGATTTTGTCCTCGGCCAAGAAGCGCCCGATTTCTTTGTAGGGCTGTGCCGATCTGATCGATTTGAACACGACTTCCGAGCCATCTATCACTATCTTGGATTTTGCATCCCCCGGCGTTGTCTTGTAGACATGCCTGACCTTCAGCTTTAGCAGGTCCATCAGGCGTGGTTTTGCGGCCTTGGCAAAGAGGTCCACTATCGCTTGCTCGGTCACGCCCGGAAGTATAGCAGCCGAGCACGCTACATTTTCCCAATTGCATCAGATGTAAGATGAACTCCGTGACGCCGACCCAATCCAACGAATTCTCCGTCTCTTACGACCTGACGACGGAAATCCTCACGGCTGTCGTGATCGTTGGGATTCTTGTCCTGACGGCTGTGGTTCACATCATCTTTGTCGGCGTCCTCATGATTCTCATCCCGATTCTCGGCTTCGCTTATTCTCCGAGGCGATACGTAATATCCGGTCGTGACCTCATAGTGAAGAGGCTGATCGGCAACGCCGATGTGCCACTTGAGAGTGTTCGGGAGGCGAGACGCATCACTAAGGACGACATGAGAGGAGCGATACGCTTGTTCGGTAGCGGCGGGTTCTTCGGCTACACGTTGTATAGTCCAGACGACGTGGATGGGTTTCTGGAAGCGGTTCGTTCATATATGTCTTAAACCGGAAACGCCAAGCGTGTAGCGGCGGGAGATATAGGATATCCGACTGGAGCCGTGAACGGGATCGGGATCGGCTGGATTGTGTCCTGGAGATAGCCAAATGAACGAATCAGCGGCGCATTTTCGGCTGCGGCGATATACCGTTTCGGGGAAGGCGGCGGCAATCTCTGAAAACCAGGCATTCCTGTATGCACATCGGGACGGGTGCGCCGATCCGAAATCGTGGTTCGCCGGGGGAATGGAAACGCAAAAAGATGGCAATACGTCAAAACGACAGGCACACACATGATCCTTTCGCATCTCGAATCCAACATTACGAACCTGCTCAACTCCGACAAATCCGTTGCCATCTGCGAAGCTGAAGGCGAACGGCTGAAACATTTAATTCTTCTGGTACGTGATGGCGGATACGGCGTGGTCGTGGTCCAGACGGTCTCGGGCGATCACTACGTCGTCGCCACTGCAAACCGGAACCATGAAGGAAATCTGGCTGGCGACACCCGCAGGTGGAACCGGGAATGCGGATATCACTTTTCCCTGAAGCGTGCGGACGAGCGTATATCAGCGTCCGATCCGAACATCGTGGTGTTGCCCGATGGCCGGATCGTTGAAATTCGCAGGACTTACACCACTGCTTCTGGGTTCACGCATTGGGGTCTTTCTTCGCAGCAAACGATTCCTGCCGGGTATGTTCGGTTGTAGAAACGAGATCGAACCGTGATAGTCTGTCCGCAGTGTGGCAACCTATCGAATAGTTGCAATTCCGACGATTTCCAACCGATGCCTTCCCCATTGAGAGCGTCTTCCGATTTCCGCACCCGAGAAGCTGCACGAATCTATGGCCTAAGAACGGAATTGTTCTCGCCAGCGGCCTGTCAATCGTTGTGTCGAGATCATCATCACCTCGACGCCGGATTCGAGGAGGAGAACATCTACAACGGCTTCCGCCAAGATGCCCTCGAATTCTTCAAGGCGAGGAAAATCAAATGGCACGGCAGCGGTTCGTGCGACACCAGCATCGTCAGTTCACAGACAGCGTGCCTGAATTGCTTCTTCCCATTCACCGACGATCCGGTGGCGCTCAAGAGTTGGCTGTCCAATCTCTATCCAGACCTCGCTGAAGTATTGCCAGTTTCGAGCGAGTTGGAACCGCCATTGACGAGTGGCAGACAGCCATACGTCACCTTCGAGTGGATCGGAGAAAGGAATTATTTGAACGAACGGTGGGGGAGCCGGGGACAGAATTGCACAAGCGTTGACGTAATGTTCCGTTTCCGCACCGTCGAGAACAAAATCCATGTCGTCATTGCGGAATGGAAATATTGCGAGAGTGACGAAAAGGCCAAGTATCAGCGCATCAGCAGCAGCGGCACTGACCGGGTTGCTACCTATCGACCGCATCTAAGCGCCAGCGGTTGCCAGATTTCGCTCGGAAGCGTCCGCTTTGAAGACCTTTTTTTCAACCCGATCTACCAATTCATGAGGCAGCAACTTCTCGCCTCTGCGATGGAGCGTGAGCGAGAAATGGATGCCGACGCTGTGTCCGTGCTACACATCGCTCCACGAGCAAATGAGGGTTTGCTGAATCTGGCGCTTTCTCAAAAGGTCGCACCGGGCGCAACAGTTGGAGAAGTGTGGAGTACCATCGCCAAGCATGATCGGTTCAAATCCATAGTCACCGAAGACCTGATTCCGCTCTTGGTCCAGAGTGGGGCAGACCCGGCTTGGGTGGAATACGTTGACAAGCGCTACGGCGCAATCGGAGTTGCGTGAACGAGGCATTCCGTCTCAAACCAACATCACGCACTCACGGTTCTCGATAGCCGCTTGTATTTTATGCCGTAGGGCTGTCAAGCATTCCGAGCTAGGATCGCAGGTGAGAAGTTGATGGTGATCCGCCTCGGTCCAACTGAAACCCTCGGGAAATTGTCTAAATGTGAAGTTGAACGACACCGATGCTTCGGAATGTCGATTGAGTTCTGTCAATCCCTGAACAATCAGTTGATTCAGCCAACCTATGCGAAACGGTTCGGCCCTTTCGGTGCGGCGATAACAGTTTGAAGTTGCCAGGACTTCCAGATGAACGATCTCCGCATCCAGAATGGGCCGTTGAGTCGTCGAGTCCGCAAATAAGTCGCCACGGTTCTCCTTGCAGTAGAGAAAGATCAAACCATAGATGAGTATTTCCATAGCGGCAAAAAGCGGAGACTGATGGCCGCTGGAGCGTTGTTCAGGTCGAAGCGCCTTCAACTCGATGAAGTCGAACTCTACTGCGCTGTGTCGATGAACAAGATCAAGACTGCGTCGCCCTTCGCTTGCTGCTGTGAGACCTGACGCCGTTGGCACTTGATTCACCCAATCGTCGCCAAGCAATCGTACAATGGCCCTCTCGATCCGAACCTCGATGCTTTTGTTCGCTGGATTCAGATTCGTATTTTTTCGCCAGCGCCACATCTCCTTACCTCTGGCGAATCGTCCAGCATCCGTGAGGTTGGAGCGGTTTTGGTCGATCCGAGCCACCAGGCGGCGCACCAATTCCATTCCATCTTTTGAGGGCGGTTCATCGCATAGACGGATATGCCCGGAGAGTTGCACTCGCTCTACAACAACTGTATGCTTGTCACCACGATGCTGAAACCGGAGCATGTGGGCTTTGTTATGCAAAGTTTGCGAAAGGTCCATAAATAAGAGGCTGGGCATGGGGACTCCGTCGCAAGTGCCGACAATGTCCGATATCAGGCTGGCGTTACCCCTCAATCCTTGTTGCGGAGAAGATCGCTCCTGCAGTCACTTTACGGCCCGACGCGCGATGACAAGAATCTTGAAGGTGCCGGTCTTCTGCGTCCGCCCGCTATTCGCTCCCGCTTCATATTCAGCAGACGGGAGATAGATCCGGTGAGTTGTCGGATCCAGGGCCATGGTTCTCGCGCGGCAATGACGGTTCGCGCGGCATATCTTCAAATGGGCGAGCATCGCGAGCCTTGGCAATATACTGTTACCCCCTCCAGGCCGTTCTCTGCAACCAGCACCGCATAAGGATCAAGTATGACGTGTACTTGATCGCCTTCTTTAAATTCGTGAGCAACCCTCCGCAGCCCCTCCTTCAGGTCTTGCGCGCCCTCATTTGTCCAGAGGCGGCCCGGGAGTTTCGGAACCCATTCGGACGCGAAGCAATTCTTGAATCTCACCACTTGGCCCGACCGCACGTTAATATACCTGTCCGGTTTGGATCCTGAGAAGCGATCTCCAAGGATGGAGTACCAGAATTCGTTTTCAGTACTGAACTCGACGCGTTTATCTCCGGTCTGCGCCAAAACCTTCAATTTCAGACGATCATAGATGCGCCAGTACCCGAGGACATCGTCAAGCAACGATCCGAGGAAACGCTTTTTAGTTTCTTCCAACAATACTGACATGGTCCGATGAGCCTCATTCCGCGAGAGAAGAACAGTTCTGGATGGCCTTTTGTACCGTCAACAATTATTGCAGAAACGGTTTGAGCACAATCGCGCGAACCAGTTCTCGGCCTCACCACTTCAAGAATCAACCCGCTCCGGCTTCCACTCGTCCGGGTCCTCGCGGTCGACCCGGTCCTCGCGATTCGCCGCTTCTCCTGATCGATACTTCTCTCGGGTTCCTCGCGGTCGCTTCACGATTCCGGTCGCAAAGCCGACCACTCGTCCACAATCCGGCAACCATCTCAATCGAAATAAATAGTTGTATACTCCTCCTAACCGGAACCACGATAGACATCCTCGGAACCGGTTACGGAGGCATGAATATGTTCTGCAGTTCTTGCGGCAACCCAGTCGCGGAGGGCGGACGCTTCTGTGCGAACTGTGGAAAGCCCGTCGTCCAGGCGGCTCCGGTTCAAGCCACTCAGATTCAATCAGCAACCTCATTCGAGGCGCCTCCCGTGCAGCCGACAACTTCGGGGCAAGCCGTTGTTCCGATCCCGCCAGCAGCTCCCTTCGAAGCCGCGGCGCCCTTATCAGCGGCAGTCTCCTTTCAGGCTGCGGCGCCGGTCCCAGCATTCGCGCCGCCGCCCCCACCGGCGGTGCCGATTCAGGATGTGGGGAGTCCAGCTCCTTTAATCGGCGGTTTTGGATTGGCGGGAATGGGCGAACGGGTGGTCGCGTCGATTCTCGACATGATCTTCGTCGGGATCGTATTTGCGGTGGCGGGGATGGCGACCGCAGCCCAGCTAGGCGGCGTCACCGATAGCGGTTTCTCTCTCAACGGCACTCCCGCGGTGGTCGCGATCGCCATCACGTGCATTGCCGGATTTTTGTACTTCTGGCTGGCCGAAGGACTCTTCGGCTCAACTTTAGGTAAAGCCATCGCAGGGATACAAGTGCGGCGGAAAACCGGCGCACCATGCGGGATACGGGCGTCACTGCTCCGAAACATCCTGAGGATCATCGACGGCATTGGCGTCTATCTGGTTGGATTTTTCGTCGCGATCCTTTCAAAGACTCGACAGCGCTTAGGCGACCACTTGGCCGGCACGGTCGTCGTCGAGAGCCGCATCTCAAAGCCCGTACGCATTCTCGCTGCGCTGGTGTGGCTCGCGGTCCTGGTGGGAGGGCTGGCGGCGGCTTACGTTATTCACCGTGGCGCTCCGGAAATGGTGACTGGCGAATTTGCTGCACTTCCATCGACGATCCCAACAGTCTCGACCGGACGTCTCAAAGCTGGAAATTTCGCATTCACAGAGGGTAAGGGCGGAGCAGTTCATCCGAATGCAGTCTTTAGACAGGGCGATCGGGTTTTTCTCAAATACGACATAGCGGGATTTGCGAGAGACGCGCAAAAGGCTCCGCACCTGAGTTTCCAGTTGACCACATCAGATCCGGCCGGCGTGGCGACCCATGAGCCCTGGACGCTCCGATTCAATGGACCCCTGGACCGCGGACAGCCCGTGAACGGAAGCCTGGGAATGGAACTGCCGTCGTTTGCTCCTCCGGGAAGATACAAGATCAGCATTAAGGTTCATGACGAAGTCGATAAAGCAAATCTTGAGTTGAGGCCCTCTTTTGAAGTGAATGCTGCCGCGGTGGCGCCCCCGCGCGGGCTGGAGCTTCGGGATTTCCAGCTTTCGCGCTCCGAAAACGGGCCTGCGGAATCCATGCCCACGCTTGAAGGCGGTGGCACGGTTTACATGAGTTCGAATGTGTTCGGTCTTCAATTTCGGGATGGCCGTACAACTGGCCACATGAGTCTGAAGATTCTCGACCCGGACGGGAAAGTGACGCTGGACCAGCCGGACTTTCTCGACCTCAGCGAATCCCAGTTTTACCGGCCGCCGACCTATTGGATACATGTCCGCGGTCAGCTTCCGATCCCGTCAGGCGTGAAGACGGGAATTTACACGCTACAGTACTCGGTAATGGATAACGTATCAAATCAGACCGTCATGCAGGAAGCGAAGATTGAGGTGAAGTGAGCGGCTTTCGCGCACGTAATACACACGCGGCATTAATACGTGAAGATCATTCCTTCTTTCAATTCATTAATGAATTTGTTGATAGCTTTCTGATCGATGAGGCTCCTGCTGCTGCCGTCCGAAAGAAAAATCTCAATGTTGTCGGGTTGCTCCACAAACTTCACGATATGGGCGACGTTTATCGTTTCGCCGCCTCGGCCCCCTCACCTGGCCTCATGTCTCCGTGGCTACTCTGATCCCGGCCGCTCCCATCCCGGTCCCGGCTTCCGTCTGGACTTACTGAGTCCCGCATAATATCCAGTCCCCGCAAAAATCAGGAGATGGTAAGGAATCATATCTCCGCTTTGTTTTCCCGAAAACCGCTGCCGCTTCCGAATTCCAAACCGATATCGTACTTTCCTTTGCTGAAGATGCAATACCGAACAGATCCTCTACCGACAATGCCGAGCGCCGCGTCGTTACACGCGACGTATGAGCGAACTGGGATTTTTTCATCGAGCCGCAGCTTCACTCCGCTCGCGGACGCGTTCACGATCTTCGCATGGGAAACTCTTTCCCGACCCTCGCTATCCTCCCATAGGATGCGAATCATGCCGTTCAAGGGATGGCGGGTGTGCCGCCGCGTTTCAGTCTTCCGGATACTAGCTGAATATGGCATCTTCGTCTATCGTCCAGTCCGCCTTCATCAACTAGGTCATTTAGGTGATTTCCACCGGCGATTTGAAGGTTGCCCGTAACGTTGGTCCTGCAAAGTGCTTTAAATTGCCGTGAATCGAAGTTCGAATCATGTGCGGGGAGCCAGTTATCAGTTTTGGCCTTTTTCGCTCCACTCTTCCGCTGAAGCGCCTCGGCTTCCTGGTGCGCAACCGCCAACAAGTCAAAGGGTTGCCGATATTCAAACCGGCGGGTTCCGGTGCGGTTTTCGGCGTCTCCGTTGCGGATTCGCCGGAGCCAAGGAGTAGCCGTCGCCAGCGCAGTCAGGCGAATTGGCAAGGAGTCTCCGTTGGCGGCGTCAGGCCTCCCCGTTGTTTCACAGCAACCGACCCGCACCTCTGCGAGGCTCGTGGCCGAGGGACGGTTAGCGCGCTGCAAGTCCAAAAGCGCTTCTAAGGTATAATGCCGCAAGTGTATAGCAAACTTGTTCACGGTATCCTGCCGGTTTTAATTTTATCGGTCGTGATTCTGGTTACGGTGCTCGCTTGCACGACTTGGATCGACCTACTTCCTTTAGATGATCACGGAGAGGTTGACGCGCCGATCCCGCCACTAGCGGTTCAGCCCATCCTGCCTAATCCACAGAAGCGCATCGAATCCGCCGTCCTGGAAAACACCGATCCCCCGGCTGGAGGAATCATCATCGAGCGTTAAACGCAAAATCGTCTACAGAGTACTTTCTTGAGATTCGCACTCGGTTTCGAAATCACCTAAACAATGGTCGTGCTCCCGCGAAGCCGGATACGGCCATTCGAATACTTCGAGTTGTAAATGTCCGCCTCTGGATGGGCAGTTGAAGCGAGTTTTTCGCCCCGGCTGCCGCTCGAATGATGCAAATGGCCCCGGCATTTCCACAGCTCTCTTTTTTGAGAGAGTCACTTCCCCCCAAGTATGGCCATTTTGAGGGGTACTGGTGGTCGCGCCGTAAACCGGAAGGCCGAGAGAACTCGTCGTCGATTAATTTGGCTCGGCGATTAGGATTCGAACCGATGCACGCTTGGTTAACATCGCCATCCAGATCGGGAATGATCACTTTAATGCATCTCGCTTTTGCAATCAAAAACTGCGTAGGCGAGATGCCGATCGCGGCTGCGACGATAGGTGCGGCACTTCCGATCCACCCAAATTGTGCCTTAATCTAGTTGCGTTTTGGCCCCGAAAGAGTGAGTCATGGGCACATGCAGATGGAAACGAAATTCCTTCGCCTTCGCACGCCGGTCGAGTACGGCTCGCGGTTCGGCGATTGGCAGGTGTGTTGGTTGGGGGGATGGGCGAGATTCCAGCTGTACTATCTGGTGATGCTGGTGAAGGTGCCCTCCGTAATTCTGGTGGCCCATCGCAGAATTGACTTGGCTTTTGGTGAGAACAGAGCCATGAATGGTGTCGCTATGAACACCTTCACGATTGACGCAAGCAATAACATCACGGCCTTCGCTTCCCCTGTCGAAGCGCGAGCCGCTAAGATTCACACTGCCGAATATTTCGGCTCTCCTCAGGAACTGGCCAAGCTGGTCGGCTCCTGGCCTCGCATCCGCCCGGTCGAAATCTGGAACAGCTTCGCCGGAGTCGCGCCGTTCGCCACGCTCAAGCCGGTGAAGAGATTCACCGACCGCAAGGCAGCAGTGGCGCGCATTTGGGATGCGATCCAGGTTCTGTTGGCGAACGTTGCGAAACCGGCGGCGCACGTCGCCCGCGCGAAGGGGAAGCGGAAGAAGGACGCACCGAAGAGCAAGCGACGCCACACAGCGCGACCTGCCGCGAAGGATCCGGTCAGTGTGGCCCGCGAGGGCAGCAAGAAGTCCGAGGTGATCGATCTGATGCGACGCTCACACGGAGCGACCCTTGCCGAGATCATGGAATTGACGGGTTGGCAGGCACACACGGTGCGCGGCTTCGTCAGTGGGACTCTGATCAAGAAGCTGGGGTTGAACGTCGAGTCCTTCCGTTCGAACGAAAAGGAGCGCACGTATCGCGTTAAATAAGGCGGATCATCGCCTTCCATTCACGCCGCCGGGCTCATCCTGGCGGCGTTTCTTTTTCTGAGGAATGTTTCTTGAGAAGAACCTTGCTTGTGGGGCGACAACGAGCGTGAATGTGACTGTGGTTGACGGTTATGGAGAAGGAAAAACAACGATGGACAACGCGGTATTGATGGAAATTGAGCGTCTGCGCAGGGCGAGTATGACGGGCCTCAGAGAGAAATTTCGAGAGGTGTTTCAGGAGGAAGCGCGATCCCGGCATCGGGGACACTTGTTTCGGCGGATTGCCTGGCGGCTGCAGGCCTTGGCGGAAGGCGATCTTTCTGAACGAGCTCGCGGGAGGGCGAACGAGATCGCGCAGGACGCCGAATTGCGAATGATCGCGCCGAGAGACTTTTTCAGCGTCGGCGGCGAGCCGGTCGAGACGACCGGAGGGAACCGGCAAAAGGATCGCCGGCTGCCGCTGCCAGGAGCCATGCTCAGCCGGAAGTGGAAAGGGCGAACCATTTTGGTGGAGGTCCTAGCGAAGGGATTCCGGTATGAGAACCAGCAGTACACCTCGCTCAGCGCGATCGCGGTTGCGGTCACAGGTACGCGCTGGAACGGGCTGGCTTTTTTCGGATTGACGCGAACGACTGGTGGGGAGCGGAAGCATGCGAAGAAATAATCAGGACGTTCCGAAGCCGCCAATCACGCGCCTGCGGTGTGCGATCTACACTCGGAAATCGACAGAGGAAGGACTCGATCAGGACTTTAACTCGCTCGACGCGCAGCGCGAGGCTGCCGAAGCATTCATTCAGAGCCAGCGGCGCGAAGGGTGGATTGCGCTGCCCGAGTGCTATGACGACGGCGGTTTCACCGGTGCCAACATGGACCGTCCAGCGCTCACGAAACTGCTTCGTGCGGTGGAAGCGGGGGAGCTAGATTGTGTTGTCGTGTATAAAGTCGATCGACTGAGCCGGTCGCTGCTGGACTTCACCCGCATGCTGAGCGTCTTCGAGAAGCACAAAGTCAGCTTCGTGGCCGTCACTCAGCAGTTCAACACCAGCACGTCACTGGGACGGCTGACGCTGAACATTCTCTTATCATTCGCGCAGTTCGAGCGGGAACTGATCGGCGAGCGCACCCGCGATAAGATGTCGGCGGCGCGGAGGAAGGGGAAATGGACCGGAGGTTATCCGGTGCTGGGCTATGACGTACACCCGAGCGGTGGACGCTTGGTTGTGAACGAAGAAGAAGCCGAACGCGTACGGGCCATCTTTGCGCTGTTCGAAAAGCATCGTTCCGTGCTGCGAACGTTGGAGGAAATCGAGCGAATGGGCTGGCAGCTCAAGAGTTGGTCCACAAAGGCGGGACGGTTCCACCCGGGCGGCCCGTTTGACCTGAACTCGCTGCGGCGGCTTTTGACCAACATTATATATACGGGCTGCATCCGGCACCACGGGAAACCCTACCCCGGTGAACACGCCGCCATTCTCGCGCCCGGAACATGGGAACGCGTGCAGAATATCATCCCGGAGCGCACGGCAGGAGCGCGCGGCAGATCAAGGAACAAACATCTCGCTCTGCTGGGCGGACTGCTTTATTGCGAATCGTGCGCCACGCGGATGGTGTACTCGTATTCCATGAAGAACGGTCGCAAGTATCCTTATTATCTGTGCCTCAATGCGCAGCGGAAAGGCTGGGCGGTGTGTCCCGCCAAATCGCTTCCGGCGCGGGCCATCGAGGAATCGGTGCTCGGTCGTATCAGAGAAGGGTCGTCAGGAATTGTTGGAGTTGCTATCTGGGAACAAATGGATCGCGTGCGGCAAGTCCAGGCGATACAAGCCATGGTCGAGCGGATTGGTTATGACGGGGCCGCCAAACAAATCTCCATCCGGTTCCATCCAGCGGTCGGACCGGAGGCGCAGGCATGAGCGGCAATATTGAAGTCACCTACGCGGTTGATTTTCGCGCAGGCAAACCATCCAACCGAGAGCGCCCCGATGACGGAAGTATCGGCACCTCCATTCCCAGGATCGCCCGGCTTATGGCACTCGCCATCCGGTTTGAGGGACTGGTGCAGGATCAAACAATTCGTGACTATGCGGAACTGGCCCGCCTTGGCCGTGTGACGCGAGCCCGCATGACACAGATCATGAAGCTGGTCGACCTCGCTCCCGACATTCAGGAACAGATACTCCTTCTGCCACCCATCAACGGACTCAACGAGAGAAACCTTCGCCGCATTGTCAGCCGCATCGACTGGAGCGAGCAACGGCGTATGTTTCGGAAGTTCACGGACCGTTCGGCCTGAGATGCTGCCCGTGCTCCACCGCTGCCCGCTGCCTGCCGGAATGCAGAATCTGAGAGATGGTCATGACCCTCAATCCGGCCAGGTGCTCTGGAGAAGCCGCGGGCGATCCACACCGCCGACGTGC
>PNAJ01000002.1 GCA_003170295.1 Bryobacterales bacterium | reverse complement strand
TCATGTCCTACCAGTTGGAGCCGCTCAAGAAGGCGCTCCAGATGCCGCGCGTCAACCTCTTCATCGCCGACGACGTTGGACTCGGCAAAACGATTGAAGCCGGCCTCATTCTCCGCGAAATGATCATGCGTCAGAAGGTGAAGCGCATCGTCATCGCGTGCCCGGCCTCTCTCGTCACCCAGTGGCAGAGCGAAATGGAGACTCGCTTCGGCCTGAGCTCGTCATTTTCGACAGAGACTATCTCTTCAATTGCCGCCGCGAACGCGGTTACGCGATCAACCCGTGGACGACCAATTCGCAGTTCATCGTCTCCCACTCCCTACTGCGCGACGAGCAATATGCCTCGCCTCTGCGCGACTGGCTCGACCATCACCGCTCCGGCTCCATGCTCGTCCTCGACGAAGCGCACCATGCCGCCCCGGCCACCTCATCGGCCTACGCTATCGACTCACAGTTCACTCGCGGCATGCGCGAACTCACTCCGCTTTTCGAACACCGCCTCTTCCTTTCGGCGACGCCGCACAACGGCCACTCCAACAGCTTCTCGGCGCTCCTCGCCATGCTCGATCCCCAGCGCTTCATCCGCGGCGAACAGATCAAGGACCCGCGATTACTCGACCAGGTCATGGTCCGTCGTCTCAAAGATGAACTCCGCGAACTCGTCCCGGACTTGGGCTTGCCGAAGCGCGATGTCATCCAGCACGATATTTCGGGACTGCCCGAAGAAGCGCCCGAACTCGCCTTGATGCGGCTTTTGACCCAATACCGCGCTTCGCGAGATAAACGCCTTGAAGGCAGCCCTCACTCACAGCAAACCGCTGCCAACCTCGTCATTACGACTTTACAAAAACGCCTCTTCTCTTCTATCGCGGCCTTTGACTCCACTTTGAGGGTTCACCGCAAGAGCATGGAGAAACTTGCTGCCAAAGCCGAAGTAGAACCCGAGGTAACGGCAACTCTTCTGACGGAACTGAGTACCCCAGACGCCGATGACGATCGCGCCGATCGCCCAGAACAAGAAGTCACTGAAGGGATTGAACAGGCCGTGGCTATCGCAACCGAACGCTCCAGGGGATCACAAGAAATCTCTCAGGAAGTGGTCGCCATCCTTGACCGCATGGCCGAGATAGCCAGTCAATCACGCCACCTGTGCGACCCACGTCTTACTGACCGTAAGGAGGGTCTCATCCCCTGGATTCGACAAAATCTCCTCAATCCGGACGGTTCCTGGAACAAACGCCGTGTTCTCATCTTCACGGAATTCACGGAAACAAAAACGTACCTCCGACAGCAGTTTGAAACCGCCTTTGCGAGTACTGACCGCGCCGAAGAGCGCATTGCCACCTATCAGGGTGGTCCCGGTGGCGGACGCCTCGACGAGATCAAGAAAGCATTCAATGCCTCGCCCGAACTCCACCCGCTCCGCATTCTCATCGCCACTGACGCCGCCCGCGAAGGCGTCAACTTCCAGAATTATTGCGCTGACCTCTTCCATTTCGATGTTCCCTGGAACCCCTCCCGCATGGAACAGCGCAATGGGCGCATTGACCGTAAGCTCCAGCGCGAACCGGTAGTCCGGTGCCACTACTTCATCTTCACTCAACGCCCCGAAGACCAAGTCATCCGCACACTCGTGCGCAAGACCGAGAACATTCGCAAAGAGCTCGGCAGCCTGTCACCCGTACTCGAACGGCGCATTGAGGCTCTTCTCTCGGGAGGACTCAAACCATCCCTGGCTGCCACGCTTGAAATGCTCGATGTCGGCGCCTCTTCCCGCAAATCTATCGACGAAGAGCTCGAGTCTGTCCGTAAGCGCAAAGTGGATCTTTCGCTCGAACTGGAGACGCTGGACGACTACCTCGAGGAATCCCAAGATTACGTCGGGCTTAATCCACCAGATTTCATTAATGCGATCTCCACCGCCCTGGAACTAAATAACTGTCCGCCGTTGAAAGGCGGCCCCGACCGGTGGCGGTTCCCGGAAATTCATGGCGCAGCATGGTTCCGCGCGATGGACGCTCTTCGGGCCCCGAAATCCAAGGATCAGGATTTCTACGAGTGGCGCGCATCAAGTCCCATTCGGCCTATCGTTTTTCAATCCCCCACCCACATAGATGAGAGTGTGGTGCATCTCCATCTCGAACACCGCGTCGTCCAGAGGCTACTCGGTCGTTTGCGTGCGCAAGGCTTCGTCCACAACGACCTCGCTCGTGCCTGCGTCGGCCAGACCGACGACGCCATCCGCCGCATCGTCCTTCTAGGTCGGATTTCCCTCTACGGCCCAGGGGCATCCCGCCTCCACGACGAAATCATCGTTGTCGCTGCCCGGTGGACCGATCCCATTGCTCGGAAGGACCGGCTCGTCCCCTACGCCGAAGACACTGAAAAGCTGACACTCGCCGCGCTCGAGAAATCTTTCGAATCTGCCCGCGTTCGCCGCGTGGGAGAGGCCGTCGAACGAAAGCTACAGGAACCTGCGCCCCACGATGTGGCCGAGCTCTTGCCGCATCTCCAGGCCCGTTGTTTCTCCTCACGCCCTAAAAAACGCGCAAGCGGTTCTCAGCCATAATGTTGGCCTCCAGCAAGAAATTGTCCGGCGCCAAACTCTCCCAAGACTTTGACAACCACCTGCGCATTAAAAACTTCCCCGCGTTCACCCGAGAATTCTGGGGTTGGCGCGAGTCCGACCTCGCCACTCCATCCGACGATCTTTCGGCCCGCCTTCCCGAGTATGGAGAAACACTAAGGCCCACTTGGGTCGTACTTGGAGGCAAGGGGCAGCCGGAGCACCTGATCCTCGTTGAAGAGCTACCCTGGGGGACCAACTTCGACAAGGCCGGGTTTCAGTCTGAGGAAAACCGTTGGATTGCCTCTCCTCAGGCTCGCTTCGAGCGTCTTCTTCGCGAAACCGGCGTATCGATCGGCCTTCTCGTCTCCCCCGAACGAATCCGCCTCGTCTACGCTCCGAAGGGAGAGTCCTCCGGGCACGCCACTTTCCCTATCCACGAAATGACGATGGCGCAGAACTGGCCAATGCTGGCTGCCCTGCACCTTGTTCTTGACAGTGACCGGCTCTTCATCGGTCCCGAAAACCAGCGCCTTCCGGCCATCCTTGAAGCCTCACGCCGCTATCAAAACGAGGTTTCCATTCGGCTCGCCGGACAGGTACTGCGCGCGTTGAATGAACTCGTCCGTGGCTTTCAGGAGGCCGACCGCGCAGCCCACGGCAGGATACTCGGTGAAGCTCTGCGGCATGACCCCAACCACATCTACGGCGGCATGCTCACCACGCTCATGCGCATGGTCTTCGTTCTCTACGCCGAAGACCGCGGCCTGATGGGCTCCGACGAAACTTGGCTGCAGAACTATTCAATTTCCGGCTTGTACGAACGCCTCCGCGCAGATACTGGCCAATATCCGGACACCATGGACAGCCGCTACGGCGCATGGGCGCAGATCATCACCCTCACCCGGCTGCTTTACGATGGTGGCGGTCATGGTTCGTGGCGTCTGCCGCCGCGGCACGGTGGACTATTCGATCCCGATGCTTACCCGTTCCTCGAAGGCCGCGCCTGGGAATCGAAGAGATCCGACGCGGGACTGATCGATCCGCCGCTGGTTTCCGACGGCATCATTTACCGCATCCTCCAGGATCTTCTCTATCTTGCCGGCGAGCGCATCTCGTACCGCGCCCTCGACGTCGAACAGATCGGCTCCGTCTATGAAGCCATGATGGGCTTCACCGTCGAAACCGCCCACGGCGTTTCCATCGGCCTCGGCTCCCACCATCTCGTCATCGACCTCGAAGACCTGCTCACGAAGAAGCCCGCCGACCGTCCCAAGTGGCTGAAGGAAAACGCCGCCTGCGAAGTCACCGGCAAGGCCATTGAGCAATTGAAGTCCGCGGCCTCCGTCGATGAACTCCTCGCCGCGCTCCGCCGCCGTATCTCGAAGCTGTATCTCGACCAGAACTCCAACCCGGTCGCGGTTCCCGGGGGCGGCATTTATCTCCAGCCCACCGAGGAGCGCCGCCGCTCCGGCTCGCACTACACGCCGCGTTCGCTCACGCAGCCGATCGTGAAGACCACGCTCGATCCGGTCTGCGCCCAACTCGGAGACAATCCAACGCCGGACCAGATCCTCGGGCTCAAGATTTGCGACCCCGCAATGGGTTCCGGCGCGTTTCTGGTCGAAGCTTGCCGCTATCTCGGCGAAAAGCTCGAAAAGGCCTGGATCGCCGCTGCGGCGATTCGCTCGTCGGACTCACCGCGCACCAGATCGAGGCGTTCCACTGGCAGCCGAAAGAAGAGGGAGCACTGCTTCGCGACCTGCCGTCTCGGCTGCGTCACATTCTGAACGCTCGCGCTCAGATTCTGGACGCCGCGGACGAAACGCCCTACGAAACTCTCGCCCAGAAGCTGGCGTTGACGGAACAACAAATGATTGACCTCCGACTTGCCGGGGATCTGACTATCGCAGCCTTTTTCTCCGCAGACAATCCGAAGACTCGCGAGGCACGCCGCAAGGAACTTGCGGAAAAGTTTCATCTTGGCGAGGAACAGGTCACGAATCTTGAACTTGACGACGAATTACAAGGTGCGGTTTGCGCACTGAAGGCGGGGCAGAAAACAGTGTCGCCCTTTCACTGGGAATTTGAATTTCCCGAGGTATTTCGACTGGATAATCGTGGGATACGCACCGGCGGCTTCGATGCGATGGTCGGCAATCCACCGTTCGCTGGAAAGAATACGCTCTCCAAAGGAAGCGCCAGTGGCTATCTCAGTTGGCTAAAGATGCTGCACGAAGAGTCGCACGGGAACGCAGACTTGGTGGCGCACTTTTTCCGCCGCGCCTTCACGTTGCTACGCGACCGCGGATGCTTCGGGCTGATTGCGACGAATACGATTAGCCAGGGTGACACGCGCTCGACGGGACTGCGATGGATCTGCAATCATGACGGGGTCATCTACGCGGCGCGAAAGCGATACCCATGGCCCGGCACTGCTGCGGCAGTCATTGTCAGCATTGTCCATCTCTCGAAAGGACCGATCGCCGGACCGTATCGGTTGGGCGATCGCAAAGTCGATTGCATCACCGCGTACCTGTTCCATGCGGGCGGACACGAGGACCCCACACCGCTGCTAGTGAACGCGGACAAGAGTTTCCAAGGCAGCATCATACTTGGGATGGGATTCACGTTCGATGACACAGACAAGGATGGGGTCGCCTCGCCCCTGTCCGAGATGCTTCGCCTTATCGAGAAAGACCCGCGTAATGCAGCACGTATTTTCCCCTACCTCGGGGGCGAGGAAGTCAACAACAGCCCCGTCCAATCTCATCATCGGTATGTAATTAACTTTGAAAATTTCCCGCTGAGGCGTAACGAAAAAGGCCGCAGTTGGTTCGAACTGAGCGACGAAACGCGACGGGAACAACTCAAAGAGGGCGTCGTCGCTCCTGACTACCCGCAACCGGTCGCATTAGACTGGCCAGACCTGCTACGGATCGTCGAAGACAAGATTAAGGGCCACCGAGCTTCCCATTCGACGGCTCCATGGTGGCAATACGAGCGCGGGCGTGCGGAGCTTTATCAAGCAATCCGACCGCTCGCGGCGGTTCTCGGGATCAATTGTGGAGCAACGCCGCATATGTCGTTCGCTTTTATTAAGTCCAACCAGGTTTTTGCGAACACGTTGGTTATGATCGCCGACGACCGACTTGAGACGTTCGCGATCCTCCAATCGCGTCTGCATGAGGCGTGGACTCGTCGAGAGGCTTCTTCGATGAAAGACGACCTACGCTATGCAAAAGAGGATTGCTTCGAGACGTTTCCCTTCCCGCGCCGTTATGAAGGAAACCGCTTACTCGAACAAGCCGGGCGAGCATACTACGACTTTCGCGCCGCCCTTATGCTCCGAAATGACGAGGGTCTTACCAAGATCTACAATCACTTCCATAATCCAAATGACGTCTCGCCCGAAATAACCGAGCTACGCAGGCTGCATGACGCGATGGACCGGGCGGTCCTCGATACGTACAGCTGGCTGAATCTGAATCCAGTCTGCGAGTTCTTTCACGAATTCGAAGACGACGACAGCGGAGATACGGAGTCCGGCCAGACGCGCCCCAGGAAATTCCGCTACCGCTGGCGCGACGAAGACCGCGACGAAGTGCTGGCACGCCTGCTCGAACTGAACCGCACCCGGGCGGAGGAAGAAGCGCAGTCTGGCCCTGTTTCGTTTGGGGTGAAGCCTCGTCGAAAATCGCCGAAGACCGCGCCACCGGACCAGCATACCCTCTACCAGGAAACCATCGAATGACCTCCGCCGAAGTCCGCGAACAGATTCTAGACTCCCTCATCCTCGACCTCGTCGGCCCGGTGGCCGGACTCAACTCCGGCAACTACGAAAATGAGATTCTTCCAGGCAACACCGCGCCCCTGCGTTGGTACCTGACCGGCTTCCTCGCGCCCTTCGCTGCCAAACCGGAGAAAACCGATGAAGATAGCGGCGAACAAATCGACCTCATCCCGGCGAAGACCGGCCTCGACGACGAAGCCGCCCCGGAAGCGGCCTCCTCACGGAAGACGCCCTTCCCCTCCTCGATGGGGCTGAGTGCCCTGATCCCGACAGAGTGCAAGTCCATCAAAGCCACCGTCACCTGGGGCGACTACAAGGCGGAGATGAAGGACGAGTCCGTGGTCGCTTGGCGGCGCATCCCCCGTCACTCGCAAGCGACTCTGCCGATCCCACAGAAGGACAGCACCCGCGATGCGATCCGGCTCAAAGACTCCGGCGGCCTGGACCTGGTTCTTTCTGTCCGAACCATCCCGCCTCACAACGGCCTCGATCTCGTTGCACCCGGCGCCCGCGCCGTTTCCGTCTTCCTTGTCAACAACCGCAATCCGCTCACCGGCGTCCACCGCGACGAAGCCTACGTGTTTCAGGTCAATCTGCAACTGGAATCCGACGTTCCGTTCATTCCTCGCCCCGATCTTCGCGGCATCGTTTCCACCGACCCCGACGAGCGCGTGGCCGACCTGCAGTACCGCGACGCCTTCGAATACGCCGTAGGCCATGGAGTGTCGGCGCGCGCGGTCCCAGTGAAGGGTGAGGAATGCCACTCCGTCGAAACCGCCTGGATTCCGCGGGCCGAAGTGGAGCGTGTCGAGCACCGCGCGCCGCCCCCGAACGCAACGCTCGACATGGAGAAACTAGCGGCCATCAAGGATGTCGCCGAAGCCAAGTCGCTCATTGAGCCGCTGGTCCAGGCGTATCGGGAATGGATCGCAAAGCAGTCCGTCTCCGTCGGAGGCGGAGAGATGGCAAAGCGCCGAACGGAAGTCGCCACCAAGATGCTGTCGAGAGCCAGCGTAGTCGCCGGCCGCATCGAGCAAGGCGTAAACGAGCTCGCCGACCCCAAAGTGCTCGAAGCCTTCCGTCTCGCCAACAAAGTAATGGCAGCCGTGGGGCGCCAACGCAGGAAAGAATCGGTGGATCCACCAAAGTGGCGTCCGTTCCAGTTGGCCTTCCTGCTTCTGAACCTCACCTCGATGGCGGAGCCGGAAAACGCCGATCGCGAACTGGTGGACCTGCTCTTCTTCCCGATCGGCGGCGGCAAAACCGAAGCGTACCTGGGTCTCGCAGCCTTCACGATGTTCCTCCGCCGCCTGCAGAATCCCGGCACGCTCCGCGGCTGCGGCGTCGCCGTCATCATGCGCTATACCCTACGGCTGCTCACGCTAGACCAGTTGGGCCGCGGCGCTGCCCTGATCTGCGCTATGGAATTGGAGCGCAGGAACGACGTCGACAAGCTCGGCAAATGGCCCTTCGAAATCGGCCTCTGGGTCGGTCAGGCCGCGACGCCGAACCGAATAGGCAAGTCCGGAGAGAGAGACGAGACCACCGCCCGCGCCCGCACGCGCAAATACAAGCAAGACCAAAAAACCTCGCCCATCCCGCTCGAAGTCTGCCCCTGGTGTGGAACGAAGTTTTCGTCCAATTCCTTCAATCTGGTCCCGGATGAAAGAGCTCCTCTCGATCTGCGCATCACCTGCGTCAACCGGGGTTGCGAGTTCTCCGGCGGGACACCGCTGCCGATCGTCGCTGTCGACGAACCCATCTATCGCCGGCTGCCAGCCTTCCTGATCGCGACGGTCGATAAATTCGCTAGCCTCCCCTGGGAAGGCCAGACCGGCAAGCTGTTCGGTAAAGTGGAACGCGCCGACGCCAGCGGCTTCTATGGTCCATGCGACCCCAACACCGCGGGCCAGCCGCTCCGCGAGCCGCTGCTGCCGCCCGACCTGATCATCCAGGACGAATTGCATCTCATCTCCGGCCCACTCGGGACAATGGTCGGCTTATACGAGACCGCCATCGACGCACTGTGCAGCCGCGAAGTGACCAAACCGGACGGACAGAAGAAAACCATCCGTCCCAAAGTAGTCGCGTCGACTGCAACAGTGCGCCGAGCCGAAGCCCAAATCAAAGCGCTCTTTTGCCGCAACGGAGTCGAGATTTTCCCTTGTCCAGGTCCCGACCGCCGCGATTCCTATTTCGCGATAACTGTGCCGGCAAAGGAGACGCCGGGCCGTCTGTACGCAGGCGTGGCCGCGCAAGGACGCTCACCGAAGGTTATCTTCTTGCGAACGTATCTCGCCTTGCTTGGGGCGGCTCAGAAGTCTTTCGTCGCCAACGGCGGCCTGACCAACCCGCAGAATCCCGCTGACCCTTACATGACACTCACCGGCTACTTCAACAGCCTCCGCGAGCTCGGCGGCTGCCGTCGCATCGCTGAGGACGAAGTGGCTTCGCGATTGAAAGACTATGGAACCCGCCTGCGAGTCGGCGAAACGACGGGCCTGTTTGCGAGACGCGACCTCAAAGAGGTGGTCGAATTGACCTCGCGAATCTCCACCGCCGCGGTGGCGAAAGCAAAGGATCGTCTCGCGAAGGGATTCCTTCCGAAGGCCGATTGTCTCGATATTGCACTTGCGACGAATATGATTTCCGTCGGTCTCGACATTTCGCGCCTCGGCCTGATGGCCGTCTTCGGCCAGCCCAAAACCACAGCGGAATACATCCAGGCCACGTCGCGAGTGGGTCGCGAGGAAGGCAAGCCAGGGCTCATCATCACCATGCTCAATGTTCATAAACCGCGCGACCGTTCGCATTACGAACGCTTCGAGGCTTGGCACGCATCGTTCTACCGCTCGGTAGAAGCGACCAGCGTCACGCCATTTTCGCCGCGCGCGCTGGACCGCGGGCTGGTCGAAGTCGCGGTCGCTCTCAGCCGGCAGGGCTGGCCCGGAATGACCAAAGGTCCCAATGCGATTCGCGCGATGGAATTGCGATCGAACCTTTCACCCGTCGTGGATATCTTCGGCCACAGAGTCGAGCAATACGCAACTTTGGACGGTAAAGAGTTGCAGCATCGGCGTGACGACGTGCGAGGCAAGGTGGAAGACGTGCTCGACGACTGGGCGAAGATTTCGAAACAACAGAAGGATTCCGGAGCCTCGCTTCGCTACCAGCAATACGATGACGGCACGGGGCCCTATCTGTTGCGTTATCCGCTCGACCCGGATTTGGAGCGGATAGAGAGCAGAGCCGCACAGTTCAAGGCACATCGCTCGCTGCGCGATGTTGAACCTGCCTGCAACCTCCGGCTAGTTGAATTGAACGGGAGTGCAATCGCTCCCGAAGAGGACCAGGACTGATGGCGCGCCCTAACGGACAGATTCGCCGCGGCCAGATCATCAATGTGTTTGGCCCAGGCGCACTAATGGACCTGCCGCACCATGCGGCGATTGTCGGCGGCCTTGATACTTGGCAATGGGGTGGCGACGACCGCAAACGTAAGATCATCGAGCCCCGCCTCCTCCACAAGATTGAAGTCGCGCTGGAACGTCCCGGCCTCACGATGTACGAACCGCCCGCCGATAGCCTGGACCCTGACGCACCGCCCAGTGGCGTTGACGTTTACCGTTTCCCCGAGTGGTTCACAGCGCAGTATCAAATGAAGGGTCCGCAGGGCCAGCGCACGCGTCCGCTGGTCCACCGTCGCAACCTCATCGCCCAGACGAAATGGCAGGGCCCGGACCGGAAGAATTACGACATTGTTCCCATCCGCTTCGTGCAAGCCTGTCCGAATGGACACATCTCAGACGTCGATTGGTATCTCTTCGTGCATGGCATCCATGCTGAGGGAACTGAGCCATGTCGCAGAGATCTTTTTTTGGACGAGTGGGGAACAAGCGGAGACCTCAGCGAAGTCGAAATTCGCTGCGACTGCGGCAAAAGCAAAAAGCTCATCAATGCTCTGGAGGACAAAACCGCCCTCAGCTGGTGCCGTGGGCGCAGGCCCTGGCTCGGAGGTAGCAACTTTGAACCGAACTGCCGTGATCCGAAAGGGCAACCAACTTTCAATAGGCTGCTCAACCGGTCTGCGTCGAATGCCTGGTTTCCTCAAGTTTTAAGCGTCATTTCCATTCCGGATGAAGATGAGAAGCTACGCGGCGCCGTCGAAAAAATCTGGGAGGACCACCTCCAGTACGTGCCGTCAATCGATGATCTACCCAGCGAGCGAAGGCGAGCCAAGGTTGCGGCGGCGCTGGAAGGCTATTCCGACGAAGCCGTCTGGTCCGAGATCGCCCGCCGCCGCGGCGGCTCGTCCGCGGCTCCCGCAAAGAGCATCAAGCATGCAGAAATTGAAACCCTATTGACTAGCCCAGATTCAATCGGTCAGGACAAAATTGAAGGTGACTTCTACGCACGCCGCTGGCGGCCCGAACCGCCGCTCAATGCAATCTGGAATAAGATTGATCGTGTCGTCCTCATTCATCGACGCCGAGAGGTCGTTTCGCTGATCGGATTCACACGATTTGAGCCAGCAACCAACGACATAGATGGAGAACTTGCGATTGGTGTAAATCGCGCCGCCCTGGCGGATGAGATCCGATGGGTTCCAGCAATAGAAAATCGCGGCGAGGGCGTATTCATCTCCTTCAAGTCCGAAGAGATTCGCTCGTGGCGACAGCGAGCATCGAATCGGGAAATCGAACTGGCTGAAGGTTTCAAGTTGTGGAAGAAGCAGTACCCTAACTCAAAGGCAGAGTTCGTTGGGGCTCCTTACATAATGCTCCACTCGCTGGCGCACTTGCTTATCACGCAAGTTTCGCTGGAGTGCGGATACTCTTCGTCGGCGATTCGTGAGCGGGTCTATGCCGGAGAAGCCGGTTACGGTATTCTGCTTTACACTGGTTCGCCGGACTCCGAGGGGACACTCGGAGGCCTCGTCGAAATCGGTCGCAAGATCGACCTGCATCTCCGCAATGCTGTCGAGCTCGGTCGTCTCTGTTCCAACGATCCAGTTTGTGCCCAGCACTCAGCGAAGCAACCGCTCGAAGAGCGCTTTCTCATTGGTGCCGCTTGTCACGGTTGTTTACTGATTTCAGAAACCTCGTGCGAGCGCTTTAATCAATACCTCGACCGCTCCCTCGTGGTCGCGACAGTCGGGGCATCTGGCGCCGAGTTCTTTACCGACGAGGATTTGGTTCTCCCATGAGGTTGATCCGGTCACTGCCCGCGAGCGTCCTGGAATCCATATCCCACGCCCTAAAGGCAGGTCGTCTTACCCCGCCGTTCACCGCGTTCTCTGTCGCTGAGTGGGTTCCCCACGGCCTTCGAGAATCGCTCGCGGATGAGTTCACGCATCTTTTCAGGATGGGGTTTACTCCCGAAACACTCGCCATGACCGTCGCTGCCCTCGCCGAAAACGCCGAGGCGCGGCAGCGTGTGTCCGACCAAATCCAGTTAGTGTGGACCAGCCCTGACGAAGAAGGCCCTTACGTGCGTGATACGAGCGTTGTTGTGCGTCAACTGCTGTCCGAGGCGCGCCACTCGCTCTGGATCTCCACCTACAGCGTTTTTAACGGACACGAAGTGTTTCTACCCATTCAAGAGGCTTGGTTAATCCGACCTGAGCTCGAAGTTGTCCTCATCTTGAATGTGCCCGCAGATGACAAAAACGGGATCTATGAAAACGCGGCAGTTGAAAAATCCGCAAAGGCGTTTTGGAAGTATCACTGGCCTTGGGCAAGGAAGCCAACGGTCTTCTATGACACGCGAGGTCCTGAGAAAACTCTCAATTTGCCTGCCTGCCAACACGCAAAGTGCATTTTAGTGGACGGCATCAGTGCGTTCATTACGTCCGCGAACTTTACGGAGTCTGCACATGAACGAAATATTGAACTCGGCGTGCTATTCCGCGAAAATCCAAAGCTTGTGCAGTCGATCTGCGCGAAATTTGAAAATCTTATTCAGAGCGGTTTCTTGAAGAGGTTACCGGCGCTATGAACCTCTTAAGTGGCCTACTTATAGGGTAATAGTGGCGGGCGGCCCACCGTGCGTGCGGAAGTGCGGTGGCGAGCCTGAGTGGCGAATTCTCCGGCACAAATTGTGGTCGCCAATGGGGCACTTGGTATAAACCGCCGACACGAAGCGCTCTACGACCGGCGAAAATAACCAGAAAAACACCGGCGACTTCCGTGCTTGTGTGATGTCACCGTCCGGTCGCGTCACTTGTCGAAGACCCTCTGCGATGTACCTTGCCGACGGTCCGGCGCCGGCCTCGAAGGCCACTCGATCGTGATTCCGGTAGGTTCCTTCGTGCCGTCGGAATTGACAGTTATGATCTGCCATACTTTGCGCACGCTCAACGGCATAATCTGTTCTTCGAGTCGTTCCAACCGGCGAGACAGACTTCTATTTATCACTTCGTATCTCCCGTAACTTAAAGCGTATTCAGAGTCGTCCATGGCTATCTGGTGACGGCTGCGAAGGATTTCTGCATGTCGCAGATGTGCTCCAGTTCATGCTCGCGGAGGACGTGACGAGCTTGTACAAGAGATGCGCGCCGACGTTCCACGAGTCGCCAAGCGCGTTCGAACTCTTGGCCGCGCGATTCCTTCATTCGAGCAACGGCGGAACGATAAGCCAGCTCTGCGGTCGTGTGCTGCGCTGCTAACTTATTTTGTACTGAACACATCTTTATTCCTCACTCATTTAAGTGGCGGAGGCAAAGCCCCATGAATGATTGCGAACATGCAGTTCACCCTGAAATGTAAAACGCACGTAGATAACCCAAGCTAGGTAGCTGAAAGGGTTACCAATGAGATTTTCATAATCGCGAGATCACCCAATGAAGTGCGTTGCTTGTATTGCCATGGCAGTCTTCCTATCGTATGGGGTTCTCGTAAACATTCTAAGATTAGATTGTGTACTAGGCCCTTTTCCGTGGATCTCAGATTTTTGGGCGGACTCGGCCCGCCCCGTGCCTGTGAGCAAAATGAGCCTCAGATTCACACCGCTACTGATGCGGCGATCTTCTGGAACGTCGAATTAGCAACTTCGTATGTCTGAACGTTCGGAGTGCCTTCGACGAACTTATTCAGGTTTTTCATAACTTCTGGATAGCCGGTCCTGGCGTAGGCGTCGGCATTCTCCTTTTTATCCCACAAGCTAATCGCGACAGCTTCGACTCCGCCCGGAGCGAGGAACGTA
>PNAJ01000152.1 GCA_003170295.1 Bryobacterales bacterium | reverse complement strand
CAATCTGGAGAATGTCTCGAAGCACTTGGAATTGCAGGTTGTGCGGAGTTGCCAGGAATCAGCGTCCGCGTAATTTTTACGGCTTCCCGGTAATCAGTTCGACATCGAGCGCGCCGAGGCCGCCCAACTGAACATGAATCGGCATACGAGTCCGGTCGTGACCACTTGCTCGCCGCGCGCGGGTGCCTCGCCGAGTTTGAGTGATGTGACCGGCACGTAGAAAAGAAAGACGGGAATGCGGCCGAACGGAAGAGTGCTCACTCCGTGCCGTGATGTGACCGTCCGGTCACGTCACTGAATGGACTGGATGCTGAGGAACAACCGCCACCGCTTTCCTAAAAAAAAGGAACCAGACGACGAGCGTTATCGGCAACCTTCCTGGAACGGCGTTTTAGGGGAGTTGACGACGAGGTCACAAGGCAAGCTGCCACTTCGACGGTCTGGGCGTTATGCGGCAACAGCCGGGACTACGCATCGAAAGTGGAAGCGCGTTGATCTGAAGGAGAAAGTCGAAGTTATTGGGCCGATTTACGGCACCAGGGAATCCTTGAGCTATCCGCGCTGAACTGTTCATTTGGCATTACAGGTTCCGCGCATCGAGGAGGTTGCGGTTGACTGGCGGGTTCTCGTGTTTACCCTGGCGGTTTCGCTTGCGGTGAGCCTGCTTTTTGGAATTCCCAAACGTCGCGAATCGCAGATTTACAGGCGGTGCACAGTCGGTTATCGCTGTTTGCCCGCTGAGCCAGGTTTAAAAATGAGTTCTTTCCAAACTCCTTTTGCTGCTTTTACGCGCTCATAGGAATCCTTATATCTCTTGCGCGATTCCGCATCGTCGTCTTTTAGGGTCTCACCATGTGCCCTCTGATTCTCCGTAATGGCGGACACAAGCTCAGCAATTGCTTTTTTGAACTTATCCATCGTCACAGCCTAGGCCGCGGCTGACACCACGACCAACGAAAACAGAACTCCTCGCATAGACTTCCTTTCGGGATTGCACAAGTCGTCAGGCCTTCCACCTAGTCTGGGCAGTTTCCCGCAACTCGACAGCATTCCGCCGCCTCAGTCCCTGACGTTCACATGCTCGTAGTTCAGCGGCATTCTGATATCCGAACCCAAATCGTTTCTGTCTTGCGGCACGTCCGTTGGGTGAATTCGCTCTTCCCGCATCGCCCTCATAGCGCTGATGATTTCATGATCACTGAGACTTGAATGTCCGCTATCTGCGCGACAGAGGATGTCGTCAATTGAAAGAATCCCGACCAGTTGGCCGGCTTCATCGACGACAGGCAACCGGCGGACTTCCTGTCTGGCCATCGTTCTCAAGGCGTCCCGCACATCGTTGTCGGAACTGCAGGTGAAGGGCTGCGGAGGTGAAACATCGCGTGCAAGGACATCCGACGCCCTGATGTCCCTCGTCCCCAGCGCAATGCAGATATCTCGATCCGTAATGATGCCCATGACTCTTCCTGAGCCGTCCAGAATCGGCAGCGCTCCGCATCGCTGGTTCCACATCATCTCCGCTAACTCCGCCAGATTATTTTCTGGCCGGCACGAACTAACTTTTCTGGTCATCAGGTCTTTAACTAGCATGGAAACCTCCGTCTCTACATGAGTGTGCAATGCTGCTGCCATTCGAGAAATGCTGGAGCGATTGAAGTTGCTGAGAAAACAGTCAGAGCGGTGCGTGAATCGACGATCCCTTGCGCCAAAATACGCAGCGACAGAGCAGCGGTCCGCGAGTTGCAATTGCAAGAGGAGCCCACTTACCTCGCTGTTAAGGTTAAGCATAAGCAAGTCGTGGAAAACCACTGCGTCGATCAGCGCGTGAGCAGCCATCCCCGGCAGAATCAATCCGCTCAGCAACGCGATCCCACCGAAAGCCGCTCACTTCACCTCAATCTTCGCTTCCTGCATGACGGTCTGATTTGATACGTTATCTGGTGACGGCTGCGAAGGATTTCTGCATGTCGCAGATGTGCTCCAGTTCATGCTCGCGGAGGACGTGACGAGCTTGTACAAGAGATGCGCGCCGACGTTCCACGAGTCGCCAAGCGCGTTCGAACTCTTGGCCGCGCGATTCCTTCATTCGAGCAACGGCGGAACGATAAGCCAGCTCTGCGGTCGTGTGCTGCGCTGCTAACTTATTTTGTACTGAACACATTCTTTATTCCTCACTCATTTAAGTGGCGGGGGCAAGCCCCATGAATGATTGCACATGCGGTTCACCCTGAAATGTAGAACGCACGTAGATAACCCAAGCTAGGTAGCTGAAAGGGTTACCAATGAGATTTTCATAATCGCGAGATCACCCAATGAAGTGCGTTGCTTGTATTGCCATGGCAGTCTTCCTATCGTATGGGGTTCTCGTAAACATTCTAAGATTAGATTGTGTACTAGAGGCCCTCTTCCGTGGAGCTCAGATTTTTGGGCGGACTCAGCCCGCCCCCTGCCCGTGAGCAAAATGAGCCTCAGATTCACACCGCTACTGATGCGGCGATCTTCTGGAACGTCGAATTAGCAACTTCGTATGTCTGAACGTTCGGAGTGCCTTCGACGAACTTATTCAGGTTTTTCATAACTTCTGGATAGCCGGTCCTGGCGTAGGCGTCGGCATTTTCCTTCTTATCCCACAAGCTAATCGCGACAGCTTCGGCTCCGCCCGGAGCGAGGAACGTA
>PNAJ01000063.1 GCA_003170295.1 Bryobacterales bacterium | reverse complement strand
TCTCAGCAGAGGGGTGCAGCGCAATACTCAAACACAATTTCGGAAGCGCGAGCAAAATGGTGATTGAGTGTACTTCCCGGTTTCCGCGAGTTTCCCCGAGGGTTGTCTCACAAAGGACCCTTTGCGAGACGCCGCCGAGCTTAAAGGGATGGATGCTCGACAAGGCGCGGGATATTCATCTTGTGTTGGTTCTTTCGGGCCTGGGCAAGGTCATACGCGGCCTGCATTCGCAGCCACATGTCGGCGCTGCCGCCGAAAGCGCTTTCAAAGCGCAGCGCCATTTCGGGCGAAACGGCGCTTCTCCCTTGCATCACGTTGTGAAGCTGCTGGCGCGTGATCTTCATCGCTTTCGCTGCCTCGGCCACACTTAAGTTAAGTTCGTCAAGGTTCGCCTTAGCGAGCGCGCCGGGATGAACCGGATTTTTCATCGGCATAGCTTCGTCTCTCCTAATGGTAATCTTCCAAATCCACGTCGTAGGCATCGCCCCGCTCAAAGCGGAAGGTCACCCGCCAGTTGGCCCTTACCGTCACCGCCCAGACACCTTTACTGCTGCCCTTGAGCGGATGCAATCGAAACGTGGGCTGGTTCATATCCTGCACGCCGCTCGTCTGGTCCAGCGCCGAAAGGATTAACCGCAAACGGTCAACTTGATCGGCTTTCACCTTGCGGGCATCGTCCTGTTCGAACAGGTTTCGCAGGCCCTTATGTTGAAAGCTCACGATCACATCCGACTGTAAAACGTCAATTGACGTTTGTCAATACGAGTCTACGCCCAAGTGTTGCACAAAGGACCCTTTGTGAGACGCGTGATAAGGGCGTGCGGTCGCCGTGTTGCTCCCTGGCTTGGTTCAAGTTTTTGAACGGATCGGACTCGCGCTTTGTTGCCCCACAACGGATGACAGGTTTCAGGGCTTGATGTCGAGCTTCGGGTAATACGGGGTGTCGAGTTTTTGGAATTTTTCGTTCCACTTTTTGCCGGCGTCGGAGGGAGTGAAGCTCCAGTCCTGGCGGTGGTAGTTCCAGTCGTCGGGATTTAGGGTTTGGGCTCGCTGCCAATATTTTTCGGCGAGATCGTTCGCGCCTTTTTCGTGGAAATAGACGGCTAGATTGAAGCTGGCGTCGGCTTCCATCTCGGCTTGCGAGCGCGGTTTCACGCGGGCTGCGAACTCTTCATCGGAGAGGACGAACTTGCTGGCTTCGCCTTTGGCGACCCAATCGCGGAGGGCGGTCAGGTAGGCGGTTCCTTCGGTGACGATGCTTTTCGCGCCGATTTTTAGAGTAGTGTCGGTGGTCCAGGCGGGTTCGGCGGGGCGGACTACGCGTCCTTTTTCGTCGACCCAGATGCCCATAGGGACGTTTATAAATTGATAGGCGGAGCTGACGCTGTGCTTGGTGTCAATGAGAGTGGTGTAGGTAGCTTTCGCGGCGTCGTACCATTTTCCCGCGGCTGCTTCTCCGCCGGTATCCTGCGCGGCGGCGATGATTTCGAAATTCTGGTCGTGCAGTTCGGTGTAGAGTTTCTGCCAGCCTGGCAGATCGAGACGGCAGCCTCACCAGGAGGCCCAGGTGATTACCAGCGCTTTCTTGCCGCGAAAATCGGAGAGGTGCACCACGCGGCCTTTGCGGTCGGGGACGGCGAAATCGGGGGCGATGCGGGAGTTGTAGAATCCACCGCGGAGGACGGGAATTTCGCCGAAGCTGTAGACGTTCAGGTCGGAGATGTAGGTTTCGCCGATTTTGCGGGCGAATCCTGTTAGGTTGAACCACTCGCCATTTTTCAGATTTTTCGAGAGGGGGATGCAGACGCCGGCTCGGCAGGCGCCTTCCGGTTTGACCTCGAATTCGTTGACGCGCGGGAGATCTTTGGATAAGACCCAGAGGGTGTCGGTGTCGGCGCGGACTTTATCCAGGGCTACTGTGTTTTCGCCGAACAAAACGGTTGCGGCGGTGGTGGCGGGCGCGGCGAACGCTAACGGGGCGGTCGCGGAGGCTAGAAAGAAGTCGCGGCGATTCATATGGTAACCGTAACACGGTCCTGGACGCCCGTTCAATATTCGCCTATGAAACGTATATTTATTTTTGCGTTGCTGCTGATTGTTGTTGTTGCACAGAGCCTGCCGCCGGGCGTCGAGGCCAAGGCCTCCATGGGAGGGATTACCGAATACGATTTTCCGAATGGGCTGAAGGTGCTGCTCTATCCCGACGCGGCGAGTCCGAAGGTCACGATTAATGTGACCTATCTGGTGGGGTCGCGGCATGAGGGATACGGGGAGACGGGGATGGCCCACCTGCTCGAGCACATGGATTTTATCGAGACGACGAATGGGCGGCAGATCAAGAACGAGATCGTGGGGCGCGGGGCGCAATGGAATGGGACGACGTCGTTCGATCGCACGAATTACTACGAGACGGTTCCGGCGACCGACGACAATCTGAAATGGGCGCTGGGACTGGAAGCCGACCGCATGGTCCGCGTCAAGTTCAGCAAGAACATTCTGGACACGGAGATGACGGTGGTGCGGAATGAATTCGAGCGCGGCGAGAACTCGCCGGACCGGGTGCTGCGGGAGCGCGTGGAGGCGACGGCGTTCCTGTGGCACAACTACGGGAAGTCGACGATCGGGTCGAAGGAAGATATCGAAAAAGTGCCGGTGGCGCGGCTGGAGGCGTTCTATCACAAATATTACCGGCCCGATAATGCGGTGCTGGTGATCACTGGACGGCTCGACGAAGCGAAGACGCTTGGCTTCGTCGAGGATACGTTCGGCAAGATTGCTCGGCCGGCGCAGGCGCTCGATCAGACTTATACGGTCGAGCCGGTGCAGGATGGCGAGCGATTCGTGGAGCTGCGGCGTGTCGGCCAAGGACCGGAGGTGATCGTGGCGTATCACATTCCATCGGCGGGTCATCCCGATTCGGCGGCGTTGCAGGTGCTTTCGGGAATCATGAACGGCGCGGGGGGCGGCGGTGGTCGCGGCGGCCGGGGCGGCGGCGGTGGAGATGGCCGGCTGTCGAAAGCTCTGGTGGATACGAAGATCGCGGAGTCGGCCAGCATGCAGGCTTCGCAGTTGCATGATCCCGGTTTGGCGTTTCTTTCCGCGACTCTGAATAAAGATCAGTCTCTGGACTTGGCGAAGAAGGCTATCTTAGACGCGATCGCGGATGTGGCGAACAAAGCGCCAACGAAAGAAGAGGTCGATCGTGTTCGCACGGGCCTGCTGCGCAATCTGGAGAGGAGCTTGAGCGATCCGCAATCGATTGCCACCGGCGCGTTGAACAATGCCATCGCGCAGGGCGACTGGCGGTTGATGTTCCTGCAACACGATCGCCTGGAGGATGTCGGTCCTTCCGATGTGCAGCGCGTGGCGGCGGCGTTTTTCAAGGCTTCCAATCGCACTGTGGGATATTATGCGCCCGATCCCGCGCCCGATCGTACGGTGGTTCCCGAGACTCCGGCGCTCGACAAGCTGCTCGCGAATTACAAGAGCAAAGTGACGGTGGCGCATGGCGAGGTTTTCGATCCGACACCGGCGAATATTGAGAATCGCGTGAAGAGGGCGTCTCTTGCCGATGGGATGAAGATGGTGGTTCTGTCGAAGAAGACGGAAGGCGAGATGGTGGACACCGCGATTGAGCTGCGGTTCGGAAGTGAGACCACGCTGAAGGGTCAGAATGCGGCGGCGCAGTTCGCGGGAGCGTTGATTACGCGCGGAGGAACGAAGAGCCACACGCGACAGCAGGTTCAAGAAGAGATGCGCAGGCTCGACGCGACGATCGCGGTATCGGGTGGCGGAGGAGGCGGGGGCGGCGGACGCGGAGGGCGCGGAGGCGGTGGCGCGGGCGGAGGTGTTTCGAGTGCGAACGCGAATATTACGGTGCCGGTAAAGAACTTCGCGGCGGCCATGAAGCTCGCGGTCGAGATGTTGAAAGAGCCCGCGTATCCGGAGACCGAGTTCGATCTCATGAAGACGGCGCGCATAAAGGCGCTGGAGAATGCTCCGACGGAGCCGACGCAGCTTGCTACCGAGACGTTGCAGCGGCAGTTGAGCCCGTATTCCAAAGGCGACGTGATGTATAGCCCGACGCGCGAAGAGCAGATCTCGGAACTTCAAAAGCTGACGCTGGCCGACGTCAAGAGATTCCACGATCAGTTTTACGGGGCTAGCTTCGCCGTGCTGGCGGTGGTGGGTCCCGTAGATGCGGCCGAGGTGCAGAAGATCGCTGCGCCGCTGCTGGGCGATTGGAAAACTTCCATGACTTACACTCGCATCGAGGCGAAATACAGGAAGGCGGACGCGATCAACGAGAAGATTGAGACACCCGACAAGGCCAACGCGCAGTTCGAGGCTGGCGTGCGATTTAAGATGTCGGAGACCGATCCGGATTATCCAGCGATGCTGCTGGCTGGATACATGTTCGGTGGGCCGATCACGTCTCATGTCTCCGATCGCATTCGCAATCGAGAAGGCTTGAGCTATGGCGCCAATGCACGGGTTACGATTCCGGCGGAAGGCGATTCCGCGATGTTGACTGCCACGGTCAGCTTGAATCCTTCGAATGGTCCGAAGGTCGAATTCAGTTATATGGACGAGTTGCGGAGGACGTTGAAGGAAGGTTTTACGGCGAAGGAAGTGGCGGAGGCGAAGAAGGCTTATCTCGATTCGCGGATGGTCGGACGGTCGCAGGACTTGGCGCTGATGAACCAGTTGGCCCAGCATGAGCAGCTGGGGCGCACGATGAAGTGGGACGAACAACTGGAGCAGAGAATCCAGGCACTGACGCCCGAACAGATTAATGCGGCGTTCCGGAAATATATCGATCCAGCGGGAGTGTCGATCGTCAAAGCGGGCGATTTTAAGGCGGCTGGAGTTTATCAGTAGCTATCTGTCCGCATGCTGACGCATGGCGGTTCCGAGGAGTAATCTGGAGCTAGAGAGGACACCCACCATGGAGATCGATGTCAATGGCGTCCGGCACACGGTCGACGCGGAGCCGGAGCGCACGCTTCTCACGCTGCTGCGCGATGAGCTGGACCTGACCGGCACAAAATACGGATGTGGCGAAGGGCAGTGCGGCGCTTGCACGGTATTGATCGACGGAGCGCCTGCGCGATCGTGCCAGACGCGGGCTGGGGCGATGGGCGGTCATAAGATCACGACGATTGAAGGACTGGCGCAACACGATGCGCTCACGCATGAGCCTATATTGCATCCGGTTCAGGAAGCGTTTCTCGACGCTGAGTCAATGCAATGCGGCTATTGCACGCCCGGAATGATCATGTCAGGCGTCGCGCTGCTCAACAAGAACCTTAATCCCGACGACGCTGCGATCATGCAGGCGATGCAGGGTAACGTCTGCCGCTGCGGAACGTATCCTCGCATCGTCGCCGCCGTGCGGCGGGCGGCGAAGTACATGCCGAGGGTAGTCGCATGACGACCTTCGAGCCGGAACGCTACGAACTGCTCGCGGGTCCCGCTTACAATTTTCCTCTCGACAGGCGCGGATTTTTCAAATCGCTCGGCGGAGGGATCGTGGTCGCGTCGTTCCTCGCACAAGCCGACGCGCAGGAATCGGGGGGCGGGCGACGGGGTGGACAGAGTGCGCCGAAAGAGATCAGCGCGTGGCTGCATATCGACCGCAATGGAGCGGTGACGGCCTACACGGGAAAAGTTGAGGTCGGGCAGAATGCGCGCACATCGCTCACGCAGGCGGTGGCGGAGGAACTTGGCGCGCCGATGTCGGCGATCGAGATGGTGATGGGGGACACCGAGCGCACGCCATTCGACATGGGGACGTTCGGTAGCATGACGACGCCACAAATGATCCCGCAACTTCGCAAAGCCGCGGCGGCTGCGCGGAAATTGCTGCCTGAGGGCGATTGGAAGTCGATCGATTTTTCGAAAATAGATGAGTCGCTGAATGGCGTGACGGCAGGCACGATGAAGCCGACGGCGCAGTGGACGGTGCTCGGGACATCGCCGAAGAAAGTTCACGGGCGCGACATGGTTACCGGGAGACATCAATATACTTCCGATATCAAAGTGCCCGGGATGTTGTATGGACGCATTTTGAGGGCGGAGCGGTTTAAAGCGAAACTGGTGTCGCTCGACGCGAGCGCGGCGAAAGCAATGCCTGGCGTCACGGTGGTCGAGGATGGAAATTTCGCCGGTGTCGTTGCGCCTACGCCAGCCGCTGCTTCGAACGCGCTGGCCGCGCTGAAGGCGGAATGGAACGCTCCGCCGCAGACGTCATCGAAGACGCTTTACTCGGACTTGAGAAAGACCCAGGGAAATGGGCGCGGAGGGACGGAAACCGGGTCGGTCGAGAAAGCGATGGCGGAGGCCGACAAAAAACTGGAGCGGACGTACACGGTCGCGTATATCGCGCACGCGCCGCTGGAGCCGCGCGCGGCCGTGGCATCGTGGTCGGGCGACAAGCTCACGGTATGGACTGGAACGCAGAGACCGTTCGGTGTACGAAGCGAACTGGCGCAGAGCTTCCACATTCCCGAGGAGAACATCCGCGTCATTATGCCGGATACGGGTTCCGGATACGGCGGCAAGCATACGGGCGAAGCGGCCATCGAGGCGGCGCGGCTTGCCAAGTCCGCGGGCAAACCGGTGAAGCTGGTGTGGTCGCGCGAAGAGGAGTTTACTTGGGCGTATTTCCGGCCGGCCGGCGTCATCGACGTGCGCGGCGCGGTCGATAAAAACGGACGCCTCACGGCGTGGGAGTTTCACAATTACAACTCCGGCACGTCGGCGATCAATACGCTGTACGACGTGCCCAATAAGAAAATCGAGTTTCACCCGGTGGATGCGCCGCTGCGGTCTGGCTCCTACCGAGGGCTCGCGGGGACGGCAAATCACTTCGCTCGCGAATGCCACATGGACGAACTGGCTACGCTGACAGGAGTCGAGCCGCTGGAATTCCGTATGCGCAATTTGAAGGACGATCGTTTCAAGGCCGTGCTGCAGGCCGCGGCCAATCGTTTCGGATGGGGGAAAGGCAGCTTCGGGATTGCGGGGGGATTCGAGAAAGGCAGCTACGTGGCCACGTGCGCCGAGGTACGAGTGGAACCCGGCCGGCCGCCTCGCGTGATCCGAGTGGTGCAGGCGTATGAATGCGGAGCCGTGGTGAATCCGGATCAGCTAAGAAACCAGAACGAGGGCGCGGTGATCATGGGGCTCGGTGGCGCGCTTTTTGAATCGATCCGCTTTGACAATGGCAAGATTCTGAATCCGCATTTCGCACAGTATCGGGTGCCGCGGTTCCGCGATGTGCCGAATATCGAGATCGTGCTGGTGGACCGCAAGGATCTGCCGCCGGCGGGAGCGGGAGAGACTCCGATCATGACGCTTGCACCGGCGATCGCGAATGCGATTTACGCGGCTACTGGGGAGCGGCTTCGCTCGATGCCTTTGTTGCCTGGTGCCGAGGTGCAATCTGCGCCGAGTGGCTCGTTTCTAACACCGGCAGGGCGGAAGCGCTCGGGGCGTAGACACGGGTGTCAACGCGGCACGCACGAGTGCGCGCGCCACAATCACCCCAGCGTTGCTAATTGCCCTTGCTGAGCTTGCGGAAGTACTCGGCGACGGCATCGGAGAACCCGGCGGGAACTTTGTCGGTGGCTCCGCTCTTTACTTGTCCCCCGCCCTGCTCTTCGACCTGACGCCGGAGCTTCACCTCGAGCGCCTCGAGGTTGGGAAGCACTTCGCGGTTCAGGCGCTGCTGCAGCTCGGGCGTGGCGATATCGCCGATCGTGAGCTTTTGGAGCTCGTGCTCGACCGCGGCAATCTCTTTCTGAATGTCCGGATTATCCTTGAATAGCTGACGCATGTCGTTGAGGTCGCGCGCGGCGATGCGAGTGGCCTCATTCGGATCGACCGGGTGATCGAGCGGAGTATCATAGACGCCTTCCGGCATGAAACGTCCATAGCGATTGCCTGCGCCATACTGGCGGGTGGGGCCGCCGCGAGGCGCGTAGCCTTGGTCGCTCAATCCGCCTTGCCTCCCGTCAGACTGCTGGCCGCCTTGTTGATTGCCGCCCGGCTGCTGGCCACCCTGTTGCTTTCCGCCTCGCTGTTGGCCACCTTGCTGCTTCCCACCTTGCTGTTGACCGTTTTGCGGCTGACCGTTTTTATCCTGCTGACCACCGCCGGCCATCCGCTCCATCTGGCTGCGCATCCTCTCGACCCGCGCGAGCGAGCGCTCGAGATCGTTATTGCCTTGCCCTTGCGCGCCCTTTTTCAGAGCACTCTGTGCCTGTTTCAGATCCTCAGTCACCTTATCGAGCGCTTGGGTCACCGGAGCTTCGCCCGGCACCATCATGCCGCCTTGTCCGCGCCGGATCCAGTTCGCAGCGGCGGCCATGCGGCGCTTGGCCTCATTCTGCTGGAGCTCTGAAAGTCCGTCGCGCACTCGCGCCGAAGCATCGGGCTGCGTGGAAGCCAGATCGCGCGCGGATTTCTTCATATCCGTTTCGAGGCGATCGACCTCGGCCGCCATTTTTTCTTTTTCAGTCGCCATTTGCTCGGCCGTCTGGCGCGATTGCTGAGTGGAAGCACCTGGATTGGCGCGTGGGTCCTGCAACGCCTGGGCGCCGAATTCCCTACGCATACGATTCGCGAAGTCACGCTGCTGGGCGGCGAGCGCCTCGGCGCGCTGAGCCAGATCGCTCAACTGCGACGAGGATTCCTGATGGCGCATCTGGTTGAGGAGCGATTGCGCATCCTGCAAATGCTCCGCCGCGCGACGCGCGTTGGCTTGCGCCTGTCCGGATTGATCCTGTTGCTGTCCACCAGCCTGCGGCTGCTGCCCATTTTGTTGGGGGGAGCCGCCTTTCATTTGCGCTTTGCCTTGCTGTTGCTGGCCCGCCTGCTGACCGTTCTGCTGCGATGCCTTCTGCGCCTCGCGCATATCGTCGGTCGCTTGGGCTAGCCGCTCCAGCGCCTGTTGCAGGCGTTGATCGTTGGCGGTGTTCCGCTGGCTGAGGCTTTTTTGCGGTTGTTTTTGCTGGTTCTGTTGCTGCTTGCCCTGCGCACTCTGTTGCGAATTCGCCGACCCGCTCTGCTGCGGCTGATTCGATGTCGGCTGCCCGTCCTTGGTCGACTGCCCCTGGCCGCCGGAGTTCGGTTGTCCCTGCTGCTGGCTGCTCGCGGACTGCGGAGAGCCGTCGCGAGAGAGCTGCTCCATCTGCTTCTTCAGCTCCTCGGCCTCACGGCGCAGCATTTCCTGTTGCCAGCGTTGTTCGAAGGTCTGCTGTTTGGACTTTGCCTGCTGATCGGCGAGCTGTTTCTGCCGCTGCGCGAGCTGCTCCAGCTTTTGCAAAGCCTCATCGACGGCCTTTTCCTTAGCTTGTCCCGCCGACTGCTGCTGACCGGTCTCATACTGATTCTTTTCCGTATCGAGTTCGAGGTCGAACAGGTTCGCCAAGTCGCGACCCGCGTTCTGCCCTCCGCCGCCACCCTTGCCGCCGCCTCCGAACGCGACCTGAATGTCGCGGAACACGGATTCGGCTCGCAGCAGATGCTGCAACGCTTTTTGCTCCGGTTCAAGAGCATCCTTCCACGACTGCGCGCCGAGCTTGTTCGATGCCGGCTCCATTTGTTTGGCGGCCTCATCCAGCTCCTTCACAAAGGCCTGAAATTCCTGATTCGCGCCCGCCAACTCACGGCTGCGCGCGCGCTCCGCCAGCGATTTCGCCTGCTCCTTCAACTTCGTCTGGATGCCGGCGAGGAACTTCGCGTTTTCCGCGGAGTTGACTTTGTCCTTGGCTCCGCCGCGAATCTCATTCCACGTCGCGGCGATGATTTCTTTCTGGCGCTTAGAAATCTCGGTCTGATCCTGGTCGCTCGGCATACCGGGCATGCCGCCCTGCTGCTGCGATTGTGTGTAGTTCTTCTCGAACGGCTGCGTCTCGATAAATGCGATATCGGTGCGCGCCGTATTGCGCGCGTCGCGCGCCGTCGCGTAGACGCTCACCACATCCCCCGCTTCTAGCTCATAATCCTCAAGCGAGATGACAGTCTTGCCATTCGCTTCCTTCACGCCCCTGGTGGCCAGCAGCGAGATGGTCTTCTCCGGCGCTCCATTCACCGAATAATGCAGTTCCATCGCTTGAAGCGCAAAATCGTCCGCGGCTTCGACGGTCACCGTGACCTCTTCAATCGGACTCACCTTCGCATCGCCGCGCGGCGTGACGATTTTCACCGTCGGCGCCTGATCCTGGCGGGCTTCAATAAAGTAATCCTCGCTCAGGCGGACGCTCTCTCCGCGCTCCGTCGCCGCGAAATGATACATCCCGTCTTTCTCCACGGGGACTTTCGCGACCACGATATTTCCTCCGCCCGGTTCGAGCGCGATATGCGATCCATCGTCCATCAGGATCTCGCCGTTTTTGAGAGGCCGGTCGGTTTCGATCGTCAACTCCGCGACTGTGCCGGCGACCGCGCGCAAATCCCCGCCCGGATCTTCAACCTCGTCCTTCAATCCGAGCCAGGATGGATAGTGATAGGTGACCTTAATCTTCGTGATGCCAGGAAGATCCGCGACGTCCAGCTTGAAGGTCTTCGATTTGACGCCGGCAGCTTCCACGTAGTATTCCACCGGCTCCGGCAGCGCGGCGAAAAGAAATTCATAGGCGGTGCCGCTCGACCGGGGCAGCATCGCCGCTTCCTCCCACTTCGAAGCGCTCTTATAACGCGCGCAGAGACGGACCTGCGGAGCCTGGAAACCGGTCAACGTCGCAGTGATCATCTGATCGGACTTGCGGCGCACCATTTTGTTGCCGGGCTCGACGATGATGTCGTAAAAACTTCCGCCGTTGATTCCCCGTGGCATGCCTGCCCACAACAGCGACGATCCATAACCCAGGAAGCCGGGACCCGCCAGGATCAGCCAGAGCAGCAGCGCGCCGGCAGCCCCGCCAGCGGTCGCAAACGCAAGAATGTTTTTTCTGGGGGCGACTCTTTCCGGCTCCGTTCTATTCGCGACCGAAACTGCGTCGGCTGCGAGTAAATCCAACATCGGGTCCCGCGCTTCGCCTCTTTCCATATAGGTCAGCAGGCGCTGATTGAACTCGGGGAACGTCGATTCGGCGCGGTTCGCCGCGCGGCGTTGATTGAGACGCATCAGCGGCAGCACCAGCGCAAAGCCCAACGCCGCGGCCAGCGCGAGGAACAGCACCACGCGCGCGATAGTCAGGCTTGCGCTTGAAAACGCCAGTGCGTTGGTGAACCACACCATCGCGAGCGTCGCCGCCAGCGCCACTCCCAGGGCGATTGCGACGCCCTTCGATACAGTCAGCCAGCGCAGCCTTGTTTCCAGGCCGCGCAGGTAATGATTCAACTGATCGCGCGTGTTCATGCCGCTTCCTTCCTTATTTCCGGACGATCGGCCGCGGGGCGAAGATGCCGGTCCGCCACCAACGATTCGGCCATCGCTACTATCAACAATAGCAACAAGAGCCAGGGCCACAGCGGCCACGGCTTCTTATCCTGATTCTCCGATCCAGACGCACCGGGCGCGTTTTGGTCACTCCCCGTGGCTCGCCACAAATCGAGCGTCTCCTGAGGGATCACGGACAAGTCGGATTCGCGGCGATCCGCGTGCGCCGCGAGCAGTGTGTGCCTGCCGCTGGCCGTCTTCAATTCGAAAAACCCTTCTTTGTTCACCGCAAAATTCTTCGCGGTGGTCGCCTCTTCGAGCGACAGCAGCCGCTTGCCATCCGGATCCAGCACTTCCGCCGCGGCCGACTTACTATCCGCCGTTCTTAGTTCGACGTAAGAATCGACCACCAGGTTGACAGGCTGCTCCGCTCCGCTTCCGGCTAAATAAGCCGCGGACCGCTCGACAAACGGCACCCAGGACGCGTGCAGCGGCAGATCGTTGGTCACGTTGTCGAACGTGGACGTAAACACCAGCACTTTTCCCTCGCCCATTTTTCGTTCGAGCACCAGCGGCGTCTGATCGTTGAGCCTCGCTAGTACGCGCGATTTCGCGGGCGTCACATGAATCGCCTGATAAAATTTCACGCCAGTGAACCGTTCGACGCTGCGCATGGCCGGATGGCCCGCGTCGATTTCCGAGACATTGAGGAATCGATCGCCTTCGCGCCCGGCGTAGCTCGCGGTTTCGATACTTTCATCCATAACGGGAACACGGGGCTGCGCCGCCGACGCCGGTCCCAGCGCGATCAGCACGGACCCGCCTGCGTAGACGTATTTCTTCAGCGCGTCTTCGAGTGTCGAAGTGACCGTCCCGATGTCGTCCAGCACCACGAACGCGTAGTGAGAAAACTCCTGGTTATTCGCGATCTCCGGACGCATTACTTCCATTTGAAACGCGGAATCTCCGGACGAATCGAGCGCCGCGCGATAGTACAGTTGCGCGCGGGGATGCCGGCCGGCGTCGATAAACAAAACCTTGCGCGGATCGGTGCGCTCCGTCGCGAAGTAGAAACGGTCGTCCGCAGGCAGCATGTCGGCTCCATCGACGCGCACTTCGCCGCGGCTGAATCCGTACGGTGCGTCGAGCCCGAGAAATTCCACCTGCGCCCGTCCGCCGGCGGCAATCTCAACGGTCTTCGTTTGCAGGACCTTATTATTGAGCACCAGCGAAACGTTTTTCTTAACCGTGACGGGTTTTGCTTCGGGTTTGCCGAAACTAGCGATGGTCGCTTGCACGCGGACCTTTTTCGGATCGAAGATACGCTGCGGCGCGACCACGTTCTCGACTGCAAAATTCGCAGCGATCTGTCCGATCTGATGAAACACGAGCGTCGTCGATGGATTGAGCCGCAAATCCGCGAATCCTGGGGGCAGCGCGGATTTTTGCAGATCACTCGCGAGATGCACTTCGAGCGGTAGATGAGTGGATTCGGAAAGCGTTCGAACGTAGCGCGCCAGTTCTCCGAACGATGCCCGGCTGTCGCTCGGCTGAATCGATTCGACCGCCACGCGAAGCTCCGCCGGATCTGAGATGAGTTGCGTCAGCGCCTGCACCTGCCCCCCGAGCGCGAGCACCTGCGCCTGATCGCCCGGTTTCATGCCTGCGATCAATGATAGCGATGCGTTCTTTGCTTGCGACAAGTGATCCGCCGCGCGCATGCTGAACGAACGATCCACCGCGATCACCAGAATCTTCTTGCCATCCGCGGCCAAGGGGGTGCGCTTCAGGAACGGATTTGCAAACAGCAGCGCCAGCAGGATCAGCATCGCGACACGCAGCGCGAGCAGCAGTAAATGCTCCAGGCGCCGGTGCTTCACCGAACTCATCTCGCGTTGCTCGAAAAACATCAGCGACGGGAACAGGCGCGGGTCCGTCTTGTGCCGCTTCAGCAGGTGAATCCAGATCGGCAGGCCGACCGCGGCGACTCCGGCCAGAAACCAGGGAGCAAGAAAACCCATCTACTGCTTCCCTTTCCGGATAGCCAGGTATTCACGCAGAGCGTCGTCGAGGGGCCGGCTGGTATCGATCAAGAAATAATCGATGCCCGCGGCCCTCGCGCGCGCCTTGATGTCTTCACAGTGCGCCTGAATCTTCGCGGGATACTCGTGCGCCGCGTAATCGGGCGAGACTTCGAGCGTATCACCCGTTTCCAGATCCTCAAGTAGCACCGGGTGTTTTAGCTTAGGCCGTAGCTCTTCCGGATCGAGCAGATGGAACAGAATCAGCTCCGTTCCGCGAAACCGCAGCGGCTCGACGGTCTTGATGATCTTTTCCGGCGAGTCCCAAAAATCCGAAATCGTCGCGACAATGCCTCGGCGGCGATGGAATTCCTGGACGTGCCGGAAAGGAAGTGCGAAATCCGTTCGCGTCCCGATCCGCGCGCTTTCGATCGCGTGAAGGATACGCGGGAGCTGCCCTTGCCGCGTCGAGGGCCGGACGAAGTTGCGAACATCGTCGTCGAAAATGACGATCCCAGCGGCGTCCCTTTGGCCGTGCGCCAGATACGCGAGACACGCGGCCAGAAATCGCGCATACTCGATTTTCTCGGTACCGTGCGAACCGAACTTCATCGACCGGCTCATGTCGAGAAGGATCGTGAGCTGGCAGTTGGTCTCGCCCCGATATCTCTTGAGAAACATTTTTTCCGTTCGCGCGTACACGTTCCAATCCACGTGACGCAGATCGTCGCCGGGGGTGTAGGCGCGGTATTCGGCGAACTCCTGGCTAAATCCGAAATCGGGGGATCGATGCAGGCCCGCGACAAAACCGTCGACGACGGTCTTGGCTACCAGGTCGAGCCCGGAGATGCCGCCGAGCACTTTCGGATCTAAAAATCGCTGCAACATCTTATGCCTTCGGCGCGGGCATCGCCTCCAGCAGCTTCAGCAGAAGGTCGTCGGTGGTCAGACGATCCGACTCGGCTTGGAAATTCAGCAGCACGCGATGACGCGAGATCGGCCGGATCAGCTTCGTGATGTCTTCATACGTCACGTGGTAGCGCTGATGCACCAGCGCGCGAGCCTTCGCGGACAATACCAGAAACTGCGCCGCGCGCACGCTGGCGCCGAAGTTCACGTACTTTTTCACGAAGTCCGGCGCCGAGGGATCCGTGGGCCGCGTCGCCCGCACCAGGTTGACCGCATAGCGCGCCACCGAATCGCCGATCGGCACCATGCGAACCACCTGTTGAAAATCGATGATCTCTTCGGCATTGGTCACCGCCGCGACTTTGGCCAGATGCGTGGTCGTGGTCAGATCCAGCACCTTCAATTCGTCATCGGCGGACAGATAATCGAGCAGCGTATTAAAGATGAAACGATCCAGCTGCGCTTCGGGCAGTGGATACGTACCTTCCAGCTCAATGGGGTTCTGCGTCGCGAGCACGAAAAACGGCGGGGCGATTGTATACTGATTGCCGCGCACCGTGCAGGAGCGTTCCTGCATCGCTTCCAGCAGCGCCGACTGCGTTTTGGGTGGCGTGCGGTTGATCTCATCAGCCAGCAGAACGTTGGCGAAAATCGGACCGGGCACGAACCTCCAGACGCGATGGCCCGTCGTCGAATCTTCTTCGATGATGTCGGTGCCGGTAATGTCGGACGGCATCAGATCCGGCGTGAACTGGATGCGCCGGAATTCGAGCCCCAGAGTATCGGAAAGCGTTCGCACCAGCAGCGTTTTCGCGGTGCCCGGCAGTCCCGTGATCAGGCAATGCCCGCCGACGAAGAGCGCGATCAGAACCTGCTCGATCACTTCTTCCTGGCCGACAATCACCTTGCGAATCTCAGTGAGAATGTCGGCATGAACTTTCTGAAAACGCGTGATCCGCACTTGCAATTCCGCGGAATCGGTAGAGGTAAGAGGAGTGGTTGACATTAGTGGATTTTCTATTGTTTCACGTTCAGTTCCAGCAATAATCTTTGGGCCGGCTTAAAGCTCGGAGCGGCTTCGAGGGCGGACAACACTTCGTCCTTCGCCTCCTCGGTGCGATTGGCCTGCTTCAGCGCACGCGCCAATTCATAGTGCGCGCCGGCGGGATCAAGCGGTGGACCCGCGACCACAGCAGCGAATTCGCGCACCGCTAATGTTGAATTGTTGAGATCGAGATACAGCGCGCCCAGCCGTTTGTGAAGATCCTCGTCCTTCGGATAAATCAAGTTGAGTCTTTCGAGTGTCGCTGCCGCTTCGCGCTTCTGTCCGGCTTCAGATTGCAGCGTCGCGAGCTGCTTCAATGTAGTCGGATTGCGTCCGCCAATCCTGCTGTAGCGCGCCAGCTCCGCCATCTCTTTCGCTTTATCGCCCTTCGCCTCGTACGCATCGGCCAGGAATTCGTAAACACTCGCAGCATCAACGTAATCGGGATACAGATCGCGAATGCGCAATCCTTCGCGGATCACCTCGTCCCACTTCTTCGCCTTCGCATTCTCCGCGACGCCCTTGATGCTCTTCTTCCAGTCATCGAACCCTTCGACGGTCCGTTTGGTCTGCGCATCGAGCCACGCGAAGAACTGGCGATCGAACTCCTCCGGCTTCATCTTGAATTCGAGCTCGATCACATCGGGCGTCGACTTCAGCTCCGCGTAATCGTGAATCATCGCGAGCAGTTTGTCATGGCCCCACTTCTGATCGATAAAATTGCAGATCTTCCCTGCCTGAAAATACGACACGACTACCTGAGCTGGATACGACGGATGCATGAATCCCCGATCGATATCGGAAATCGGCAACAGCTTCTTGGTCTTGATCGCCTCGATCGCGTCCGGGTCCAGACGATCGCCCCAATCGGGCGACGCCGCGGTCTCTTCATAGACCGCCAGACCCTCCGTGAACCACCGAGGCACGCGGCTCTTTGTCATATTGAGGACGTAAACGTGACTCAGCTCATGCCACATCGTGCTGGCCCAATGAAACGTCCCCGGCTTGCGCGAGTTCGGCGAATCCATCGCGACTACGGAATCGAAAGTCACGCCCAGTGCGCCCAACCCAGGCATACCCATCGTGCGAACTTCAAAATCCGGATGATTCGGATAAACCTCCACCTGCACCGGACCAGGGAGTTTGTACTTGTATTTTCTCTCGAACGTCGCGAGCGCCCGATCCAGTTCCGCCTGGAAATACGGCCGCAGCAGCGCCGATTCCTTCTTGCCGAGCTTGAGAACCGTGGTCGGCGTGCGGAACGTATCGTAGTCCTTATATTTATCCATCAGCTTGAGAGTGTTTTGCGACTCAGTAGGCTGATACCCTGCATTCCACGCCCGTTCGAGCTCCGCCCGAGCCTCGTCCTCGCGACCGAGCCGCATCAAATTCAGGCCCATCGCCGCCCGAGCCTTCTCCAAGTGAGGATCCAGTTCCAGCGCCAACCGGTACTTCAGGATTCCCTCTTCATACCGGCGATTAATGATGAAAAAATGCCCCGCGATATCGTACGCTTCCCCGTACCTGGGATTCACCTTTAGAATTTTGTCGAGCCACGGCGAAGTTTTCTTATCGTTCAGCCAATCGATGGTCGCGAGAATCGCCATCGCGTCCAGCGCCTCGGGCGAAAGTTCGACCGCCTTTTTCGCCTCCTCGGCCGCCTTCGCTTCGTTGTTATCTTCCAGCGCGACGCGCGCCAGCACTTCCTCCGCCTGATACGCCTTCGGGTCGATCTCCAGCGCATGCTTGGCAAACTCAATCGCCCGCGCTGAATACCCATCCGCCGCGAGTTGCGCCAGCCCTACCAGCGCGGACGCATTCTTTTCGTCGAGCTCTAGCGCCTCTTCAAATAATTTGCCGGCCTCGCCCGCCTGCCAGTGCTCGAAAAACAGATAACCCCACCGTACCCGTAGAGCGGGATCTTTGGGCTTCGCTTTCACGGCATCGCGAAACAGATCGTTGGCGATTTTGTAATTCCGGATTCCCCAGTACCCTTCCGCCTGCACCTCGCGATCCGTCGAGTGCGTCAGCTTCTCGTAGCAAGCATCCGCCCGAGCATCGCCGTGATGACGCAGAGTCGCGCACGCCTGGACCGCTGGCGGCAACTGTGCGGCCAACGGGAGAGCGAGGAGTACCAGAAAACTGAACCTATTTATCAAGAGCCTCCTGCGTCTTCGCCAGTTCGAGCAGCAACGCTTGCAATTGCCCGCGATATTCTTGCACCGCCATCGAAGCTTTGCGATATTTCAAGTCGTCGATCGCCGCCTCCAGCTCTTCTTTCTGTTTCAGCAGCGCCAGCTTCGCTGGATCGCGACTCTGCACCGCCGCCGCGCCCAGATGGAGCACCGCGAAACGGCCCGCCGTCAGTCCCTCGCCATTTTCAGCCGACGGAATCTTCACGCCCTCGCCCTTCCCCGCGTCTTCAATCAGCGCGTGTTCAGTCGAAAGACGCTTCTGCGTCTCGTAAAACTTCGAGGTCTTTTCTTCGGCGTAGCGAAAAACTTCCAGCGCCGTCACGATCTCGTTCTTATCGGAATCCGCCGCCGGATCGCGCATCCCTTCGATCCAGTACCGCGGAAACACCGTCGCGTTTTTCTCGGTCCCAGCTTTGGTCGCCGTGATCAGCACCCGCTTCGGTTTTTCGAGCGCCAGGATCGATCCGCCGCTCGCGCTCGTCATATTGACGATCAATTGATGCGCCGTCGGAAGCTTGTCCAATAACGCCGCCAGTTGTGCCGCCGACAAATCCGGCCCGGGTAGATTAAATTTGTAATCGAACTCGTCGTATGTTCCGTGCCCGATCAGCATCAGGACCACGGAATCCTCGGGCTTGGCTTCCTTCGCCACCTCGCGCAAATACCCCTCGACATTCGCGCGCGTCGCGTCCGCGCCATAGAGCGTCTTGATCTTCGCGTGAGGCTCTACCTCGTGCAGCAGTTTGTCGAGATCCTTCGCCCAGCCGCTGAATCGCTGCTCGTACTCCGGCTCACCGCCCAACCCGGCCACCGTGAAATAAAAGGTCTCGGCGCGCAAACCCCACACCAAAACCAACATCAATACGACCTTCAAATCACACCCCACTTACGCCTGAGAAGCCACTCGCCCGACCGCAGCATCAAAAGGAACAGGAAGATCGCCGGCATATCCCACAAATCGCGCGTCTCACGGACCGTAATGCCAGCCTCCGAGTAATTAATATCTTTCCCGAGCTTCTTCGCGTCCTCCGGCTTGTAATACTTGCCGCCCGTCTCCGACGATAGTTTTTCCAGCAGCTCGCGATTCTGCTCGACATGGAAATTCTCGGCCACACCGTCGTCTCTCCGGAACGTCAACACATCGCGTCCCAGATCTTCCGCCCCGCGCTTCGCCGTCACCTCGACCACATAGGACCCGGACTTCGGAATGGTCCACTCCGCCGTGTAGACGCCCGCATCGAGCGCATCGGGACGCATCTCGACGGTTTCCGCCACACCATCGCCCAGTACGTGAGCCTCCACCGTCGCATCCGCTGCCGCAAGAAACGCCTTGTCGCGAACGTCGGCGCGCAGCTTTACCAGCGTTTCGTCGTTCAGCATCTGCTTCGGTGTAGAAACCATCAATCGCCGCGGAGTATCGTTCACCAGCCACCGCAGCAGTTGCGAATAAAACATCTCGTGACTCTTGTCCGCCACCGGTTGCAGCATCTGCCAGCGCCAGCTTCCCGCCGTTGCGAACACCGCCGTCCGCCCGCGGCCGTAATTTTGAATCGTCAGCAACGGGAATTTGCCCACCGATGTCGGCAACGCGTCCACCAGCACCACCGCGCCCGGCTTCGGCTGCCCCGCGTCCTGGAAATTCATCATGTACGGAAGCTTCTTCCAGCGCTCGACGTTTTTCTGTGGATCTTCTTCGATCCGCGTAATCAGGCTGTCGCGCCCTTGAGCTGTCAGCTCCGCCGTCGCCGGATCTCGCACGAATGTATTCTTGCGATCCGGCAGCTTCACCGGCAACACTTCGTTCAGCACGCTGCGCGCATAGCCTCCGTCCGCGAGAGCTTCGCGTCCGCCCAGGAACAACAAACCTCCGCCGCGACGGTCGACAAACTGCTTCATCATCTCCTGCTGATTCGCCGTGAAATAAGGAGCGTCCACGCTGCCCAGTATCAGCCCATCGAATTCGAACAGGTCTTCCACGCGCGTCGGGAATCCGTCTTTGATGTTTTTCGGCGCATCGCCATGTTCATCTTGCACGTAGATTTTGTTTTGCGTGGTGCGCAGGATCGTCACCAGGTGAATGCTGCGGTCATCCTCGACGGCGCGGCGCAGAAACTTGAATTCCCAACGCGGCTCGCCCTCCATATAAAGGATGCGAGGCGTCCTCTTATCCACGTTCACCATCTGCACCATCTTGTTGTTGCGCGAATTCTCTTCGCCCGGCAACGGATCGATCGCGACCTCAATTGCCTTCACACCAACCGGTCCGGCGTTATAAAGGATGTTTTCGGTTTGCTCCACGCCATCCGCCTTAAAGGTGATGTCGTGAGCGGCCAAAACCTTTCCGCCATCGCGAATGAAGATCTTCGCCTTCCCTCCCGCATATCCGTGCTGGTGAAAGGTGACCGTCGCCGAAAGCCGCGAATCCGGCAGCGCCCGCGCAGGCGTCTCGACACCGGTCAGTTCCACGTCGTGCGCCATTTTTTCGCGCCCGAAACCGATGGTATGGACCGGAATTCTTTGCCGCCTCACCTCGGAGATGGTCTCCAGGTCGATCCCGCCGGAGTTGTCGGCGCCATCGCTCAACAGCACCACGGCGCCAATCGGCAGACTCGCCGCATCCGCCAGAACCTGCTTCAAGCTGTCGCCGATATGCGTCGCCGTACCCGCCGCGGTCAGTTTATCGAGCCCCCCCTTGTCGTATGCCTCCAGCCGATCCAGATGGTCGCTCAACTTGTAAAGGCGGACTTGAAATCTCTCCTGTAACTGCTTCACTAGTCCGCTGTTAAGCACGTTGACCGCGGCGTTTTTGCGCGACCCGCTGCCCGCATCGTCGACAGCCATGCTGGAGGAATCGTCCACCACGACAGCGACAATATTCTGCTGCGGCCGCAGCGTCGCCACGCTCAGCGCAGGATGCCACAGCAGCAGCAGCAGCACCGCCGCCAGCAGCGTTTGCAAAACCCACACTACCGCCGACCGGCCACCCTTCACCCGAACGGAACTTTCCGCATTTCGCCGAACAAAATACGCCAGCGCCGCACCTGCGGCGAGAATCGCGACAATCAGTAGCCACACAGGCCATCCACCAGCGAGCACAATCGACCCTTTGGAGAATACGGAAGCCGGATACTTGAAGAAGAATTCAAACATTAGAACCAGTCGGCCCTGAGATCGAGCATATCCCCTCCCTGACGGTCAGGGTTCGGTGCAAACGTTCTCAGTCTCCCCACCGAACCCCGACCGTGAGGGAGGGGATAGTTAGTGTGACAAATCATAGATGAAGTAATTCATGGCAATTCTGTACGCAAGGTCTGCAAACCGCTCCGGATACGTCGGGTCGTCCGAGTTCTCCCACGCATCGCCCAGATCCATATTGTGACAGATCGCCACCATTACCCTTCCCTTGTCGTCGTAGATCCCTTCCCACCGGGCAACGAAGCCGTCGTACTCGTACATGTGGTGTGGCGGATACACCACGTATTGCATCCCCGGAACTTGGAATCGTTCGTCCAGATCATATAAGACGTGAAAGATCGGATCTTTGTTATCCAAATCTACGACTCGACGCTCGGGAAACACCTTTTTCATGACCCTCATGAAGTTTTCCCACTCGATGGTGCCGTGAAAGTCGTCGCACATGAAGAATCCGCCGCGCAAAAGATACTCCCGCAACTGGGCAATCTGATCGTCGGGAAGATTCCAGTAACCCACCTCCACCGCGTACATAACAGGCCAGTTGTAGACGTCGTCCTCGCCATCGAGATCAACCACCTGCTCGACAGACTTGGTGTCGATCCGCGTCAACCGCCGCACCCCCGCCAACAGATGCCGGTCCGACCGCGGATAATCCACGGTCCAGCGATTGTATCCATCGGCAGCGTAGCCGTGAACGTTCAGGAACGAAGGATATTTCAACCGCGCACGAGTCCACTCGTGCTTATCCAAATAATCCTCGGGTACCGGAAAGTTGTTGTACTCGTACCCCGGGTACTCTTTGAACTCTCGTGGAGGTTGGATCGTCTGCTGCCCGGCCCAAGCCGTAACAAAAACCACCAAAAGCAACACCGCTTGTGCTTGTGGCGCGCGCGGCATCAACACTCGTGGCGCGTGCCGCGTCGACACTCGTGTCGCCGCTGTATTTTCCGAGTCCTTCACCTTCTCCATCAGTGCGTCAAATCGTACATGAAATAATTAATCCCTACCCGGTACGCCAAGTTCGACCACTTTTCCGAATATTTCGGATCGTCCGAGTTCTCCCAGCCGTCGCCCAGGTCCATGTTGTGGCAGATCGCCACCATCACCCGCCCTTTGTCATCGCGAATACCGCGCCAGTGCGGCACCTTGCCCGTCTCCCCCGCTTCATACGTCAGTCCAGTCTCGAAATAGTTGGCGGAGCCGGGCACCTGAAAACGATCGTCCAGGTCCCACAGCGTGTGAAAAATCGGATCGCGATCCGAAATGTCTTCGATCAGCCGATCCGGAAACACCTTGTTCATGCTGGTGAGAAAAACCTGCCACTCGTTGTAAACGCCGTGATACGGTACCTCACCGTGAAAATCGTCGACCATCAGAAATCCGCCGCGCAACAGAAAATCGCGCAACTGAGACGCTTCCGAGTCGCCCAACTGCCAATGCCCCACTTCTACCGCATAGAGCATCGGCCAGTTGTACACATCGTCTGAGCCATCGAGCGTCACCACCTGCTCCACCGATTTGGTGTCGATCCGGGTCAGCCTGCGGACTCCCTCCAGCAGATGCCGATCCGAGCGGGGAAAATCCATCGTCCAGTAACCGGGGAAACTGCGGCCGTAGTAGAGACAACAGTGGTCCGGATACCCATAGACGTCCGTATACCGAAGCCGCGCCCGAGTCCACTCGTGCCTGTCCCGGTAATCGCCCGGCAGAGGAAAATCCGCGTACTCGATCGCAGGCCATTCCTTGAAAGGCTTCTGCGCCCGGAGCACGCTCCAGGCGGCCAATCCTAAAAGTCCCACTGCAAAAGCTGTGCGGAGGCGCATCGGGCGAGTTCTGTCTTCAGAGTATCAGACTCAGCCCAACCCAATGCGTTAGAGGATTCGCAAAAATGGGGACTGACCACTCTGTCCCAAGGCGATAACCAATCTTCGCGAAAGCGCGCGTCTCTTCGTCGCCGCGTGGACAGAACGGTCTGTCCCCATTTTTGCTCACCGCGATGATTTAATGCGTCAGATCGTAAATAAAATAGTTCATAGCGATCCGATACGCCAGCGACGCCCACTTCTCCGGATATCGCGGATCGTCCGACCACTCCCAAGCATCGCCCAAATCCATGTTGTGGCAGATTGCCACCATCACGCGGCCTTTATCGTCGTAGATCGCCCGCCAGTGCGGAGTTTTTCCCGTCTCACCCGCCTCATACGTCCGGCCGCTGCGATACCACTGCCAGCCGGCCACCTGGAAGCGTTCGTCCAAGTCGTAGATCGTGTGAAAAATCGGGTTGGAGTTTTCCAGGTCGTCGATCGTGCGATCCGGAAAAACCTTGTGCATGCTGGCGTTGAACACTTGCCATTCGCTGTCGACGCGATGGTAGGGTTCGTCGCCGTGGAAATCGTCGACCATCAGGAATCCGCCGCGCAGCAGAAAATCGCGCAACTGGGCCGCCTGATCGTCCGGCAGCGCCCAGTGCCCCACCTCGACCGCGTACATCATGGGCCAGTTGTAAACGTCGTCGGTACCGTCCAGATCGACGATCTGCTCCACCGATCGCGTGTCGATTCGCGTCAGCCGGCGCACGCCTTCAAGGAGATGCCGGTCCGAGCGCGGATAATCGATGGTCCAGTTCAGATCCAGGCCATAGCGGCGGTTAGCGTAGACGCTGGGATAGTGCAGCCGTGCGCGGGTCCACTCCGTTTTTGTATTCCAGTCGGGAGGAAGCGGAAAATCCTCGTATTCTTGGGCTTGGTATTGTTTGAACGGCCTTTGAGCGCGAAGCACTCCCCACGCGGCTAACAAGAGGAATGTTAGAGCGATCGCAGCCCGCATTCATACAGCTTACTCGATTGATTATTCCTGCGGAGCGGACGTTCCCGCGGGCTTGCCCCACGTCTCGGCGTTGCGGGGCGTCTTCCAGATATTGTCGCCCCACCAGTCGCTGCCGGGCTTGGTGGCAGGCGACGCTCTCTCACCCGCATCCTTGGGGTTGTTCTTCGCCACTGCCGGGGCAGGTGCGGGACTCATGACGATTCTCGGAGCCGGTGCGTCCACTGGTCCAGGCTGTGCCGTTGCAACCGCGGGCGCAGGCTCAGACTTCGCCGTTGCAACCGCCGTCGTTCCAGTATGATCCTGAATCGTTGCGAGTACACTCGGCGCCGAACCCTGTGCCAGTTCGAGCGTCATGGTCTTCGCCTCGCCCTCTTCGCTCTTGAACTCGACGGTTAAAAACTGCGTCTCGGTCTTCTTGTGGCGCGCCCAAACTTTATAGAACGCAGCGCCGTGAGAAGTCTCCCGCGTCGCACCCAGCTCCGAGCGCGTGATCGCCGAATAAGCGACGGTCACTGTAGCCAGACCGGTGCGGAAAACCATCGATTTATCGTCTGCAAACAGCAGCGTCCCGCCGGTGTTGGGAGCAACGCCGGTGAGATTGCCGTCGACGTAGGTCGTTGTCTCGGCCCGCGAGGCCGCGAAAGCCGTCGCGGATGCCAGAACTGTCCAAGCCGCAAAAGAACGTATACGCGTCATGCACAGGAGATCGTCGGGGGGTACCAAAAGCTTTAGAGTACTCTCTTAACCGACCTTAATCGCCCTTAATCGTGTACACAACGTATCTTATTTGCCACTTAATCGTGCTTATTGGCGCAATTACGAGATGTACGTATGGTTCCGGGCAAGCCACCGTGCGGATCGACCAGAAGTACAGCTTCGAAAGCGGCTGATCGCCCGTAATCCTAACACCTGCAAGGGCTTTTCGATTCTCGATGCGAACGTCATAGGCGCCAAAACCGCTCAAATCCGCGGAAACCGTCTCACCCGCCTTCAATTCCTTCGTATAACGCACTTCCTGGCCTAAAATCTCGCCCCCGTTCTGAAAAGGTTTATCGGGTATCGGGGTCCACGCGAAACGGATCGCCATATCGGGGCCTACTACTTCGTTATCGATCACGAAGAAATTGTGGTTGTAGACCACCGTGTCAATCGTTTTGGTTCCGGTGTTTTTCAGGACATGCTCGATGGTAAAACCGGATCTTTCGAGACGAATCCTTTTGCGATACTCGTAGCCGTAGCCGGCGGCGTATATCTTATGGCCGAACTCGATCCAATCTTTTCCGTGATGGAGCGTGCGATCGCCTGGGTCAACGATTTCATAGGTTTCGAATCGGCGGTAGGCCTTCTCGTCGGGCTTGCGGACTGCGCCCACGCCAATGCGGATGAACACTTCTCCGGGCTTCGCTTCGGCGTAGCCTAGACCGGCGTCGTTCGAGAGGAATTCCTCAACGGGACCGGTGATGGCGTCATGGATCTTCGGATCATGCTTCGGATACCACTGGCCGAAGTATTCGTGATCCTTGTAGGTGAGGCTCGAAATGATGCCGGACCAATCGAAGCGCGTGCCGCGATACGAGCCTTTTTCGGCATCGGGTAGCATGATTTTCGCCGTGACGGCGCCGTTGGAGATCGTGGCTTGAGGATAATCCGCGGCCAAGGCCAGAAAGAGCAGCGCGGGAATCATACGTGCAGCTTTCGGAAATTCGCGAGACACTTCTCCGCGGTTTTCATGGGCGGGAGCGCGCTGCCTTCCTGCTCGATCAGGTAGTATTCGATGCCGCCGGTCTTCTCAGCGGCTTCGAAAATTCTCTTCCACTGCACGTCGCCTTCGCCGAACAAGACCTTGTATCCTTTGTCTGGGCCTGCCGCCCAGTCCTTGCAGTGCATGGAGCGGATGCGGCCGGGATTCTTGTCGATCCACGCGACCGGATCCGACCCGGCGTCGACGCATGTGCCGACGTCGAACTGGAGCATCACGTCCTTGTGAGTGTTCGCGGCGATCACATCAATAGGGCGCTCGCGGTCGTTGTCGAGCGTGCCGGCCATGAACTCGGTCTGATGATTGTGATAGCCCGGCCGCAGTCCGATGGATTTCCAGGAATCGGCGGCGCGATTGAGCGTTTCCGCGACAGTGGTCCAGCCAGCGACTCCTTGCGGGCGTCCCGCGCTCGCCATCACGGGATATTTCGCGCCGAGGATCAGATTCAGGTCGGCCGTTTTCGCAAGATTCTCCGGCAGAAAATTTTTCGCGTCGTTGTGCGTGGAGAGGCATTTTATACCCAGATCGTCCAGGAGTTTGCGAATATCCTTGGTCTGCTCCGTGGTCCAGGCGTAGTAGGGCGAGAAGAACTCGACCACTTCGTAGCCCATTTTAGCCACGGCGCGAACGGTGCCCGGCAGGTCCTGTTTGAGCTCATTGCGGACGGAGTAGAGTTCGAGACCGATTGGAATCTTCTTGGCGCCGAAGGCAAAGGGCGCCGCGGCGGCCAGGCCGAATAAGGAGCGTCGACTGAGAGTGTCCATTTGAGATCGATGGTAGCGCAGAACAGAAGAGGCCGATTGCCAATCGGCCGCAGGCTACCAGCCTGCCCCACACTTTTAGTTTTCGGCCGGGATCTTCTCGATGTGGTCGACCGTCAGGATCTGAATGGATGTCTTTACCGGCTGGAACTTCAGTCCCAATTGTTTCTCTACGGCGGCCATGAACCCCTCGCGCGCATCGTGGCTGGGGGGATCGGAAGGATCGAGACTAAAGTCGAATCGTCCCTTCAAATCCGTCTTATCGAGGACGGGCGCGAACAAGGGGAACGACAGGAAGTCGGCAAACTCGGCCACGGTTGTCTGCTTGAAATAGCCGACGTTGCCTTCTCCGCCGAACTCGGCTTGCCCATCCGGACTCGAAGTGTGAAGTTTCGATCCGCTCCTGGCAACCGTCAACTCATAGGCTTGCACTTGCTTGGTTTCGCGGTGAAGGGTCAGCTTGAACCGGCTCGCCAGCAGGTTCTGCATCATGACGCGGAGACTCGGAAACGGGCGTACCTTCTTCGGCCTTCGCCATGATGTTGTAATGCTCGGGGGCCAGCGGGTCGACGCCGGAGATCTCGTAGTTTTTCAGATCGTAGGCCCACTTGATGCAGGTGCGGATGCGGACGTTCCTCATGCTGACGCTGCCGGGGTGCGCGTCGATTTTTTCGGCGAAGGGGCTTTGATCGTTTTTAGGGCCGGGCGGAATCGGTTTGACGGAGGCTACTTCGAATGACGGTTGAGCATGCGCGAACGCGAGCAGCATTATCGGGAGGAATTTGACCATTGTGGGACGGCGGCACGAGTGTCGACGCGGCACAGCGGGGACGACGCGCCACAGCGGCAGGGCACAGCCTGCCCAGCAGCACCCTCCGCTCCCTATGGCTCAGTCCGTTTCCACCGTGCTTGCTTCGGCCATCGGGAGTTTGTCGTGCTCCCCGGCGATCCATACATAGAGGGCGGGTAGGAGATAAACGCTCATTACCAATGCGCCCATCAGGCCGCCGACGATTACGATCGCGAAGGGACGCTGCGAATCGGAGCCGATTCCGTGCGAGGTGGCCGCCGGCAGCAGGCCCAGCGACGCCACCAGCATGGTCATCAGGATGGGGCGAAGACGTTCGATTGCGCCCTTTTGAGCCGCATCGAGCGGCGTGAGTCCGCGCGCGCGCAACTGGTTTATGTACTCCACCATGATTACGCCGGTCTGAACCGACACTCCGAATAGCGCCAGGAATCCGACGCCTGAGGACACGCTGAAATTCACTCCGGAAAGATAGAGCGCGATCACTCCGCCGACCGGGGCCATGGCCACGTTAGCGAGCACCAGCAGCGACCACTTCATGGAAGCAAACATCAGGTACAGGATGAAAAAGATCAATAGGAGGGTCAGCGGAATAATGATCGCGAGACGGCGCTGGGCGCGCTGCGCGCTCTCGTATTCGCCGGCCCAAGTAAGGCTGTAGCCGACCGGCAGTTTGACGTCCCGCTCCACCGTCTTGATCGCCTGCTCCACCGCGCCACCCAAATCGCGGCCGCGAACGCGGTACTTGATGGCCACATAACGGGAACTGCCTTCACGATAGATTTGAGACGCGCCGTCGGCGACGTCGACTTTGCAAAGCTGCGCGAGCGCGACCCGCTCGCCCGACGGAGCGACCAGGCGGATATTTTGAATGGCTTCTTTGGTGTCGCGATAAGGAGCAAGATAGCGGATCACCAGGTCGTATCGCTGGTCGCCCTGCAACACCTGTCCCACTGCGTTGCCGCCGACCGCTGTTTGAACGGCGTCCTGCACATCGGCGACGTTAATCTGGAAGCGCGCGGCTTTGGCGCGGTCGACGACCAGGTTCAAATTTGGCTGTCCGAGCACGCGGAACAAGCCCACATCCTGCACCCCCGGAATCGTTCGCATGACGTCGACGATCTTGTCGCCTCGCTCCTCCAGAACCTTCAGCTCGTCGCCGTAGATTTTGATCGCGAGCTCACCCTTCACGCCGCTGACGGCCTCCTCCATGTTGTCGGCGATCGGTTGCGAGAAATTCCAGATCACGCCGGGGATTTTGTCGAGCTCGCGGCTCATCGCGCTGATGAGAGTCTCTTTGTCCTGATGAAACACGGGACGCCACTCTTCCCTGGGCTTCAAGTCCACGAAGTATTCGGTATTAGAGAAGCCCGTGGTATCGGTGCCGTCGTCGGGCCGGCCTACCTGGCTGGTTGATTTCGTCACTTCAGGAAACGCCGCCAGGATGACGCGGACCTGATCTGCCAGACGCATCCCTTCGGTTGGTCCCGTGCTGGGCGCGAGCGTTCCCCGGACCCACACGGCGCCCTCATCCAGATGCGGAAGGAATTCGCTGCCGACGTGGCTGGCAAGCCAGAGAGTACCGGCCAGACAGAGCAGTCCCAGGCCCACGGTGACGTAGCGCCAGCGAATCGCCAAGCCGAGACTGTAAGTATAAAAACGAGTGATCACCGACATCAGAGGGTTATGCCACTCTTTGGTGCCCTTGGGATAGAGGAAGCTCGCGAGCACGGGCGCAAGCAGCATGGAAAAGAGCAACCCGCCCGCCAGCGCGAACGCCACGGTCCACGCCATCGGCTTAAAAAGGCGTCCTTCGACGCGTTGGAGAGTGAAGATGGGGATGTAGGCGGTGATGATGATTCCGATGGAATAAAAAACCGGACGTTGGACCTCATGCGCCGCCTCGGAAATCTGCTGGCGGGGCGGCTTTCCCGCAGCGGCGCGCTTGCCGAGATGGCGAATGATATTCTCCACCATCACCACCGCGCCTTCCACCACCATGCCAAAATCGAGAGCCCCGAGCGAGAGCAGATTCGCCGGAATGCCTTTCAAATTGAGACAAGTCGCGGCGAACAGCAGCGCAAAGGGGATGGTGAGCGAGACGATGAAGGCTCCGCGTACGTTGCCGAGGAAGACGAACAACACCACCGCAACCAGGATGATCCCCTCGGTGAGGTTGTGCATCACGGTGTGCGTGGTCAAATGCACCAGATCGCTGCGATCGAGGAACGGTACGATTTTCACGCCCGGGGGCAGCAGGCGATCGTTCAACTCCTGCACTTTGGCGTGAATTGCGACCAATGTGGAATCGCCTTCGGCGCCCTTCTTCAGCAGGACGATTCCTTCAATAACGTCGTCATTGTCGAGGATGTGGCCGTCCCGTTTGTGAATCGCTTTACCGTTCCTGCCAAGCCGGATTTTCGGGCCCTGCGCGACGACGGCGACGTCTTTGACGCGAATCGGAGTGCCGTTCTTCGTCGCGATGACGGTCTCCTGGATGTCTTTCACGGTCTTCACCAAGCCGACGGCGCGAACGTTGACCTGCTGCAATCCCGCTTCGATAAAGCTGCCGCCGGCATTGACGTTATTGTTGGTGAGCGATTGTTCGACCTGCGCCAGGGTCAGGCCATACGCGATCAGCTTATTCGGATCCAGGCGAACCTGATATTCCCGCGTGATGCCGCCCAGGCTGGAGACGTCGACCACATTCGGCACCGATTTAAATTGCTTTTCAATAAACCAGTCCTGGAGCGACTTCAAATCCATCACGTCGTATTTCGGATTGGAGCTGTGCAGCGTGTAGAAATAGATCTGGCCGACGGGACTCCAGTCCGTTCCCATCTGCGGCTGCACGCCCGCTGGCAGAGTGACTTGCGCAAGGCGTTCCAGCACTTTTGCGCGATTCCAATCGTTCTCCGATTCGTCGTCGAAGACCATGGTTACGCTGGACAAGCCAAACAGGGAGGTGGACCGGAGGGAAGCGAGGTGCGGAATGCCGTTCATGACGATCTCGAGCGGCACGGTGACCTGCTGCTCCACTTCTTCCGCCGCGCGGCCCGGCCACTGCGTGATCACCTGCACATAGTTGTTGGCGACGTCGGGATACGCTTCCACCGGAAGGTTCCGGAACGAAATGATGCCCCAGATGAACAGCAGCACCGCCATCGCGAGGATGAGAACGCGGTTGTTGAGCGCGAAGTCGACCAGCGCGTTGATCATCTACTGCTGCTCCACCGTATTCTGGAGAACCAGCGCATTCGTAACCACGCGATCGCCGGGTTTCAACCCCGAAACGATTTCCTGGAGGTTGCCCGGCAAGGAGATGCCACCCACTACTTCGAGCCTGCGAAATTGCCCGTTATCGGCGGGCACGTACACCCAATCGCGATCGTGAAGATGAAGCACGGCGGTCGCGGGAACAGTGGCGCGCGTTTCCTGCGATTGGCCATGGAACGTCGCGGTGACGAACATGCCGACGCGCAAAATTCCTGGATTGGGAACCTCCAACCGAACCTTGGCGGTGCGAATCGCTGGATCGAGAACCGGCAAGATATTGCTGATGCGGCCTCTGAGCACGCGATTGGGATAAGCAGTGAGATGGATGTCGGCATACTCGCCCATCCGCACGTTGGGCATGTCGTTTTCGAACACATCGCAGACGATCCAGACCGTCGAGAGATCGGCGATCGTGAAAAGATTCGGCGAATTGTCGAGCGTCTTGACCCCCGCCGACGCGGTGACGTTCTGTTCGATGATGACGCCCGAAATCGGCGCGAAGACATCGACGATGCCGGTGGGATGACTGGTGTCGCTGCCGAGCAGCTTGAGCCGCTCCGAGGTGGTCTCGATATCGACGAGAGCGTTGTCCTCGGCGGTTTGCGCAACTTCGAGATCCTTTTTGGCGATGGCTCCCTTTTCAAAAAGTGTTTTGGAGCGGTCGAGCTGGACTTTCGCGAGTTGCTCATTGACGACTGCCTTGCGGTAATCGGCGAAGGCTGAAGAAATATCGGAGCTTCGAATTTTGAGAAGGAGTTGCCCCTTCTTGACCTCGTCGCCGATGCGGGCGTGAATTTCGACCACGCGGCCGGAGGCGAGAGACACCACTGGAACGGTGCGCGAGACATCGGGATTCACAACGCCGGTCACACTTAACTCGGGAGCCGCGCTGTGTTGACCGGCGGTGGCCAGAGGGAACTGGTCTGGATGATCGACTTTGACGAGGTTCGCGTCGCCTTCCTTCTCGACTTTCGCGGGAGGAGGCGCCTCCGCTTTTGGATCGGCTGCCTCGTCCTTTTTGCCACACGAGGCGAGCATGAGGACTAGACACATTGCTGAAACCTCCCAAAACGCGCGTCTCATTGAATGACCTCTTTTCCCAAGGCGAGATTCAGTTGGCTCGCGGCATTCAGGAACGAACCAACCAGATTCAGATAATTCAGTTGAATACTCCGGTAATCGCTTTGCGCGTTCAAAAAATCGAGCAGAGAAGCCGCGCCATGCTGGTAGGAAAACGCGATTGTGTCGCGAATTTTCAGAGCGCGAGCCAGATAACTGGCTTTGTAAGGCAGCAGCAGGTTGAGAGTACCCATCAGCGTCACGTAGGCGGAATCGACGTCGCTGAATACCTGCGCCTCCGCCGCATCGCGCAGCCGTTCGTTGCGGGTGATATCGAGCTGGGTTCTCAACTTCTCGCCCTGATTGCGGTCGAAGATTTTCACCGGAATCGTCATACTCAATCCGACATACAGCGGATCGCCATTCTGACGGCCGAAGTCGATGCCGAAGATGGGATCGGTGGACCCGTTGGCTTCGGCGAGCTTGTGATCGGTCTGCGCTTTATCGACTGCCTCGACCGCGGCGCGCAGGTCGGGGCGAGTGGCAAGGGCGATGGTCCGAAAATCTTCGACGGGCTGAATTTTGTCGGTAAAGTCGAAAGGGCCGGTGATGTCGAGTTGATCGACAGGCGTCCGGTCGTTCAACATCTGGAGCAGCATGATTTTCGCGGTGCGAAGACTCACGGTCGCGTTCTGAATGTCGGACAGGTATTGAATGCGCTGGTTCTCCAGACGGTCCATGTCCACCTCCGCGATGTCGCCGGCTCTGAAGCGGATGCGATTTACGTCCAGCAGTCTGTCGTAGTAATCGAGATTCTCTTTTGCCAGCGCGAGGACGGCCTTCGCCTGCAATGTCTGCACAAATGCGTTTCGCAGCGTGTACGTCAGCGTGCGCCGCAGATCCTGCTGCGTCGATTCCGCGATGCCAGTCGCCTTTACAGCGCTCTCCTTGCGCAGATCGCGCTTGTGCAGGCGCTCATACAAATAGCTGGCCGCGATGCCCGGTTGGAGACTCGTCAGCGGGCGGTAGGGATTCGTCGTAAAGGGATCGAATTGATCCAAGCTGAGCGTCAAATCGGGGTTCGGCCGCAAAAACGCCGTAATTTCGTTCGCTTTCGATTCGTCGATGTTGAGCTGACCGGCGCGAAGCGTGGGGTTCGCCGCGTCGAACTTCTGTTGCACCTGTTGCCAGGTCAGTTGCTGCGCAGCCGCGCGCCGTCCGAGGAAGCAGACAAGTGCTGCAAGAATTATCGAGTTGCCAAAAAATCGGTGGATCATGATTGCGAACGAAGGGCTCTACGGGGGCTATCTCAATGTTAAATCATCCCTCGTAAGAAAATCGTTAAAAAGCCATCAGATTTCTGAAAGACTAGCGCTCCCCTATCTTTCGATGCTATCTTCTGGCCAAAATGCGTTTGCTAGCATGGAGAAGACGTGCTGAGCTATCTCTTCCAGGGCAAACCTACCGTTATGCTTGGTCGTGCGATCTTTCTGATCGCCCTGATCGCGGTAGTGGACTGGCGCGTCGAAACCAACGTTTCTCTCGGTTTCCTCTACCTATTCCCCATGCTGATGGTGGGCGTCTCGCTCAAGCGGTGGCAGATCGGAATTGCCGCGGCCCTCTGCACGTTCCTGGTGGAAGTGTTCGATCCTTTCCCGTTCATCCCCTCTGAAAGTATTCCGCGAAACATCCTGGTGTTCGCGGCATTTTTCGGAGCCGGACTTTTCGTTTTTGAGTCCAACAAGAATCGTGCGCTGACGCAAAAGCACGTCGCCGATCTGGAAAACGAAATGGATTTGCGACTCGACGCCGAAGAGCAGTTGCGCGTTCTGGTCGAGAGCAGTCCAGCCGCGATTTTCACCTTGGACGCCCAAGGGACGGTGCTGCTGGCAAACGAATCGGCGCACCATTTGCTCGCTGTCGAACCGGGCACGCTGCCGGGCGCGAAGATCGGAAGCTATCTGCCGGCGCTGGCCAGCGTGCCGCCCTTCTCCTCCCGTGCGCAGCTATTTCGAACCGAGATGGAATGTCCCGGGCGTCGCGATAACGGTGAAGTGTTTCTGGCCAACATCTGGTTCTCGACCTATCGAACTCGCTCCGGGCCCAGGTTGGCCGCCGTGGTGGTGGATGTTTCGGAGGATTTGCGCAACCGCGAAGAATCCAGCCTGCAACAGTTCATGGCCGGTTCGCGCATCGTGGTCGCCACCGTTTGCCACGAAATTCGTAACCTGTGCGGAGCGATCGGAGTGGTGAACGCGAATCTCGGAAGGAATGCCGCGCTGACCGGAAGCGAGGATTACCGCGCACTGGCGACACTGGTCACCGGCCTGGAGCGCATCGCGTCGCTCGAATTACGCCAGACCGCGACCGCGGAGATGGATGGCATCGACGTGCTCGCGCTGCTCGACGAACTGCATATAGTCATCGAGCCGGCGCTACGCGATTCGGGCATCGAGCTGCGCTGGAGCCTGCCGCCTTCGCTCCCCCTGGTTTGGGCGGACCGCCATACGCTGTTACAGGTTTTTCTCAACCTCACGAAAAACAGCACTCGCGCGATGGACTCTTCGGAACGAAAACTCCTCACGATTGCCGCATCGGTCGAAGCGGGCCGTGTGATGGTGCGCGTCGAAGATACGGGACCCGGAGTGGCCGCGCCGGAGCGTCTGTTCCAGCCCTTCCAACCGGGCGCGGAATCGACCGGGCTCGGCCTCTATGTCTCGCGCGCACTGGTTCGTGGATTCCGCGGCGACCTGATGCATTCTCCGCGCGCGCAGGGCTGCTGTTTTACAATTTCGTTGTCGGCCGTCACCGAGGCGGGCGACCAGAACAAGCATGCACAACATACGCCTGTTATTGCTGGACGACCATACGCTGTTCCGGGAGAGCTTGAGCAGACTGCTCGACGCGGAGCCTGATTTTGAGATGGTGGCCGACTGCTCCTCCGTGGAGCAGGCGATAGAAGTCCTGCGAAACCGTGCCGTCGACCTGGTTCTTCTCGACTACGATCTGGGTCCACAGCGCGCTCCCGATTTTCTGGATCGAGCCCGCTCGCTGGGGCTCGCCCCGCGAGTCTTGATGGTCACCGCCGGCATCACCCCTTCCGAATCGGTGCAGATTCTGAATGCCGGGGCAGGTGGAGTATTCCTCAAGCACAGCTCTCCGGCACTGCTGGCCGAAGCCATCCGCAAAGTCCATAGCGGCGAGACATGGGTGGACCAGCGATGCCTGCGCGACATTGTCCACGTGGCATCGCACACGGAAGGACGGCCAGCCAGTAAGGATTTCACCGAGCGCGAGCGCGCCGTTCTGCGCGGCGTTTTCGAAGGCCAGAGCAATAAAGAGATTGGCGCGCGCCTCGAGATATCGGAAGGTTCGGTCAAAGCCGCGTTGCAGCAACTTTTTCACAAAACCGGCGTTCGAACCCGCAGCCAGCTGGTACGGATCGCGCTCGAACAATTCGCCGGACAGTGGAGCAGATAGCTTGATACAATCCGGGATTGACGAAACGCGGCGCGATCATCCTCATTCTCGGCGTCATCGTTGCAGTTCATGCACCGGCGCAGAAAAGTAAAAAGAAGGATGAGGAGCCGGTTACGCAGACCCTGCCGCTGCTCAAAGACCCTCCTGGCGCTGTCGTCGCGGAGACGTCCCGCCTGGTTTTTCACGTTTCTCCACTGTCGAATAAAGGATTGCTGTCCCAGCAGGTGCGCGACGCGCTGAAGGCGCTGCTGCGCGACACCCACGGCGCGACCATCGTGAAACTGCGAGCGTTCGTCGCGGGGTCTGGCGATATGCGGCGCGTCTCCGCGATCGTCAGTGAGACGTTTACGGATCGCAAGCTCGCGCTGCCCGCGGTGTCGACGGTCGAAGTCGGCGCGCTCACATTAGAAGGCGCTCAAGTGGTGATCGAGAGCGTCGCCGTCGACAGGAAGGCGGTGAATCCGAATGGACTGGCGTTCTATTCAGCGCAGCCAATCAGCCAGATGCGCCCCTCGACTGGAGCGTTGCGCGTCACCTGTTTCTTAGGCTCTTTAGACGACTTGACGAAGGTCAAATTGACGGTGTCGACGGCCTTTTCCGGAGCGGCGATGAATTTCGTGCAATCGCAAAGATTGGGATTCCAGCGGCAGGATGTATGCGAAGCCATCGCGAGACTTGACGCCTCGCCCGCGGAGCCCGTGGTGATTCAAAACGGCGCGGCGCTGGTCAATTCTCCGAAGATCATCCTCTCGGGAACTCAAATGGCCTTCCGCGATTCCGACGCCGACCTGCGGCTGGCGTTCGAACGATTGCGCAAAGTCCTGGAGCCGCTCGGAGCGACATATAAGGACGTGTTCTGGTCGAGCACCTACCCGCTGACCAAGCCGATGGAGGAAAAAGTACGCGCCGTGCAACAGGAGTTTTTCGATCGCGCGAGGCCACCGGCGGGAACCATGCTGCTGTTCGAGGGCTTGCCATCGCTAGACGCGACGATGGCCGTGGACGTGATCGCGGCGGCGAAATAGGCATAGAGGCCTACCTGCATAAATTCAGGTGGGCCTTTGTGGCGCTAATTCGCCGACGGCTTCTCCGCATGATCGATCACAAGGACTTCAACGGGACCCTTCGTCGCTTCCAACTTGAGACCGGCTTGCTGCTCAAACGCTTTGAACAACGCCGGGCCAATGAGCTTCGCGAAAGGACCGGGCGCATCGGCATCCGCCTCATAATCCATCGAGAAATCGTATTTTTCCTTGAGGCCGGTTCGATCTATCACGGGGCGGTCCATGAACTTCGCGTAGAGCTCGACCAAGTCCTGCATGGAACTGTTCTTGACCAACAATTGAATCATCTCCTGACCGTTCGCCTGAACCGATGGGTGAAACCGCACAGAGGCCTCCTCTGCTTCGTCCGCCTTCTTAAACTTTGGCCCCTTCTTCCCGATGGTCAGCGCGTATACAGGGACCTCCTTCGTTTCGCGATGAAGCTTCAGTCGGAATCGATCCGCTAACAGCGCCTGAAGCATCAGCTGAAGCTGCGGCGCATGGCCGTTCACGAACTGGATGGAGGTGTAGTCGGGAGAATCGTCCGGCATCTTCGCGACAATCTCGAACTGGTCTTTCCTGAGCCAATCCGGCCCCCCGGAAAGCAGCGTGCATCCACCGAACTCCCCGAAGGGAGGACAGCCCCTGAGGCCGTAGGCATTGACGATGAGGCCATACAGGTTTAGCCTAACGTTCAATCTCCTGTGCTCGAGCCCGAAATTGGCGCCTCGTGCCTTTCCATCCGCGCTCTTCATACCACCGTCGGAGGGACCGCTCGGCCGCACCGAGGCCACCTCGAATATCGCGTCGCAGGCACGCTCCCGTTCGTCGACGAGCCGTTTTCCAATCCACCACAGCATCGGATGAAACCAGAAAGCCGCCTCAGCCAGCATATGAACCGCGGCGGCGAGATTATCGTAACTGCGGACGTGGCAGAGTTCGTGAGCCACGATGGCTTCAAGCTGGTCCGGCATCAGACGCTCCGTGATCCCTTCGGGAAGCAGCAGGATGGGGCGCAGGACACCGAAGACTCCGGGCTCCAGCAGCGTGGGCGAGGACATCGTCTTGATTCCTAACTGCATGCCTATAGGCTTCGCCGTTCGAACGGAAACTTGAATCCGGCGCCATTGCCGCCACCAGGAGAAAAGGACAATCAAGAATCCGCATAACCATAAAGCGCCGAGGAGCGCGGGCAGGTAGTTCGTTTCCTGTCGCGCGACTTCCGGAGCGGCGAATACAAGAGACGGCGCTACGAAGACCTGTTCCATCGGAATTGATACCGTCTGCTGCGCGATCACCGGCGCGGTTCGCCATTCCACGCAGCTCCCGGCGTCAACGAGCAGGGAAAATGGGATCAAAAATTTCACCGAGGCCGCGAACCAAAGCCAGTAGCGGGTTCGCGCCGAATTTCGCTTGAGCGCGAGCGTCAGCAGCCCGGCCAAGATAGCGAATAGACTCGACTGCCAGAGATGATTCAACACGCTGGTCATAGCGATGTGTCCTTTCTCGCAAGCTTGCGAAGATCTTTCTCCGCTTCCTTCACGTCTTCGAGCGTCAGCTTGCCGGATTCAATAAGGTGCGCCATCACCGGCTTGGCCCGTCCGCCAAACAACATCAGCAATTCGTCGATCAACCGCCGCTGCGCGTCGTTGCGGGAGATCGACGCCTCGAAGATGTTCGCGTTGCTGATCCGCTTGACGCAGCGCAGCGCTTTCTTCCGCTCCAGGCGATAGACCGTCGTCTGCACGGTGGTGTAAGCCGGTCTGCCGGATGCGGGAAACGCCTCCTGAATCTCGCGCACGGAGCATGCGCCCCGGCTCCAAAACGTCTCCATGATTTGCAGTTCCAGCTTGGTCAGTTTCGGTAAGGCCATAGGTCTGTCTGACTACGTGACACAGCCATCCTACTATCATCATAGTTAGATTGCAAGAAGTTTTTTGTGATGCTAGAATGTATCACATGAAGAGAGCCTCGGTTCGCGATTTGCGCTACGATTTCCCGAAGGTGGAACGAATGCTCGCCGATGGCGAATCGATAGAGATCACGAAGAGAAATCGAGTGGTCGGCACATTGCGACCGGCGAATATTCCGGCAAATGTAGAATTTCCCGATTTCTTGGGCCGCCTGAAGAAGATCTATGGCAACAAGGTGCTGAAAGTCAGCGGTGCGGAGTTGATCCGCCGGGATCGAGACCGATCAACCGGATCTCTACGATGAACGGATACGCCGACACCAGCTTTCTTGTCTCCCTGTACACTCAGGATACGAATTCCATTGAAGCGACACGGGTCCTTCTGGATCGGGAGGCGGCCATCCTGGTTACACCTTTCGGCGAAGCTGAGTTTGTGAATTCGGTCGAGCAGCGTGTGTTTCGAAAGGAAATCGGCTCCTCCCACGCCGAGAGTTCCTTGCACGCGTTTCAACGAGATCTGGATGCCGCCTCTTTCCTGATTGGGCGACCCGTTCCGGGCCCCACCTACGACCGTGCAATCTCGCTTTCGCGCCGGCACACACGATCGCTAGGAACCAGAGGGATGGACATCGTTCATGTCGCCATCGCTCTGGAGTTAGAGGTGACTTATTTTTTCACGTTCGACAAAGATCAGGCGAAACTTGCCAAACGCGCGGGGTTGACCGTCCGCGCGGGGCGCTGATTCACCCAATTTGATAGACTGATTTTTTCGCCACATGAAAAGGAGGGTCGAGCAATGAGTACTCCCAAAGACGACTCTAAGAAGAAGCGTAAGAGCGCATTTTCGCGGCGCGGTTTTTTGCAAGGACTCGGCGCGGGCACGGGTGTGCTCTCCACCGGCATCCTGGTCGCAGAAGAAGCGCAGGCCGCTCCGGCGACTCCCGTCAGTGGACCTGATGCGGTCGCGATCACTCTTGACATCAATGGAAAGATTTATAAAGCGACGGTCGAGCCTCGAACGACGCTGCTCGATACCTTGCGCGATCAGCTCGATCTGACGGGCGCCAAGCGCGTCTGCGATCGAGGCACCTGCGGGGCGTGCACGATCATCGTCGACAAGAAGGTGATGTACAGTTGCACGATTCTCGCCGTCGACGCGCAGGGCAAGAAAATCGAGACCATCGAGGGGCTCGCGCCGGAAGGCAAGCTGCATCCTGTGTCGCAGGCCTTCTGGGATCACGACGCGCAACAGTGCGGTTACTGTACTCCCGGTTTCGTCATGGCCTCGAAAGGATTCCTGGATCGCAATCCGAATCCGACATACGAGCAGGTGAAGAAGGGCCTCGGCGGCAATTTATGCCGCTGCGGAACATACGTTGGCGTCCGCCAGGCTGTGCTCCAAGCCGCGAAGAACATCGGAGGAAAAAATGCCTAATTATAGTTGGCCTTCCATGGATAAGCGCCGCTTGATGGGCCATCCTATTAAGCGCCTCGATGGTCCCGTAAAGGCGAGCGGCCGGGCGAAGTACAACTCCGACGTGCATCCGAAGGACATGCTGTGGGCGACGCTTGTAACCTCCCCACACGCCCATGCGCGACTAACCAGTATCGATCTATCTCCGGCTGAGAAGATGCCGGGTGTGACCGCGGTGCGCGCCATCAAGAAAGCGGGCGACGAAGTTCAGTGGGCGGGCACCGAGATCGCGGCTGTAGCGGCGGTCAATGAAGAGATCGCTCGCGACGCCGCCCGCGCGGTGATTGTGAAATATGAAGTCCTGCCGCACCTGGTGCAGGAGCAGGATCTGTCGAAAGTGGGCACGCGCGCAAAACCGGCAGGCGAGCAAGTCTCGGGCGATCCCGATCAGGCCTTCAAGGATGCCGACGTCATCGTCGAAGGCGAGTACGGTGTCCCCGTGATCGCGCACTGCTGCCTGGAATCGCACGGAACGATCGTGCAATGGTCGGGCGATCACGTCGAAGTGTGGCCGTCGACGCAAAACGTTTCGGGCATCCCCGGCGAGTTGGGTAAAGCGCTCAAGGTCCCGGCAACGAATATTCACGTGCACATGGATTACATGGGCGGCGGAAAGCCCGTAAAAATGTTTCTCGATCGCGAGACGGAGTTGACCATCGCCGGCGTGCGTCCGTCGGTATTCGCAAAGGTGAAAGTGGGCGCGAAGAAGGACGGCACATTCACCGTGTGGGAGTCGAAGACGTGGGCCTCCGGCGGATTCGCGGGAGCGGGCTTGAATGCCGACCTCTTCCCTTACGTCTATCGCAAGGTGGAAAACCGCCGCATCAATCATATCGGCGTGTCGCTGAACGCGGGCACAGCCAGGGCGTGGCGTGCGCCGAATCATCCACAGATTTCGTTGATCTCCTGCTCCGCGCTCGACGATCTTGCCGCGAAACTCGGCATGGACCCGCTGCAATTCTTCCTCAAGAACGTCAACTTGACGAACAAGCCCGACGTCTACAAGTCCCAGCTTCAGAAAGCCGCGGAGATGATCGAGTGGTCGAAATACGGCCACGCGCGGCCCGACACCTCTAAGGGCCCTATCAAACGAGGCCTCGGTATCGGCGTCAACTTCTGGGGCGGACTGGGCCATCAGAGCCAGTGCCGCGTGATCATTCAGTCCGACGGCAGTGTCGAGGTCGACCTCGGCAGTCAGGATCTCGGCACCGCGACGCGCACCATGATCGCGATGGTCGCCGCGGAAACCTTCGGCCTCGAGATCGGACAAGTTTCCATCGGCCTGGGCGACACTCAATTTCCGCCGTCGGAGGGATCGGGCGGATCCACCACCATCGGCGGTGTCTCCGTGTCGACGCGCAAAGCAGCAGTGAACGCGCTCGGCAAGATTTTTGATTTACTCTCGCCCGTGATGGGTGTGCCGGCGGACCAGCTCGAAGCGGTCGACGGACGAATTCAGCAAGTGGGAAATCCCAACAAGGGCATGAGTTGGAAGCAGGCCTGCGCGAAGCTCGGCACGCAAACGATTTCCGAAGTGGGCGAGAATGTCCCGAAAAACGCCCCGAAAGAAGGGCTGATTAATCAGGGCGTCTCCGGCGTGCAGATGGCAGACGTGAGCGTCGACACCGAGACCGGCATCGTGAAAATGAATCGCATGGTCGCGGTGCAGGATTGCGGACTGGTCGTCAATCCGCGAACCGCCGAGAGCCAGGTGCTGGGCGCCTGCATCATGAGCACCTGCTCCGCGCTGATGGAAGAACGCATCATGGATCAGCAGACCGGCCGCGTGTTGAACGCCGACATGGAGTTCTACAAATTGTCTGGCATCGGCGACAGCGGCGAGATCCTGGTCCACATGGACATCTCGCCCGAGAACGACGCGCGCGGCATCATCGGCCTCGGCGAGCCGCCCGCGATCGGCGGCATGGCAGCGATTTCGAACGCAGTCGCAAATGCGATCGGCGTGCGCGTCGGCATCTTGCCGCTTACACCAAATCGAGTGCTTGCCGCGCTCGGAAATGGGAGGAACGCATAAAATGGAACGCTTCGAATACGCGAGCCCATCGACGGTGAAGGACGCAACGGCGCTGCTCGGCCCAAGTTGGAACGACGCGCAGGTTCTGGCGGGCGGCACCGACCTCATCAGTATGATGAAGGATTTCGTCGCATCGCCCAAGCGTGTGGTGAACATCAAAGGTATTTCGGAATTGGCCGGTATCTTGACAACAAGATCGGGCCTCCGAATCGGCGCGGCGGTTACCCTCGACGAGCTGTCGATGCACCCGCTCGTCCGCAGCGAGTTCCCTTCCCTGATTACAGCGGCGCTCGGAGTCTCGAGTCCGCAGATTCGCAACATGGGAACCGTCGGCGGAGATCTCTGCCAGCGCCCGCGCTGTTGGTATTTCCGCTCCGGTCACGGCCTGCTCGCCATGCAGGATGGCAAGAGCCTCGTGCCCAACGGCGAGAATCGGTATCACGCGATTTTCGGCGGCGCACCGGCGTATTTCGTCAGCGCGTCAAGCCTGGGACCTGCGCTGGCGGCGCTCGGCGCACAGGTGACCATCGCTTCGCCGTCTGGCGTACGATCCGTCGCCGTGGAAAAGTTCTTCGTGACCCCCAAGACCGCAAACGACCGTGAGATCGATTTGCATCCGAACGAGATCGTGACAGGGATCGTGATCCCCTCCTCCGCGGCCTCCTCCAAAAACGCAACCTATGAGGTCCGTCAAAAGGAGGCGCTCGATTGGCCTCTCGCAACAGCATCGGTCGCGCTGAAGATGAGCGGCGGCAAAGTCGCGAGCGCCCGTATCGTGATGGGCCACGTCGCGCCGACCCCTTGGGCAGCATCGGCGGCGGAGAAATCTCTCGTCGGCAAGTCCATTGACGAAGCATCGGCGGAGAAGGCAGCCGAGGAAGCTGTTCGCGACGCGCAACCGCTAAGCCAGAACGGATATAAAGTCCAACTTGCGAAGGTCGCGGTGAAGCGCGCACTATTGGCGGCAGCCGGGAAGGCATAAATGGAATTTGCGCGGGTCGATGAAGACCGCTGCCAGTGGCTGCGATCGCGGGCCGGCAACTTCTGGTGCCACAAAACCCATCAGTGTATCGGCCCCGACGCGAAGCTCGCCGACAACTACGAGTGCAACGAGACCCGTGCCTGCTATGAGGCGCTGTAGTAACTGAGATTCGCAAGTGGGGCGGTCCCCCTGGACCGCGGCCGACGCCCCCGTCGGCCCGAGTTGCGTGCGTTGGCAGAGCCGGGCCACGCGGGTCAGCGAATGAGAATAGCTCGTATCATTTCGTTTTTGCTCGCCGCGACCTGCGCCGCACAAACTCCCATCGCGACAGACATGCTCGCCGCTCACAATGCAGTTCGGGCACGCGTCGGGCTTCCGCCTTTAACGTGGTCCGATAAGCTCGCGCAACGCGCCGAAGCCTGGGCCGATATACTTCTTACGCGCAACCGATTCTCCCATAGTCCAAAACCGTCCTACGGCCAGAATTTGTTCGCTATCGCGGGTGCAGCCGCGTCCCCTGCGCAAGTAGTCCGCGAGTGGGCTTCGGAGTCTCGCGACTACGACTACGATTCCAACATATGCCGCTATGTGTGCGGGCACTATACCCAAATCGTCTGGGCCTCAACCAAAGAGATTGGATGTGCAGTCGCACGCGGCGACCGCCGCGAGATTTGGGTCTGCAATTACGACCCACCCGGCAACTGGATCGGCAAGCGGCCGTATTAAATGGAATACTTCTTCACCTGTCCCTACTGCTGGCAGGAAATCTCGGTGGTTCTGGACACCTCTGTCAAAAACCAGACGTATGTCGAAGATTGCGAGGTCTGCTGCCGGCCCATCGAAGTGCGTTACTCCATCGCAAACGATGAGGTCGCCGAGTTCGAGGCAAGCGTCCTTGAGTAGTGCCAAAATGACTAGCGCCAAATCGGATAAGCTGAGTGATTCCCATCGAGGTGATATGTTGAATCTCACATCCCTTCTGCTCGCGACCGCCGCCTTTCTCTCCGCCGCAGACAACGACGCTGTGCTGGCTCGCGTCGCCGCCCACGCCGATCGTTTCGGCGTCGTCTCCCGTGAGATCTGGGAAACACCCGAGCTCGGATTTCATGAAAATAAGAGTTCTCCGCTGCTCCAACAGGAACTCCGCGCCAACGGTTTTCAAGTCGTCGCGGGCGTGGCCGGCATGCCCACCGCGTTCACTGCGACCTTCGGCAACGGCAAGCCAGTCATCGCGCTGATGGGCGAATTCGACGCCTTGCCCGGCCTCTCTCAAAAGGATGTGCCCATGCTCGCACCCGCGCAGGCCGGGGCTCCGGGGCACGGTTGCGGTCATAACCTGCTGGGCTCCGCCTCCGCGCTTGCCGCCGTCGCGATTAAGGAGGAGATGCAGGCGAAGGGCCTCAAGGGAACGCTGCGCTACTACGGCACCCCAGCCGAAGAAGGCGGCGGAGGGAAGATTTACATGCTCCACGCGGGCCTGTTTCGCGATGTCGACGCCGTGCTCGCATGGCATCCGGGCGATTCGAATCGCGTCAACATGAGTTCCCTGCTCGCCAACAACGGCGGAAGGTTTCGCTTCTATGGAGTCGCCTCGCACGCCGCCGCTGCGCCGGATCGCGGACGCTCCGCGCTCGATGGCGTCATGATTTTTCTCAACTCCGTCGAATATCTGCGCGAGCACGTCCCGCAGGAAACTCGCATCCACTACATCATCACCAACGGCGGAAGCGCGCCGAATATTGTGCCCGCGTTCGCCGAGGCGAATCTCGTTGCCAGAAATCCCGATGCAGCGGTCCTCGCCGGAATATGGGAGCGCGTCATGGATTGCGCCCGGGCCGGCGCGTTGGCCTCGGGCACGCGCATGGAATTCGAACAGGGCACTAACTACTCGAACGTTCTTCCCAACGATGCCCTCACCGAAGTTCTGGGTCGCGCAATGCAGAAAGCCGGCGGCTACGAATATACGCCCGGCGAAAAGACATTCGCGACGGAGTTGCAGAAGACGCTCGGTGGTCCGGTTCGTTCCCCAGGACCCGAAAAGGTGCGCACCGATATGTCGGAAGGCACCGGTTCGGCGTCGAGCGATTCGGGCGACGTGAGCTGGGTTGTTCCAACCGCGCAATTCACCGCCGCGACATTTGTGCCGGGAGTCTCGGCGCACACCTGGCAGGCCGCGGCCTGTGCCGGAACCAGCATCGGAAGAAAAGGAATGGTCGTAGCCGCCCGCACGCTCGCCGTCGCCGGCGTGGAACTGTTCGAAAATCCCTCTAAAGTGAAGGCCGCGCACGATGCGTTCGAAAAGCGTCTCGACGGCAGAAAATGGTCCACGCGAATCGCCCCGGACTCCAAGCCGCCGATGGACTACGCGACAAAATAATATGGCTTACTGCTCCCATTGTGCTGCGGCGCTCGTCCCCGATCAGCCGGTATGCGCCCGCTGCGGCCGCCCCGCCCCCGTTGCGCCCGCATCGGTGGCAGTTGGTGTCACCCGCCCATCGAGCATCCTTCTGGCAGTAACCCTCTTGCTGATTTCCTGGGCGATCAGCCTGTTGAGCCTCGCCGCAATCCTCCTCACACACGGGGGAGTAATTTTAATAAATGCTCGATCCGTTGTTCCCTTGGTCTTGTGGATTGTGTTCGTGATATTTCTTTGGCAACGCCAGAGCTGGGCGAGAATTGCAATTCTATTGTTGCTCGCGTGGAGCATCGGCAACCTGGCGCTAGTCTTTCTTCGCATCCCGGCATCGAGCGCCGTGATATGGAGCCTCGCAGTACCGATCGCAGTGAACGTGTTGCGCTTGTGCGCCGCCTACATGATGTTCACGCCAGCAAGCAACGCCTGGTTCAAGAAGTAGCGCGCCTCAAAGTTCTATTCTGGCTACTGGCTACTGGCTACTGGCTTCTGGTTTGGCTTCTGGCTACTCCCGATCCCGAACTCCCGCAACAGCGCGGACGCTTTATAAATCTTCTCCAGCGCCTCCACAATCCCCTGCCCCGCCACATGCACCGCCCGAGCCCCTTCGCTCGTGTACAAATATGTGTCCGGCAGACTTTCCAGATTTCCATCGAACGTCACGCCAACCAGCTCCCCCGCGCGATTCACCACCGGACTCCCATAATCCCCGCTGCCGATGTCGCAAGTGCTCACGAAGTCCAGAGGCGTAACGATATTCAACGAACCGCGCCCGTCCACCCAGCGCTTCGGCACCGAATAAGGACCCGCATCGTTCGCGCGATAATACAGCCCGCTGAAAGTCGCCGCATAAGGCGCTGGAACTCCGGCGCGATCCACGTATCCCTTCACCACGCCGAACTCCACCCGAGGAGTCGACGTCGCGTCCGGATAGTCCGCGGCACCGAACAACCGGAATCGATACTGCGCAATTTTTGCAGCCGCAGCTTCGACAGATTTGAACACGTCATCATGCTTCTTCTTCAGCCTCCGCCCCGCCGGATCGAGCAGCGTCGCCAGATGGATCATTCCGTCTTCGGAATTGTTCCGCCGCTCCGCCGGATTCGCGAGCTTGCTCGTCTTCACAAACGCTTCGGCCGCCTGCTGCGGCGTCCTGCCGCTCAGAATGTTCTTGATGGGCGATTCTTTTTCGCCGAGCCTCTGCAACTCTTCCAGATAACTCGTCAGCATCAAAATCTCGATCGGCTCCTGAATCGAAACATCCTGATCCACCGTTTCCGATCGAACGATTTGCCGCGCAATGCGGAACAGGCTCGATCCCGGCGCCGGCGACCCTTCCAGAATCTGATATGGCTTCTCAAACGGCGCCCAATTCTTATACGCCGTCGCCACTTCGTCCCAGACCTTCCCGCCAGCCATTCCCAGTGCCGGATCACGCTCCACGGTGTGACGAATCTTCCCCTCGAAAATCGTCTTCCGCGCGACCAGCCGGTCGTCCCGCAATCCGATCAGCTTTCCCGCCGCAAGTTTGTATTGCGTCAATAGCGATGTCAAAACAGGCCCTTCGCCCAATAACTTAATCCGCGGCATCAAACGATTCAAGGTCAACGGAAGCGCGGTATCGCGATAGAACGTGAGCTGAGCCGCGGTCGAGGAGCGCATCGTCGGCGCCGGATTGCCCGACGCGAAAACCAGTTCGCCTTCTTTCACGCCCTCAGCGCTCCATTTCAGAAAGTGCGGCGTCGCGGCCGGCTTTCCGTCTTCGTAAGCGCGAAGGAATGCAACATCCAGCCCATAGCGCAAATACGTGATGCTGTCGTGTTCGCGCCCAAAAAACGCAAGCTGATTTTCGGGAACAAACACCAGTCGAATATCGGAGTAGGTTTTGTAGTGGTACAGATCGTACCGCCCGCCCGAAAACAGCTTCACCGATTTCTCGCTCTTGGTATTCTCGTCGATGCTCAGCAGCACACTCGCCGTCAACCCCGGACATTTCAGCTCAGTTTCCCCATAAAAACCGTAGAATCAGGCCATTGGGTGAAACAAACGAACCCGAACCACCGCCAATCTGAACCGACGCCACCCGCAGATGATCGAGGAACTCTGTCGTCACCTCAAGTTTGTACTTCTGGTTGACCGCGTCTTTCGGGAACTGGTTGTACGGCCACATCCCTTCGTCGGCGAGCAAACAAACCAGCAGAAGCATCAACATGTTAAAGACAACGGTAGCGCATCGCGCCGGTTTACTGCGATACACTAACAAATTGTTCGAAGAAACAATCCATCCGGGCGCAAGCTGGTCGCACGTTTTGAAGCGCGGCACCGCTTTGCGCATCACCGACCTCGAAGGCGGCGCGAATTTGGGCGCGCTTTTCTATAACTTCGAGTGCCCCACAGAGCGCTACAACATGCCTGACACGTTGAAAGCACAGCACATCGCGCGTTTGACCAAGGATTTTGTGCTGTATTCCGACATGGGGCGGATTCTGTGCTCGATTACCGGCGATACCGTTGGCTGGCACGATCCCATCGCGGGTTGCTCCCCGGCGGGCCGGGAAAGCTTTCTGATTGAGCTCGAAAAATGGGGTCTGGGGCGTCGCGATCTGGTCGCTAACATCAATTTTTTCAGCCGTGTGGATGTTGCAAACGACGGAGGGATGTCGTTTCACGAGGGAAATTCCACGCCCGGTTCCTTCGTCGAATTGCGGGCGGAGATGAATGTCCTGACGATTTTGAATACCTGTCCGCATCCGCTCTCTGCGAACGAATCGAAACCGGTTCACTTGGCGGTTCGCAAGGTTCCGGCACCCGCGGAAGACGACGCTTGCCGGCTTTCCCGGCCCGAAAATGGCCGCGGATTCATCCTTACGGAGCGTTATTTCGTCTAAAACGACGCTCAGCGGACCCTTAAATGACCTTAAATCACATCATTCCGCCAGGCGATTTTTGGATCCACGAGATCAAAAAAGGCGAGCATTTTCGCATCGTAGATTTGCACGGAAACCAGGCCGTCGATACGTTGTTCTACAACGCCAAAGACTACGCCGACCGCTTTAGCGCCCAAGACACGATTCGCGAGCAGCGCAACATTTATCTGACGACAGGCACGCGTTTGATGTCGAATTTCGGCACTACGCTATTAACGATCGTCGCCGATACCTGCGGGCGTCACGATACGCTGGGCGGCGCTTGTTCGAATGAGAGCAACATGGTGCGCTACGCCATCGAAAAGCGCCATATGCACGCCTGCCGCGCCAGTTTCCTGAAGGCGATCATCGATTGGCCCGGCCTGGAAAAACGCGATATTCCGCCGAATATCAATTTTTTTATGAACGTTCCGGTGACGCCCGAAGGCAAGCTGACGTTTGAAGACGGTATCTCCGAACCGGGGAAATATGTTGAAATGCGCGCTGAAATCGATGTGCTGGCGTTGATCAGCAACTGCCCGCAGCTAAATAATCCTTGCAACGGCTACAACCCGACACCGGTTGAAGTCCTGATCTGGGCCTGATGTTTCGCAAGGTTCTGATCGCAAACCGCGGCGCGATCGCCTGCCGCATCATCCGGACTTTGAAGGAGATGGGAGTTGGATCGGTTGCGGTTTACTCGGAAGCCGATAGCCATTCACTGCACGTCAAGCAAGCCGACGAATCGGTGCCGATCGGTCCCGCGGCGGCGGCGCAGAGCTATCTGTCGATCGAAGCGATTCTTGACGCGGCTCAGAAAACGGGCGCCGAAGCGATTCATCCGGGCTACGGATTCTTAAGCGAAAACGCTGAATTTGCAGAAGCGTGCGCAGCGCGAGGGATTGTCTTCATCGGTCCGACGCCCGTGCAGATGAGGGCGTTCGGATTGAAGCATACGGCTCGGCGCATCGCGGAAGAAAATCACGTCGCGTTGCTGCCGGGTAGCGGGTTATTGGCAACGATTGAGGAAGCATTCGCGGCGGCGGAGCGTGTCGGCTATCCGGTGATGTTGAAGAGTACCGCGGGCGGGGGTGGGATCGGCATGCGATTGTGCGGGTCGGCGGGGGAGCTCGCGGAATCGTACGCGGCGGTGCAGCGGATGAGCCAGGCCAGTTTCGGTTCCGCGGCTTTGTATCTCGAAAAGTTTGTTTCCAATGCCCGGCACATCGAAGTGCAGATTTTCGGCGATGGCACGGGGAACGTGATCTCCCTCGGTGAGCGCGATTGCTCGGCGCAGCGACGGAACCAGAAGGTGATCGAGGAGACGCCCGCGCCTGGGCTTGACGATGCAGCTCGGAAAACGCTATTTGAGTGTGCGGTGCGACTAGGAGAAGCAGTTCAGTACCAATCGGCCGGCACTGTCGAGTTCATTTACGACAACGACACTGGGAAGTTTTACTTTCTTGAAGTGAACACACGTTTGCAAGTAGAGCATGGTGTTACCGAGGAAGTGACTGGCATCGATCTGGTGGAGTGGATGGTGCGGCAGGCTGCGGGGGAACACAGGCTAAAGCCTGTGCCACCTATTGGCTGCTCAATGCAGGTTCGGGTCTATGCAGAGGATCCGTATAAGGACTTCCAGCCTAGCGCGGGCCGATTGACGCACGTCGAATGGCCGACGGGTGTGCGCGTTGAGACGTGGGTGGAGTCCGGATCGGAAGTGACGCCATACTACGATCCGATGCTTGCGAAGATCATCGTTCATGGAGAGGATCGCGCCGCGGCTCTGACGAGACTTCGCGATGCGCTCAATGCGTGCAAGGTCGCTGGGATCGAAACGAATGTCGAATATCTGCGGCAGGTCTGCGACGATCCGGTGTTTGCGGCGGGCGGCGTCACGACGGCTTATCTCAAAACTTTCAATTATCGAACGAACGCGATCGATGTCGTCGAGCCAGGGACGCAGACCACGATTCAGGATTATCCAGGACGGGTCGGATATTGGCACGTTGGTGTGCCGCCTTCGGGTCCGATGGATGCGCTGGCGTTCCGGATCGCGAATCGACTGGTGGGAAACGGTGAGGGCGAGGCCGGCTTGGAAATTGCCGTGACTGGGCCGGCGCTGCGGTTTCGATCCGACGCGTTCATTGCGCTGACGGGCGCCGATTTTGGCGCTCGGCTCGATGGCGTTGCGGTCGCGCCTTGGAAGGCCGTCTCAGTGAAACGGGGAGCGCTTCTGGAATTGGCGTCGGCTGAGGGCGGAGGAGCGCGGGCTTACCTGGCGGTGGCGGGTGGGTTTGACGTGCCGAAGTATCTGGGTAGCCGGAGCACGTTTATTTTAGGGAAATTCGGCGGGCATGCGGGGCGGGCGCTGCGAGCGGGGGATGTTCTGGGGATTTCCACGCCCAGTTCGGCAGAGCCGGACCAGGGGGTCCGGCGCGGACGAGGGCGTCCGCCCCACCTGCCCAAACAGGACACTAGTGTGTTTTCGCAGATCGTCCCAGAGTACGGTAGAGCCTGGGAGATTGGGGCGATGTATGGGCCCCATGGGGCTCCCGATTTTTTCACGGTCGAAGACATCGAGATGTTTTTCTCGACCCCTTGGAAGGTTCACTACAACTCCGATCGAACGGGTGTGCGGCTGATTGGTCCGAAACCGGTTTGGGCTCGCAAGGACGGCGGCGAGGCAGGGCTGCATCCTTCGAACATTCACGACACCGCTTACGCTATCGGCACGGTGGATTTTACGGGCGATATGCCGGTGATTCTTGGTCCCGACGGTCCGAGCCTCGGCGGCTTTGTGTGTCCCGCGACCATTATCCATGAGGAGTTGTGGAAGATCGGGCAGTTGAAGCCTGGCGATCTGGTGCGGTTTTGCGACCCCGTTCGAGAGGACCCGGTGCTGCAGAGAAATGGCGACGTCGCCATTCGCGCGGACGGAGATCGATATCTTCTTGTCGAGTATGGGGCGATGGTTCTCGATCTGAATCTGCGCATCCGCGTTCACGCGCTGGAGACGGAGCTGCGCGCGGCGCGGATCGAAGGGATCATCGACATCACGGCTGGCGTGCGGTCGCTCCAGATTCATTACGACACGAGGGTGCTGGAGCGCGAGGCGTTGCTCGCGGCGCTCGATGAATGCGAGAAGAGGATTCCAAATCTCGACGATATGGTAGTGCCATCGCGGATCATGCACCTGCCGCTCTCCTGGGAAGATCCGGCGACGCTGCTGGCGATTCAGAAATACATGCAGTCGGTTCGGCCCGACGCGCCGTGGTGCCCGAGCAACATCGAATTTATCCGGCGCATTAATGGGCTCGAATCGATCGAAGACGTGAAGCGGATTGTGTTCGACGCGAACTACCTGGTGTTGGGCCTGGGGGATGTTTATCTGGGCGCCCCGGTGGCGACACCGACCGATCCGCGGCATCGGCTGGTGACGACGAAGTACAATCCAGCGCGGACGTGGACGCCGGAAAACGCGGTGGGGATCGGTGGAGCGTATATGTGCGTCTACGGGATGGAGGGTCCGGGCGGTTACCAGTTTGTCGGGCGTACCGTACAGATGTGGAACACGTATTCAAAGGCCACTCCGTGGCTGCTGCGGACCTTCGATCAGATTCGCTTTCATGCGGTGGGCGCGGATGAGCTCCTCAAAATCCGCGATGCGTTTCCGCACGGGGGTTACTCGCTGCGCATCGAAGAACAAGACTTCCGGTTGAAGGATTATCACGCGTTCCTGGATTCCATCCGCGACGAGACGATGGAATGGAAGCATCGCCAGCAGCAGGCCTTCCTAGCAGAACGCGAACGGTGGGGCACGGAGAAGTTCGCAGAGCCGGTAGACGCAGGGCAGCCAGACGCCGGTGCTGAGGAAACTTTGCCGGAAGGATGCCGGGCGATTTCTTCGCCAGTTACGGCAAGTGTGTGGAGCATCGCGGTGGAGCCGGGGCAGCGCGTCGAGGCAGGGCAAAGGCTGATCGTGCTGGAGGCGATGAAGATGGAGATTGCAGTGACGGCACCCGTGGGTGGAGTGCTGGAAAAGCTGCATTGCGCGCTGGGAGCGCTGGTTTCAGCAGGGCAGCGATTGGCGACGATTAGCAAGGAGAACGGCTGATGAAAGTGGAGGACGTTTACGATCGCATCGAAAGCGAGCCGCTGGGTCCTGTCTGGATTTCGGTGGTGCCGCGCGAAGTTTCGGCGGCAAGAGCAAGGCAACAAGGTGACGGGCCGCTCGCGGGCATGACGTTTGCGATCAAGGACAACATCGACCTCGCAGGTCTGCCGACGACGGCGGGCTGTCCGGCGTATGCGTATCGGCCCGACCGCAGCGCTACGGTTGTCGAGAGGCTCATGAATGCGGGGGCGATCCCGATTGGCAAGACTAACTTGGATCAATTCGCGACAGGGCTGGTGGGCACGCGGTCGCCATATGGCGCGTGTTCGAGCGTATTTGACGAGCGCTATATTTCTGGAGGATCGAGCGCGGGATCGGCGGTAGCGGTGGCGCGGGGGTTAGTGGACTTTGCCCTCGGCACGGACACGGCGGGGTCGGGACGAGTGCCTGCGGCGTTCAATAACATCGTGGGGCTGAAACCGTCGCGTGGGTTGCTGTCGACTAGGGGTGTGGTGCCTGCGTGCCGGTCGCTCGATTGCGTTTCGATCTTTGCCAGGGATTGCGATGTGGCTCGGCGAGTGTGGGATGTCGCACGCGGGTTCGATGCTGGCGATCCGTTTTCGCGCGTGGCCGGGGTCGGCCAGGATGCTGCTCCATGGCTTGGTGGAGCTTTTCGGTTTGGTGTTCCTTCCCGGGAACATTTGGAGTTTTTTGAAGATGAGGAGGCGGAGGGGCTTTATCGGAAGGCGTTGGTTGAGTTAGAGCGGCTCGGTGGAGAGAAGATCGAGATAGACTACTCAAGCTTCCGCGCGGTAGCTGCGTTGCTCTATTCGGGGCCGTGGGTGGCGGAGAGGCTATCGGCCATTCGCGAGTTTATGGACACTCATGCGGATGAGATGAATCCGGTGGTGCGGGAAATTATCGCGGGGGCTCGGAAGTATAGTGCGGTGGATGCGTTCGAAGCCGACTATAAGCTGCGTCAGTTAAGGCGTGCGTCTGAGGTTGAATGGCAAACGATGGACGTGATCGTTCTGCCAACGACTGGGGCGATTTACACACATGAGGCTATCGCTCGCGAGCCGGTCAAACTGAATACTAATCTTGGCTACTATACGAACTTCGTGAACCTGCTTGATTTGGCGGCGGTTGCGGTACCGGCGGGATTTCGCGCGAATGGTCTGCCGTTTGGGGTGTCGCTCATCGGACCGGCGTTTGCGGATGAGGCTTTGTTGTCGCTCGCGGATCGCTACGCTCGGGGAGCGCTGGTCAAGGCTTCTGCGCCGGGATGTGTTTCCGTTGCGGTCGTCGGAGCGCACTTGAGTGGTCAACCGCTGAACTGGCAGTTGACGGAGCGCGGGGCTCGATTAGTTAAGACTTGCAGGACTGCGCGCGGGTATCGATTATACGCGCTCGACGGGACTGTTCCACCGAAGCCTGGGTTGGTACGCGATGCGCAATTCGAAGGCTCGGGGATTGAGGTCGAAGTGTGGGCAATCCCGGAGGATCGATTCGGTGGCTTTGTGGCTGCGGTGCCGCCGCCGCTGGGTATCGGTAGCGTCACGCTTGATAGCGGCGAAGTAGTGAAGTGTTTCATCTGCGAGGGCTATGCAATCGAAGGGGCAACGGAGATCACTCGGTTTGGCGGATGGAGAAGTTACTTGGCGGGGCGAGGTTCGCGCGGATAGATGGTCAGGTCGCGGAGGGAGACTCTCGCTGGCTTGCCGCGCAGGGCTTCGAGGGCGGATATTAACTCTAGTAAGTGAGCCCGTCCTAATTCCAGGCTATGTTCGCTCGGTTGGTAGATGGTGCCGATGGGGTAGTCGACATAAGGAGTTGACGACTGCTCGATGTGGCATCCCAGGATGTGGGTCACGGGGCGAGTGTCGGTGAATTGCACGAGGCGCTGGGTGCTGCCGACGTAGGCTGGGAAATCGGTGATGTAGAGGCGTCCGGGGTAGAGATGGTCGCCGGTGAGCAGTATGCCGGTTTTACGGTCGTAGTAAGCCACATGAGCGGGCTGATGGCCGGGGATCGGAATGACGTCGACGATGCGCTCGCCGAGGTCGATGGCTCCGTTCTGCTCGGGCCAATTCGCGATGCCGAAAGCTTTTTGTTGAGCCTCCACGGTGGCGGGGATCAAGGTTACGTCGGGGATCCCGGTAAACCCTTTATCGCCTGCGATGTGATCGCCATGCGCGTGTGAGTGGACTACCATAAGCGAAATAGACGCGCGCTGGTTTAGCTTGAGCCATTTCGCGATTAACTTTTGCGTGAAGGCCGCAGTGTCGACGGGGCCCGCGCCGGTGTCGACTAACAACGCTCGGTCTTTACCGAAGAGCAGATAGAGGAAAGGCTTCTCGTAGTTCGTACAGCCGGATTCGCGAAGAATGAAGAAGGTCGGGTTGTATTGATGCACCTGCCATTCCGGAACTTCGAGGCAGTTAGGTCCACTGGTGATCCACGACGCCGGAAGGGCGCCGGTTTCCTGCGCACTGGCTACGGCGAACGCGGCCAGTGCGCAAAGGACGAGCTTGAGCTTCACGATCAGAAATTGTAGCGTAGCGCAATTTGCATGACGCGTGGACCGGCCTGATTCGGACCGCTACCAGCATAGCTGGTGATTTCACCAAATGTGCTTGGAGTGGCTAAGCTCAGGCTGGGAGTACCGAAGTTCACGTGATTGAAGGCATTGAACGCCTCTACCCGGAGCGCGACTCCTTGGTTTTCCCAAGGGAGGCGAAAGCTCTTGCTAACGGCCAAGTCGGTATTGATGAAGTGCGGCCCACGAAGTATCCCGCGGGTTCCCACGGTCCCTGGATACTGGCCAACGAAAGAGTTCACAGCGTTCGAATTCGCGAAAATGCTGGGATTTCCGTTCTGATCGAACGTGAATCCGTTAGCGGGTAGCTTGGAACCCGGATTCAGGATAGCGAAAGCCGAGTATTCATAGTTCACATTATAAACTCCAGAGTCGGTGATGTTGAGAGGAGTCCCACTATAAAAAGAAATCAGCGTGGTTGCCTGCCAGCCGCCGACGATCTGATTCATCCAGCCGGGGATGTTCGATAGGAAGTGCTTACCCTTGCCGACGGGTATTTCAACCACTGCATCCGCTGTGACCGTGTGGCGGCTGTCAAAATCGGATGGTCCGCGATAGGCGTTCGGGTTGAACGCGTCCTGCAACGCTGCGCCGCCGCTGGTCTCCGAGGATGAACCATTGTCGAGTGAGTGACCGAGAGTGTAGTTAAAGTCGAATCCCCATCCGTTAGATACCGCGCGGCGGAGAACCAAGGTTCCGGCATGATATGAGGACTTACCCGCGTTGGAGTAAGCTTCCAGACCTGAGTTTTGAAGCGGGAAAAACGTGTTGCATCCAAACTTCACGATGCAGGTCCCATTGGACTGGCGAATACGATCCATGTCGTTCATACCGTCAAGGTCGCTGCCGGCGTAGTTGCCATAGACGTCGTAAAAGTAATTGGCGCTCGCGCTGCCGGTGATGTAGAGGTTCTTCGCGTTTGCGAAGAGGTTCTCAAAGAAAGGCTGATTGGGAACCAGACTAGGGTTGGCCTTCACCTGTGCGGGAGTTAGGCCGTTATTGCCGTTAGTGCCGTCATAAAGCTTCGCGAACACCGTGCTGGCTTGGGTCCACGTTTGGCCAGAGGCTGTGTCCTTAAAGTTGGTGAGCGGCTGGCCGAAGTCCTGCTGGACGATTTGCCGATGGCCAAGGCGTCCCGCGTAACCGACTTCAAGGCTTAGCTTATGCGGCAGAGGGCGGGCATAATTAAAGTTAAGAAGATGTTCATAGGGCGCTTTCAGGTCGCCTGACACACCACTAAAAGTGGTAAATCCGCCCGTGATAGTTTGCGGCGTCAGCGGGAAGGAGCCACCCGCGACAGTCGGCAACGTGGGCAGCGTGCTGCCCGTATAGCGGAAACTTGTGGTGAAGTTGCCATTGACTGGCTGAGCTACGGCGGTGGCAAGCCCTGGAGATCCCGAGGAAGCAAACGACTGCGCCATCGCTCCGCCGTAGTTATCATAGACAATCGCGGCGCCGGCGCGTAACACGCTTCCCTTGCCCAGAAGTTTCGCCAGCATGCCTCCCTCGGGACTGTAGGCAAGGGCAAGGCGCGGCGCCCAATCCTTCTTGTCCAAAGGATAATAACCGGGTCCGTTATTGAGAGGGCCTCCGAGGTTATAGCTTACCGCTGCTGTCGATAAAGCGTAGTTCGGAATCCCCAAGGCCTGAGCACCGTTGCGATCAGCAAAGTATTGACTTAGAGAGGTCTGCGGAACCACTTCCAAGCCGGTCTTCTCATACGGCACGCCGAAGAGCGAATAGCGGAGTCCGGCGGTGATAGTGAAATTGCGCTTCCACTTGAATGTATCCTGCACGTATCCTTCATATCCGTGATCGACAAACGCGGTGGTCACCGGGCTTCCGAACGGAATCGCCGCTCCCTTGGCGTTATAGTTATAAGTTCCGCCGTATTGGTTCAACAGGCCGAGAACCGGACCGAAAGCATTCGTGACGTTGGTACCGGAGGAGAGAGCAGCTCCGTTGCCGAGGTAGGATGTCACGTCCGCAGTGATGTCGCCGCCAAGCCCCAGTAGAGTATTTCGGCTAAAACTGTAGTTGGGAACGTTGTTTTTGTAAGCCAGATTGTCGTTCTCCATGAACCGCAAGTTCAACCCGAACTGGACGGTGTGCCGCCCCTTGGTCCACGTCAGATCGTCCGTAATGTTCGTGGTGGGCGCTACCCGCTGGGACGGTCGCGCGGTGCTGACGGGTGTCGCGAAATAGAAGCTCGGAATTACGGTACTTACACCTGTGCTCGCGGTTCCAAGCCGGGTGTATCCATAATCGACTACGTTGACCAGATGCGACGTGAGAATAGCCGTATAGCGTGTCGATACTCCGCGCGAATTGTCCAGCGTAGTTTGCGGAGACGCCTGTCCGGGAAATTCCGCCAGCGCCGAGGTCGACGTGGAAGCCTGCGAGGCTCCATTGAGAGTCCCGCGTACCGCGATGGTGTGCTTGCCCGCCGGATCGAGATTGTAATCGATCCTTCCCACCTGCGCGTGATTGTTCAGAGGCGTTGGAGCATTGAAAGTAAGCACGTTGAAGTTGAGACCCTTATCGGCTGACGACGCGGGATTGTTGCCAGACGGATACGCGGCAAGATATTTGAACATGTATTGGCTTTCGCCGATGCCCAGCGGGTCGATGGCTTTGATCTGGTTGGGAGTCAGCGTGGCGGTCGGGGCGTTCTTTAGGGCCACGAGAATCTCCCCTTGCTTCAGGGTATCGCTGGGGACGGTGCGGTTCACCGCCGTGGCGCTGCGGTCCTTGCGGCCTTCAAAGTTATAAAAGAAAAACAGCTTGTTCTTTAGAATCGGACCACCGACGGAAGCACCATACTGATTGCGCACCAACGCGGCGCGCGGAACACCCGCACGATTACTGAACCAGCTATCCGCCGTCAGATCCGTGTTGCGGTTGTATTCGTAAAGCGTTCCGTGAAACTGATTCGATCCGCTCTTGGTAATGATCGATACCTGTCCGCCGGAGGAACGTCCTTGATCGGCCCCCAGTCCTGCGATCGTGGTGCGAAACTCCTGCACCGAATCGAGAGGTATGGGAAGTACGGCGTTAAATCCATCCTTGCCTTGACTGTCGTTGACATCGACGCCATCGAGAAGCACGTTATTCTGATCGGCCCGCGCGCCCAGCACCTGGCCGGTGGAGGCCACGCCCGGTTCCACGCCCAGTAGCGCGACGATGTTGCGTGTCTGCAACGGAATCTCCTTGACCTGCTTTTCAGTGAATGGATTCCCAAGCGAAGCGTTCTCCGCATTGACCACCGAAGCTTCGGCTGTAACGCTCACAATTTCGCTGACGGAGCTGACCTCAAGCTTGATACTCAGCGTGGACGGAGTGTTGGTCTGCAACACAACCTGGGTCGCGTGGGAGCGAAATCCCGGCTTCTCTATCGTCACGCTGTACTTTCCGGGTGGAACCTGCACGACTTCATATTCACCGAAGGCATTGGCGAGGGTGGATCTCACGGCGGACGTGTCGAGGTTCTTCACGGTAACCGCAACGCCGGGAATTGCGGCGCTGTGCGCGTCGGTAATCACTCCACTGAGGGAACTATTCTGCGCGGCGAGGGGCAACACGCCCAACAGGAGCGCGAAGGAAAAACGAAGCATTGAGACTATCCTCCTGGTCTTGGTTCTGACTGAATGCCGGAAGCGTGACGGGGATACAGGTGTCTCAACAGGGAGAAGTAACTATTAAGAGTTCACAACCCAGAAAACAGAAGCGTTACAGCAGTGTAAGAGAAAGACGACGGCGTGTCAAATAGAAAACGATGATGCAGCCGATGGCCTCAGGCGAGTAACTCGTGAAGCACGTTACCCGAGACGTCGGTCAGGCGGAAGTCCCGTCCGCTGTACCGGTACGTAAGCTTAGTATGATCGATCCCGAACAAATAAAGAATGGTCGCGTGGATGTCGTGAACGTGCACCGGCTTCTCAATGGCTTTGAATCCAAACTCGTCCGTTGCGCCGTAGATCGTGCCGCCTTTAACAGCGCCGCCTGCGAGCCACATGGTGAATCCGAAGGGATTGTGGTCGCGGCCTCTCTTTAGGGCTGCGCCCGCTCCGCCGACTTCGCGTACTGGGGTGCGGCCAAATTCCGATCCGCAGACGACTAAAGTATCTTTCCACAAGCCACGGTTTTTTAAATCCTTGATCACCGCCGCGAAACCCTGATCTGAATTTTTCGCGTTGGTCTTGTGAGCGAAGATATCGCCGTGGGCATCCCAGGGGTCGCCCTGCGAATAATAAACCTGCGTCATACGCACGCCCTTTTCGGCGAGTCGAACGGCCGTGAGGCAGCCGCGAGCCACTGCGCCGGGACCGTACATATCGAGTGTCGCCTGCGATTCCTTGCGCACATCAAACACTTCGGGAGCCTCAGTCTGCATGCGATAGGCGATCTCCATCGACTTGATGGACGCCTCCACCTGCGCATCGGCACCCGTCTGCACCTCGCGCATCTTCTCCAGCTTCTCGATCAAGTCAAGCTCGCGGCGCTGCTGGACCAGCGAGAACTTAGGGTTGTTGACATAGCTGACGAGTTTCTTCGGATCGAAGCTTTTCTCAACAACTACTTTCTTGGGTTTTTCTTCCTTCTTACCGTCCTTGGAATCTTTATCTTTGGCGGACTTCTCCTCTTCCTTCGGCATCTCCTCGGCCATTTCCATGTCGTCCATCTCGCCATCGGCGCCGGGCGCCTGGACTCGATTGGAAATGAACTGGCCCTGGTTAATGGCGGGCAGGAACCCATTGCTCCACAGAGGCGGACCAACCGTGGTGGGCACCGTGGGACACAGAACAACGTAGCCCGGTAGATTCTGGTTCTCCGTTCCAAGACCGTAGGTGAGCCACGCGCCCATCGACGGCCGGCCGGCTTGATTCGCGCCGGTGTTCATCATTAGGCACGACGGCTCGTGATTGGGAATGTCGGTGTAGACCGATCGGACCCAGCAAATATCGTCGGCCACATCGCCCAGATGAGGCCATAGTTCACTAACATCCATGCCGCACTTGCCGTACTTCTTAAACTTGAAGGGCGACTTCATCAGCTCGCCAGTCTTCCGCTCGGTCGGGATATCTCCGCCGGGGAGAGGCTTCCCGTCGTATTTTTCCAATGCCGGCTTGGGGTCGAAGCTATCGATGGTGGAAAGACCACCGTTCATGAACAGGAAAATCACGCGCTTGATTCGCTGCGGGTAGTCGAGAACGGCGTTGCCCATGGTGCCATCGGGGCGCAGAATCGTCCCGGCGCGCAACGACTGGCCGAGCATTCCGGCGAACGCCATCATGCCGAAGCCATTCCCCACTCGCCGCAAAGCCTCTCTGCGAGTTACCGGATTCCCTGACTTATGTTCAGACATAGTCTCCTACGGATGCTGCAAAGCATTCTTCTCTAATTGATAAACACAAACTCGCTGGAACTCAGCAGCACTTTGACGTAGCGGCCCCACGCCGTTGGTTCGTACTTCACTTCGGGCGCGGCAGGACCGCGTCCACCGCGACCGGCCATGCCGCCGAACATTCCCATTCCCATCATTGGCGCGGCAGCGGGCGCGGCACCATCTGGAGCAGCGGCTGCGACCGCTGCTGCGTCGGCTCCGGCTCCGCCTTCGGTAGGCTCGGGCTTCGCTGCTCCCGTGAACGGTGCGCCTCCGCCGCGACCTCCGCGGCCACCGCCGTCTTCCGGTTTGTTCTTCTCTTCTTCGTACTCGCGCATCGGCTCAGCATGCAGATAGTCAAGGCCAAGCTTAATTTCCTCCGCACTGGGATCGCGGCCGTAGGCGAGCATATACACTTTTCCGATTCGCGCGCGATTGTCGGGCTCGCTCGCGACACGTTTCGCCAACTCCTCGGATTCGACCTGCATGAAGTCGCTATTCATCAGGAACAGCCGCTGCAGCGGAACTGTAGTCGTGAACCGCTTTTCGGCGCTGATGTTCGGGCTTGGAAAATCGAATAACTGGAGATACTCGTCCAGCTTGTAGCGGCTGACTTTCCCGTACACGGTGCGACGCGTAAAGGCCGGCGAGAGATCCTGGCTCGGTCCGCCGAGCGAATTATCGAGATTGCCCGCGACCATCAGGACCGCGTCGCGAATCTGCTCTGCGTCCATGCGCTTGCGCTCGACTCGCCAGTAGAGGCGGTCGCCGGAATCCTTCGCGAAGTTGACCGGATCGTTGTCGGCGCTGAGCTGATAGGTCGCGCTCAGCATAATCGTCCGATGCAGTTTCTTGATCGACATTCCGTCTTTGATGAACTGCGTTGCAAGATAGTCGAGCAGGTCAGGATTGGTCGGACGCTCGCCTCCGACTCCGAAGTTGCTCGGCGTATCGACAATGCCGGTGCCGAAGTGGCCTTTCCAAACGCGATTGACGATCACTCGCATCGCGATGGGCTGCTTCAGAATATCCTCGGCCAGTTCCAGGCGGCCGCTGCCTTGCTTGAACGGCTGTGGATCGTCCTTGGAAAGCACGCTCAGGAAATGACGGGGAACAACATCCCCGAGCGTGTTCGGATTGCCGCGAAGGGCGAGTTCCAGATCCGCCGGCTTTTCCACATCCTCGACGCCGTGTATATAAGGATAGCCGGGCTCGAGTTTCTTTCGCGCCGCCTCGATATCGGCCTTGATCGAAGCCATGCGCGCCTGCGCTTCCGGTCCGACGCGGCTCTCCAGGCCCCATCCGCGGAACAACAGAACACCCGGCTTCGGGGCTTTTGCGCCGTTGGCTAAATCCACGGTAGGGTCGTCTGAATCGCGCAGTTCGCGCTGGAAAATCTCGGTCCAGAAGTTACTTTCCTGTTCCGGCATGTTCTTCAACCGGAGGCCGCATCCCGGACAGAAGTCGTCGTTGGTGATAAACTCATTCGGCTTGTTGGCGCGCTTTTTTTTCTTCGTGCCTTCAAGCGACTTGGACGTGATGACCTGGTTTTCGTCGTCCAGTTCCTTGCGGGCAAGCATCGCCTTGACCACGTTCGCCTGAAACTCGTCGGCGAGCTTTTTCACTTCCGGATTGCCGCCGCCACCACCGCCGCCGCGTCCTCCACGACCACGTCGCCCTTCGCCGCCAGCAGGGGGAGCGGGCACCGCCTTATTCATGAGAGCCTGCCAGGCTTCCTTCTCGTGATACTTTTCGGTGGTCTTTCCGAAGTAGGTAATCCAACGTTCGAGAAGTTCGTAATCGAGCTTCCGCGCCTCTACAATCGCGTCCTTCTCTTTCTTCTGGCCGGCGACCTCATATACGCCTTGCAAATAGTTCGAGGTCTGGAACGCGAGCGATTCGGAAAACGACGCGCTCAACGCGGTCTGCATTTCCTGAAGAATCTTCTGTTTCTTCTCGACCTCCGCTTCGATCTTCAGATGCTCCTCCACGATTGCTTTGGGAGCCAGCGGATACTCATGATAGGACGTATTCTTAAACACACCCGCGAGCGAATAATAATCGGCCTGAGGAATGGGGTCGTACTTATGATCGTGGCAGCGCGCGCAGGCAACCGTCAGGCCCAGGAATCCGCGGGTCACCACATCCACGCGATCGTGACGCTCGTCGGCGCGCGTTACCTCCACCGCGCCGTTATCGAAATACCATGGTCCGAGGCCGAGAAATCCCGTCGCCGGCAGATACTTATAGCGGATTTTTTCGTCGAGCAGATCGCCCGCTACCTGAGCTTTCACAAATTGGTCGTAAGGCAGATCGTCGTTGAACGCCTGGATCACCCAGTCGCGATAAATATAGGCGTTCGCGTACGGGAAATAGCCTCGCGGAAATGGATTCAAGCTGCGGTAATCGTCCTCGCCGAAGCGCGCGACGTCGAGCCATTCGCGGCCCCATCGCTCGCCATAATGCGGCGAAGCAAGCAACCTGTCGATCACCTTTGCGAACGCTTCGGGCGAGGTGTCGCTGTCGAAGGCCGCGATCTCTTCCGGTGTCGGAGGCAGACCAGTGAGGTCCAGCGTCGCGCGGCGAAGCAGGTCGTGTTTGTTTGCTGGACGCACGGGCTTCATCCCGTCTTTTTCGAGACGCGCCAGGATGAACTTGTCGATGGGAGACTTCGGCCACTTCGCATCCTTCACCAGCGGCGACTGCGGATCCTTCAACGGAAGCAGCGACCAGAAGGCTTTGCGCGCCGGAGGAATCACATACTTCCCGTTGGTTTTCGTACTGGTCGTCAGCGGAACCGCTGACGTTGGCCAAACAGCCCCGGCCTTGACCCACGCCACCAGATCCTCCACTTCGGAATCCTTCAGCTTGGAACCCATCGGCATCTTGAGCTTGGGGTCGGTTTGACGGACCGCTTGGATGAGAATACTTTTCTCGGGATCGCCGGGCGCCAGAGACGGCCCGCGGCTGCCGCCCTTGAGCATCGACTCGCGGCTATCGAGCCGCAAACCGCCCAGAGCGGAATCGGTATGGCACGAGTAGCAATTGGTGGCGAGAAGAGGCCGGATCTTCATCTCAAAATAATCCGGCGTCGCTTGCGCGTTGAGAGAGCCGGCTAGCAGGAGCGGCGCGATTCCGAGTATCGGCAAACAACGCATGATAAGCCTTGAGTCTCCAGACAACTTCAGTTTAGTCCGTCGCGGGGGCTCAGTGGCCTGAGTGGCATAGCCTCGTCGCCGACGGAACATCAAGCGTGACTGCCGGACGGGGGCGAAACTCAAAACGGATGCACGGGACCGTTATTCTATGGTCATTTTTACCACTTCTTCGCTCTCCATGTCAACGATCCTGATTTCGAGTTATACTAAGCGGACATCGGCCACGCCGCCCAGGTTATGATTCCCCGTCTGGTCTCGAAACCCTTTATGGAGAATCGATGCGCATCCTGATCGGACTTTGTTTTACTCTCACAGTGACGGTGTCCGCCGCACAAAGCACGACGCCGAAAAAGGACGCGAAAAGTGCAGACCCGGCGCCTAAGCAGGGGATCAAGACTCCCGGGATTCAGATTCCATTCGCCAGCGTGAAGGCGGAGGTGGAGTTGCCCCTCGCGCCGCGCTGGATTGTTTTTTCCGATTCCATTCTGATTCCTAACAAGACCGGCGGCCTGGAGCGGCTGGATGCGAAAACCAATAAACTGGTCGATCCGGTGGTGGGATTCAGCAATCTGTGCGGCGGCTCGGCAACAGGATTCACCAGCCTGTGGATTCCCAGCTGCGAGACACACTCATTGATGCGGCTCGACGCGAAGATCGCGGCCGATCCGAAGGCGCCCCCTCCAAGACAGGGCAGAGGTCCGCGTGGTCCAGCAGCCGAGGGTGAAGCAAAGCCCGCAGATACTAAACCGGGTGATGAAAAGCCTGTTGATCCCAAACCCGCCGAATCGAAACCTATCGAAGGCAAGGGCGCTCGCGAACCCGTCAAACTTGCCGAGCCAGCGAAGATCGATTCCGGCATCGGGAGTGCGGTGCCCGCGGTTGCCGCAAACGCAGACAGCATCTGGATTCTCAGCGACGATAAAACCACGCTCTCGCGCGTTGACCCGGACCAGAACAAAGTCGTCTCGGAGCTGCGCCTGCCGGCCGGCTGCAACACTCTGACGTTTGGAGAGACAGATCTTTGGGTCACATGTCCTTCCGAAAATCGCGTGCTCCGAATCAATCCGGAAACAACCTTGGTCGAAAAACGAATTGAGGTATCGCCGGACCCAACCGCGCTCGCGATCGGAGAAGCTTCGCTGTGGGTTCTGTGCCTGAAAGAAGGAAAGATCGAGCGCATCGACCCCAAGACCAGCAAAGTAACGAAGACCATCGAAACCGGAATCTCCGGCGCAACGGCGGGCGGCATCGCCATCGGACAGGGTTCGATTTGGGTGACGCTCACCGGCTTTCCGATCACTCGTATAGATCCGTCGAGTGAGAAAGTCGCGCAACAATTCTGGGGACCCGGCGGCGGAGCGATTCAGTTCGGCCAAGGCTCGTTATGGCTGACGAATCTGGAACTGGGAACGCTGTGGCGGCTCGATCCCAAGCGCATTCTAGCGACGCTAGCAGAATAAAAATCACATGAACAACCGACTGATCCTTCCGATGTTTCTGCTCTCCCTCGTCCACGCGCAGGACGCTCCGAAAAAGAGGCCTCCGCGTCCGCCGAAGCCCGGCGTTTCGACCCCAGGCGTGAAGCGCGAGATGGCGGCCATCAAACCGGACGCCGTGTTTCCCATTGAAGGCACTCCGGATTGGCAGGTGCTTACCGACGACGCCGTTTGGGTTACGAACGGCCCTAAAAACACGGTGCATCGTCTCGACATCAAAACCAATCAGGTTGTCGCGGCGGTGACAGTCGGCCAGAAGCCGTGTTCGGGACTGGCCGCCGGTTTCGGCAGCATCTGGGTGCCGAATTGTGGCGACAAAACACTCTCCCGAGTCGACGCGAAAACAAATCAGGTCGTCGCGACGCTGCCGTTCGGGCCGGCCGATAGCGAAGGCGGGATCGCCACCAGCCCAGATAGCGTCTGGATGCTGACCGATAAAAAGGGAGTCCTCTCGCGCATCCACCCGGCGTCGAATAAAGTCGTGGCTGAGATCGTCGTCGCGCCGAACTCAGCGTCCTGCATCTATGCCGAGGGCGCGGTATGGATCACGACTCCAGAAAAAAACCTGCTCACTCGTGTCGATCCGAAAACGAACATGGTCACCAATACCATCGAAGTCGGTCCCGGCCCCCGTTTTCTCACTGCCGGAGCCGGTTCCATCTGGACGCTGAACCAGGGCGACGGCACGGTCTCGCGGGTCGATGCGAAAACGAATAAATTGCTGGCCAATGTCGAAGCGGGTATTCCCGGCCCCGGCGGCGAGATCGCATTCGGAGCAGGCCATGTATGGGCCACGGCATTTCAGATCCCCATCACGGAGATTGATCCCGAAAAGAACGTCGTCGTCAAACAATGGGTCGGCCCCGGCGGCGATTCGATCCGCGTCGGTCACGGATCGGTGTGGCTCTCCAATCTCCGCGAACAGAATGTCTGGAGATTCAAGATCGATCAGCCGTAAACCTACTGCACTTCGAAATTCGCCGTCCGCTGGAATGTATTGTTCGCGCTATCGACGGCGGTCAGCTCCACCTTGTACATCCCCGGCTCGAGCGTCGCCACCGGTATTTGACCCGCGAAGGGAATCGCCGGATTGCCGCCCTTCTCTGGAAGCGGGACGCGGAATCCGCCCGAGTCGGACTTCACCGCCCCCTTGGCATCGAGCACCCGAAGCTGGAGGCCGATCGCCAGGGTCTTTGGCGGCTCCGCATCGAGAAGAGCAGGCTCGTAGATCTCGAAATAGATGGCGGCTTTATCCGTTTTTTTGAACTTCGCCGATCCCGCCGGGATCACTTGAAAGCCTTGCGCGATCAACGGTGTCCGGTCTTCGAGCAGTGCCGCTTCCAGCCGCTGATCCGCTTCCCCTACTTTCTGAAAATGCGAACTGAGCGCGAGCGCGCTCAAGCTGAACTTCTTCACGTCGTAAGAATCCACCACCAGCGGTTGCTCAATTTTCCCGTAGTTCTCGCCGCCGGTGCTGAATACGACCTTCAGATTGTAGGTGCCCGACGCCACGTCGAACTGGTTCTCGTAATGATAGGTGCGCTCCTGAAACGCCTCGACCTCTTTCTGGTTTTCGAGATCGATCTTCACCGTATCGCTAAAGCGTGCGCCCACCGAGCCATCCAACTTATACGCGATACCCAAGACGTTAATCGCGGACTTCTGCTTGCCCTTCTCTTTATCGAACTTCAGCGATCCCGACGGAAACTCCAACGCCACGGTGACGCGCGCCACATTCGTGCCCGTGAAAAAATACGGAGCCTGCATGGAGGCCGCAACATTTCCCGGCGCGGCTGCCGCCACTCGATTCTCGAGCGTCTTTTCCGTCGGCGTCTGCGCCAGCACATCCTTTAGCTTTGCTGTGCAATATCCCGACCGCGCCCTCACGTTGTCGCCGCCCTTATCCACCTTTACCCGAATGGAGTGACACGTTTCCTTGCCTTCCTCGCGCTCCGGTGGCGTGTAGCCGATCAGGTAAAACTCATTCATCTCTTTGGCGATCTTCTGCATCCCGCCCAACAGATCGTTGGTATTCATGATCACGAACCCGCCCGTGCCGTCGGCGAGCATATACATCACCTGTTGATTAGTCGACGCGCTGTCCGGAATCCTCGGAATCATCATGCGCGCGGCGTTCGTCGGCATCGGTCTTGGCACGACCGTTGCTCCGCCTCCTCCCCCGCCACCCGGTGCACCGGATCGTCCTGTGCCTCCGCTCCCCGTGCCGCCTGTTCCGCCCGAGCCTCCGCGACCGCCACCACCGACACCACCACCTGTTCCGCCCGTACCTCCGCCCGTACCTCCTCCAGGCGCTCCACCGCGGCCGCCACCGCCGCTACCTGTTCCTCCAGTGCCTCCGCCGGTACCCCCACCTCCGCCGCCACCGCCTCGCCCCTGCGGAATGTAAGATGCATTTCTAAAAGGAGACGGTTCGGAGGGCACGGGCCGATTCCACACGGTGGGCGCCACCAGACCCCGCACGTCGATCGGATAAATTGCGACATTCGACCGGTTGCACACATCGATCGTCGCCGTCACTTCAGAAAGTTGATCGGGCGTCACTCGGAACCCCGCCGTCAACAGCACCAGCGTCTTCCGGCCTGGAATCGACGCGAGATTTTTCGCCAGACTACGGATTCCCAAAATCAGATCGCGAGCGCCGAAATCCGCGGCCGCGCGCCCCAGCCCGCCCGGAACATTGTCATTCGGCGTCGGACCCATCGGAATCTTCGTTCCCCCGGCGATCGCCTTCAGCCGCTCCACATCGCTGGTGAAGTTTTGCGCGATCTGCAAGGATCCGCCGTAATTTACGATCGCCATCAGCCGATTCGGCCCGGCATTGGAATCGATGAAACTAACCGCGGCCTTTCGCGCGACCGCCTGGTCGTTGAAATTCATCGTCGAGTTGTCGAAGAACAGCACCAGGTATCGCGGCTGCGAATTCAAAGGCGACGCCGGATCGGCTTCAAAGGAGAAGCTCTTGATGGTCTGCTCTTTGTTGTCTTCCCAGACCTTAAAATCCTTCTGCTTCAGGTCGCGAACGTAGTTGCCCTTTTTGTCAGTCACCACCGCATCCACCAGGACGACGTTGGTTTCCACACGCAGGATGTTGTTCGGATCGCCCGGCAAAGGCGTGGTCTGAGCAGCGCCGTACACCGCTAAAACAAGAAAGCCGATGAAAATTCTCATGCTCGATCCCCCATCTACGGAATCTCGACAACGCGATTGCGCGCCGCCATCGTCTGCCCTTCACTATCGCGCACTACCAGCCTGATCACATAACTTCCCGGCGCAACGTCGAAGCTGGTCTTCATCCCGATTCCAGCGGCAATCATCTTCTCGAAGGTTTCTTCCTTCAAACGCATATCGACGTCCTTCTGGATCGCGCCCACCAGTATGCCATTGCGATCGAACACGGCCGAGACGATACTCAGCGTGTTCCGGTTCCGCCCGTCCGCCTTCTTAAAGCGGATATGCTTCAGGTCCACATGTGCCAGCACCGAGAGCCTCGCACTTTTATCGGTCTTGAAAAACTGCGTTTGCAAGTCGACCGGGATGTCCGACATCTCCTCCCGCGAAAACAACGCCACGCGGATCTCTTCCTTCGCGTCCTCCGCCGGATCGTTCGCATGCTTGGGTGCATAATATCCGCGCCGCGCCTGCAACGTGACACCCTTGGTATCTCTTGCCGTTACTTTCAACGCGTGAAAGCTGCCGTCGAATTTCAAATTCTGCGGCGAGAACCCCAGCACGTACATAAACTCCGGAGTCGCCCCCGTGCGACGGAATCCCTCCTGCAAATCGTTGTTGTTGTGAAAAAACGTTCCGCCCGTTCCGTCGGCCAACTCGCCCAGCACGTCGCCCTCTACCAGAGCGCTCTCCGTTTGATACCGGGCCTTGATGTTGGCGGTGGCGAGATTGGTCGTCCTCTGGCTCGCATCCCCGCCAGGGATGACCGTATAGAGCCCTCGCGCGTCGAGCGTGCTGATGGTCACGTTGGAGCGAATCGCCCGATCGATCACTTCGGTTTCTTCCAGGCGGTGATTGATCGTGATCAGAAATCCCGAGGACACCATCACGATCGTCCGCTGCCCCGGCATCGCCGCCATCCGCTGCACCGTACTCTTCAAAGCCGCGAGCGTAATCTGCGTGTCCGCTTCGGCAATGCTCGTCACCCGGCTGGCGGCGGCCTGCGCCATCCCTTGCGCCATCGTCAGGGTCATGTTGCCGCCACCGCATACCATGGCATCCTGCGCCGCGGCCGACAGCGCCGTCGGATCGTTCCTGTTCTGGATCAGGTCCGCCATGTACTCAGTAACGTCCGGGCAGTCGATCTGACCGGGTGTTCTTCGCGACCGCGGCATGATGCGATTCATCGCCTCTTGCAGCTTCTCCCGATCGTCGGTAAAGTCGAGCATGTTTTGCCCGGAGGTGGTATAAATCGCCGCCCGATCGGCCCCTTTTAGAGATTCGGCCAAATGCTTCGCAGCCGCGATGCGAGCCTGCGCCAAGTCGCCAAAGCTCGTATGCATGTCATCGAACAGATACGTGACAAACCGGCTCGCCGTCGGTGGACCCTCCGCAGCTTTTTCGCCCGGCTCCGTCGCCGTTACCTCCAGCGGCACCACGTGACCATCCGCTTTTTCGATCGTAAATTTCGAAATAACCTGCGGTTTCCCTTTGTCGAAGAGCTGAAAATCTTCTTTTTTAAGCGTCCCGATGGGATGCCCCTTTGAATCGCGCACCACCACGGGAACCATCACCAGATTCACCTTCGTGTTAAACGTCGCCGGCGCGTCGCGCGATGCAATCTCCGGCGCTTTATCGGCCGGCACTTGCGAAATCGCGCACAGCAACGATAGATATGAATGAAACACGTTGTTCCGTTAATTCTACTCTCTATTCTTGAAACGCGGTCACTCTGGCCGAAGGCACTATTCCAAAAACCGCGTCTTGTGGGGCGGGCTATTCAGCCGGCAGCCGCCTTTCGAGGCGGCTCTCTGGGCTGCGTTTTTTTCTATGGTTAGCCCAGTCGCTGGGCAAATCAACAATCTTGGAAGCAGCCGGCCCTCAGACAAGACTTGACAATCCGAAGAACCGTTTTCATCACCCTCTCCCTCCCAGCTCAATCAGCACGAACAGCAAAATCAGAATCGCCATCACCAGCATCGCGATCTTCGCCACGCTGTAAGGCCGTTCGCCCTGCACCTCTCCCGTCCGAGCATTCACCACAACTTGAAAAACCTTCCCTTGAAATCGATACGCGCCGATCCACACCGGCAGCAGCAGGTGCCGGAACGTCTCATTCGACGTCTGCGTCTCCACCCGATCGATCCGCTGCTCATCGCCGCCGATGTTTTTCCGAACATCGCGCGCAATCGTCACCTCCATAACGGCCTTTGCCTTCTCGAAACCTGCAGGCAACTCGATCTGATAACGCTGGGCTTTAAAACCCGCTAAATACGCCGGCTCATAAGCGCATAACGACGGAAGATCCCACGGTTCCAGAGCGTTCAATCGCGCCTCGTTCACCGACTTGGTCGCCGGAACCAGCACGTTGTCGAAATTGCGCGCGATCTCGCCCGAGGCCGGAGACCACGCCGTCTGCATCACCTGCCGCGATTCTTGCACCGAATTCCCGTTGCTATCGGTCGTCGTATAGTATTCGGTGGTGTAGTAGTGAACGCCGCGTCCGCCCGTGTATTGACTCTGCGTATCGGCCGCGTAAGTCCAGAACGGAAGATACACCCCCGCGATCCCCTCCTCCTCCGCCATTTTCTTCAGAGCGTTCGGAGCGAACCAGCGAGTCGCGAGCCATTCCCGTACCTCCTTTTGCGCGGCATCCTTGGTCACTTTCACCGGCAGCACAGCGTCTGGCGCGATCATCGGATCGGCCGCTTTGGGCTGCGCCACGATCATCGCTCCGCAGAACGAGCAGGCGCCCGCGACCTCCGGCGGTTCGAACACCACCACGCTGCCGCAGCCGTCGCAATTCACTTCGAGCGCCTCCGCGCTCAACGGCGTCATATGCTCGAGCGCATCGATCAGAGGATGCGCGGTCACTACCGCAGTCGGCTCTGGAACCGCCTCGGTGCGCCCGCAACTCTGGCACTTCATCATGCCCGTCTGCGGGTCAAAATCCATTTCGCCCGAGCATCCAGGGCAGCGAAAGGCCATACTCATTCAACAAAGCATAGCTTTTCTTTGCGCCTTCGCGCCTTGGCGTGAATTCTTTGTGCTACATTGACCCCAGATTATGCTCAGTCGCCGAATCCTGATCGCCCTGTCCGCCGCCTGCGCCTTCGCGGCCCCTCCAGATGGAGCCGCCCTCTATAAAGCCCGCTGCGCCGCCTGCCACGAAGGAAAACCGCAAACGCGAATGCCTACGCACGACGAACTGGTCGCGCGATCCCCCGAAGCGATCGTCAAAGCGATGTTTGAAGGCGTGATGGCCCCGCAAACCATCGGCCTGAGCGAGGAAGAAGGCCGCGCCATCGCCCGCTTCATCACGGCGAAGGAATTCTCTACCGCGACCGCCCCACCGATGGCAGGCCAATGCGTATCCGCGCCGAAACCCCTCACCATCCGTGAGACCGATTGGAACGGCTGGGGACAGGACCTTGGCAATTCACGCTTCCAGCCGCACCCCGGCCTCGCCGCCTCCGACGTGCCGAAACTTAAGTTGAAATGGGCCTTTGGATTCCCCGGCGATACCGTGGCAAACGCGCAGCCGAGCATCGTCGGCGGACGCATCTTCATCGGCGGCATCACGGGCAATGTGTACTCGCTCGACGCCTCTACGGGATGCATCTACTGGACCTATAAAGCCGGCGGAGTCGTTCGCAACTCCGTCACTGTCGGAAAAATCGGCGCGCGCTACATCCTCTATTTCGGCGACAGCAAAGCGTTCGCTCACGCCGTCGACGCCGAAACCGGCAAGCCCGTCTGGAAGGTGAAAGTCGAAGATTTTCCGATGGCCAGGGTGACAGGAACTCCGGCCTTTTATAACGGCCGCCTCTACGTACCCATTGCCGATCTCGAGGAACCCTCTGCGATGTCCGCGGCATATGAGTGCTGTAAATACCGCGGCAGCATTTCCGCCCTCGACGGCGAAACCGGCAAGCTGATCTGGAAATCCTTCACCATCGTCGATCCCGCCAAACCGTACAAGACCAGCACCACCGGCACCCAGCTCTACGGACCCGCCGGCGCTTCTGTCTGGGCCTCGCCGACCATCGATACGAAACGCAAACTGGTCTACGTATCCACCGGAAATTCTTTCACCAACGTCGACGTCGATACCACCAACGCGATTCTCGCTTTCGATCTGGAGACCGGCAAACTCGTCTGGTCCCACCAGGTATTGGAGAAAGACGCCTTCACAATGGCCTGCGGCCAATCCGGTAAAGCGAATTGCCCCGAAGACAAGGGACCCGATTTCGACTTCGGCACCTCGCCCGCCCTCCGTTCGATCGGCGGCAAGCAGCTGCTCGTGATCGGACAAAAGTCCGGAATTCTGTGGGCCCTCGATCCCGATAACAAAGGAAAGGTCGTCTGGCAAACGCGCGTCGGAGTGGGCGGAGCGCTCGGCGGCATCGAATGGGGCCACGCCACCGACGATAAGAACGCCTACGCCGCAGTTTCCGATCGGTTCAAGGGCCCCGGCTCGCTCAGCGCCGTCGATCTGAAAACCGGCGAAAAACTGTGGACCAAAATGACGCCCGATACCGGCTGTAAGCCCGGCACCCCCGGCTGCCAGACCGCGATGTCGGCGGCTATTTCCGCGATCCCCGGCATCGTGTTCGCAGGCGGCGTCGACGGCCATTTCCGCGCCTACGATTCGAAAACCGGCGACATCGTGTGGGATTTCGACGCCGCCCGCCCCTTTGAAACCGTCAACGGCGTGACCGCTAAAGGAGGCTCCTTCGATGCCCCCGGCCCGGTAATCGCCAACGGCATGGTCTTCACGCCCTCCGGCTACGGCATGTGGGGAGGCTCCGCCGGAAACGTGCTGCTGGCGTTCTCGGTCGACGGTAAATGACCCTCGATGATCTTCGCGCCCGCGTCGGCCAAGAACTAGGCGTCAGCGATTGGCACGAAGTCACCCAATCGCAAATCGATCAATTCGCCGAAATCACCGGCGACCACCAGTGGATTCACGTCGATCCCGATCGCGCGAGCCGCGAGTCGCCCTACAAAACCACGATCGCCCACGGCTTCCTAACCGTATCGATGCTGTCCGCGCTGATCAACGAGGCAATTAATATCGATGGCGACTACAAACTGCGCGTCAACTACGGATTCAACCGTCTCCGCTTCACCGGAGCCGTTCCCTCCGGCGCTCGCGTCCGCGGCCGATTCACCCTGCAATCCGTGAAAGATGTAGAAGGTGGCGTCGAAATCGCGTGGCGCGCGACAGTCGAAGTCGAAGGCCGCGAAAAACCCGCGCTAGTAGCCGAATGGCTCGGCCGCACCTATTATTGAGCCTTCCCGCACCGATAAGTCCATCAATGAGCCGGTTCGCACAGCAAGCGATGAACATCCTCGACGCCGCCGAATCAGCCGGATCCTGCTCTCACACGACCATCCTCATCGGTCAGGACGGACACATAAAAATGTTCGCCGACTCCGACTGGCCTCTCGATTCGCTCACCCTGCATCACGGCGCAAAAACGGCCTATCGTGTCAGCGAACAATCCGGCTCCGTCCGCGTCGAAGGCCGCGAAGGCCTGCGCACCTGCGTCCTGGAATCCGCGAAACCAATGCAAATCGCGCGCTTCCTGCTCGGCTAACGAAGCGCCTGCTCGATCAGCGCGCCAATCCCGCTAATGTTCTTCATCAAATCCTCGCCGATCGAAAAACGCTGCTGCAGATACTCCGGCGCATTATAGCTGAGCCAAACCTTGCCTTCGCGATCCTCCCACGCCAGCGCTTTCAACGGAAGATCGATTCCGCTCGTCGGCTCCGCGATCATCAGCGGCGTGCCCGCCTTGGGATTCCCGAAAATCAAAAGCTCCATGGCAGGCATGTCGAGCCCGGCCTTCTTCGCCTCAGCCCGCTGATCGATCCTCGCGAAAACATGAATATTTTTCTCGCGCAGAACCGCTTCCAGCCGGTCGATCGTTTCCTCGACCGAATGCGCGCTCGGCTTGCTCACCAATCCCTTACCCGCGGCCATCGCGAACATCATCTCACGAACGCAAGATAGACCGCCATCGCGATCCCGACCGCCGCCAGCACCAGCGCCACGCTAATTGCAAGTGCGGAGGGACGATCGAACGACGCGACCCCGCGATTCAAATCCCGCACCAGCCGCACATGATGCAGCGCCGCCAGCACGTTCACAGCAACCCCGATCAGGACCAACGCCGTCCCGACCCACACCGAAAAATGCGTCGTCTGCGGAACCGGCTGCGCCACGACACTCAGCGCCCGCAAAAACAATCCGAATCGCGCGACCACGAACCCAAAGCCCATCAGCGCCAACCCGGTGCGAATCCATGCGAGGAACGTGCGCTCGGCAGCCATGTACACCCGCGGATCTTTACCCGATTCGTCCATCACAGCAACCGTCGAAACTCATCGATCGTGAGCCCTGCCGTCTGAATTGCCGCACCCATGGTGTAAGCGTTGATCGGATTAGCGCGCGGAATTGTTAAAATCCTCAGGCCATTCGACAACGTGCTTGCTTTGGCGGACGACTTTGAACCCGGCCTTCTCAAACGCGCGAATAGCCTTGAGGTGCGGAATCCCAGCAAGCTTCCCCACAAGTCAAATCGTTACTTCCGCGAGCTGCACTCCCGGCTCGCGGAATATCTCGTTGCGGACCTCTAAATACTCCTGAATCGCCGAGCGAATGTTATCCAGCGCTTCCTCTTCAGTCCGTCCCTGCGACAAGCACCCTGGCAACCCCGGCACAGACACGCTGAATCCTTCATCCGATTTCAGAAGCGCGACCCGATACGTCATACCTCACCATACCGCGTTCAATTATCCGTCCGCAGCACCTTCTCGTACCGCTTCTCCCCCGTCTCCCGATCGAACCCGAACATCTCCCCAAAATCCGGCAGGCTCAATAAAAACGACCTGTGCATGGTAATGAAAATCTTCTCCACTCGTGCCAGCCGCCCCCCGATCACCGCCTCCGCCCGCACCGTGATGCCGTTAGGAGTCGCGTCGCGAAACACGTGAATCTCCTTCTCCCGATGGCTAACCACCCTCAGTTTGTAGGAATCCGCGCCGTCCCGATGCAGAGTGAATCCGTACGCCTTCGCGCGTTCCAGAATGTTCAATTCCTGACGCCGCCCATTCTCCGCCGCCATGATCCAATACGCCACCACCGGCTGACTCGGATCGATATGTCCATCCAGGGTCACCCGAGCCTCGTATTGCACCCGGTTCGCATTCGAGCTTTTCTCGATCGTGAAAAGGGGAACGGACCGGTCCGCGGCCATCGCGCACCCTGCCACAATCGGCAGGAAAATCCAGCGCCGCATCTACTGTTTCGCCGCCACGACACTCTTCGTAGGCAGGCACCACAGGAATCCATGCGACGCCACCGTCACATCCTGCGCCCCCGCCTCCCGCAATACCGACGCATACTCGCCCACGTGAAAAATATCGAGAATCATCAGCCGCCCGCCCGGCTTTAGCACGCGCCACATCTCCCGCACCGCCCGATCCCGCCCCTCGCGATCGCCAATGTTGTGGATCGCCAGCGCCGATACCGCAACGTCGTAGCTCTTCTCCGGATACACCAGCTTGCGGAGGTCGCTCGTCTCAAACCGCACCCGATCCCCGACCCCTTCGAGCTTCGCGTTCAGCTTCGCCGCGTCCGATGAGTTGCCCGAAAGCACCTCCGCGCTCCACTGGTCGACGCCCGTCGCCTTTCCCGTCTTCAACCGCTTCGCCGCGCCAATCGTCATCAGCCCGAGCCCGCACCCGAGATCGAGCACTTTCTCCTCGCCCTTCAGCCCCAGCGAGTCGAGCAGCTTATCCCGAAGTTGCAGTTTCCCCACCCGGCTCGACCACAACATGGTCCCGCCAATCGCCAGAAAAATCGCCCCAATCGCGCAAAATACCCCGAGCAATGTAGCCGATGGCCCCGGATTCTCATTTCGATTGATCAGGAATACAGCGACGCCGATCGCGATGGTCCACCCAGCGCGCGTGAACATCCGTTTCACCAGCATCGGCGCATCAAGGCCGTAATCAGGTTGCGTTTTTTCGGCCGCCATTAAACGACAGCCTCGACCGGAGCCGCAACCTCAATCGGCTTCTTAAACTTGCACTCCGCGTTCGGGCACTGCGCAAACGGACCCGCCTTCAGGAACTTCTCGATCAGGTAGCTGCCGCCGCACTGCGGACATTTTTCGGGAATTGGTTTCCCCCACGCCACAAAATCGCACTCCGGGTATCGATTGCACCCATAAAAAGTTTTGCCGCGCTTCGACCGCCGCTCCACCACTTCGCCCTCGCTGCAATTGGGACACTTCACGCCAATCGTCTTCTGCTTGACGAATTTGCAGGTCGGATAATTGCTGCATGCCACGAACTCGCCGTAGCGTCCGAATTTCTTCAGCAAATGATTGCCGCAGTTCGGACACTTTTCTTCGAGAGGAACGTCTTTTTGCTGCTGCGCCGCGCCTAACTGCTTCGTGGTTTTGCACTCCGGATACCCGCTGCATGCTAAAAACTGCCCGAAACGGCCCTTTTTCAGCACCATCGGACGCCCGCAGTTGTCACACATCTCCGCTTCATCCTGCTCGGAGACCTCGCCCGCATCCGCCGCCGGCAACTCGCGCGTATTGGTGCACTCCGGATACCCCGTGCAGGCGATAAACTTGCCGTGCCGCCCCCACTTGATCACCATCGGCTTGCCGCACTTCTCGCAGATCTGGTCGGTGGGCTCCTCCATCCGCTTGATGTCGGTCATGTGCAGCGCCGCGTGATCCAGGTCCTTCGTGAACCGCTCGTAAAACTCGCTCATCGCGACGCGCCAGTCGATTTTGCCTTCTTCGATTTCGTCCAACTCGGCTTCTAAACGCGCGGTGTACGTGACGTCGAACAGATCGCTGAAGCTCTCGAGCAACAGATCCGTCACCACCTCGCCCAATTCCGTCGGTGCGAACTTGCCGCCCTCTTTCCGAACGTACTCCCGTTCTTGAATCGTAGACAGAATCGACGCGTATGTCGACGGCCTTCCCACCCCATCCGCTTCCAGTTCCTTCACCAGCGTCGCTTCCGTGAATCGCGGCGGAGGCTCCGTGAAATGCTGCTCCGGATCGATCGACTTGAACTTCAGCGCCTCGCCCGGCTCCACCACTGGCAGTTTCTGCTTCAGCTCCGCATCTTCCTCGTCCTTGGCGTCTTTTCCTTCTTCGTAGATGCGCAGGAACCCGTCGAATCTCGGAACGCTCCCCGTAGCGCGGAATAGATAAACCGCGTTGTCCTTCCCCTTCGCCTCCACGTCGATGGTCGTCTGATCGAATACCGCGGGCGTCATCTGCGACGCCACAAACCGCATCCAGATCAGCCGGTATAACTTCAGCAAATCTTCGTCAAGGAATGCCGCGATACTTTCGGGCGTCCGCAACGACGATGTCGGACGAACCGCTTCATGCGCGTCCTGCGCGTCTTTCTTACTCTTATAAAAATTCGCCTTCTCCGGCCGGTAGTCCTTCCCGTAGCGCTCTTCGATCATGGCCCGCACCTCATCGAGCGCCTCATTCGATACGCGCGTCGAATCCGTACGCATATAGCTGATCAGACCAACCGAGCCCTCTTCCGCCCCCAGCTCCACGCCTTCATACAGCCTCTGCGCCAGCATCATCGTGCGCTTCACGCTGAACCGCAGCTTGCGCGCGGCCTCTTGTTGCAGCGTTGAAGTAATGAACGGAGGCACCGGATTCCGTCGCTTCTCGCGATTGACGACGGATTTAACAATGTACGGTGTCCCGTCCAGCGTATCGACAATCGCCTTCGCCGCCGCCTCGTCCGCGATCTCGACGTTTTCCCCATCGCGCTTGGCCAGGTGCGCCGAAAGCTGCGGCGGCTTCTTAGCCGCCAGATGGACGTCGATCGACCAGTATTCACGCTTCTGAAACGCGCGAATCTCGCGCTCCCGATCGACAATCAGCCGCAGAGCGACCGTTTGCACCCGCCCCGCCGACAATCCGCGGCGCACTTTGTCCCACAACAGCGGCGAGATCTTGTACCCCACCAGCCGATCGAGAATGCGTCGCGCCTGCTGCGCGTCCACTAAATGCAGATTCACGGACAGCGGCTTTTCAAACGCCTTCTGAATGGCGTTCTTGGTGATTTCGTTGAACATCAC
>PNAJ01000164.1 GCA_003170295.1 Bryobacterales bacterium | reverse complement strand
AACCCGTAGCTGTGATCGGAAAACGTCCGGTCCCACTGCCTCTGCAGAACCTGCATCACCGCCTGCTGGATCAACCGATCCAGCACCGTCGGGATGCCAAGCTTTCGCACCCCTCCGTCCGGCTTGGGGATTTCCACCCGCCTCACCGGTTTCGGCTCGTAAGTCCCGTTCAACAGTTGTACCCGGATGGCTGGCCAATGCTGTTTCAGATAGGCCGTGATTCCGCCGACGGTCATCCCATCGACGCCTGCACTACCTTTATTCGCCTTGACTCGCCGCATTGCTTCTTTCAGGTTTTCTCGCTCACATACTTCCTCCATCAGTCGATTCCCGAAAATGCCGGCGCAGCAGAAGGAACAACTCATTCGCGCGTTTGCGGGAGCGATCGCCAGTCTGACGGAATATGTCCCGCCCTGACATGGGGATCGACGAACTGGCAATGGGGGGGGCATGACGAGATCCACCGGGCCGTGGGCTTGCCGAGAGAGCTAGGACGAATACCGCTGGACGAGATTGGCGCCACGGGTTTACGGCCTGGCAGCCGCAGTGGAAATCGCGTTTAATATGATTCGTCTCGATTTGAAAGGCGCTCGTGTCGCGGTGCAGGGGTTTGGAGCGGTGGGGAAACATGCTGCGCGGTTCCTATCGCAAAAGGGTTGCGTCCTCGTCGCTTGCAGCGACAGCAGCGGCACAGTGTCTTCGCCTAACGGCCTCGATGTGAGCGCCCTGATTTCCCTGAAGAGCACGGCCAAGCACGTGACGGACTTCGCCTGCGGGGATAAGGCAGGTACGGAGGCCATCATCGACGTTCCTTGCGATATTTGGATTCCCGCTGCACGCCCCGACGTATTGAACAAAGAAAATGCCGGCCGGCTAAACGCACGGATCGTCGCCCAGGGGGCCAACATCCCGTGCACACCGGAGGCGAAGGCGATCCTGGAGTCCCGGGGTATACTGGTGCTGCCCGACCTCGTCGTTAACGCGGGAGGAGTTATCTGCGCTACCACCGAGTACCACGGTGGAAATGAAGGCAGCGCATTCGCGGCGATCGACGATAAAATCCGTACGAACACCATGGCGGTGATTCAGGAGTCGCGGCGTAGCGGTACACCAAACACGCGCCGCAGCGATCGCGTTGGCGATGACCAGAATCCGCAACGTGGAACGCGCGCGCAGGTGGCGATAAAGAACGCGAGCTGCACTACTTGCGTTCGACGCACTTGGCGTAGAGGTCCGGGAAAAGCCTATCCGGATCGTAAGCCTTCTTGAGTTCCTCGTAGCGCGTCTGATCGTACATACTCCAGAAAGTTTCCCTGTCGTAGTAAGAAGTCGAGTACAGAGCCTTCCGTCCCCCGAGTTCAGCAACTTTGTCCTCGATCATCTTGTTGTAGTGGCCGTTCTCATGGGTCGTTGGGACCGTGTCCCAGAATCCAAAGTTGATGAAGAGCTGATTCGGCTTCAGTTCGCACAGATCGTAAGCCTGTTCCGAAGTCTTGAACGGACACACCCAAACCGGCGTAATGGCGATTTCTGCGAGTAAGAAATCGCAAAACGATGGCGCATTCTCGATCGGAATCTGGACATCCTGGATCACAGACTCGATCGCTGCGGAAACGGGCGAGAGCCTCTGTGCGAGCCGCATCAGGCGCTGATAAGTATGTGAATTGAGCGCCCACTTGGCGAAAAACCGAACGGCCGGCTTCTGAACGCCAAAGTGCTTGGAACACCAGAACCAATCCGTATCCCAGCGCCAGATGTAGCCCTTCGGAGTGAGCCAATCGTTGTGCTTCCGCTGAATGGACCGATAATAGATATCCATGTACGTGTAATCGCTTACCATCGGCGCATCCTCCGAAAAGACGGCCTGGGTGACGTACAATTCGTCCTTGCCGAAGATCGCACCGTCCAGAAAGTCAGTAGCGCCTCGGTCACAAAGCTGGGCGAGATGCGCAAAGAAGCCGACTGGCTCCGAGAACCGCGCATGCGTGAGGTGAACGTACGGCTTGGCTGGAACCAGGCGGATCGTGAGACGCAGTGCATAACCGAGAGTGCCAAAAGAGTTCGGAAATCCGAAGAATAGATCCCGGTTCTTGCACGGGGAGCAGGCAACGATGGACTCCTCGCCCGTCAGGATCTCCATCTCGTCGACCGTCTCATGCACCAGACCGTACTTGAACGAGGATGACTCGATGCCCAGACCACTCACCGCACCACCCACCGTGATGGTCTTCAATTGGGGCACGACCGCCGGGAGCAAACCATAACGGAGCGTCTCATCGACCAGAGCTCTATAGGTGGTCATGCCCTCGACATCGGCAATCATCCGGTCTGGATCGATGCGCAGTACACTTTCGAAAGATCGCACATCGAGCTTGTGCCTGGCCGCTTGCTCGCGCCGCCGAAACAGATTCGAGGTCCTTTTCTGAAGGCCGATGGGAATGCCTGAGGTTCTAGCCGCGTGAAATCCGGCGATGAGTGCGGCACACCGTTTCCCGTGCTCCGAGATTGGATCCATAGGAATCGGTCCTACCTCACGGGCGTGTACGTGGGAATGTCGCCCTTGGATAAGACGATTTGCCAGAGCTGAAGCTTACGCGCACGAAATCCCCCGGCGCATCCCATGAGATAGTATTTCCACATTCGATAGAAACGTTCGCCATACTTCTGCTGAAGCGCTGGCCAGGCGCGGTCGAAATTCTGCCACCAAGCCATCAGCGTCTTGTCGTAATCCGGACCGAAATTGTGCCAGTCTTCCACGACCCAGCGCCCATCCATCGCTTTGCCCAATTGCGCCACAGAGGGAATCATCCCGTTGGGAAAGATGTACTTGTCCATCCAGGCATCCGTGCAGGTATACGACGCGTTGCCGCCGATGGAGTGGAGGAGGAACAATCCTCTGGGTTTCAGCTTTCTGTGCGCCAACTCGAGGAACATGGGATAGTTCTTAAGGCCGATGTGTTCGCAGAGTCCGATCGAAACCACACGGTCGAAAGTCTCAGCCTCGCGCGCGGCCTCCCGATAGTCCTTCTGCTCGAACCGGACCGGCAGACCCCTGCACCACTCCCGGCCATAGGCCACCTGCTGCGCTGAAATGTTATAGCTCACCACACGGCAGCCGTGCTCGGACGCCATGAAATGTGCCAGACCTCCAAAGCCTCCTCCAAGATCGAGAACGGTCATTCCGGGCTCGAGTTGGATTTTGCGGCAAATGAGGCTAAGTTTGTTCTCCTGAGCTTGGTCCAGCGTCGTGGCATCCTTCCAGTATCCGCAGGTGTATTGCATCCGCCGATCCAGCATCGCCCCGTAAATATCATTGCCCAGGTCGTAGTGTTCCTGTGCGACCTCCACGGACCGTAATTTCGTCTGGCGGTTGAAGATCCGGCCTTTCAGGGCAAGCCAGATCGTTTCCCACTCTCCGACTTTGGCAGCCAAGTTGGCACCGTGGACCCTGGTGCATAATTCATCCAGAGCTTCGGCGTCCCACCAGCCATCCATGTACGATTCACCTGACGCCAGGCTCCCGTCTGACAGCAGCCTTTGATAGAAGCGCTCGTCGTAAACCTGAAGATCCCACGGCCTGCGGCCCCCGATCTCGATTCCGGCAAGGGCGAAGATCTCGGCTACCTTCTTCGCCGCGGCTGTCGGACCCCGGGTAGCAACTGACCTTGGAGCAGTAGCGGACTCTGGCGGAGCGGCATATCGCCACTCCGCCGTCCTCCGATATGTATGACTTTGCACAGAGCCCACGCGCTCCCCCTCAGTCCTATCCGGCCGTCACCATCGCCGCGCTGATCAAGAGCTTGTTCTCAACCTTCGATACACCCGGGCCAGCCCACGCGGCACGTTCAGCGGCGTTTCGTTCCGGCCAACTGGAGACCGCGCCCGTGAGAACTACTGTGGACCCGAGTATTTCCACGTGAATGCGCCGGGCTTCCACCTCGGCACTGCGTTTTAGCGCTGCTTCAATCCCGGTCTTGATTTCCGCACTCACCCGCGTTCGCGAGGGCTTTACCTCGATTTCGTCGATCACGCCTTTGACTCCAAGCAGGCGGGATACTTCGCGCTCCGCATTGTGTTTCTGAAACGACCATTCCACCACTCCACTCAGAGTCACCCAACCCTTGGTGACCTTCACCTTGATTGCATCCTTGGGGACGACCGCGTTCCAGAGCAGCACGTTGATAGCGGCCAGCGCGATATCTTCATCCGTGCGTTCATGCGCCCCTGGCAGCGAGACTTCAAGTTCGGTAGCCAGCGCCTTCACGCCCTGAATTCGCATCACAGCACGCTCCGCAGCCATCTTCTCGGCGTAGCTCCGCACATGGCCTGTAAGTGTAACGATTGCGTTTTTGACGCTGACCCCGATGGATGCTTCGTCCACGCTCGGCTGCCAGTTCAGTTCATCTTCGACGTGTTTTTTGAGTTGAGTGTCGCCACCCATGATTTGTTCTCCTTCAGCGGGTCTAAGATGCAGTTGTCGGGCCGTATTGGGCCGTTAGATTAGCCACGAATCGTGCGTGCACACGGAATCCTGCGCCAAATCGCACACACTTCGCGCCACCTGGGGTATTCCACACATCCGGTCAGTCGGTATATCGCAAAAGGGCAGCAATGGGGCAATCACCAAGTTCCCCTCGATCGAGCATGTAAACTTCACCATGTCCGCGGATCGTCTCCACGGCGGCCGCGTTGATCAGATCCTGCTCGCCTTCAAGGCGCGCGGAATCCACCGGGAATAGACCCTCATGCTCGGTATCTTTCTCCAATAGCAACTTATGGACACGGCCTTCGCGCGCGGCCTCCAGTACCTCGCGAATGCCGCTGGTGACGTGGTCGCGGCGGGCGGTCTCCCGGAATTCCCCGAGCACTCTCTCCGCTTCCCTTCGCTGTGCCTCCAGGACTGCCTCCTGGCTACGTTCCTTTAGTTCGTCCCAGGTGAGGTGCTCAGGACTCGTCGGCCTGGCGGCCAGAAGGTGGGGGTATTTGGACACCGAGCGGTATGCCGCCAGCTCCTGAGTGATTCCCACCAGAACCAGAGGAACGTCCTTGAGAAAGCCGGTCAGCTCGCGATCCACGATCTGGAAATAATGGTGCAGACGGTCGTGCACCAGATCGCGCTCTGAGCCGGTTCCGAATCGCGTCGGCCCCACTTGCGCAGACGAACCCCCTGCCGAACGGCTCTGCAGGTCATGGTCGGGCTGATCGAAGACCAAGGCCTCTTCGAAACTCTTGGGGACACTGGCCGGAAGAAGAACTTCCGTGCATTGGCCATTGTGCCATCGGCCCAGGCGGAGGAGCTTCTTCGCGATTGCCAGGACGTAGAACTCCTGCTGTGGCATCAGATGGGCAAGCACCGGTGTGATATGTGGGTGAGAAGCCACAATCAGACGTTCACTGATTGGCGCGGGAAGCCCAAAATGACGAAAGATCTCAGGACAAACGAAGATCACCGAGTCGCTCCCACCGACAAGACTCGCCGGGTTCTCCGCAAGCTCTTCCAATGGCTTCAATAGCTGGTCGATGGGACCTTGAAACCGCCGGCGTTCGAGTTCTTGCGCGGCATCCCGGAGGATCGTTTTCATGCCCTAGGTGCGAGGCAGATCCGCTGCACCGGGGTGACGTGCTGGGAGAAAAATCGTAATGAAAGGGCCGGGAGCGGCGCAGATCGCTTTTAGGGAATCCTGTGCCATCAAGTCGAGTACCGGTTGCGAGGATGCTTGTCGTGCCGAAGCGTGTGTTTGGGAGGATGTCATGGTGGACTCTCAACGGAGTCGTGTGCACGATGATTGCCGAACCGCCGTTCCGGTGAAGCAGCGCGACCGCTAGTGCGCACGCGCTGCGGTCAACTCCCTTACCTGTCAAACGAGAGTCCGCTAGGGGCCCTCGTACCGTCGGAATTGATCGTTATGATCCGCCATACTTTGCGGACGATCAACGGCATTATTTGTTCTTCGAGTCGATCCAACCGCCGGGAAAGATTTCTGCTCATCGCCATGTGCCACAGGTTCTTTCTCGCCACACAGCCCATCACCGTCGCCGCGGGCGGCCGGCTACTTTCGGTGGATCGCGTTGCTGAGCGGATTGATTCTGCCGGGGATGGCTGCTCACGCGCTGATCGACGCAGTGGTTTTCCACGACTTGCTTATGCTTAACCTTAACAGCGAGGTAAGTGGGCTCCTCTTGCAATTGCAACTCGCGGACCGCTGCTCTGTCGCTGCGTATTTTGGCGCAAGGGATCGTCGATTCGCGCACCGCTCTGACTGTTTTCTCAGCAACTTCAATCGCTCCAGCATTTCTCGAATGGCAGCAGCATTGCACACTCATGTAGAGACGGAGGTTTCCATGCTAGTTAAAGACCTGATGACCAGAAAAGTTAGTTCGTGCCGGCCAGAAAATAATCTGCGGAGATGATGTGGAACCAGCGATGCGGAGCGCTGCCGATTCTGGACGGCTCAGGAAGAGTCATGGGCATCATTACGGATCGAGATATCTGCATTGCGCTGGGGACGAGGGACATCAGGGCGTCGGATGTCCTTGCACGCGATGTTTCACCTCCGCAGCCCTTCACCTGCAGTCCCGACAACGATGTGCGGGACGCCTTGAGAACGATGGCCAGACAGGAAGTCCGCCGGTTGCCTGTCGTCGATGAAGCCGGCCAACTGGTCGGGATTCTTTCAATTGACGACATCCTCGGTCGCGCAGATAGCGGACATTCAAGTCTCAGTGATCATGAAATCATCAGCGCTATGAGGGCGATGCGGGAAGAGCGAATTCACCCAACGGACGTGGTGCCGCAAGACAGAAACGATTTGGGTTCGGATATCAGAATGCCGCTGAACTACGAGCATGTGAACGTCAGGGACTGAGGCGGCGGAGTGCTGTCGAGTTGCGGGAAACTGCCCAGACTAGGTGGAAGCCGCGGCCGCTAACAAGTGTTAGGGGAGCAACACCGGATTGATGTAGAATCCGAAGTGTCGCGTCCAGAACCGGCTGCTGCAGGTCAAACGCTCTTTGCGGATCTAGCCAGGGAGCCGCCGGGTTGTCGAAATTGTGGTATTCGAGATCGATATCCGCGATCAGGGAATCTTGATTTGGCGCAGATTCCATAGTGCAACCGCTCTTAGTGGCTAGTCTGAATGCTCCTAAATACGGCCACCCAATTGCACCTGTGAACTGCGGGTAGTGGGCTGCTTTGGACGGCCACACGAAATGCAAAAGAGTGCCCAGCACGACTCGTTGCGGCAGGAGCATCAGGCAGCCGTTCAGAAGTTTCGCGCGGCCATCCGAGACCTAGTCGTACTAGTTGACAATTCAGCCGCAGACTCAGACTTCAATTTGGCTCAATGGCGAATAAGAGCCGCTCGCAACGCTTGCGAAGTGGCGCGAGACGGCATGGAAAATCACCAAGCAGAGGATGGGTACTGAGATTCAAAGTAGCCCAGACAATTTCGAGTATCACCGCAAACATCGCAAGCGCGGCAACCAGCAACATAGCGATGAGTGCTACGGAAATTCGTAGCCTTTGCATTGTGAGCGGATACATGCGATCTGGACGCACCTTACTAGGATTCCAGGCATTCTCGCGGTCGTGAACGCGTGAAGAACCGCGCAAGAGGGTCCTCCTATGCAGCACGCGCGGCAAACCAAGCAGAATGGTGCGGCCTGGCCATTGCGATTCCACGAGGCGCCCAAGCAGGAGCACGAAGTGGTGTTCCTCGAAAACTTCTTCGACTATCTACGGCAGCTCGCGCCGGTGGGCAAATAACGTCACTCGCGGGTAGCGGCGGAAATCTCTGATAACACCCTGTCTTTTCGATGGTTGGCGGGATAGCTCCCGAATAGTCGTCCAAGCGGAAGTTAGTTAGTTGGTCGCGCATCCCGGTGAAGTGGCCGCTCTCCGTTGTTTGATGACGCCGTGACCGGAGCCCCTAACTCCCTGTTTGCGGACTCCAGTTGCGATGCTCGATGAACGTTCTCGGCTCGTACGTCTTGCCTTTACCCAGTTGCTTCTGCTCGCGTCGGCTGGTCCACAGCAGCACCGGTCCGAGCAGCCCCGCGAGCAAACGATTCACGATTCCAAACTCGCTGCCGATCTCCTTGCGCAACTCGTGGATCTGCTGGCTCAACACTTCGTTCGTCGGTCTGAACTGCCTCTCCATGGCCCATAACAGGCCGCTATACGCCGTCTTGATCGAGCGGATCTCCCACTGGAACCGTTTGCGGATGCGCGGGTCCGGATCGTTTTTGTAACGCATCCAGCCTTGCATCGTCGTGCGGCATATGCGATAGAGGCTCGGGCCATTGCGCTCGAAGTCGCGCCGGAACGCATATTCCAGGAAATGGTTCGACGCTTCGCGCGAAATCGCCGCGTGCTTGAAGTTGAACTTGTGCTGTCCGTGAATGTCGGCTAGGTCGACATCGAGCAGCCGATGCTGCTCCTGCATCTCTTTGTACAGCGGGGTGCCCGGAACCGGCGTGTAGAGCATGAACTGATGGAAGTCCGTCTCATGGGAAATGGCGTGCTCGATCTCGTCGTTGATGTTCTCCGGCGTGTGGTGCTCCAGGCCGACGATGGTCGAGCCCAGCAGTTTGATTCCGTGCTGCCGCAGCTCCCTGGTCAGCGCCAGCGTGTCGCGCCCCTTCAGCTTCACGTAAGCGGAGTGAGGCGACTCGAGTCCCATCCAGACCCAGGAAATGCCCAGCTCCACCAGCTCCCTCATGCTGTACTTTTCGATCGCGTTCGCCGACGAAAATACGTATAGCGACCACGCCTTGCTCTTCGCCTTCATCAGCGCCAGCAGTTCCATGGCGCGCTTGCGGTAGAGCAGGAAATTTTCGTCCATCACGAAGAACGTACGCACTTTCATGGACGATTCCAGCTCGCACATCACGGTAAACAGCTCTTCTCCGGTCTGGTAGAAGTTGAGGAATTTTCCCTTGCCGCCGAAAAACGCCGACGTGGTACAGAAGTTGCATCCCATGGGGCAGCCCACGGACGGTATGATCGTGGCCGCGGTGGCTCCCGCCGGAGTGGGGATTTTGATTCCCATGGTGCGGAGATCGAAGCCCGAAACAATATGCGGATGGCGAACGGGAGCGCTCACTTCCTCGCCGAGAAAGCTTCGCATCCAAGATATGCCGTCGCCGCACACGATGTGGTCGGCGTCGATCATGTGCTCGACGCCCGGAATCGCCGCGACGTGTCCGCCGACGACGATGGTCGAGCCCGGCGACAGATCGCGCACCATCCTGCACATCTCGCGCACCTTGCCGACGTTCACGATGATGGCGGAGATACCGACGATGTCGTAATGATTCTCGGTCAGCTCTTTCCGAAACGCCTCGCGCGTCGGAAAGTCGAGCAGCGTGGATGGCGCGGAAATATTCTCCTGGATCAGCATGATGCCCCAGGAGCGATGGAACATGCGCAACGAAAAGCATCCCTGGGCGCGCGTTACCTGGTTATGGTAAAGCTCCATGGGATTGATCCGGCGGCTGCCGAACTCATCATCCTGCGCGTAGGGTCCAAAAACCGAGGTTAGAAGAACGCGGGCACACTTGCCCTTGGGGTGAGCGGTCACTGCTTTAATCCCCTTTGGCTTCATTTTACGGCCGGCAGGGGAATTCGGACGTAATATTTGTGTGTTAATGCTTGAATGCTTGACAACTTTGGAAAACAGCAGCTACGGGGTACCCCGAGCGTGACGGATATGACCGTATCTTGCTGGGTCTGGAAACCCTGGCGGGAGAACAGTTCACGCTGTTGCGAAGCGTCGACGGCGGCGCCTTCCGGGTATTCTCCGGACTGCGAGCCATAGCGCGAACTCGGACATCGGTGGCAAGCAGTTGAGAAACTACTTGGCGGCCGACGTTACCGGTCGCTCCCATGATGAGGATGTTTTCCATATGAGACCAGCCTACAACGTGAAGTGGTGCGGCAAGGCCGGAAGCTGGGTCTTCAGCGACTTCTGCCTCGGGGATCGGTGGGCTCCTCCAGCTCACTAACCAGACGCTCCTCGGCGCCTGAAATGGACCTAACAGGGCGGGCTATTTGCCGTCACGCATGCTTCCCGGAACCCACAGTGACGCGACCGGTCCGTCACGTCACATTCACTCGGCGAGAGATGATGCCGGATCGACCGGAGATACCATAACCCTCCTTAATGGGGTGTTGACCACACTTTCGCGGTCGTCACATTCATCCCTCGGGTTCGCTGGAAACCGCAAGCAGAATCTTTCGCGATTATGGCCGGGAAAGGAGGGCTAATCGTCGGACCGGAGCCCTTTTTATATACCCGACAAAACGGCGACAGTGGGTGAGTTCGCAACCCAGATGCGAAAGACCGGAAGATGTCCGATCCTCTGACACTGCCGCTTTTTCGTACGGGCTGGAGCCGGGGACGATTCTCGGGCAGACTTGTATCTTCCTCTGCCACCACGGATTCGAGATTTTCCGCGTTTGGCTTATCGGGTGCGATGCCCGTTATCTGAAGGTCTACGCGAAAGGAATCGGTGGAATGGCAACGAAAGACTGTAACGGGGGGTGCCAGGAGTGCCAACACCCGGAGGACAGGCGTACAGCGCTGTCCTGGATGATTGGCGGAGGCATCTTCGCCTCGATGGCTTCCTTCTTGTATCCAGTGGTGAGGTTCCTGAACCCTCCGGAGATTACCGAGGTCGCAGTCAACGAGGTATCCGGGGGAAAGACGCAGGACCTGAAACCTAACACTGGAAAAATTATCAAGTTTGGAAATAAGCCAGCCCTGCTGGTTCGCGTGAGCGATACGGAATGGAAAGCGTTCTCGGCGGTGTGCACGCACCTGAACTGCACCGTGCAATATCGCGACACCACGAGCCAGATCTGGTGCGCCTGTCACAACGGGACCTACGACCTGAATGGACGCGTCGTTTCCGGACCACCGCCCAATCCACTTGAGGAATACGCCGTGAATCTGCGCGGGGACGAAGTGGTTATTTCGCGAAAGGCATAGTGCAACCATGCGCACCAAGACCTTCACATGGCTTAATGAACGGCTGGGCCTTGACGGCATCCGCGAGTTTGCGGCGCACAAGACGGTTCCGGTCCATTCCGCGACGCGATGGTATTACTTCGGCGGCATTACGCTGTTTCTGTTCGGGGTCCAGGTAATCACCGGCCTTCTGCTGATGTTTTACTACCGCCCCACGGTGGCCGAAGCATTTGACAGCGTCCGGTTTATCATGACGCGCGTGGAGTTCGGGTGGTTAATCCGGTCGATTCATAGCTGGTCGGCGAACCTGATGATCTTCATGGCGTTCGTCCACATGTTCAGCGTGGTATTCACACACGCCTACCGTTCGCCGCGGGAGTTGACCTGGGGCAGCGGCATCGCACTGCTCGGCCTGTTGCTGGGATTCGGTTTCAGCGGCTACCTCCTTCCCTGGAACCAGATCTCCTATTTTGCGACCAAGGTCGGCGCGGACGTTGCCGGGTCAACTCCCATCGTGGGCCCTTCGATCGCGCGCATACTGCGCGGAGGTGAAGATGTGGGCGCGGCGACGCTGACGCGGTTTTTCGCGCTGCACGTGATGTTGCTGCCGATGCTGACCGTCGCCTTGATTGCCTTTCACGTCATCCTGGTGCAGAAAAACGGAATGAGTACCCCGCCCTGGCTGAAAGCATCGAGTGTGCGGCAAATGAAGTTCTTCCCCAATTTCTTCCTGCGCGAAGCGATGGTATGGTACGGGGCGCTGGCGGTGCTGGGAGCGCTGGCTGCGATCTTTCCATGGGAACTGGGAGAGAAAGCGGATCCGTTCGCCTCGGCCCCCAAAGGGATCCGCCCGGAGTGGTATTTTCTGGCGCAATTTTACACGCTGAAGCTGATCCCCAGTCACGTCTGGTTTATCGAAGGCGAGCTTCTTGGACTTCTCGGATTCGGGGCTCTGGCTGTTTCCTGGGCGCTGCTTCCGGTGTGGGGTGTGAACCGGGCCGGGGAGGCTCGCGTGCGGCTGGTTTCGGGCGCGGGTATTTTCTTGGTCGTCTATCTTGCAGTGTTTACCTACTTGGGGTACGTCAAATGAGAGCACTGGTTGTTTTCCTCGCCCCCGTCTGGTTGCTCGCGCAGCAGGCGAGAGATACCTGCGTCGAGTGTCACACCGTGATGGAAGGCGAGCTCCAAAAGCCGGCGCTGCTGATGAAAGGAGACGTACACACGGCCTCCGCGTTGAGTTGCGCGGATTGCCACGGAGGCGACCGCTTCAGCGACGATCCTACGGTGGCCATGAATAAGGCGAAAGGATTCATCGGCAAGCCGAAGCGGACCGAAATCCCGCAGCTCTGCGCGAAGTGCCACAGCAGCCCCGATTTCATGCGCCGCTACCGTCCGCAGCAGCGCGTGGACCAGTTTGAGTTGTATAAGACCAGCGTTCACGGCAAGCGCCTGGCGACGGGCGACGAAACCGTTGCGACGTGTATCGATTGCCACAGCGTCCACGACATTCGCGGGGTGAAAGACAACCAGTCGCCGGTGCATCCGCTGCGGCTTCCCGATACGTGCGGCCGCTGCCATGCGGATGCGCAGAAGATGGCGAAATATAAAATCCCCACCAATCAGCTCGCCGAGTATAAGACGAGCGTGCATTGGAGCGCACTCGCCAAACGGGGCGATTTGTCGGCGCCAAATTGCGCTTCCTGCCACGGAAATCATGGAGCGAAACCACCCGAAGTGGAATCGGTTTCGGCCGTGTGCGGGAGCTGCCACGTTCTCTTCGCACAGCTTTACGAGAAGAGCGTCCATCAGCCAATTTTCTCAGCCGCCTCCGGCGGGGGCGGTTGCATCGTGTGCCACAGTAATCACGGAATCCATCAACCGTCGGTTGCTATGCTGGCCGGCCCAAAGGCGGTATGTTCGGGATGCCATGAAGCGGGCTCAGCGGGCGCGAAAACGGCCGAGCAGATGGCACAGTTGCTCGACGGTCTGGATGCGTCGCTCACCCGTTCGGAAAACACTCTCACCCTGGCCGACAAATATGGGATGGAAGTATCGGAAGCGCAGGTGAAGTTGCTGGACGGGAAAGAAAATCTGGTGAAAGCCCGTCTGATGATGCACTCCTTTCGAATCGAAGACATGAGCAAACCGGTCGAAGCGGGGATGGGCGTCGCGGCCGAGACACTACGCGCGGGACAGGCTGCTCTGCACGACAAAGACGTACGCCGCATGGGCCTTGCGGTCTCTGTGTTTTTTATCGCCATTACGGTAGCCGCGATCTGGCTGCTGCTCCGGCGGCAGGAATCGGACGGGTCCGGCTATATCGAAGCTTCGGCCTCACAAATCACAAAGGAGTAATACTTATGAAAGCAATCACAATCGTCTTCATCGCAGGATGTGGACTTCTATCCGCCGGTGCGCCGGAGGGGAAAGCGGTATTCGCGGCGAAGTGTCAGCCTTGCCACGGACCGAACGGCGAAGGGAAAGCGGCCATCGCAAAGATGTACAACGTGGAGATGCATCTGTTGGCATCGAAGGAGATTCAATCCAAATCGGACGCCGATTTCAAGAAAACCATCACGGCCGGACAGGGCAAAATGAAGCCCGTGAGCGGGCTCACTGATAAGCAGATCGAGGACGTCATCGCTTATGTTCGAACGCTGAAATAGTCCTGGTGTCACAGGAAGAATCCCCTCCATCACTGTCGGGGTTCCGTGAGAAATGCCGAGGCCAATAGGGGAACCGACACGGAACCTCGACTGTGAAGGAGGGGATATGGGCGCGATGCGATACCATAGGGCCCGACAACTCTATGGGTGAGAAGCCATGGTTCTGGGCGACTCTGACGCTATCCAGCATCACGATTGTTTCCGTCGTTTTCGCCGCGTGGGAGTTGCTCGAATACCGGTTCTTCCGTGACGCGAACTACCTGACGCTGCATTATCTCTATATCAGCCGCGGCTTCGCCATGTCCCTGGTGCTGGCGTTTTGGGCGGCCTGGTTTGTGTTGCGCCAACGCCGGAAAAGCGAGGAGGATCTTCGCCGGTCCAACGAACGCTACCGCGGCTTGCTGGAAGATTTTCCAGGAGGAATAATTCTTTACGATCGGGATTTGCGGGTGATCGAATGGAACGGGTCGGCTGAGCGTATGTTCGGGTACTCCAAAGAGGAGATTTGCGGACGGGCGCTGCCGACCATTCCGGCCGGCAAGATCGACGAACTCAAGGAACTTATGGGCAAGGTCGAGTCCGGCGCCGCTGTTCTGGATATCGAGACGCTGCGAGTCGGCCGGACGGGCGAGCCCTTCCCCGTGCAGCTGAGCATCCGGCCGTTTCGGGAGGCCGAGGAGCCGGTGTATTTCCTGGAAGCAACGTCCGACATCCGGGAGCGCGTCCGCTGGCGCGAGGCCATGATCGAACTGGAAAAACTGGCGAGCATGGGAAAAATGGCGGCGGGTACGGCCCATCACCTGAACTCGCCATTGGCGGCTCTTCTTCTGCGTATCCAACTCATGCGGGAGGAAGCGCCCGGGAACACGAATCTCGCCAGCATCGAGGATGGGCTGAGGTTCTGCCGGCAGTTCGTGCAGCGCCTGCTGGAGTTCGCACGGATGAGCCCCGTCGATAAACGGAATCACGACGTCGCGGACATGATCGATTCCGTTACCAATTTCTTTCTCCCGGTGATTCGGTCCAAGCAGGCAACGCTGACGACGAACACGGCACCGGTGAAGGGTTTAGAGGTATTTGCCGATCGCAATCTGTTTGAAACCGTGATGCTGATCCTGTTAAGCAACGCGCTTGACGCCATGCCGGCGGGCGGAGAAATCCAGGTAAGCTGCCGGGCGATTCCTCCCAGCCGCGTCGAGATTGCCGTGCGAGATAGCGGAAGTGGAATCGATCCGGCCAACCTGGCGCGCGTATTCGAGCCCTTCTTTACGACCAAGGAACCCGGCAAAGGCACCGGGCTGGGATTGGCCATCGCTAGAAATTTTGCCGTCGAACATGGCGGTTCTATTCGCCTTGAAAGTGAACCTGCCAAAGGCGCAACGGCGTACATCGATCTACCGCTCGCCGCCGGAATCGCGGAGGGCGCCGCCCGGTGAAACAAGGCCCTGCGATCCTTGTCGTGGACGACGACGCGAGCCTTGGCGCGGCGCTGAAAGAGTTTCTTACGCGCGAAGGATATGACGTCGAAGTAGCTCAATCCGGCGCCGAGGCGCTGGCCATCCATGCGGCGAACCGCAAAATCGCGCTGGCGCTGGTTGACCTGATCATGCCTGCCATGGACGGTCTTGCCATCACGGCCGGGCTTCGCGCTCGCGACCCGGATATCGCGGTCGTCATCATGACCGGCTACGGAACCATCGAGACCGCGATCGAGGCGATCAAGAAGGGAGCCGAGGACTATATCACCAAGCCGTTCGATTACGAAGCCCTGCGCAAAAAGATCGCCCGCCTAATGGAAGTGATGGAATTGCGGGAGCGGGTGGCGCAACTGGAAGGAAACCTCGAGCGGCACTCGTGCTTTGAGAATATTATTTCGGTTTCGCCGGGGATGGAGAGAGTGCTCGAACGCGCGCGGCTGACCGCGGCAACGGACGCGTCGGTCCTGATCGTCGGCGAAACCGGAACAGGCAAAGAAATGCTGGCGCGCGCGATTCATCAGGCCAGCCCGCGCGCCCGGATGCCGTTCGTGGCGGTCAACAGCGGCGCGCTGCCGCGCGACCTGGTGGAAAGCGAGCTGTTCGGTTTTCGCCGCGGCGCATTTACCGGCGCCTACGCGGATACTCCCGGCCTTTTTTCCGCCGCCTCTCGCGGCACCCTGTTTCTGGACGAGATCGGGGAGATGCCAAAGGACGTCCAGGTGAAGCTGCTGCGAGTGCTGCAGGAGGGCGAGGTGCGACCGGTGGGCAGCACCACCGCAGTTCACGTCGATGTCCGCGTGATTTCGGCGACGAATCGCAGTTTGCAGGACCTGCGGACAAACTTTCTGCGCGAAGACTTCTATTTCCGTGTCGCGACCGTGGTGTTGCAGGTGCCGCCGCTGCGGGACCGGCGCGAGGACATTCTGGTGCTCTCGCAGCACTTCGCTGCGCGGCTGAGCCGAAAATACGGCCGCCAGGTCTCGCTGGCACGGAACGCGATCGAGCTCCTGCTGGGGTATCCTTTTCCGGGGAATGTGCGCGAACTGGAAAGCCTGGTGGAAAGCTCAGCCGCCATTTCCGCCGACAATCCCCAGGTCATCACGGACAAGGATCTGAAGCCCTTATTGAACTCGTACACTCCGGAAGCGCTGCCCTCCGCCATGAGTGCTTCGGTTTCCCTGGAGCAGATGGAGCGGCTGACGATTGAACAGGCGCTGCGGCTGGCGGAGGGGAATCGGACCAGAGCGGCATCGTTGCTGGGAATATCGCGCGACACGCTCTACCGGAAGATGCGCCAGTACCAGCGTTGATTCTCGTCCGATAATCGTACACGCGTCGGGTTCTCAGACGCGGACCATTCCCAAAACGAAGGAAAACAGGCCATCCGGCGATGGTGCGCCGCGTGCATCAGGGCTTCCCATGACGTGGAGTGGACGCAAACAACTTCTGCTTTGGATCGCCGCTGCACTCGTAGGCGGCGGCGCCTTGGTTACTATACTGATCCGGGAGCGGGCGCCCGCCCCGGCGCGCAGGGCATTGTACGTCATTGGCGTGCCGGAGCGCGGAGCGGAGATGTTCTTCGGCGGACAACAATGCTCTTTCTGCCACTCGATCAGAGGACATGGAGGGCAGATCGCACCGGATCTCGCGGTAAAACGTCCCGGCACCCCGCCAATGGGTTGGTTCGCAACAGCGATGTGGAACCATGCCCCGGGAATGTACCGGAATCTCCGGACCGGTAGATCCTTTCCGCAGCTTGATACTCAACAGATGGCCGATATGCTCGCATTTCTTTATCAGTCCAGCAACTTCGATCGCAGCGGCGACCCGGTGGCCGGTGAAAAAGTCTTTCGCGACAAGGGCTGCATTACGTGTCACTCCGTGCGAGGCGCGGGCGGAAAGTCCGCCCCAGAGCTTTCCGGCCTCGGGGCCGGGGGTCCGAATGAGTTGACGCGTGCGATGTGGAACCACACCCAGTCGATGATCGAGCCGATCACGAATACTCTGGGCCACTGGCCGCAGTTCAAGGGCGATGAGATGGCGGACCTGATTGCATACGCGAGCCAAGGGCGCGGCGTCCAGGAACCCCGCAAAGAGAATAAGCCGGGCGATGCGGTGCGCGGATGGAATGTGTTCCAAGCGCGATGTATCCAATGCCATTCGGTGCGCGGGCATGGGGGCAGTCTCGGTCCGGAGTTGGGCCCCGAACGCGACCTGCCGCTCACGACGATGCAGTTCGCGAGCGTGCTGTGGAACCATGCGCCTTCGATGGCGAAGTTAGGGCGTCAGAACGGGATCGCCTTGCCTCAGCTTCAGCGAGAGGAGATGGCCGACCTTGCGGCATTCCTCGCCAGTCTGCGGTTTTTCGAGCCGGCGGGATCCCCATTCGTCGGGGAAGGCGTCTTCAAGCTCCGGGGGTGTGCGGGGTGCCACGGCGCCGATGCGGAAGGCACACAACTCGGTCCGCGGCTGCGCGCCGTCGGCGATGCGCTCACGGCCACCTCTTTCACCGCCGCGCTTTGGCGGCATAGCCCGAAGATGATCGCTCGCGCTGAGGAGACCGGTGTTCCGTGGCCAATTCTGGAACCGAGCGACATCGGTGACCTCGTCAGTTTCCTGAACTCGCAGCAACGCGCGAACTGAACCTGAGGCCGGGCCGCAGTTGTCGATCCTATTTAGCGCGCTTTTTGGGATATAGCCCAAGCGCCGAAACCCAGCTCGAAATGATGGTAGCCATATATAGAAAAAACAAGCAGGATGGGATGGTGACCACTGAAAACGAGGCCGAGCGGGGCGTTTCGCTTGAAGCACAAGAAGCAAAGATTCGCGCGATGGCTACGGTCCAGGGCGTCGAATTGTCCGAAGTCATCGTGGACGGTGGGGAGTCGGCAAAGAGCATGAACCGGCCTGGCCTGCAGCGGTTGGTCGGAAGGCACCAACCTAGTGGGGCCAGCGCTCTGGCCCCAAAGCATCGAGTGGAAAGCCGACGGCGCGGGGTACATCCAAGCAATCAAAGCTGTCGATCTCGACAATTTATACTCCATTGATCGTTACTGGGGAGTTGGGTGCTGCCCGCATTTGTTTTTTGTTTTTGGCGACGGCACCGTAAGGTACGAACGCGAACTCTTTACGAACGTCCACAACGCAATCTGCGTTGATCGCATAGATGTACCTTCAGGGGCAGTGCTGCTCGTTATCGCAGAGCTTGAGGATGAGACGACTACAATTTCGGAAATTGACGGTCGGCACTTCTCCCCGGCCATTGAGTTGGAGAAAGGGCAGTACATTATGTTTCCGTTCGCCGCTCCGGGTCAGGTGACGTTTGTAGGTAAATATTCTGTTCCCATTGGCGCTCCAGTGAACTCGCTCGATCCGTGGAAGAAGCGGCGGGTGATTGACGAATTCTTGGAAGTCCTCCGAGACCGTCAGACTGAGGTATCAGAATCCGGCCAAATGAACCGTTTCTCGGACGCACCATGATGAGCCCATTAGGAACGGCGACTCCATCATTCTTCTTCGAGGCGCTTGTCAACGAAATCCATCATCATCACCTTCTCGCCGACCCATTTCAGCAAAGGCACGTAAGCGTCGTCCTCGCCGTCAGGGCAAAACATAACGAGGATGAGGACGCCCTTCGGATGGTCGATGTACAAGGAATACTCGGGCCCTTTGTACCCTTCGTGAATGTGACCAACTCGAAAAAGATTCTCCCCTCTATCTCTCTCCGTTCGAGCTGGTCACTCAATTGAAGTGATCTGGGAAATTGAGAGACACTTCGGCGTATGGTGTAAGTTGCAAGTAGTGGAATTTCAGGTAACATCCTCGTTGATAGCGCCCGAATGCTCGGTCACCCTCCATTGGCAGACTAATGGAGGAGCGTCTGTCATTTGCACATAGCGGCCCGCGCGCGTAAGACCCGCCCTTAGCCTCCACGTTGAATCGAAAACGTGCTCACGATGAACAGCAAGTGTACGTCTCCTACTGCGATATTTCGTGGTTTCGCCCAACCTGATACATTCGCGCCGCCGGATTCGCGTTCGGCGGCGTTTCTCGTGAGGACGAGGCCGACGCGGAGGGAAACTCCCCGGCGCGAACGGAAGCTGCCGCGAGTCCGTGGTCCGTGCAATCAACCAGGACGCGACCAAAGGGCAACCTCGAGTAGCGTAAATGCCCCCGTCGGAGGGGCGTTGCGCAACTTCCTACATTCCCGTTTCTGGACAACTTATCCGATATGCCGCCCTTTAGCGGCCAGACCTTTTCAGCGTTGTTGCTGTCTCAGAAAAGACTCCCCACCCCGACAATAAGTTTAACCCCGAGTCTTACTTCGCTTCGAGGCGCTTGAGAGGCGGCGACTATGTCGGAATCGCTGCCGGAGCCGATGAGACGCTTCACGCTGCTTGGATCGACGCCCGGGATGGTGGGTTTCGCCTTTACACAACTGGCATTGACGTTCCGCAGCAAATCCTGCCATGCTCGACGCGGCTGCCGTATGGTCAGCGTATCGCGCGCCGACGTGCGGAAACGTTACGGACACCCGTGTTGATGGCAGACTGTACCTGAGATAATAAATCCGAGAGTCACGGGAGGACTGATATGCCGATTGCTTGTCCGGTTGATCTTGATACAAGGATGCTGAGGTCGGAGATCTCGAGCATATACGGACGCGTAGCCGTAGAGCCCACAGCCGAATTCCATTTTCATCGCGGACCCGCGTACGCGGCCGAATTCCTCGGTTATGATGCCCGGGAGTTGGCGAGCCTTCCGCCCGAATGCCCGGCTTCTTTCGCCGCCATCTCCAATCCACTGGCAATCGGTCCAATTCAATCCGGCGAGACGGTTGTGGACATCGGTTGCGGGGCTGGCATGGATCTGTTGCTGGCCGCCCGCCGCGTCGGGCCGGAGGGACGGGCGATCGGTGTCGACATGACGGACACCATGATCGAGCGGGCGCAGAGCTCCGCTGCTGCCGCTGGCCTCAAGCAGGTTGAAGTTCGCAACGGCGATGCTACGGCAATACCGGTTTCCAGCGGAAGCGTCGACGTGGTCATCTCGAATGGCGTCCTCAATCTCGTTCCCGAGAAAGAGCTCGGGTTCGCTGAGATCGTGCGAATTCTCAAACCCGGCGGCCGGCTGTATCTAGGAGACATAGCGCTCGATGTGGAGTCTCTCGGAGAATATCCGCCGCAACATCGACTTATGGACTGGTTGAATCGCCGGCGCTCTGCCGGAGGCAGAGCTCGTTGCGTATCTGAAGGGGATTGGCCTGGAAGACGTGCACATTACCGCCCGGTTCGATTGTTTTCGCGCGACATCCAAGGAAAAGACGGCACGCCAGTTTGGCGCGAGGTGCGGAGCCGTCGCCGGGAAACCTCGCTCGCGAGCACTACCGATAGAATCCTTCTCATTATCGGCCGAATTCGGAACGGCGTTTCACAGTGTGCATCCGGTCAAACTTCCCATAACCCGACTTCCGGACAGCGATTGAAAACCAGAAAACTTCCGAGTACGCCGTAATACGGGAGCTAACCGCTTTCTTCTTGGATAACGTTAGCTGCATCACTCGATGCTCTCCTTGCCCGTGACAACCGGGGGATGATCTGTAAGCAACACCGCAACGGAGTATGATTGTTGAAGCGCAGGCACGGACTCGGCCATGGACCAGGAACGTTCGCGGAGGGTAAAGAGGCTCTTCCACGCAGCCCTGGAGCGTGAGCCAGAAGCGCGGCAGGCATTCCTCGACCTTGAATGCAGCGGAGACGCCGACCTGCGGCGGCAGGTCGAGCTACTCCTTTCGCAGGCAGAACGGGCCGGGAGCTTCCTCGAAACACCCGCGCTTCAGGACATGACCTTCACGCTGACGGCCGCCCAATCTCTGCTCGGCCGCCAAATTGGACCGTATCAGATAGTCTCTCCGTTGGGCGCCGGCGGCATGGGCGAGGTCTATCGCGCGCACGACAGCAAGCTCGGCCGGGACGTCGCCATCAAGACTTTGCCCCGTGAGTTCGCGCGCGACCCGGAGCGGCTGGCGCGCTTCCGACGCGAGGCGCGCACGCTGGCTTCGCTGAATCACCCCAATATCGCGGCCATTTACGGTCTCGAAGAATCCGGCGACGTCGATTGCCTGGTGATGGAGCTAGTAGAGGGCGAGACCCTGCGCGGGCCGCTGCCAGTCGAAAGAGCGCTCGATTACGCGCGCCAGGTCGCCGACGCGTTGGAAGCGGCGCACGACAAAGGCATCATCCACCGCGACCTGAAGCCGGCCAATGTCAAGGTCACGCCTCAAGGCACGGTAAAGGTGCTGGACTTCGGTCTGGCGAAAGCGATCTGGGGGCCGAAGGGAGATCAGGATCTCTCGCAACTGGCGACGGTAACAGGTGTCGAGACTCTCGCTGGGAACATCGTCGGTACGCCGGGCTACATGAGTCCAGAGCAGGCGCGCGGAAAAGACATCGACGAGCGAACAGATATCTGGGCCTTCGGATGCCTTTTGTACGAGCTGCTCACCGGCAAGCGCGTTTTTCAGGGCGAGACCGTATCGGAAACAATTGCGGCCGTGCTGGAACGCAAGCCGGACTGGCAGGCTCTGCCCGCGAAAACACCCGCGAAAATCCGCGAGCTGTTGCGCCAGTGCCTTCAGAAGGCCGCCGGCCGCCGGCTCCAAACCATCGCCGATGCCCGCGACACCATCGAGAAAGCACAACGCGGATGGAACCTCTGGCGCGTCGCTGCGATTGCGGCAGCGTCGTTGGTGATCGTCTTAGTCGTCGCGTACGGGATCGTCCGGCGCACGCAGCGCGACGCGAACCGTGGGCCAGCGGCGGTTCGCGCGGAGTTTATGCGGGTGACCTCGCAGCCGGGAGTCGAATGGTTTCCTAGTCTGTCGCCGGATGGTAAATGGCTGGTCTACGCGGCCGATTCGGGTGTCGCCAATCGTCACATTTACCTGCAGAGTGTCAACGGCCACAACCCGCTTGACCTAACGCGAGATTCAACAGCGGACGACGATCAGCCGGCGTTTTCTCCCGACGGCGAGCTCATCGCATTCCGTTCCAGCCGCGACTGCGGCGGTATCTTCGTCATGGGCCGCACAGGCGGGGCGGCCAGGCGCATAACACGCGTGGGATACAATCCATCGTGGTCGCCCGATGGCACTCAGCTTGCTTTTACCACGGAGAACGTCGCGCTCCTCCCACAAAATCCCTATGGACGCAGCGGCGAACTGTGGACGGTAACAGTGAATACCGGCGAAACCACACGGCTTCTAGATGAAGACGCGACATTACCGAGCTGGTCACCGCATAACCGCCGCATCGCCTTCACCCGCCGGCTAAGCAATGGAGCCCAGGGGGGTGTATGGACCCTCCCGGCGAAAGGCGGGACAGCGACGGCCGCGATCCGCGACCCCGCCCGGGACTGGAACCCCGTATGGTCTCCGGACGGGAAGTACCTGTATTTCGTCAGCGATCGTAGCGGCAGTATGAATCTCTGGCGCGTCCCTATCGACGAAGCGTCGGGTAAAACACTAGCGGAGCCTGAGTCGATCACTACGCCTGCCGCGTACCTCGCGCACCCGAGCCTCTCCGCGGACGGGAAGCGCATCGCATGTCGTCGATACGCGATCCAGGCAGGTCCGGAAAATCTTCTCCGTCACGCGCGATGTCATCGGCCCACCGCGGCTCACACGCGATGGAACGAAGGCGTACTTCTCACGGCGGGTGACGGAATCGGATATCTGGCTCCTGACGCTGAAGTGAAACGGGCCGGCGGTGATTCACAAGCGAGTACTCGCGAATGCTCGAACCTCCACTTGTAGGAATGCGCCGGACCGCGTACCGGCGTCAGGTTTTCTTCGGGAAGTGTTCGAAGCCGCGCCGGGCGGTCGTCCTGGCTTGGTTTCCGCTTTTTTCGCCGGGCAGCGCGGTCCGCGTGAACCGCGCCTGTTTAGCACCAGCGGCGACGCACAGCTTCTGCAACGCCCTATCTAATCATGTTCGCGACTGAAGCTATACGTCCCGTTCCAGGAGAGAATTCCCCCGCCAGCCGGTGAGAGATTCACACGGGCGTGGAACCCGGCGAGCGGCCCGGTCCCGTCCGAGAACGTGCACAGTCCGAGAAAGGTTGTAAGATCGAGTGTGCAACGTCCGACCGCCCAGTCCCCGGCCCCGGCGACGAAGACGACGTTACTGTCCAGGATGCCCGGAGGGCTACCGGCCGCCTGGTCCATGTACTGCTTCGAGCCGACCTTGATCTCGTCGAGGTTCGAGGACGCGAGCACGCAGAAGCCACCGGCGGCGCCTGTGTACGCCGAGCAATCCATCGTCGCATGGAGTTGTCCGTTTCGTTCGTTGAACGCCAATACCGAGGTCGTTCCCGTGGTCAGTGAGTGAGTTACCAAGCCCGCGGCCAGTACGAGCGCGAGGGCGAAGATGGTGGTCATAATTTTGAATTTCATTAGCGTTTCCTTTCCTGTTATCGTTGTTTGCACGTTTAATCCGAGAAGTCTTGTCATGATTGAAATACCTCCTGTCTGTTATTCCGGGAACCGGCCGCAAAAAGGACACCCGGCGCTGAGTTTTTTGGTAAGATCGTCCCGGCATGACCGTCGAGGGTCCCGGGGACATCAGCGAGTTGGTCGCCGAGTGGGGTGCTGGAGATCAACGGGCGCTCACTCGCTTGATGCCTCTGGTCTACCCGGAGCTGCGGCGAATCGCCCGGCAACACTTGGTCCGCCGTCAAGCCGGCGACACGCTGGAGTCGGCCGCTCTGGCCAATGAGGCTTACCTGAAGCTAGTTCGTGCCGGGGGCGTCCGCTGCGAAAACCGCGTACACTTTCTGGCCCTCTGCTCGCAAATCATTCGGCGAATTCTGGTTGACCATGCGCGCGGGCGGGGGTATGCCAAGCGCGGCGGCCAGGCGGAACGCGTGCCGCTGGATGACGTGCTGCTGGGGGCGCAAGCGCGGGGAATCGAAATACTGGCCCTGAATGAGGCGCTCGATTCGCTGACCGAGATCGATGCCCGTCAAGCCCGCGTGGTGGAACTGCGCTACTTCGGCGGATTGAGCGTGGAGGAAACGGCGGAGGTCCTGGGAATCACGTCCGTGCGGGTCAAGCGCGATTGGAAAAGGGCCAAGGCGTGGTTGTATGGCGTGCTGACTGTCGAGAAAGGCCCTGCTAAGCGGTAGCGGCGGGACTGATAGGCGTCATTCCAGTTGGAGGCTTAGGCCGCACCTTTACTGACGACGGCGGTGAACGGGGACGCGGCCGCAACCTCGTAACCGCAGGAATATTCGATAGCAGTGGTCATTTACAGCAGCCCTTTCCCGTTCGGTCTGATGGTCTGAAACTCACTGGGCGTGATCAGCGTTGCATTGACTTGAAATACCTAGGGCTGCTAACTTTGGGCGCATGGTCTTTGGTGGCGGACTTGGTAATCTGGAATCGAAAATAGGCCGCGCGTATAAACACCTCAAGGAGTTCGACTCCCTTATCGTCGAGCATTGCCGATCGTCCGACGCATATTCAATTACGAAACATGATGATTTGGTTAATCAGCGCCATATTATCCGGTGTGAGTTTAACCACATCCCCGGTGACATACATCTAAGCCTTGCCGACGCGATTTATTGCCTGAGATCGGGGCTTGACCAGCTGGCTTGGCAATTAGCGCTCTTGGGAAATCCCAATCCCTCTCGGGAAGTTATGTTCCCAATCCATGCTGATCAATCCCCCAAAGGCGAGGAACGCTTTAGGAAGCTAGTCTGGGACATGCCTTGCGAGGCAGTTGCCATCATAAAGAGTCTTCAACCGTACAATCGAGGGTCAGCCTATCGAGATGATCCGCTCTGGCAACTTAACGAACTTAGCAATATAGACAAGCACAGGATTCCGAGTGGAAGAGCCACGGATGCAAACTTCAACGCCTCGCCTGTCGTTTTCTTGCTACAGGAACTCGACTATGGCGTTGAAATGAGTTGGCCGCTTGCGCTTAAGGACTCCGTGGTATTCGAGCCAGATTTCCCGAGCATGGTATTTGGAGATCCACTCGATTCCTCGAACAAGGTTCCTCTGGAACTGACGCGGCAGGATATCGCAAACATATACAAGCACGTCAGAGAAGATGTGACCCCACGGTTTGCGCGCTTCTTCCCCGTATCCTCAACTCCCTAATCTCGAGCCAGTATTCACTCACGTTGATGAAAATAGCCCGAGAGCGAAGATGTCTCCGCGCCCTCGGGATGTCGGCAACCTCGCCAGGGTGAGGAGTTCATCCTGGCGAATCGGCCCGGTTGTGGCGAGTTTCGCGCTCAGGATTTTTGGATGATCGATCTCGGCACGGGGGACCGCCGGCAGCTTACACATTTTAAGCCAGGCTATTCGATTCGCAGTTTTGATGTTTCGCCTGACAAAAAAGAAATCCTGTTTGATCGCGTACAGGAGAACTCGGATATTGTCTTGATCGATTTGAAAAACTAGTGCCGTCTCGCAGCCGAACAACCTTACGTTTTCGCCGCTTTCAAAGCCGCGAAGCGTTTCTTCTGCCCCAGTGCCATTTTCCGCCGAGTAGCGGCGCTGATATGGCGTTTCTTTTTCGGTGCGCTCGTTTCAGCCACAGGCGTATGGATGGACGGCGTTTTCGTTCCTTCAAGCGCTTCGATGGCGCGATTGAGCTTATCGCGTTCCGCGATGAGAAGGGCGACGATATGGTCAGTGGGCATCGGTCCGATGGTAACAAAACCCTAGCTGAGATCGTCGGCGTCGTTGGAAAAGCCTATAGGGTTAGAAGTACCACCACAGTGACCCTAATTGATATGGCGGAACTGGACGATAGTCGAACTCGAAACGGTATCTGCATACGTTTATCGAGAAGCTGTAATCCTCAAATTCGTTCACGCCGCGCCTATGAAACGAGCGCGCCAGCCCTGCCAAATTATCAGAGCGGCCAGACCCGTGCAAAGCATGATCAGGGAAGATGGCACGGGCGTCGGCGAAATAGAAGGAAGGATCATCTTGACGATCTGGTCCGCGTAATAGTCCGTGAACCAGATATTGCCATCCGGACCCAAGGCGATCCGGTACGGGACGCTGTAAAAAGGCACTGTAAACTCAGTAATCAGACCCGCCGAGGTGATCTTGCCGATCTTTCCCGGGTTCTCTGTGAACCAAAGAGTGCCGTCAGGGCGAGACACTATCACCCACGGCAAGGCCATTGGAGTCGGGACCGAGAACTCGGTAATGATGCCCGTAGTGGTAATCCTCCCTATCTTGTTGCCCTGAATCTCGGTGAACCACACATTGCCGTCCGACCCTGCCGCAATCCCTTCGGGTTGGCTGCCCGGCGTGGGTATCGGAAACTCTGGGAGCAGCACGGCGGAGGTCGTGATCCTTCCGATGCTGTTGGCGAGGGTCGTGAACCACAGATTGCCGTCGGGCCCCGAAGTAATAGCAGGTGGAAACGGGCTTGGTGGCCCCCCCAAAAAGGTGATCACCCCCGCGGGGGTGATCCTCCCGATCGCGGCGCCTCCGGCGATGAACCACAGGTTACCGTCCGGGCCTGAGGTAATCCAGCCCGGACCTGCGTAAGGGGAGTTAAGCGGGAATTCGGTGATCACTCCATTTGTACTGATTCTGCCGATCTTATGGCCAAGGGCCTCTCCGAACCATAAATTTTGATCCGGCCCCGTGGTAATGCTTGCTGGACCGCTGTTGGCAGTCGGGACCGAAAACTCCGTAACGACGCCCGCGGTGGTAATCCTACCGATCTTGTTGCCCTGAAACTCGGTGAACCAAACGTTGCCGTCCGGCCCCGCGACAATTCCGTCCAGGAAACTGCCGCTGGTAGGGATGGGATACCGGGTAAAAACAGGCGTCTGTGCCAGGCACGCGACCGATCCCACGGCCAGCAGCGGTGCCAACCAGAAGGAGCGCCCCCGCACGTCCGCGTTGCGATTTTTGACGGCCGCATTCCCGAGTACCATGGCCTTCAAGTATACAGGCTGAAGTTTAACGACAAGCCAGCCCATCGGACGCACTGGTCCACGCGATCCATGGCGGCTGCGGTCGGCCTCAGCGAGTCCACTGTGCGGCGCATTTGGCACAAGAACGGGCTGAAGCCTCACCTGGTGGAGACGTTTAAAGTGTCCTTCGTCAGGTTGGCGCGAACGCGCTTATGGCTAATCATGGTACGCTCCGAACGCGCGGAGTAGGTGTGGATGAATGAAGTGCTTGAACTGTGGTCGCCACGAGTCTCAGGACGAACTAGACCGCGCTTCGCCAAGACCCAATCCGCGATTTGTGTTCGAGGCCGAACTTCGCTTGTGCTCGCAAGTTAAGATGCAGAGCGGTTGCGACGTTGTCCAGCAGCGAATCGGTGCCGGCCGGGGCAGGCAGGCACGGGCGGAAAGGAGAGCCCATGGACGAAGCCACTGCGCCGTCTGGCGCGATCTGAAAGTAGGCGACCGCATTCAGATTGATTACGTACTTGTTCCCTAACGCCTTGAAATTCTCTTCCGAACTGGGCGTCAGAATGGCACAGGAGAAGCCAGTCGTTTTGATACGCGCTCTTGGAACTCCGGCGCTTTTCGACGTTGATAACCTGCTACGCGTCTTCGAATATAACCCGAATCTCTGGCGGCGATTGTTTTCGCAGCCGATGGAGAATCGTATTCTGAGGGCGAAGCTGCCAACGAAATTGCGGTTGAGCAATCCCGAGCGCGCCACGCTCCCTGAAATCGGGAAGCGCCTGGGACACAAAGTGCTCGGGGAGGTCGCATGTGTCGCCAGACCCGCCTTCGACCGCAGTCAACCGAAAGTGCGGCCCACACCGGAGAGGGTGAGAAAGGCGAGAGCAACCGGGAGGATACACGCCGGTGGTCGTGCGCGTGGGTGACGCAGTCAGCGGCCCGGGAGTATGGATTGCGGTGGCAAATTGACATACCGCCACGGTTCATACGTAAGGTAGAACTCTAGGCATCAGCGCAGCCCATTGAAAATGAACCGTTCGCAGCCGATGGAGAATCGTATTCTGAGGGCGAAGCTGCCAACGAAATTGCGGTTGAGCAATCCCGAGCGCGCCACGCTCCCTGAAATCGGGAAGCGCCTGGGACACAAAGTGCTAAATCGGGCTGGCGGTTACTTGGTTGAGCAATCCCGAGCGCGCCACGCTCCCTGAAATCGGGAAGCGCCTGGGACACAGCAGCGAACGCTGCCAGGATGCGGCGCGGAAATGGGCGCGGTGGAAGGCGGGGCACGCGCGGGCGGCAGTCAACCAAACGTGCGGCCCTCGACTGAGAGCCTAAGAAAATTGTCGCCTACGGCGTCGGGGCAGCCGTTCCGGGCGTAATGGCTCAACCCACGTCCGTCCGGAGAGAGTCGCTTTCCCCGAGTATTGGCCATTTCGCGGGGTGCGTCCTTGCCCGCCGTCAACGCATTATAAAA
>PNAJ01000128.1 GCA_003170295.1 Bryobacterales bacterium | reverse complement strand
GCCCTTTTTTATAATGCGTTGACAAGCCGTCGATTCCCTGAGACAACCTCGTGCAGCTGCCCCGTTCCGCCGAAGGCTTTCTCCGCCAAGGCGGAGATGACGGGTGAACGAAGCTGCCACGATCTATTAGTTTCAATCTGCTGCCGGGAGAACCGCGAATTCGAAAATAACGTGAGCTTTTTTCTCCTTGTTTTACGGTTGTCCAGTGAGAGCATTTGGATTTGTACATTCGTTGCGGGTCTAAAAACCCCTTACATCTGTATTGATCTCCCGAGGAGCCGCGACTATTTTGAGCCGATTCCACCGCTTTCTGTGCGTTCCCTTGCTAAGGAGCACAGAATATGTGTATTTCCAGACTGGCTTCCCTGGGCGCAAGCTGCTCAAGTATTTAACCGGCACCACATTCCTGGAAACCCAATGAAATTCCCGTCTTTTTCGCTTTCCTCGTCGGAGGCCGCCACCCTAGCTCGGAGCGGACCAACCCCGGCCAGCCCCGCCCTTCACTCCAGAATGGAACGCAGGATCTCAATTTTATGACTCGCTCCACCGCCTTGCTGGTTGCGATCTGCATCTTACGGCCATTATCAGCCGAATTGGTTGTCGTCACCCGCTCGTCCACCGGCGTGTGGTCGATCAAGAGCGGCGAAACTCTCTCTGTAAATGGCAAGGAAAAAGTACGAAGGATGGGTGCCGCCGCCGAGGCCCCCGACGCTTGGGATTCCAAATCGATCGGCAAATTGCAGACCGTCGAGATTGGGTCGTTCACCGTCATCCGTCGTGCGCCAGATGGCCGTTTGTTGGGTCGTCAGGACGGCGCGTCGGAATGGCAGGCTCTCCTCCCCGATGGGGTAAAGGTGCCGAATCCGGATACGGCTGCGCACCTTTGGGCCGGGTCCTCCATTGGTCTGAAGCGCGATAAGAAAGACAAGAGCCCCTCGCCCATCGTGGTGCAGGAGTTGTACGCGATCCTCTCCGGTTCCGATGCCGCCGCGTCGGCTGCCGCCTTCGTTGCCGATCCCGGGCTCCACAAGGTTCCCGGCGTCGACGATGCGCAGTCCTTCCGCAATAGCGTTGAACTTATTCCCGTCGCCGTGAAAGCCTTCCCCGCCGAAGCCGCAGTTGACCGAATGCGCGAGTCAGTTCGCGCCGGAATGGCCGATCGCATCGACAAATGGAACAAGGGCGACGTATCGATTGACGTTCTCGAGGAATCGCTCCTCCTTGCGGTGGCCTCGGACGCAGCGTTCGCTGGCGATCCCAAACAAGTTGAGCTTCGCAAACAGGCCCGTGACGCGCGCAAAGCGCTCGATCGCAGGGTCGCCATCCTTCACGCGCTCGATGCCGGAAAGCAATCCGATGCATTCTTGCTCTCCTATCGCGACTTCGAACCTTACGACAAGTCGTTCCCGGATCTCGCAGCAGCGCGCCGGACTCACTTCAAGGCAAGCGCCGCCCTACACGTCGAACTCGCTCAACGGGCCCGCGCCGCCGGAGACTATGCGAATGCAATTCGCCACCTGCGCATCGCCCATTGGCGCGACCCGAAGTTCGCCGAAGCCACCGACATGCTGGAACAGGTGCGGCTGGAAGTCGCGCGTCTGTCCGCTCAACAATTTGCCGAGGCGCGTCGCGGTATCGATCCTCGATCGTTCAAACAAGTCCAGTTAAAGCGCCGCCTGCTCCTCGCCGAACAATACATCGGCGATAGCAAGGCGCTCGAAGCCGAGAACGCACTCAAAGAGGCAGAGGCCGTGGATAAAGATGAGCCCAGGATCAAGTTCCTTGAAGCCAAACTAGCGGTGCTTCGCGGAGACCTCGCCCAGGCTCTTGCCTTGCTGGATCTCTACGCCGGCCTGGCAATTACTAACCAGGATTTTGAACAGGGCGAGACCTTGCGTGCCAGCGTACAGTATAAGATCGACACCTCCCGCAAGGATTCGCTTAGCAAGCTCGGAACGCTGTCCACCGATCAGCGCTTTGCCACCGCCCTTGAGACCGCCGCCAACGGACTCAAGCTCGATAACGAAGATACTCAGTTCCTGTTCCAGGCGGGCGTAAATGCGTGCGTCCTGCGCAATTGCGATCACGCCACCCCGCTGCTGCGCCGCTTTCTCGATATCACCGACTCGAGCGGAACCAATCGCGAGCAGCGGATGGCGGCAATGCGTCTCCTGCGGCGCGCCGGCGCTGCCTCCGAATCTCAAGCAGCGACAACGGCCTCCTCGCTCAAGAGCTGGTTCTCCGACGCCCCTCTCGATCCCGGCTCATTTTACGATCCCGTCAGTCTCGCCTTCCAACCGAAGGTAGCGCGAGTCAAAGGCTCTAATCACCTCACGGTCGGCTACGAGTGGGAGGGGGAGCAATTGAAGTCGGTCCACACCCGGTATGAGGACAAGAAGACAGGGAGCAACATTCTCAAAGTCGCGGTGGCCGGAGCGGCCGCCAGCCAGGGCATTGGTTCTACCGTCGGCTGGAGAACGGCCGATCGCGAAACGAATGACTTTTATTTTAACTATTACGAGGATAAGCCGCAGGTATTAAAAGTCAGTCGCGACAATGTCATTACCAAGAGTCGAACGATCCCCATCACCATCCCGGGCATCGGCGGATTTGGAGGGATAGGGGCGGTCAGCGGCCTGATGGGCGGCCTAGGCGGTTTGCGCGGGGCCGGAAGCCTGCTGGGCGGACTCGGTGGAGGTGGAAAGCTCACCGGAATGCTAGGGGCCGCCGGCGGCGGAACCATGGGCGGCTTTGGAGGCGTGGCCGGATTCGGCGGCGTCGGTGGAACCGGAGCTCTTCGCGCATTGGGTACCGCGAATTCCATCAATCCCACAGGCGGTCTCAACAACGCGAGTATGGCCGCGATGCTCCGGTCCACTGGACCCGCGCAAACCGCTTCGATCCACACCGACCCGCAAGGCGGATCCACCAGCGGATTCCTCATACTATGGAACAGCCCTCGTCTCGACACCCAGCTCGCATTTGGGCCACCGGGAAACGAGTCGCCGTGGTCTTCTCAGGTAACAGCTATTTCCATCCGTTCGTCTGGGACGCCATCCATCTATTCGAAGTGGATTACGATTCGCAGGGGCGGGTTCAACACGCCTGGGAACTCGACAATCCGGGCGCGCCGCGGCTCGATTTCGCCTGGCAGGGTAAGCAGTTGATGCAGATCACCGGTCACGCCGCGACCGGCGGAGCTGTCGTCTATTCTCGTACCCTCCAGTACTCCGGCGATAAGCTCACCGGCGAAACGATTACATCCAACAGTGGCAAGTCGTCGCACATCAAGTACAAGTACGATAAGCAGGACCGCATCATTGAGGCTGATTGCGAGGACGATCATGCGCTGGACGGCAGGTCCAGGCAAGTCGAGTTTGTAGTCGATGCGGCTAAGGGAGGTAAGCGTTAGACATGAAGATTTCCATCCTCCTGCTATCGCTCCTCGTACCAGCCGACGCACAGACCAGCGTACAGCGCACCATAGGGTCCGCTCCTCCGCAGGAAACCTCCGGGCGCGCCGTTGCGGGCGCATCTTCCGACGCACAAATTCGCGCCGCGGTTGCTGCGTATCGTAAATCCTGGGATCAGATGAGCGACAAGGTCCGCAAGAGCATCCTCAGCCACGGCGGTCAGACGCCGGAGCAGTACGAGCGGCTGCTTCGCCAGGGCTCTACCCGGATTCCCGCCGCCGTAAACGGAGCGGAACAGTCGCCCAAATCCGCAGATTCCGACCTCGATCTCGACGTGCTTCACACCATGAAAACGTCCACTCAGGATCTCAACATCATTCGCGACGGTAATTTGCGGCGTGTGCAGACCCCAGGGTGCGCGCCGGAGCTGGCCTCGCGAATCGCCGATTTGAAGAGCCGCCTGGAGCTACAGGAATCGTCTCTGCGAGTCGAAGAGACACCGCCAGAAACCGCCCCGCGCAAAACTGCCGCTCGTGCCGGATCCTCGGCAGCGGTCGCCGACGACTCGTTCAAAGCTCCTACCCGATCGCCAGCGTCATCGCCAACATCAGGGGAGACAGCCGATACAAAGAACAGCCAGCTTGATGCGGTGCTTGGCCTTTCAACCGGTGAAACGCCGGCCGTTAAACCGGCCGCTGCGAAACCCGCCGATAATGGCGTCGATCGCAAACAAGCGGAACTTGAAATCGCACGAATTCAAGCCGAACTCGATCGCCTGACTAGCGCCTGCAAGGCTGCCAAATAGAATTTTCGGAGTCACCATGCGGATATTTTTCACCCTAGCGATTGTTTGCGGATGCACCGTGGCGCAAGTCATTCCGCCGCCGGAGCCCATTCCGGTTGACGTACCGCCGCTTCAACCCGTGGATCTCGCAACTCTGTACGCGTCGCCTCGGGACGCCGCCCGCCATCGGCTTCAAACGACTATTTCCGACCTCCAATCCAAGCGCGATATTCGAGCCGCCTTGCGCGGTTTCGCGGACGCATTCCTCACTGACGTAAGCTACTCGACCGCCGCATTTGACCTCGGCATCATAGCCGCAATCGCGGAAAAGTGGGACGACGCCATTGCGGCCTTCGGTGAAGCGGCGCGGCTTAACCCGAAAACTTTCGGCGCACAAGCCCAGCCGCAGTTGGTGCGCCTTCGTCTGATCGCGCAGCTCGAAAAGACGGAGGAAGGGAAACGCAGACGCCGCTATGATGACGCGCTTCTGCCCTTACTGACCAGACTTCCCAAGCTTCCCGAAGCGGAAGCAATGGCCGGGCTCGCGGAAGTTGGCCGCATCGACCCAGGGCGATGGGAGTCTCCTGCGCTTCTCGCCGGCCTCAATGGCAACGGCCACGGTTACGACATCGCCGCCAAGTTCCTTGCCATAGCATTGACCAATGCCTCTGACGCCACTTTGAAGTTGGCTCTGCAGAATGCCCAGAATTCCGTGGAACGGGAGATGCGCTACGCAGCCGCCCGCGCCGCCGCGGAGGTGGCCGCCGATGAGGGCGATCACGCCAAGGCCTCTGAACTGTTCGAAGCTGCCTGGACTACGATTCCCGCGAGGGCGAGTAACGGTCTCAGCGCCGCCTCCGAACTTCTTCTTCAGGACGACACGGCACACGCCTCCGCTCTGCTCGCCCGCCTGGAAACTTCGAGCGACCCCGATTTGAAAGCCCCGGCGGCAGCGATGCTGAAACATCTACAATCCATCGAGCCCGCCGCCGGCGCGCCCCATTCCGATATGGCCGAATTCTTTCGCGATTCCGGTCCCACGGAACCAATCCGGATCGCCACGCTGCTGCCGCCTATCGATCGTAAGGAAATGGACCTGCTCGCGCGCCCGCTCCCCAAAATCGTTCAGGACACTGAGCCCGTGGTACTCTTGGCAGCTCTTTCAGCAGATTCAACGGAAGCATTGCAAGGGACTCTTCCCGGCATACCTGACCCGGTCGCGACACTTGAGAATGGCTGGCGCGAAGCACTGGCGGCGCGCCGCCGACCTGCCCCTCCGCCTGCGCAGATCGAACCCGCGCACGACCTTCAAACCGTCGACCTTGCGCCTGAGATCAAGACCGCCCACTTGCTGAAGCTGACCTCAGAGCCCGCCGGCGCACGCGTGGTCGTCGACAACCGAACCGATCCTTCCTGCCAAACGCCATGCGACCTCCGCCTGGAAGGCATACCACACGCATTTCGTTTTAATTTGGCCGGATACAAGGACGAGGAACGAGCGTTAACCCTTGAAGGAAAAGTCACTGAGTTGGTCGTTCCGCTATTCCTGATTCGCGGCACAGTGATTGTCGAAACTTCGGGATCAGCAACCCTGAAAGTAAACGGCGTTCCGGTAAATGTGTCCGCACCCGCCGAGCTCGCCCTTCTCCCCGGTCTCCACTCCATCAGCGCCGATTTCGGTTCCGCAAGCCAGGAGCGCGTTGTTCAGGTGAAACCCGGCTCGCGATTGCGTATTCACCTGAATCCGGCCCAATAGCGACGTTTCAGTCCACCAGTCCACCACTCGCGACGAAGTTGTCCACTTCCGACTCCGCGTCCAATCGGGATCCTCTCCTCCATTGGCGATCTGGCCGTTGGGCGCACTGTTAACGGGTGGGTCCTTTCGTCTGGGTCCCCGTACAATCGGGTGAATTTTCCAGGCTTGGTTTGAGACAGTGACCTGTCACGGAACTTTGGCGGTGCGCTGCTCGCAACAAATAGTGATTTGTAATCAACTGCGGCGCTGGAGGGCAAGCGGTGCGATTGGCGATTTCGGCGATTCGTTTCGCGACCCAAAAAACGTCGCCACCCTATAGTCAACTGCGTGCCGAATTTGGAGCAGATCACTTTGGGAGGAGGATCCTATCAGAAGAGGCGGATGCGCTAGCGGCGCGCCTTTTGTACCATCGCCTGGATGATGGGATCGCTCACGCCAACAGCCTTCAAATCGATCAGGTCCTGTGTGCCGGTGCGGAAATCAGCTTCGCTCGTTCTAATCTTCGCTAGAATCACGTCATCGGAAAGCCCTGCGTTTTTCATCTGAATAATGTCGCGATTCGTCAGGACACTCGCCGTTCCACTGCTCTGAACCGATTCGGTCGGGGGAACAGTGCCCCGATACCGTTCTCTCAATCGCGTTTCGTCTACGGGAATATTGCCACGGATATAGGCCGTGATTTCTACGCCACGCTCAAACTGAACGTTTTTGCCTTTCACCCACACTAGCACCGGCGAGGCGGCGACGGTCGCGGCAAGACGTCCTCCGTGCATTTGGTTTTCGCCTTCCTGGCTCGTCGCGCGGAGGGTCGCAGTGCCGCCGTCTCCCAACCGCACCGAATCCACACTGATTTCCAGCTCGCCAGCGCGCCCGAACCGTCGCTTCGGTTCCACTTTGCTAACGTGACCGAACGCCAGACTGCCTTTTGGGATCGCCACCATGCCCTGCACCACAACTGGCTCGGTAACCTCAAAATCAACCACATCACCCTCATGAGCCGTGGCCGAAGATACCGTGCGATTTAGGCGCAGACGGGCCGGTGTTCCGTCTTGCATCGTAAGCACCTGTGCGGTCAGAGTTGTCAGGCCTGCCACGAAAAGAAGAAAGGTGGTAAAAAACACGCGTTTCATAGGACTCCTCTGCGAGCCACGTTGTTACGATTCGCATTTGTCGTAACGGATACCAATTATACCAAGCGAGCGTATTACCATCGGATGCGCGCTCTTACCGTCAACAAGATTGGACAAACACCGGGTGC
>PNAJ01000161.1 GCA_003170295.1 Bryobacterales bacterium | reverse complement strand
CGGAGGCTTCGTCCCAGGTATGGCCTTCGGTCAGCAGCAAAATCAGCCGAGCTCTCCGGGCATCTTCCGCCCGGCCGGTTCGGCTCGATGCTCGCCGCATCAGTTCCATCCGCTCCGCGTTCGTCAATGCGAGGGTGCTTGCCATGCACCCATTGTAGTCTATAACTGGATGTTACAGTCCACTAGTTTGTCGACAAAGGTGGGGCATGCGGTTTCGACTGCCAAGCCTTTTTCAGCTCAGCTTCAGCTGCGACTCATCTCAGGCGGCTCGTGAGTTTTCGCTCTAACCCTCTGCCGGTACCTGCCAGCGTCCGCTCTGCCACTCCAGATTGAAATTTTCGCCCAGATAAACGCGCCGCACTTCCGGATCGTTTCCCAATGCTTCCGGCGACCCCGACCGGAAAATGCGGCCGTTATTTATGATATACGCGCGATCCGTGACTGCCAGCGTCTCCCGGACATTGTGATCGGTCACCAGAATCCCGATCCCGGAGTTTTTCAAATCGAAGATGATCTTCTGAAGCTCCAGAACTTGAATCGGATCGATCCCGGAGAAAGGTTCGTCCAGCAGCAGAAAGCTCGGCTCGATTACCAGGGATCGTGCAATCTCAACGCGTCTTCTTTCCCCGCCCGATAAGACGTAGCCTTTGCTGTGCCGCACCGTTTCGAGGCCCAGTTGAGCAATCAACCGGTCCATGCGATCGTGCCTCTCCCGCCGGTTCAGTGGCAGAGTCTGCAGAATCGCCATCAGATTGTCCTCGACCGACAGCTTCCGGAACACGGAGGCTTCCTGCGGAAGATAGCTGATCCCTTGCCTCGCGCGCTGATACATCGCCAGCGGCGTGATGTCCTCGTCGTCCAGCGTCACCCGTCCCGAATCCGGCGTGATCAGCCCGACAATCATGTAGAACGACGTGGTTTTGCCCGCGCCATTCGGACCCAGCAAGCCCACCACCTCGCCCTGCTTCACCCACACGGAAACGTTGTCGACCACCTTGCGGCCGCGATACGACTTCGTCAGGTCTGTTGTTTGGAGGGTGTGCACGGCGGCTATTTTCTGCGGACGATGCTCTTCACGGGACTGATGGGCGTTCCGTTACTCAGCAGCCTATCATCGTTGGTCCACCACGTCAATTGATCCTGTTCCGTCCTGCCTTCCTTGCTATCGATCAGCAGGGGACGGCCGCCGGTCAGGATCACTTTTCCGTCATTGGCGAAATATTCGGCGTGCTCTGAGGTTCCCGTTTTCGTCTTGGCTCTCTTCTTATCCTCGCTGAAAATTTTCACCGTCCCGTCAGCCACGGTTTTGTTGAGCGACGAATCGGCGTCGGCATCGTTCAAGAACGCCTTAACTTCCTTGCCTGTCACCGTCAGATTGGGCCTTTGCAGCAGGACGCCGCCTTTGTAAACCGCCACGCGCGTCTCCTCGGTGTAGATCAGCTCCGGCGCATGCACCACGGTAAAGATCGGAGGAGCAGAGGAAGTTTTCGGCTTTGCTTTCGTCTTTGTGGTTGTCTTGCCGTCGGACTTCTTGTCGTCTTTGTCTTTGTCCACGAACTGGCTCACCACGTGGCCGTGCGCTTCCATGATCCCCGCATCGCGATCGATGTCGAGCCGGTCCGCTTCCACACGGTTCGATCCCTGCCACGCCACCGCGTTTCCTTCGTAGTGGATCTTCGAGTTTTCGTCCGTCGAAACCATGCGCTGGGCGCGAGCCTGCATGATCTCATCGGTGCTGAGCATCGCACTCGAATTACCCTTGGGATCGGGCATGCGGGTCGATGCAACGTGTCCGTCCGCTGTAAAATCGCCCGATTTCTGATTCATCACGATACGATCGGCCGCGGCCGAACCTGTCGAATCCCACACGCGAGCGGCCTTATCGAGCGTCATCATGTCCGTATTCTGCTCGAGCGTAGCGTGATCGGCGCGGGCATGACGATCGCCCTCGTCGTACTTGAAATCGCTCTTCTGGTCCAGGTGGCTCATGTCGCTCGTCTTCGGATCGAACGTCGCGAGCATCTCTTTGCTCGACGTGAATCCCGGAGGCGGCACAGGCTTGCCCTTCTCCCCTGGCTTGTCGGTGCGCGTCGTGACGTTGGTCGACTTGAAACTCTCAATGCGATTGTCTTCGCCGTACTTGATCCAGACCTTGTCACCAGTCATCATGCGTTTCGGTAATCCCGGCCGGTTCGGCAGGAAGTCCATGGTCGCCGCACCATCCGTCTCCACGCTTTCGATTTCCTGTCCGCCGCCGCGCATTTTAAGATGGATCACTTCGCTGTGCAGGATTCTGGTATCGCCAGGCTGGGTGCCCGGTTTAGCGAGGGGCACATTCTCGGCAACGCTCTTGCCAGTCGCGACAGCCGTAGATAGCGTACTTTCTTTGCCCGTGGCCTCGAAACCGAGGTCCATCCGATTTCCCTTTACCATCGTCCGCGCCGCGGCCGTAGTCGAAATCAGGTGTGCATTGCGGTCGCCTGAGATTTTCTCGACCAGCATCCCGTCGGCGAAATTCATGGTCATTTGATCGGAGCCAAACTCCACCTTGCGATCGGCGTCTCCCTTGGTCCCGCGACCCGCTTCGATTTCGGCCAGCCGCACTTCGCCTTGATCGAGCGTGACCACGGTCATCTTTCCTTCCAGACGCAGCGTATCGCGCGTAAGTTTCGACCACGGAATCAAAATGATTTTCGACTCCTTCTCGCGATAGAATGCCTCGCCCGACTCGATGTGCATCGGGATCGAGCCCTCTTTTTTTCCTCGCCAGTCAAGCGAAATCTGCGACTTCATATGCAATTCGCGCGTCTGCGGATCGTATTCGGCACCAACGGAAGTCCCTCCGCCCTGATCGAACTCGAATCGGACCGGTCGATCGGTGTTCGCCTTGCCGGTCTGCGTCTCGAATTTCACGCCCGAAGTGTGAATCTTGACGATGCGCCCATGCTGCGGCCCATCCACCGGCACGCTCATCGTGATGTCCACTTCTCCATCGGCGTAAAGCGTCTTCGCGGTGGGGTCGACCTGCGCCTTGGCGGTTTTCACCAGATCGTACTGCGTGCCCTCTTTGTTGTAGAGTTGTAAATCGACGCCTTCGAGATCAAGCGCCGTGGATCCGGCCGCCTCGCGCATTTTGTCGGCCCTTATCGTGACGTGCGGAGTAGTGCCCTTCTGATCGGAGTAGGTCCACCGGTCGAAGCTCCCGTCGAAGTTCTTGCCCAGTGGTTTAGGACGCGCAGGGGCGTCAGTTTCGATCTTGCCTTTGCGCTTGAGGTAAGTTGCGCCCACCGCGACAACGATGAAGATGATGGCGAAGAGAAAAAGCCACCGGGTACGGCGCATGACGTTCGTGATTTAAGGATATCATCAAGGTTATCGTGCCCGGGTGGCGAAATCGGCAGACGCAACGGACTTAAAATCCGTTTTCCGGCAACGGGAGTGCGGGTTCAAGTCCCGCCCTGGGCACCACAATCGACCTTGTTTGCCTTAAATTGCTATGCTAAGAGTGCGTTTTGCCCCTTCGCCGACCGGATATTTGCATATCGGCAGCGCCAGGACCTTTATTTTCAATTGGTTGTACGCCCGCCACCACAGCGGCACGATGATCCTGCGCATCGACGACACCGATATCGAGCGCAACACCCAACAATCGCTCGATTCGATTTTTGAGGGGCTGAAATGGCTCGATTTGGAGTGGGATGAGTTTTACCGGCAGAGCGAGCGGGACGATCTGCACCGCCGCGCGGCTGAAGAGATTTTGAACAAGGGATTCGCTTATCGCGATTCCGAGGGCGTGGTGCGATTTCGCGTGCCGCGGGAGACTCGCGCCGAAGTTACGTTTACCGATCTTGTTTACGGCCTACAGACCAAGGGCACGGCGGATATCGAGGATTTTGCGCTGCTGCGGTCCAATGGCGCGCCGACGTATCACATGGCCTCTTGCGCCGACGATGCGGATTTGCGGATCAGCCACATTATTCGCGGGCAGGATCATTTGACGAATACGTTTAAGCACGTGCTGATCTTCGAGGCGCTCGGCGTCGAGCCCCCGAAATTCGCGCACCTGCCGCTGCTGATTGCGCCGGATGGGTCGAAATTATCGAAGCGGAAGCATGGGCCGGTGGTGAGCGTCACGACGTATCGCGATGCTGGTTTCCTAGCGCAGAGCTTCGTGAATTTTTTGTGTTTGCTGGGGTGGTCGCCGAAGAACGATCGCGAGAAGATGTCTCGGCAGGAGCTGATCGATGCGTTTACGCTCGAAGGTGTGAACAAGTCGAATGCGACTGTCAATTTCACGGAGGAGGATCCGTTCGATCCGAAGGCTCTGTGGTTGAATGCGGAGCACTTGAAGACTCTACCCATCGAGGAGTTGGCTGCGGATCTGTTGCCGTTCGCGGCCGAATTTCATGTGAGCGCGGAGAAGATGCTGAAAGTGGCACCGCTGATTCAGGAGCGCATTAAGACGCTGAAAGATGTTGCTACTGTCGCGGATTTCTTTTTCGTCGACCAACTGCCGCCGTATGACGCTGCGGAGTTGATTCCGCAAAAGGGCGATTTGGCGATGGCTCGCTTGGCGCTGGAAAAATCGCGAGAGATTCTGGCGGCTACGGATTTCAATCACGATGCGCTGGACGCGGCTTTCCGCGCGGCCGCGGCTGAACTGAAGATCAAGCCGGGGCAGATGTTTCAGCCGATTCGGGTCGCGGTATGCGGGCGCAAGAATTCGCCGCCGCTGTTTGAAACGCTCGTGGTACTGGGGCGGGAGACGTCGCTTAAGAGAATCGGAGAAGCGATCAAAAAACTGTAAAAGGCCGGTTACCAACCGGCCGCAGGAAGCCATCCTGCGCCACATCAAGATGGTGACGGGGATCACTACACTAAATAAAGAATAAATTATGAGTACGACTGATTCGGGTCCATCGAATTTCATCCACGACATCATCGTCAAGGATCTGGAAACCAATAAATACGGAGGGCGCGTGCATACGCGGTTTCCTCCGGAGCCGAACGGGTACCTGCATGTCGGCCATGCGAAGTCGATCGCGATTAATTTTGGGTTCGCGAAGGAATTCGGCGGCAAATGTAATTTGCGGTTCGACGACACGAACCCGACGAAGGAAGAAACCGAATACGTCGATTCGATCATGGAAGATGTCCGCTGGCTGGGCGGGGAGTGGGCGGGCGTATATTACGCGTCCGATTATTTCGACCAGCTCTATCAATGGGCGGTACAACTGATCAAATCGGGCAAAGCGTATGTCTGCGATTTGTCGCCCGATGAGGTTCGGCAGCAGCGCGGCACGTTGACCGAGCCTGGTAAAGAAAGCCCGTATCGCAATCGAACCGTCGAAGAGAATCTCGATTTGTTCGAGCGCATGCGTGCCGGCGAGTTTCCCGATGCTGCGCGGTCGTTGCGGGCAAAGATCGATATGGCATCGGCGAATCTTAATTTGCGCGATCCGATCATGTACCGGATTCTGCACGCGGAGCATCATCGGACCGGCGACAAATGGTGCATTTATCCGATGTACGATTTCGCGCACGGGGAATCGGATTCCATCGAGGGAATCACGCACTCGATTTGTACGCTCGAATTCGAAGACCACAGGCCGCTTTACGATTGGTATGTCGAGCAGCTAGGTATCTATCATCCGCAACAGATCGAGTTCGACCGACTCAACCTTACCTACACGCTGCTAAGCAAAAGAAAACTGCTGCAACTGGTGCAGCAGGGCCTCGTGGCCGGATGGGACGATCCACGGATGCCGACTATTAGCGGCATGAGGCGCCGGGGATATACTCCGGAGGCGTTGCAGAATTTCGCGCGCGGGTTGGGCGTTTCGAAGACTAACGGGACGACGGAATTGTCGCTGCTGGAGTATCACGTTCGCGAGGATTTGAATAAGCACGCGATGCGTGTGATGGCGGTGCTGCGGCCTCTGCGAGTGGTGATCGATAACTATCCAGAGGGTCTGGTAGAGCAGATGGAGGCAGTGAACAATCCCGAGGACCCGTCTGCCGGGACACGGACGGTTCCGTTTTCGAAGGTACTCTATATCGAGGACGACGATTTTCGCGAGGCTCCGCCGCCGAAATATTTCCGTTTGTCGCCGGGAAAAGAAGTGCGGCTGCGGTACGGGTATTTCATCACGGCCACGAGCGTAGTGAAAGATGCGCAAGGCAATGTGGTTGAGGTGCATTGCACGTACGATCCTGCGACGCGCGGCGGGGATTCGCCGGATGGGCGCAAGGTGAAGTCGACGATCCACTGGGTGTCGGCCGAGCATGCCATCGATGCGGAAGTGCGCGTGTATGACACTCTGTTCACGCGCGAGAATCCAAACGAAGTCGAGGAGGGGCAGGAGTTCACGTCGAATTTGAATCCGAAATCGCTCGAAGTACTTACGGGCAAACTGGAGCCGAGCCTCGCGAATGCGATGCCGGGCAGCCGGTATCAGTTTGAGAGGCTCGGATATTTTTGTGCCGACAAGGACTCGGTGCCCGAGAAACTCGTGTTCAACCGCACGGTTGCGTTGCGGGATACGTGGGGAAAGATCGAGAAAAAATCGAAATGATCGTCCTTGGTTTGGGAGGTCTGCTGAATGACGCGGCGTGCGCGCTGCTGAAGAACGGGGAAGTGCTCGCGGCAGTGGAAGAAGCAAAAATGACTCGCGGGCAGAGGTCCGGGGAATTGCCGCAGGCCGCCATCGAAGAGTGTTTACGGCTTTCGCATGCGACCAGGGATCAGGTGGATTGCGTCGCGCTTGTGCGACCAATATCGGTCCGGCCGATCGCGCGCGGTCCGGAGGCGGAGTTGCACCTCACGTTGCGCGAACAGTTTCCTCATGCCGAAGTGGTCGTGGTGGAGCATCATATGGCGCACGCGGCCTCGGCATTTTTCGCTTCGCCGTTTGAGGAAGCCACGGTGCTGACGCTCGACCAGGCGGGCGATTTTCGCTGCGGGGCGCGCTGGCGAGCGTCTCAGGGTCAAATCGAACTGGAGAAAGAATGCTATTATCCCGATTCGTTAGGCCGTTTGTACGGCGCGGTGACGGAGCTGCTGGGATTTCGAGCGCGCGCCGACGAACATAAGGTCCAGTGGCTATCGACTGCGGGCGACGATCGCTTCGCGCCAGCGTTTCGCGAAATTGTATCGGAGGCGGCGCGGCTCGACACGACATTTTTCGATGGCAACCGGCTAGCCGGGGGTGGATTCAGCCGGAAGTTTTTCGAAGCGCTGGGATTGCCAGATGGCGCGGCGATTCCTGCGGTGCTCGCGCCCTCGATCGCGCGCGGATTGCAGAAGACGGTCGAAGAGACGGTACTCACGCTGGCGGGCGAGGGCGAGAATCTTTGTCTCGCGGGCGGATTATTTTTTAATGCGCTGCTGGTCGAATTTCTCGAACGCAGCGGACGCTGGAAAAATGTGTTCGTGCAAGCGGCGGCGGGCAATGCGGGCACTGCGCTGGGCGCGGTTTACCACGTGTGGCATCAGTTGAAAAAGCGGCCTCGGCATGCGCGCGGAGGAACGCTGCTATTGGGTCCGAGTTACGGGCTCGATGAGATCAAACAAGTGCTCGAGAATTGCAAATTACGATTTGCGTATCTGCGTTCGACCGACGATATGCTGGCGGCTGCCGTAAGGATGCTGAGCGAACACAAGATTGTGGCGTGGATGCAGGGGCGGATGGAGTTTGGGCCGCGTGCGCTGGGGAATCGAAGCATTCTGGCGTCTCCGCTCGATCCGTATTCGACGGAGAATCTGAACGTGTTTATAAAGCATCGCGAGCCGTTTCGCAAGTTCGCGGCATCGGTTCCGGCGGAGCTGGCTTCGGAGTATTTTGATGCGGGTCCAAATGCTCGGACGATTGCAACAGTAGGACGCGTGCGCGAGGCGTATAAGAAAACGTTCGCACCGGCGATTCTCGGCGAGGATCTCGTGCGGGTCCACGCGGTGGACCAGGCGGAGAATCCTCTGTTTCATCGGCTGTTGCACGAAGCGGGGAAGGCGTCGGGGCTGCCGGTGCTTTACAACACCAGCTTCAATTTGTTCGGTGAGCCGCTGGTATCGACGCCTCGGGATGCGGTGCGGAGTTTTTATTCGTCGGGGATCGACGTGTTGTTCGTGGGGAATTTTTTGTTGGAGAAGTGATGAAGTGTCCAGTGTGCGGTCGGGTGAATCCGCCGAAGGCTAAGAAGTGCGATTGCGCATATGATTTTGATGCGCGGACGGGCGGAGTTCCGCTTCCTTTGTGGAAGCGCTACCGAACCGTTCTTCTATTTATCAGCCCGATTATCCTTGCGCTGCTGGTATGGGCGCTGTTTGCACTAAATGGCAAATTGAAATGGATCGGGGATCCCGGTTGAGAGCCGCCTGAAGGCGGCTGCAGCCAAAATTCGCCGCCCTACAAGACACATCGGACCGCAAACGGCTTTCGGAAAAACGCGAGAAGGTCGCTCCCTGCGGTCGCGGCTCGGTAGATCACAGGGAGTGGTCGATAATCAGCGATTTAGCCCTTGGCGCGAGCCGCGACTGCTGACGCGGGGGCCGGAGGTGGAGCGGCGGGCGCGACCGGTGCTGCTTCCTTGGTCAACCCGAGGTGTTTGCGGAGTTCGGTATCGATCTTCTTCTTCACGTCCGGATTATCTTTCAAAAACTGGCGTGCATTCTCGCGCCCTTGGCCGATGCGCTCACCTTTGTATCCGTACCAGGAGCCGCTCTTTTCGATGATGTTCTGCGCGGTGCCGAGATCGAGCAGGTCGCCTTCCTTGGAGATGCCCTCGCCGTAGATAATGTCGAATTCGGCTTCGCGGAACGGCGGAGCCATTTTGTTTTTTACGATCTTGATTTTGGTGCGGTTGCCGGTGACGACTTCACCATCTTTGATGGCGGCGATGCGGCGGATATCGGCGCGCACGCTTGAATAGAACTTGAGAGCGCGGCCTCCGGTGGTGGTTTCGGGACTGCCAAACATGACTCCAATTTTTTCGCGAATCTGGTTGATGAAAATCAGGCAGGTATTGGACTTCGACACGATGCCGGTGAGCTTGCGCATGGCCTGTGACATCAAGCGGGCGTGCACGCCCATGAAGCTGTCGCCCATTTCGCCGTCGAGCTCGGCTTTCGGCACCAGCGCGGCGACGGAATCGACGACCAGAACGTCGATCGAGCCCGAGGTGATCAGGGCGTTGGTGATTTCGAGGGCCTGTTCGCCGTAATCGGGCTGAGAGACGAGCAGATTATCGACATCGACGCCGAGTTTGCGGGCATAGGCGGGGTCGAGCGCATGTTCGACGTCGATGAACGCCGCCATGCCGCCGACTCTCTGCGCCTCGGCCACTACTTGCAGGGCGACCGTGGTTTTGCCCGACGATTCCGGTCCGAAGATTTCCGTGATGCGGCCGCGCGGAAATCCGCCAATGCCGAGCGCGAAATCGACCGAGATCGAACCGCTGGAGATCGAGGGGACGGCCTGCACGTCGCGCGCGCCCAGGCGGATGATGGAGCCTTTTCCAAACTGTTTTTCGATTTGCGTCAGCGTCGCGCCGAGGGTGCGAGCACGTTCTTTTTCGTCGATCATGGGGTGTCCTTCCAGGGGCGAATATAAAGAGAAACTCCAATTATACCGCGACCTAGCTCTAAAACACACGTATTTTTATAAAGACTGTGTTTTCTAGTGATTACGCGAGCCATTCGAGGGTCGCGCCTACGAGGAGGGGTCCTAACTGGGAGGCGGCCTCGCGCTCGACCGCTTGCAGCACCAGCTCGGCGTGGCCCTGGTCTGGAGAGACGGTGACGCAGGCGATGAGCGCGCGCTGCCACAGGTCCTGATAATCGATCTCGGAAACGGCGACGTTGAATTTCCCGCGCAGCCGGTCCTTGAGGCTCTTTACGAAGTGCCGCTTGTCTTTGAGCGAGTGAGAATCGTCGAGCCGAAGCTCGAATGTGATGACGCCGATGGACGGCATTAGCTTACACGAGAGCTTCTTGCGCCACGCGCTCCGTTGCGAACGCTTCGAGGATGTCGCCCGGCTTGATGTCGCTGAAGTTCGCGAGTGAAACGCCGCACTCGAAGCCCGCTTTCACTTCGCTCGCGTCGTTCTTGAAGCGCTTCAGACCTTCGATCTTGCCGGTGTGGACCACCACTCCGTCGCGCACCACGCGGACTTCGCTGTTGCGCGTCAGCACGCCGTCCTGCACCACGCAGCCGGCGACCGCGCCAACCTTCGAGATGCGGAACACGTCCTGCACCGTGGCGCGGCCCTTGAACACTTCCTTGAACACTGGGTCGAGCATGCCGCTCATGGCCTTCTTGATCTGATCGGCCAGTTCGTAGATGATCGTGTGCAGGCGGACATCGACTTTTTCGTGCTCGGCGACGGCCTGAGCGGTCCGGTCCGGACGCACGTTGAAGCCGACGATAATCGCGTTCGAGGCCGAAGCTAAAAGCACGTCGGTTTCGGTGATCGCGCCGACGCCCGCGCGCAGCACGCGAATCCTCACCTTGTCGGTCGAAAGTTTTTGCAGAGTGTCGGTGAGGACCTCCGCAGTGCCGCCCACATCCGTTTTGAGGATAATGTTGAGATCCTTGACCTCGCCTTCCTTGAGCTGATCGTGGAACTGATCGAGCGTGAGGCGCTTATTTTTCGCCATCGCCACCTCGCGGGCTTTCGATTCGCGATAAATGACGATCTGTTTCGCCTTGGCGGTGTCGGTCACCACCTGCATGGTGTCTCCGACTTCGGGCAGCGATTCGAGACCCTGGACTTCGGCGGGCATGGACGGACCAACCTCGCGAGTATTTTCGCCGTGGTCGTCGACCATGGCGCGGACGCGGCCGAATACGGAGCCGCAGATCATATAGTCGCCTACCCGTAAGGTTCCGTTGCGAACGAGTACCGTTGCCACCGGACCGCGTCCGCGATCGAGTTTTGCTTCGAGCACGGTGCCCATGGCGGGGCGGGCGGGATTGGCCTTCAGATCCAGCATGTCGGCGACTATCAGAATCATTTCGAGCAGCAGATCGAGACCTGTCTTGGCTTTCGCCGAAACCTGGACCATGACGACATCGCCGCCCCAGTCCTCAGCGAGAAGTCCGCGGTCGGAGAGCTGTTGCTTAATCCGCTCCGGCTGCGCGCCGGGCTTGTCCATTTTATTAATAGCGACGATGATCGGAACCTTCGCCGCTTTGGCGTGATCGATGGCTTCGAGGGTCTGCGGCATGACGCCGTCATCGGCGGCGACCACCAGGATGACGATGTCGGTGACCTTGGATCCGCGGGCTCGCATGCGGGTGAACGCTTCGTGACCCGGTGTGTCGATGAATACGATTTTGCGCCCGTTTTTCTCTACGTGATAGGCGCCGATGTGCTGCGTAATGCCGCCCGCCTCATGGCTCGCGACATTTGAGAGGCGGATGGCGTCGAGCAGGCTGGTTTTGCCGTGATCGACGTGACCCATGATGGTGACGATGGGAGGACGCCGTTCCCTATCCAGGTCTACTTCGGTAGTCTCAATCTCTTGAGTCGTCTCCTGTTCGTAGCTGACCTTGTTGGTGGATGCGCCGAAATCACGCGCCAGTTCCTCGGCCACTTTGACGTCGAGCGTCTGATTGATGGTCGCCGAAATTTTCTTGTCGAACAACCGCTTCACGACCAGGTTGCCCTTGACGCCGAGCTTTTCGGAAAGCTCTTTTACCGTGATCCCTTCGGCGATGGTTACTTCGCGATCGATCGGGGGCGGTTCGAACGACTGTTCCCGACGCGAGACTGGACCGCGCATCCGTCCTTCATCCTGATCGCGACGCCGGTCGGCGGGCGTGCGCACTCCGGGCTTGGTCGCATGGCGGCGGCCCGGATCGGTGGGCAGGGTTGCCGGCTCCGCCCGCAAAGGCGAAGTCGGGTGCATGGGACGGCCGCGGAGGCCGCCGGGACCACCAGGTCCGCCGGGACCGCGATTATATCCGCCAGGACTGCTGGGCCCTGAGGGTCCGCGATTATAGCCGCCCTGATTGTAACCACCCGGACTGGGAGGTCCGCCAGGACCCCGCATGAGGGGCTGCCCGGGCCGCACGGGACCGGTGTAAATCGGACGGCCGGGAACCGGGCTCGACGGACGGGTGGGCATGCCGGGACGCGGCGCAGGAGGAGTTCCGGGCGCCGGCGGACGGGTACTGAGTCTCGCCACCATGTCGGGACGAGGAGGCACGACGGGCCTTGCCTGAGGCTGCCCGGCAAGATTCGGCTTTGCGGGCGGACGCAAGGGTTGCGACGGGGACGCCTGCGTCGGCGCACCGGGCCGTGCTGCAGGAGGCCGCGGCGACGAGGGAATGCTCGGCAGGCTTGGCGCGGAAGGCCGAGGAGCACCGGGCGCCATCATCCCCGGTGTGATTTGGCCGGTCGTGATTTGGCCTGGTGTGATTTGGGCAGGAACCGGTTTTGGAGCGTCGCTCATCCCCGACGGGAGAGGCTGCCTTGGTCCCGATAAAATCTGACCCGGCTTCGGCGTCGGCACAGGCTTCGCCGGAATCGATGAACCTCGAGTAAGACTCGCCGGCACAGGCATCGCAGGGGCCGAAGGCGGAGTGGCGCGTAGTGGGGCCGATGGAGGAATACGAGGCGGCGCTGGATGCGGCGCCGGCGCCGCGTGCGGTAATGGCATGGACGGCGGCTGAAAAGACTGTCCAGTCGACAACGGAGGCCGCAGCGGCGGAGCGAGGCGCACTGGCGCCGCGGGAACATCGTCCGCTATTTTCGTTTCCTGGTTTTCTTTTTCCGCAACCGGCGCGTCGGTTTTCACCGCCGGCGGCTTCGATGCCGGATGCGCGCGCACTGGCTCCTGCGTTCTTTCTTCGGAGCGCGAGATCCCTGGAGGGGCAGGCGCAGCGCTGCCGCTGGCTTCGGCGGTCACGCGTCGGCGGACCTCGAGAGCCACGTCGTCGTCGAGCGAGCTGGAGTGCGTCTTCTTGTCGGCGATGCCCAGCTCCGCCAACGTCTCAAGAATGACGTTGGGCTTTACTTCGAGCTCGCGGGCCAGCTCATTGATGCGGATTTTACTCATACGATAACGTTCCGCCGTCCCGGTTGTTTATACCTGGACGAACGGATTTTCACGAAAGTTCGGCTGCTCCTTTTCCGGAATCCGGTGCGGCGGCCGGGACTTCCGTGCTCTCTATCCTATCAGATTCGTTTTCAGACGCCTTTTCACCAGATGCTTCCGCAGGCGTCTCCGTTGCAGGCTGCGAGACGGTTTCGGAGGCTTCCTCCGTTGCGGCTGTTTCCGCCGCGGGCTGTTCTTCGAACTGGCCGTAATAAGCCACTACGGCCGATTGAATATTTTCGACCATTTCCTGCTCGATGCCCGGAATTTCTTCGAGTTGTTCCGGAGTCATGGCGCCGAGCTTTTCCACCGTGGCGACGCCTGCCTCCATCAATTTTTCCGCGACCGTCTCGGCCAGTCCGTGATCCATAAGCACGGTGACGGGGGCGCCGGGGACCACCAGCGCGGCCATTTGCGACTCGACTTCCTGCCGTTTTTCTTCCTCGCTCTTAATGTCGATACGCCAGCCCAGCAGCTTCGCCGCCAGGCGCACATTCTGGCCCTTCTTGCCGATCGCGAGCGACAGTTGCGTGTCGTCGACAATCACTTCCATGTGCTTCTCCACCGAATCGATGATGGAGACGCGGGAAATTTTCGCCGGGCTCAGCGCGTGCGTCGCGAAGCTGACTGGATCGTCGTTAAATTCGATGATGTCGATCTTTTCGCCGCGCAACTCGCGGATGATCGACTGCACGCGCATGCCTTTCATACCGACGCAGGCGCCGACGCTATCCACGTCGCGGTCGCGGCTCGATACGGCGATCTTGGTCCGCTCGCCCGCTTCGCGCGCGCAGCCTTTGATCACCACCGTGTTGTCGTAGATCTCCGGCACTTCCTGCTCGAACAGGCGCATCACTAACTCCGGCGCCGCGCGGGAAACGATGACTCCGGCGTTCTTGCCGGCCTTTTCGACGCTCTTGATCACGCAGCGAATGCGGTCGCCGACGCTGAAACTCTCGAGCTTCGACTGCTCTTTTTTGGGGATGCGCGCTTCGGTCTTACCCAGGTCCGCCACCAGATCCTGGCCTTCAATGCGCTTCACGATGCATGTGACCAGTTCGCCCACCCGCCCCGAGTATTCCGAGAAAATGTTCTCGCGCTCGGCTTCCCTCACCTTTTGCAGAATCACCTGCTTGGCGGTTTGGGCTGAAATGCGGCCCAGCGCCTCGGTTGGCTTGGCGAAGCGGACTTCGGAATCCATCTGTGCGTCGGGATTGATAGCGCGCGCGGCGTCGAGCGAAATTTCCTTGTCTTTGTCCAACACCTCGGAGACGACTTTGCGGACGCCGAAGATTTGAATGGCGCCGGTGCTTTCGTCGAACTCCGCCACCAGATCCTCGGTAGTGTGGAAGTGCTTGCGCGCAGCCACCAGCATCGCGTCTTTCACCGCGTCCAGGATGACTTTCGGCTCGATGCCCTTCTCTTTGCTGAGAATTTCGATGGACTGATAAATCGTTCCCATGCTCATAATAAAATCGGTCTCGTTTTTCCGGGATTAAACTACCACTCGAACTTGAGATTTGCCTTTTCCACCTGCTCGAGCGGAACCTGCACGCTCCTGCCGGGCGATGGTTCGAGTGTAAGAATGCCTTCCGCGAAGCTTTGTAGCGTTCCTATCCAGTGGCGCTGATTCTCCACCGGCTCGCGCAGGGCAACTTTGACTTTCTTTCCCACAAAGCGCTCGAAATCGCGCGGCTTGGTGAGCTTTCGCTCGACACCGGGCGAACTGACTTCGAGGGTATAGTGCGCGCCGGGGATCAGGTCCTCGACATCGAGGATGGTGCCCACATTCTGCGAAATCATCTCGCAATCGGCATGGGTGACGCCCTCGGGCTTGTCGATAAAAATGCGCAAAACCCGGGCCGCGCCGCCGCCCAGCAACTGCACCTCGACCACTTCGAGGCCTTCGCTTGCGCCGACTCGTTCCGCTATTTCCTGCACTTTAGCCGTGACTTCCTCGCGGTTCATTGCTTCTCTTGCTGCTGCGAGCCTCGTGCCAATAAAAAAGTGGGCTTTCGCCCACTCCCTTTGCTCGACAGCTACCACCCAGTATACATGACGCCCCAATAGATGGGAGCGTTTCCAGAAATCAGGGCTTGTTGAGCTCCCGCCGCGGATCAAGCCCTCGGTCCAGTCGCCGCGCGAGACGCTTTAGCTCGGCCTCCATTTCCTTCATCTCACGGGCACCGTGCAGCTCGTATTGCCGCTGCATCGCCTTCACGGCCGCAACGTTCCTTCGAATCTGCTCCATTAGACGCTGTTGATTCGCTTTGGTTTTCATCCGGACTCCGAGAGAAATCAGCGCTTCTTGTGGCCGCTCTGGCCGTTTGATCCGTTCTTCAACGAATCGAGCCAGCGACCGAATTTCTGGTCGGTGCGCTTTTGCGCGGCGGCGAGCGCCTTCAGTTCGGTTTGAAGCTCCAGTTGGCCCTTTTCCAGCCTCACGATTAACTTCATTCCCGTTAATACCAACTTCTGGATACCCTTTATCTGCACGTCGGCCTTCTGCTGACTCGCGGTCACCGCCGCGAGGTTTTCGAGAATGAACCGCATCGTGCGCTCTTGATCCATCGCAGTTTTCTCCCTAATCTTAACACTCCCCGCGCGCTCTGCTATTCTTACCTTTCAGCCCCTTTGAAGGAGTCCTCCATGTCCCCCGATTTCTCCCGTCGCGACTTCGTGAAGTCCGCCGCCGCCCTCGCCGCCGCGCCTGCTATCTTGAACGCCCAAGGCTCGAATAATAAGGTCGCCATCGGCTGGATCGGCACCGGCAGCCGTGGCGATTACCTGATGCAGCGCATGTACGCTGCTAATAATGGCGCCAACAAAGACGTCGCGCAGGTCGTTGCGGTGTGCGACGCCTACACGGGGAACCTGGCGCGCGCCAAGGATCGCGTCCTCACCCTCGGCGGCAACGCCCCGAAGACTTACGCCGACTATAAGGAACTGCTTGCTGACAAGTCGATTGACGTCGTCTTTATCGCGACCCCCGAACATCTTCATTACCCCATGTTCATGGCCGCCATTGCTGCCGGCAAGAATATTTACGTCGAAAAGCCCCTCGCGCATACCATCGAGCAGGGATTTGAGATGGTCGCCGCCGCCCAGAAGGCCGGCAAGGTGGTGCAGGTTGGCACGCAGAATCGCAGTAATTCGCTCTATATACGGGCCAAGGAGATGGTCGCCCAGGGCATGATCGGCGACGTCCACTACGTCCGCGCGTTCTGGTATCGCAACTCGCTTGAAGACAATCCGGCATGGCGCTATAAAATCCCCGCCGACGCGACGCCCGCCAACACCGATTGGCAGCGGTTCCTCGAAGGAGCGCCCGAGCACGACTTCGATTTACAGCGCTTTTATCAATGGCGCCTTTATTGGGATTACTCCGGCGGCATCTCGACCGACCTGCTGGTCCACCAGACCGACATTACAAATTTCGTCTGCGGCAAGACCGTTCCCATGTCCTGCATGGCGTCCGGCGGAATCTATCGCTGGGTGAATCACGATGACCGCGACGTTGCCGACACTCTCAGCGCGATTTACGATTACCAAGACAGGTTCCATATCAACTACAGTTGCTACTTCGGCAACGACCATTTCGGTTATGGCGAGCAGTTCATGGGCAATGAAGGCACCATCGAGGTGCTAAATCGCCAGTCTCTTAATTTTTATCCCGAGAAGTTCGGCGGCAAGCCGCCCGCTCAGGTGGCCGCGCGCAAGGAACTGAGCCTCAACCTGCCAGGCAACGACAACAAAGCGGTGGAGGCGCACATCACCAACTTCCTCGATGCCGTTCGCGGGAAAGGACACGTGATCGCTCCTCCCAGCGTTGGCCAGCAGGCGGCCATTTCCGGCCATATGGCGACACTGTCTTTCAAGGCGGGAAAGAAGATCGTGTGGGATGAGGTGGCTTCAGAATATCGTTTTGTATAGTCCGGTACTGGACAACGCGAAAAAAGCGAGTAAAATACAACAACCAGATCGTTAAACACGCGCTGTGTCAAACTCTCGAAGTGCGGGCTCGCCGGCTGAACTGCGGCGGGGTCGAGGTTCTCGCCGCGCCTCCGCCGGCGGCGCCCTGGAATCGCCCGACCCCATATCGAAGGAAGAAGAGTCGCATCTCGCCCAATTTTTCCTGGATCAGGCCGATGAGTTCATCGCCTGGCTGGACCCGGACGCGCGTCTGGTGTACGCCAACGCCGCTGCCAGCCGCGCGCTCGGCTACTCACCCGCGGAATTTTCTTCGCTACGCGTGTGGGATATTTCTCCCACCACGCCCGAAAGCTGGCCGGCTCGATGGACGGAAATGAAGCAGCGCCTTTCCCAGACCTTTGTGGCGGAGTTGCGGACCCGCAGCGGCGGGATCGTGCCCGTGCGGCTGAGCGCGAAGTATGCGACGTTCGGCGGTAAAGAGTACTTGCTGTGCAGCGGCCACGAGCTTTGCGAACGTAAAACCATCCCCGAAGCTAGTGACTCGGAAGACGCGGGGCAAAGCGAGGAACGTTTTTCCGCTTTGTTCGAATCCACGGTGGGCGCGGTTTTCCTGCTCGAGGATGGGCGCGTGGTTGATTCCAATCGCAACGCCCGCGAAGCGTTCGGCGGTTCCCGCGAGCAGATCCGGGAGGAATTTGAGACCATGCTGCGCGAATCCCCCGCGTTGCTGGAGCGGATGGACCGTGCTCTTCGGGGAGAGGAGGCGACCTTCGACTGGCATAGCCGCCGCCCGGATGGTTCCCGATTCAACATTGTCTGCACGCTGACCCGCATTGAGATCGAAGGTATCGTCCGCCTGCTTGCTGTCGCCGTGGATGTGACCGCGCGGCGCAAGTCGGAGCGCACGCTGGCCCAGCTTTCCGGCCGTCTCCTGCAATTGCAGGATGAGGAGCGCAGGCGGATCGCGCGCGATTTGCACGATACCACCGGTCAGAATCTCGGAGCGCTCAGCATCAATCTGTCGATGATCCTCTCGACTGCCGCCCAGCTCGATCCGCGAGCCCGGGATGCGCTTCAGGAAAGTATCGCGCTGGCGGACTCCTGCGTGCGCGAAATCCGCACCATGTCCTATCTGCTGCACCCTCCGCTGCTCGATGAGCTGGGATTGGTGTCCGCGCTCCGCGCTTATGCGGACGGTTACTCGGAAAGGACCGGCCTGCGCCTCGATCTGGATCTTCCCGCGCATATGCGGAGGCTGCCGCAAGCCATCGAGATTGCTCTGTTCCGCATCGTGCAGGAGGGGCTTTCCAACATTCACCGCCACTCGGGAAGCAAGCGGGCGTTCCTACGGCTGAGACACATGCGGGATTCCGTGGAGCTGGAACTGGTGGACTATGGCCGTGGCCTGCCGCCCGGGGTGCTCGACCGGGACATCGCATCCGCCTCGCGAATTGGCGTCGGCATTGCGGGCATGCGCGAACGCGCGCGGCAACTGGGCGGGCACTTGACGATGGCGTCTGGAGAGAACGGCACGGCGCTGCATGTCGTGCTTCCAGCTACCGTAGTCCATCCGGCGGCATTCCCTCCGGCCACATCCCAGCCGGTGGGATCCTCGCGAGGCCGCGCGAAAAGCGCGCGGACGTAAGCTCGCAAATCGCTACGGGCGAAAGCAGCTTAACGGTCCAGAACCAAGAAACCAGCCGAGATCATTGCCGCGACTGCGCGTGCGAATTCGAGGGGATTTGCGTTGACGGGAAGTTGCTCGAGCAACTCCGCTACCGTGAGCGAGCCATTGGCAAGGGTGAGGACATGCGCGGCCCAGGGCTCGGTGCGCATTCCCGCGATAAACGGATATTCGGACGAGAGGCAATAGGACTCGGGCTGCCACGCTCCGTCGACGAAACGATGTTCCACCTGAAGAGACGCGTTCTGGCTCGCCCGCGGCTTTGCACTCAAAAGTTTGTGCGCATCCAACGCGCGAGTCTCCCATTCGACCAACCAGGCTAACTGCTCGGGACCAGTGTTCGGGCCCGCATCGCGGCGGACAGTGAACACCGGACGATCGATCAGGCGCCGCTGGATGACGACGAATCCATAGACCAGCGACTGAACGCCCCATTTCTCGAACAATGCACGCCATCCGGAAATATCCGCGGCGGCGCCTTTATGGGCCACCACGGCATCGGCCGAGTACTGGCGAGGTGGGACCGTCTTGCGGACCACGAAGGCGATATCAAACTCCGGCGCGGCGTCGCCCAGCCACTCGCGCAGGCGATGCTCGAAAGGCTGCTCCCGGTCTGAGCCCATGGTCAGTGCGTAGAATTTGCCGCCGGGACGCAGGTATTTGGGCAGGCCTTCGACGATGCGGCGAACGACCTGCTCCCCATCCTGCCCTCCGCTGTCGAACACGAATCGCGGACGGTAGACGGGAAGATAGGGCGGATGCGCGACGATGCGATCGAACGTTTGGTTTCCGGCCGGCTCGTAGAGATCGCCTTGCGCCGGCGTAACGTTGGAGATCCCGTTCAATCGCCGATTGAACTCGGCGAAATGGGTGGAGCGCGCGGTGATGTCAAAGGCCCAGGCATGTGTGGCGCCCGACTGCGCTGCTGCTAACGCGGCGATTCCAGTGCCGGCGCAGAGATCGAGAAACGCATCGCCCTTGCCAGGCGGAATATGGTCGAGAAAGAGGCCGGTATTGGAGATGTTCGCCGGAAAAACAACGTCCTCGGGGGGCGGGGACGGGTCATTTTCCTTCGGCTGGGTGCGGTCTGAGACGATCAACAGGCCTCGCGCCTGATACAGCATCACGTTGGCGACGATGCGGTCGGCGAGAGCCGTTATCACGCCGAGCGCTTCCAATTCGGGCAGCGGCAAATGAGAGGCGGCCGAGCGATCGATGGTGGCGCCGTCGATAAAGAGGCGGGCGGCGGCGGGGTTTTGGAGCGCGGCTTCGCCGCAGGTGTGCAGAGCGTCGCGGAGGGCGGTGAATTGGGCGTCGGTTCCCAGGCGGATCGGAAACATGGTTCGATGATACCGCCGCTCGTACGACCGGCACGAAACCACACAACGGTCCGCGAGATCGCTATGGTACCGGGGCGGCGACACGAGTATCGACGCGCCACGAGCGACGGGGAATGTGCCTTGGCACACAGGCTCACATATGACGGTTAGTCTTTTCCGAGGTAGACGAAGCGGGCTATGAAGAGGGCGGCTAACACGTAGACCAGCCACTGGTCGCGGCGAAATTCGCCTCGCAGAAGCTTCAAAAGAGCATAGGAAGTGAAACCGAAGGCGAGTCCGTTGGCGATTGAGAAGGTGAGAGGGATCGTGATCAGCGTGAGGAAAGCGGGGATGGCGACGATGGGATCGTTCCATCGGATTTCGTTGACCTGCGACATCATGAAGGAGCCGACGACGATTAGCGCGGGGGCGGTAGCTGCGCCGGGAATCGCGCCGACGAGTGGAGCGACGAACAGGGCGACGAGGAAGAGAAGTCCGGTGACGATTGCGGTGACGCCGCTGCGTCCGCCGGCGACGACGCCAGCCGCGCTTTCGATATAACTCACGACGGTCGAGGTACCGGCGAGCGATCCGGCGATGGTGGACGTCGCGTCGGCGAGAAGAATGCGGCGGATGCGTGGGATGCGATTGGCGTTGTCGAAAAGGCCGGCTTTTTTGCCGACGCCGACTAAGGTGCCGATGTTATCGAACAGATCAACGAAGAGAAAGACGAAAACTATTTCCGCGAAACCCAAGCTCCAAGCCGCACGTATATTAAGTTGAAGGAACGTGGCAGAGATATCCCCGAGGCGGTAAGTTTCAGGCGACCAGTGAGTGAGGCCGCAGAGCGCGGCGAGTATCGTAGTTGCGAGAATGCCGATCAGCATCGCCCCGCGGACCTTCCATGCCAGAAGCGCGGCGATGATCATCAAGCCGGCGATCGAGACGAGGGTGTTCTTGGCGAGAACATTGCCGAGGGTCACGAGCGTGGCGGGGCTCGCAACGACAATGCCGGAATTGCGGAGCCCGATGATCGCGATGAACAGTCCGATACCGGCGGCGACGGCGGCGTAAAGCTCCTGCGGGATTGCTTCGAAGATCAGTTGGCGGATGCCGAGCAGCGTCAGGATGAGGAACGCGACGCCCGAAAGGAACACTGCGCCGAGCGCGGTTTCCCAAGGGACGCCCATGCCCTTCACGACCGTGTATGTGAAGTACGCGTTCAAGCCCATGCCGGGAGCGAGGGCGATGGGATAGCGAGCGAACGCTCCCATGACGATGCTGCCGAAGGCCGCGCAGAAACACGTCGCGGCGACCACGGCTTTGAAGGGCATCCCGGCTTCGTGAAGGATGGAAGGGTTCACGAAAACGATGTAGGCCATGGTGACGAAAGTCGTCATGCCGGCAAGAATCTCGGTGCGCCAATTCGTGCCGAGCTGCTCGAATTCGAAGTAACGCTCCAGGCGATGGCGCATGACTAATGAGAATCCCCTGGCTCACGCCAAGCGTTACAACCCCGTCCCGTAAGGGCGGGGCTGAGGCGATCTCTATGCGAGCAGGGCATCTCAGTTTGAGTAGAACTCGCGAGCCGACTCGAGAAAGGCCTGCTTGACGCGGGCGGGGTCGTCGAGCGTGGAGGCGACGGAGTTCATCATGCGGGTCAGCTGAGAGACTGTCGCTTCAGCGTGTTTGTCCTTATTGATCTCCCACGGAATCCACAAGCGCGCGAGGATTGCGGCGAGAGCTTCGGGGAAAGGTTTTTCCCCAATTCTGTCGATGAGTATATTTGAGCGGTCGTCTGGAATCTCGGCGGCGCGCTGGTTTAAGGCTTCGCGCCATTCCTGGCGAGGAGCTTTTTCGGCCAGGGCTCGCAGAGCGTTCCTCAAGCCGGCGGCCGGAGGAGGTTTCTGCGGAAGATGCTGTTGCACCATTGCTTCAACCTGTATCCAGAGCTCGTCTGTAAACCGCGCATCGGAGGCGGCGAGCAGCGCGGGAAATAGCAGGAACGAAGCGAATCTCACGTGTCCCGACAGATTACCAGATCTTTATGCTACACTTTCCGGTTTCTGTGACTTCTCGTCGTACGATTCTCAGAGGCGCCGTGTTGTCTCTCGCCGCGCCCATGATCAACCGGGGCCGCTTCTCGTTGTTCGCGCAAAGTAGCGCGACGTATTCCACCCGCACTTTGGATCTGGTGCAACGCTCCACCGTGATCGATATGCTGGGCTTGCTGACGTTGGATTACAGGAAGTTCTCAACTTGGGAAACCGATCCCGACCGGTTCGGACATGCCGATTATCTACGTCTGAAAAACTCTGGAATTACCGCATTGCATCCAGCGGTGGGATACACGAGCGGCGATATCTACTCCGAGTCCTTGAAGGACATCAGCCGATGGAACGCATTCATCGCGGCACGTCCCACGCAGTTCCTGCATATCGGAAGCACCGCCGATTTTGAGCGGGCCAAGGCGCTGGGGAAAATCGGCATCGTGATCGGCCAGCAGAACTCCGAACATTTTCGAACGTTGGAAGATGTCGACCGGTTCTATGCGCTGGGCCAGCGCGTTTCGCAGTTGACCTATCGCGGCAATAAGATCGGTGGGGGATCGTCCGATCAAAGAGACGCGGGCTTGACCGAGTACGGGGCGGCCATCGTGAACCGCATGAATCAGGCGGGCATGGCGGTCGACATCTCGCATTGCAGCGACCGGACCACGCTCGATGCGATCGAGGCTTCCGCGCGGCCGGTCCTGGTGACCCATTCGAACTGCCGCAAACTGGTCCCGAACAGCTCCCGCTGCAAGACCGATGAGGCGATTCGGCGAATGGCGGCCAAGGGTGGCGTGATGGGCGTGACAATGGTCCGCTCTTTTGTGAGCGCCGCTGGCCCCGCGACCATCGAAACGGTGCTGGACCATATCGACCACATCCGAAGTCTTGTGGGGGTGGAACACGCCGGTATCGGAAGCGACGTCGACCTGGACGGAAGGGACCTACCCGCGCATTCCCCGCGAAGATTCGATCTTGACGGAATGGACTACTCGAAGAAGATTTTCGATCTCACCGAGAGCCTGGTGCGGCGGAATTACTCGAGCCAAAGTATTGAGCTGATCCTGGGCGGGAACTTCAAGCGCGCGCTTTCCGGGATGTGGCTTTCCTAGCGAACGACGCCCGCCATCGGACTGCTAGCTGATGCGTAGAGCTTCTTTTCCATTCGTCCGGAGCGATACGCGTAGCGCCCTGCCTCGACCGCGAGCTTCATCGCGATGGCCATGCTGACCGAATCCTCGGCGGCGGCGATGGCGGTGTTCATCAGGACTCCGTCATAGCCGAGCTCCATCGCGATGGCCGCATCCGACGCAGTGCCGACGCCCGCATCGACTATGAGAGGAACATCGGTGATCATCTCGCGCAGGATGCGAAGATTCGTCAGGTTCTGGATGCCCAGACCACTGCCAATCGGAGCGCCCATCGGCATCACGGCCGCGGCGCCGGCGTCGATCAGGCGGCGGGCGTTCACCAAATCGTCATTGGTATAGGGCAGCACCACGAACCCTTCCTTGACCAGCACGCGAGTCGCTTCCAGGAGTCCGGCATTGTCGGGGAACAACGTCTTCTCATCGCCGATGACTTCGAGCTTCACCCAGTTCGACAATCCCACTTCGCGGCCCAGGCGCGCGGTACGGATCGCCTCATCGGCCGTATAACAGGCCGCGGTGTTCGGCAGGAGAAAAAACTTCTCGCGATCGATATGATCGAGCAGCGATTCCTTGGTGCGATCGGACAGGTTCACGCGCCGCACGGCGACGGTGACCACCTCGGCTCCAGAAGCCTCGTGGCAGCGTGCCATTTCGGGAAAGCTACGGTATTTCCCTGTGCCGACAAATAATCTTGACTTAAATTCGCGGCCCGCAATCCTGAGCGTGTCCATACATTCATAGTAATGCTCTGTAGAAATCGGCGAAAGCATCCGATCTAAAGCTTACGGGCGAAGAGTATGCCCGGCCACATTTATGAAAAAGAACAACATGCTGAAACTGCTGGGGATCGCCTTCGTGGTCGCCATAGTTTCCACGGGGATCTTCTACGGGCTGTTCGTGAACAAGCTCAGCAGCAGCACGGGGAGCGGTAAAACCATCGTGGTGGCCGCGCATCCTTTGAAATCGGGAGCGGTGCTTGCGGCGGCGGACGTCAAGACCATCCAGTGGCCCGGCGTGCATACGCCTAAGGGCACATTCGAGACCCCGGATCAGGTGATCGGCAAAACGGTTTTCGATGCCATCGGCGAAGAGGAGCTGGTCTCCGATACGCACCTTGCTTCGGCGAAATCGGGCGGAGGATCGGGCGTGCCGGAGGGCATGCGCGCGGTTTCGATTCACGTGACCGATTCCAGCGGCGTGGTGGGAATGCTGCGCGCGGGCCAGAAGGTCGACGTGCAGGTCGTGCTGGGTAAGAGCGGCTCGGAAACGACGGTGCGCACGGCGCTCGAAGATTTACAGGTTCTGAACGTCCAGCCGCCCGAGGGCAGTTCGCAAGGTCCGATTCTACCGGTGGTGACGCTGCTGGCGGCTCCGGCGCAGGCCGATGTGCTGGCCGCGGCGGATTCAGGCGCGCGAGTGCGCTTGACGCTGCGAAATCCGCTGGACGACGGGACGCGCACGAATTCGCCGGTTTCGCTCGGCACCGTGGTTCATTCCTCGACGACAGTGGGCGGTCTCGCGTCCCCCAAGCCGGCGGCGAGCGCGACCCAGCCTTAATCCGAAGACTGCAGGAATTTCCATGCTGATCGTCTCGATTCTCGCGTTTTTCGTTCTCACGTTTCTGCTCGCCTCGATCGTGGTGGCGATAGCTTGGATGGCGTTTCTCAAGACCCGCGCCGAGGAGTCCGAAGCGGAGTTGGGAGAACTCGGCGCCGCTGACGAATCTGGTCCGCTTATTCGCACCGAGCGCCTTTCGACCATCAATTTCTGGGATAGTTTGCTCGCGCACTTCGACTTCATGGAAATTCTGAAGACGCGCATCGCCCAGGCCGACCTCGATTGGTCGGTAGGCCGCGTGACCATCGCGATGGCTTTGGCCGGGGCGGTCGGCTTCGTGCTGTTCTATCGATTTCTCGGCTTCTGGCCGGCCGCGGCGGGAGCGGCTCTCGCGGCTTTCGCTCCGTATGGCTATGTCTTGCGCCTCCGCAACAAGCGGTTCCGTAAGTTCAGCGAAAATTTCCCCGACGTTCTGGATTCGCTCTCGCGCGCCCTGCGGTCGGGATATCCTTTATCGGCGTCGATGGACATGATCGCCGCGGAAACGGTCCCGCCCGTTTCGACGGAAATGCGCAAGACCTCAGCCGAGGCGAACTTGGGCGTGGGATGGAATCGGGCTCTTGAAAATCTGGCGCAACGCGTGCCGCTGCTGGAAGTGAACCTGTTCATCTCCGCGGTGGAGTTGCACGCGCGGACCGGCGGCAAGCTCAGTGACGTGATGAGCGGCCTGGCCGAGAACATGCGCGAATCGCTCGCGCTCGAAGGCGAGATCCGGTCGCTGGCGGCGAATGGCAAGCTCACCGGCCTGATCCTGACAATCCTGCCGATCGGAATCGCGCTGATGATGATGTTCTTCAGCCCCGGCTATATGCAGGTGCTGTACAACCATCCTTACGGAAAGAACCTGATCACGGCGGCCGTGGTCTGCCTGGTTTTGGCGCACTTCGTCATCCGGAAACTCGTGGACATTAGAGTATGAGCATGGACCTGATGATCGGCCTGTTTCTCTTCGTTCTGGCGGCGGTAACCGCGGCCGGATACGTGTTCGTGCTGCGCCCGTCCCGTAACCAGGCCGGAACGGTCCCGGTTCCCACGCCGATCGCGCTCGATCAACTCACCGTCAACTACCGCGAGCTTCCGGGCGCGCAGGCTGCGGTCGCCGATATTTTTCGCCTCCTCGGGGAGGCCATGCCGGGTGGCGAGGAGCAAGCGAATGCGGCGCGTCACAAACTCATCATCGCCGGATATCGCTGGCCCGCGGCCGCTCTGATTTTTGTTGGTATTAAATGCGCCACTGCACTGATGCTCGCCGCGGCTGGTGTTTGGGCCACGGTGACCTTCCGGCCCAGCGCGGAGTTTTTCCAGATGCTGGTGGCGGCGGTTTGCGGAGCCGGGATCGGATTCATGCTGCCCTCCCGAGTGCTGGACCGGCTTGCAATACAGCGTGTCGCGCGGTTGCGCCGCGGGCTTCCGGCCGCGCTCGACCTGATGGTGCTGGCGATCGAAGCGGGGCAAGCTCTCGACGCCGCGATTCTCGAAACCAGCCGCGGCCTGCGCGGGACGCATCCGGACCTGGCTACGGAATTCACGCAACTGCAACTGGAACTGCGAGCCAACACCACCCGCGTCGAAGCGTTGCGCAACTTCGCCGAGCGCAGCAAGGACATGGAGCTGCGCAAATTCGCGAATCTTCTCATCGATACGGATCGCTTCGGAACCAGCCTCGGACCGGCGCTGAAAACCCACGCGCGCTATCTGCGTATCCGCTTCCGTCAAATCGCGCAGGAGCGAGCGCGAAAGGTCGGCGTCAAGCTGATTTTCCCGGTGTTTTTTCTGATCTTCCCGTCGGTGATTCTGGTGACGCTCGGCCCGGCGGTGATTCTCATCTTCGCGCAGATGCAGCATATGCTCGAATAGGCACGCCGGCTTTCTTGAACACGGCCACGCTCGATTCGAGACAAAGCTTCGCGCTCCGCTCAGGCGGCATTTCCTTGAGGCCGCGTCCGAAGACTTCGACGCTCAATGAATCCTCGTAGCCTATTTTTTCGAGCGCCTGCAAAAAACCAGTCAGATTGATGATCCCTTCGCCCGGCAGCAGACGCTGATTGTCGCGAATCTGGTCCGGCGGAAGATCCGGCGCGTCGTCAAAATGCACCACGACAATGCGATCCTTTCCCGCGTCGAGAATATCGGCGATGCTGCCCCCGGCGTGATGCCAATGCCAGGCGTCGAGCGTGAGCCCTACGTTGGACCCGCACTCCTTCGCGAATTCGAGCATGTCGTTCATCTTCCAAATAAACTCGTGCGGAAACTGTTTGCGGATGTGGACCGGCCCCAGAAACTCGAGTCCCAGGCGGCAATGAGAACGGGCCAGAATGCTGGCACACTCCGAGAGGCGTTGCTTGTACAAGCGGCGAAGTTCGTCCTTAGGAGTTTCGCTGGACGATAACAGGTACGTCATCAGGCGCGGGCAACCGATGGCGGCGCAGAAGGGCGCCGCGTCCTCCAGCTTCGAAAGGCCAGCGCGAAACGCGGCATCATCCTTGCGATACTCCACCGGGAGACTGGCGAAAGACGGCCGCAGATGAAGCTCAGCCAGCAGGTTGCGTGTGCGCTCGACGCCCTCTCCCATGGCAGGGCCGAGCATCAGGTCCACGCCCCCAAATCCCGTCGAGGAAGCGAGCCGCGCGAACTCCGGCCAGGATAGATTGCCGCCGATCGGCACGCCGTTGAGAGCGAGATACATACTCGGACATTAGCAAACTGGTGGGCCCTGATGGATTCGAACCATCGACCAACGGATTATGAGTCCGCTGCACTAACCGCTGTGCTAAGGGCCCGCTTTCCCTGCTTCGAGGGGCGCGAGACCTTCGTCGCACCCCCGCCCCTGAGTGTACCGCGGGGCGCGGGCGATTCCCGATCTAGAAGTATACCTTCATGGCGAGCTGAATCAATCGCGGCCCGCTGAAGCCGGTGATTTGCCCGAAGGTGGAGCTGTTTATCCCGCTCGACGGACCGCCCAAGTTAGCGTGGTTCATGATGTTAAAGAAATCCCCGCGGATTTCCGTGCTCCAACGCTCCTTAATATGGAAGATACGGCTGATCGCCATATCCCACTGGATCGTGCCCGGACCGTGGAAGATATCGCGCCCGGCGTTGCCAAAGGTCCCCGGAACCTGGCAATAGGGATTGCTCTTATAGGCGGCTAGGGCGCAACTCCCAGCGAAGGCTCCGGTGTTGAAATATTGAAGGAAGGTACCTGGCATGGAAACCACTCCAGGCACAACGTTGGGGCGGTCACTCCCGACGCCGGTCAACCCTACGTCCGTTCCATCGGTGATCGAGAACGGCTGGCCGCTGTTCAGACTGACCAGCGGCGCAAGCTGCCAACCCTTCGTGAACCCTCTGAGGAAGCCTTGCCCGACTCCGGCACTCGTGACGACCATCGTGGTGTTAAAGATCTGCCGGCGGTCGAAGTTGCAATCGCCCTTCTCGGCATTGCGGTTGTTGGGATTCTGATAGTTGTTGCCGGCCAGCTCGCCGCCGAAGTCAACGGTGCTGATGCAGTGCGACCAGGTATAGTTCACCAGCAACGAGTAATTCTTCGCGAACCGGTGTTCCGCCTTCAGCAGCAAGCCGTTGTAGCTGGATGTTGCGCCGGCGTCTGTCTGGATGATGGAGCTGTAGTAAGCGCCCTGTGCCGGGTTCAGCAGCGTCAGCGTACGGCGGGCCGGTTCGTTCGAGGTTGTCGCCGTCGGGCTGGGCTGCGGCATGTTGATCTCGTTCGCACCCGGAATGTGGTTCGTCTTGCTGCCGACGTAGGTTGCCGTTGCCAGCCAGTCCTTCGCGATTTGCCGCTGGTAGCTGAGGTTCCACTGCATGGTGTACTCGACCGGCACGTTCGGCGGAATGCTCACATAAGTTCCCTGCGAGGGGAAAATCGAGGCGCCCGGAAACGGATCGCCGGCCACGCCCAGGGGCGATACGTAACCCTGCCACGGATTAGAGAACGGCCCCGCTTGCGTGCCCAGTTGGACCGAGGAAGCGTAGGGAGGATTGGTGGTCCAGCGTTCCGGATAGAACAACTCCAGGTTCTCGTGTATCAGCGCGAACGCCGCGCGGATGGTCTGCTTTCCGCTGCCGGTGGGATCGAGAACCATGCCCAGGCGCGGGGAAAAGTCCGCCACGTGAGAATTGGCGAATGCGCATCCGTTAGCATTGGGCGAATCCTTGCCGAACAACAGGCCCGCCGGAGCGTTCGGATATTCCGTGCTGTGATAGCCCGCTAGAAACTCGGGCAGGGAGAATTGGTTGCCGCGGCATTGCTTGTCGATCGCGGGCTTGTACGGCTCCCAGCGAACGCCCGCGGTGATGGTCAAATGCGCATTGGCGCGGTAGGTGTCTTGCGCATACCCGGCGAAAACCTTTTGCCGCATGTAGTCGGAGAGCGCATTTCCATCGGTTAGGCCGGCCAGTTTCCCGAGCTCCAGATCCGCCAGCGAGTCGCCGGTGTTGACGGTGCTGCTGCCAGTGAAGCTCCACTGGCCGTTCGACTGCTGGTTATTCAGCGAGTTGAACTCCAGTTTGCGCCAGTCGACGCCGAAGCCCAGCTGGTGTTTGCCCTTGGTCATCTGGTAATCGTCGGAAAGTTGATAGGTATTGTCGTTGAAGTATCCCGGAGCGCAGGTCCCGCAGGCCACGTTGAAGTAGTTGCTGACAGTGATCTGCATGTACGTGTCCGACATGTTATCGGCAAAGTTTTGGATGCCCAGCGCCTGCGGTCCGAACAGGTTCGGGGCCGACCCGCGGTTGTCGGCGCGCCGGTTGAACGTGGCATGGAACGAATTCACTTGGGTGGCGCTGAACGTATAGGTATCGCCGAAAGTGACGCTGTTCGTCTCGTCGCGAGCACCCGGATTCGGTCCCGTTGTCAGCGCGTTCGTCCCGTTGAAGAAGGCCTGCGCGGTGTAGTTGTAAATTGTATAGCGGCCGTAGAAAAGGTGCTTTGGGCTGATCACATAGTCGACGCGGCCGATCGCCTGCCAGTCCGGATTGTTGGCCGGCTGTCCGTAAAGAACCAGCCCACAGGGATCGGTCGAGGTCGGAATATACTTGGTGAGCAGCTTTACCGCCGCCGCATCGAAGTGCGAGACCGGAATAGTGCTGTTCGGGAAGGGAGTCCCCGTCGTCGGGTCCTTCAAAGTGATGGCGGCTTTCTGGCACCCGCCCGCCGAAGTCGCCGCGTCTTCCACTGAGAAATTCCCCACCGACGTCAACGCCGTCGGCACGTGCGCCTGGATCGTCCCCGGGTTGCTGCGCTGCGTTGTCTGCTGATATCCGCCGAAGAAGAACAGCTTGTCGCGGATGATCTTTCCCCCGGCCGTGCCCCCGAATTGATTGCGTTTCAGCGAGTCGCGCACCGGCTGCGAGACGGAACCGCTTTGCTGCACCAGCCCCTTCGGCCGAGCGTTGAGATCGTAATTGCGCAGAAATTCGAACAGGTCGCCATGAAGCGCGTTGGTGCCGGACTTCGTCACGACGTTGACCGCTCCGCCCGGATGAAGGCCGAACTGCGCCTGCACGGCGTTGGTCTCCACGCTGAATTCCTGCACTGCGTCGGGAAACGGAAGGGGCAGATTGACGTTGCTGAAGTTGTCGTTGTTGTCGCCGCCGTCCAGCAGGTAGTTGACGCCGTTCGCCTGTCCGCCTCCCACCGAGAACGTGCCCGAACCTTGCGATCCCTGAATGTTCTTACTGCCGACCAGATCGCCGCCTGGAGTCGTCGTGCCCCCGCCGACTAGCGTCAGCAACTGGGTCAGGTTGCGGCCGTTGAGCGGCAGGTCCACCACCTTTCTCGAGTCCACCACCTGCGCGATAGCGCTGTCCTTGGTCTCCACCATGGAAGCGTCCGCGGACACCTCGACGGTCTCGGTCACTGAGCCGATGGTCAACGTGACGTTGATCCCGATCGTGCGGCCCACTTGCAAAATGATCCCGGTTTGCCTGTAGTCCTTGAAGCCCGCCGACTTTACGTCAAGCACGTACGGTCCAGGCGGAAGATTTCCGATGGAAAAATGACCTTGCACATCGGTGATGGTCGCGTGGATCGCCTGCGTCTCCACTTGGATCAGCGTGACGGATACGTTCACCATCACTTTGCCGGATGAGTCGGAAACCACCCCCTCCACTTCGGCAACCGCGACCGCCTGCCCGTGCGCCAGCGACGGATACAGCGCGGCCGTCACCGCCATAAAGCCCGCAAGAATCGCCTTGCGTGGATCCACATAGATCATAACTTCACCCCTCTTTAAAATTGCGAGACCGCTCTTACGCAGGAAGATACGCTTCTTTGGCGGTGTTGTCAAAGCCCGATAACTGAATGTTATATTTAGTAAAACTAAACGATCCCCCAGGAACGGAATGGGAGTCGCGCGCATGGATCTTCGCCAACTCGAGCTTTTCCTCGCCGTAATGGATACCTCCAGCGTCACCCTCGCCGCCCATAAAATGTATATCACCCCCGGCGCCGTCAGCCTGCAACTTCACAATCTGGCCGCCGAGCTGCGCACCGAGCTGTTCATCCGCGCCGGCAAGCACCTCCAGCCCACTCCCAACGCCCACCGCCTCGCCGAGCATGCCCGCAGCGTTATGAAACAGGTCCGGCAAATCGAGCAGGAGTTTGAAAACGATCCCGACCGCGACATCCGCCCTTTCCGCTTCGCCACCGGAGCCACCACTCTGATTCACCGCCTCGGCCGCCCTCTGCGATTGCTTAAGAACAAGTACCCCGGCACCGAAATTCATGTCACCGTCTCTCAAACCGAGGAGATCGTCGCCGGCCTGCTCTCCCGCCAGTTCGACCTTGGCCTCATTTCCCTCCCCGTCACCAATGAGCAGCTCAAAATCCTCCCGCTGTTCGAGGAGGAACTTCTAATACTGCGCCCCTCCCACGCCCGCGTCCCCGGCAGAGGTGTCGGGGCCATCGGATTGGAGGAGCTTGCCGGAGCGTCTTTCGTGCTCTATCCCAAGCGGAGCAACATGCGCTCCATCATCGACCAGTTTTTCCTCCACGCCGGAATCTCTCCCCGCGTAATCATGGAAGCCGACGATACCGAGGCGATTAAAAGTATGGTCGAATCCGGATTCGCCTATTCCATCCTCCCCGGCTTCGCCCTCCGCGGCTCGAATCGCTTTTTCCACGTAATGCGCGTAACCGGCCACAGCCTGCTGCGCCGCCAAGCCCTCGCAATGGCCCGCACCGACTACCCCCGAGCCCTAACCGAATCCATCGCCCTATTCCTGCAAAACGCCCTGGCCGTCCGCCCGCGCTGACAGTGTCGCCAGATTCTGGAGGAGCCCATGGAAGCTACGATTAAGAGCAGTTCATTAGCTATAATTAAGTGTGCCCTATTTCAATTTGCCGGCTCGCACCCTCTCCCTCCTCGCTTGCCTGGCATCGGTCACTTGCTTCCCGCAACGCCTGAAAGCCCAGGGAGAGACCACCAGCGCCATTGTGGGCACCGTGGTCGATCCCAGCGGAGCCGCCATCGCGGGCGCCGCCGTCACGATCGTCGGAACGGATACAGGATCGAAGCGCACCGCAAAGACCGACGACTCCGGCCGCTTCAATTTCCCGCAATTGAAACCGGGCTTATATTCGGTCAAGGCCGAGGTCGAGGGCTTCGAGCCGCAAATCAACGAGTCCGTCTCCTCCGGCCTGGGTCAGAAAAAAACGGTCAACTTCATCCTGAAGCTGGCTTCGGCAAAAGGCGAGGTGACGGTCACCGGCGACGCGCCCCTCGTGAATCCGGAGAATCCGAACACCTCGACGACGCTCAACGCCCGGGCGCTGGAGAACCTCCCGAATCCTGGTGGCGACATGACGTATCCATTGCAGTTTGCGCCGGGCGCTTTGATCAATACCGCCGGCAGTGGCAACGACTTCGTCGGCGGGACCAATGGCTACGGCAACGTCCAGTTCAACGGTCTGCCGTCCCTCGCCAATGGCTATATCGTCGACGGCCTCGAGACCAACGACCCGCTCACAAATCTGAACAGCGGCCTCTCGACGAATCTGGTATTGGGTCTCAATTCGATCGCCGAAGTCACGGTCAATACGCTTTCCTACACCGTCGATCAGGGGCGCTATGGAGCGTCGCAAATCAACTACGTCACCAAATCGGGCACGAATCAGTTTCACGGAAACCTGTACGAGCTATGGAACGGGTCGAGATTCAATGCCGCCGACTTCTTCACCAATTCGACGCCGGGAAATCACAAACCGCGCTCCACCGTGAACCATTTCGGCGGCAGCGTGGCAGGCCCGATCCTGCATAACAAGCTGTTCTTCTTTTTCGATGGCGAGTGGGTTCGCATTGCTCTGCCGATCGTATCCGCCACCACCGTTCCGACTCCTGCTTTTCAGAGCTACGTCTTACAACAACTGCCGCTGGGTGGCACCGACACAGTGACAGGTTCCACGTACCGGCCCGCGCCGCAACTAGTGCCCTTTTATCAGAAGATGTTCCGCTTGTACGGAAGCACGGCCGGAACTCCGCTGGCCATTCTGGGCTGCCCGTTCAATCGCGACGAAAGTCAGGCCGCGGGAGTTCCTCCCAACGGGAACGGTTGCGCCAATCGTCAGAGCGTCTCCCATTCCAGCGACGATCGTGAACAGGTCCAGACTGCCCGCATCGATCACAACATCAACGCGAACAACACCACCTGGTACCGGTTCCAGGTCGACACCGGTTTGCAGGCCGCCTACACGGACCCCATCAACCCTTTGTTCGACGCCATCTCTCCGCAGCCGCTTTACTCCTTCGCAGCCGGCTTCACGCACATCTTTTCCCCGAGGCTGGTGAACTACTTCAATCCGGCGTTCTCCTGGTACCAAAGTCTGTTCGGACCCAGCGATTTTCCCGCGACGCTGTCCGCGTTCCCCATCGCGCTCCAGGGCAACGGCCCCGGCGCTCCTTTTTCGGCCATCGGCGGCATCGATAATTCGTGGGTGCAGGGACGAAAGGCCGCCCGTTTTTTCATTAACGACAACCTGGCGTGGACCACGGGAGCCCATGAGCTTCGCTTTGGAACCAATACCCGAATCCTCCGGCTGAATGATTATGACTTCGGGCAAGGCGTCGTTCCGCTGGTCACTTATACGACTCTGCCGCAATTCATCCATGGCGTGGCTTCCACCGTGTCCAAGACATTTCCGCTCGCAAACTCCGAGCCGTACAATTTTTTGAACCTGGATCTGTATGCCCAGGACACCTGGAAGGTGGCGAAGCGGCTCACGTGGACCTTCGGCATCCGCGCCACTCACAATTCCAATCCAGCGAACCCGCACGACGCGGTGGCACGGCTTTCGGGCTCATTCGCCTCGATTTCTCACGATGTAAATCAGCCACTCAGCGCAATCCTCCAGACCGGCCTCGCCAACATCTTTGCGTCAACGCCGGTCGCGATTCTTCAACCGAGAACCGCCCTTGCCTTTCAGATCGCGCCCAAAACCGTCCTGCGGAGCGGATTGGGCCTGTTCAGCGACTTGCTGCCCGCGAGCGTTGTCGATTTAGTGGGCGTGAACCCTCCGTACTCCGAGACCTTCCAGGGTGGCCTCCTGGGCACCGTGGGAGGAACCGCGATCGCGCCCGGAGTACCAGGCAGCGCCGTCGATGCGACCGTCGCCGCAAATCAAATATTCAACGCGGGCTTTGCGAAAGGCCAGCTTTCCTGCGCGTCGGCGCTTTCGAATCCGAATACTTGTTTGCAGCCAGTGGCAATTACCGCCGTGCCGGATGGAAAATTGCACGCGCCCTATTTCATCGAGTGGAGCTTCGCTCTGGAACACCAGATCGGCAACACGATCAATCTGCGGGTTCAGTATGTGGGCACACGCGCGGTGAACCAGCCCTACACCACTCAGGTGAATGGTTATCAGACGGCATGCCAAGGCTGCTTTGCGCCCTTCCCTTACGGCGCACCGGCCGATCCGAGATTCGGAACCGTGACGCAACTCGCGACCGGAGCGAACAGCCACTACAACGGCCTGCAAACGACAGCCGAGAAGCGGCTGGGCCATGGATTCCAAGTCCAGGCGAACTACACCTGGAGCCACTGCATCGATACCGTATCAAACGGCGGATTCCTGCCGTTTTCGGCGGGAGGAATTCTTTCGCCGATTCCCGGCGATCTTCAACGAGATCGCGGCCCCTGCGATTACGATGTGCGCCACAACCTCACCGCCAGTTATGTCTATGATCTGCCGGTCAGATTCCGAGGCCGCCTCGGCAAGGCGCTGAACGGATGGCAGGTGTCCGGATCGGCGTTTTGGCATAGCGGGATTCCATTCTCGGTCCTAAGCGCGCCGTATGCCGCGAATGGAAACGGCATCGTGAATGGCAGTGGCCCGCAATTTGCGAGCGTCGTTGCAGACGTGCCCCTGTACCAGCACCAAGCGATTCCGGGTGTCACGCAGCCCGGCACCATCCAGTGGCTAAACCCGGATGCCTTCGTTTCCAGCGTCGATCCCAGTACCGGAGCCTGTGTGGGCGGCGATACGCCGCGGAACTGCCAGTTTGGCAACCTGGGACGCAATGCCCTGCGGGGTCCCGATTTCACGTGGAGCGATCTGTACCTCACAAAATGGTTCACTCTGAGTGAACGGGTGAAACTGCGCATGGATGGCCAATTTTTCAACATATTGAATCACCCGAACTTTGGACTTCCCGTGCTCGGATACGCGGGTATCCCCGGCAAGCCATCCACCCAGACAGGTTTCGGCGCCCTGAGCTTCACCACGTCGCCGCCCACAGGCCTGCTCGGTGTTGGGCTAGGCGGAGATAGCTCCCCTCGCATGATCTCGTTTCAGGCCCGGCTTGAATTTTGATAGGTAAACCCTGCCCCTTGCCGCTCGACGGACAGTCCCCATTTTTCGCCCATTCACATACACCTGCCGTCCGCACCTTTCGGCCCCTATCTAGGGCCAGTCCTGCGACCCATGGTAGATGCGTGAGATCTCAACGACCTGTTCTTTTTCTTTAATTTTGTAGACCGCGATGTACGGGAGGGGCGCAAAAACGAGTTCCCGCCGCCCTTTTATTCGCCCGCTACGCCCACGGTTCGGGAAGTTCTGGAGCGCTGTGCAACCGTCATAAATGGTTTGGATAACCCGTTCTGCCGCGGCCGGCTGGTCCTTCCGAATGTGCTCGAAAATACGCTCGAGGTCTCTGGAAGCGCTACGCGACCAGCGGAGTTGCATTATGAGCCGAACATCTGCTTAATTCGCGCGCCCACTTCCTCGTGCGTGAAGTACTCAGCTCGATCAAGTTCAGCCTCACCGAGATTCACGGCTTCGATGAAACGGGACTCCTGCTCCAGATAGTGGTTAATCGCTTCCTGCGCGAGCGCATCCGCATCGCATCCCTTGTCGCTTGCGAGCCGGGCGAGTTTCTCTTGCTGCTCAGCGGTGAGATGCACTTCCATGGAACAGTTTCCTTAACTTCATTCTACTGCTGAAGGTCACCGGGCAATCGACTTAACCTGCAAATACTGCTGCAACCCCAAAAACCCCCAACTCCCGCCCAATCCCCGACTGCCTATATCCCCCAAACGGAGCCAGCGGATTGTAGCGGCATCTATTCGACGGGTATTTCCACTTGACAGTAACTTCCCGCCGTTGCCGCGTTCACCGCCGCAATGATCCGTTGAATATGAGCGCGCACGATCGGCAACTGGGGATTGCCAAGCACAACGATCGCGATTTTACGGCCAGCGAGGTTTTGCTGATACCGGATATTTTTATCTGTGGTGAGCAGCAGGTCAAACCCCGCTTCCTCTGCTATTCCTAGCAGAGCGCCATTGGTTAATCTCTCCCACCCTCGTGATCTTGCCGCAGTGACCGTGTGACCTTCCAGCGACCGCGCGAGGCTTCGCGGCGTGCCGTGGTCAAAGCGTATGCGCATCCACGTGCGTTCGCGAGTCTGTTGGAATCGGGGCATCAAGGCTACGTGCGGCAAATTCCAGCACCGCGTTGACCTGTTCCCGCGGGTCACGTCGAATTCCTCCATGACCTCCTCAATGCTCACTCCTGCCTTAAGATTTTCGAACACCGTGGCAACCGGCATCCTGTGTCGCGGAAAACCCAAGCGCCGCTGACCTTTCCTGGGATGCTCTCCACTGCAGGGCATTGTGACCAATCCAGACTTGCCATCGTGCGAGCCTCCTTGTTCAATTCTACTGCGATCGTCACCGCGCAATTGACTTAACCTGCAAATACTCCTCCAACCCAAAAACCCCCAACTCCCGTCCAATCCCCGACTGCTTATATCCCCCAAACGGCGCCAGTGGATTGTATCGGCCTCCATTCACATCCACCTGCCCCGTCCGCATTTTGCGCGCGACCTTCATCGCCCTCTCCGGATCGCCCGACCACACTCCACCCGCTAGCCCGTAAATCGTATCGTTCGCGATCTCGATCGCCTCGTCCTCGGAGTCATACGGCAAAATCGAGAGCACCGGCCCAAAAATCTCTTCCTGCGCAATCGTCATTTTAGACTTCACATCCGCGAACACCGTCGGCTCGACAAAATATCCCTTTGAAAACGCCGCCGGACGCCCTCCACCCGCAATCAGCTTAGCGCCCTCGCTCTTCCCCTTAGCGATGTAGCCTTCCACGCGCTCTCGTTGCGCCGCCGAAATCAGCGGACCCAATCGTGTCGCCGCATCCAGAGGATCGCCGATCTTCAACCCATTCACAGCCGCCGCCGCCAAATCCATTGCTTCTTGCTGTCTGCCGCGCGGCACCAGCATCCGCGTCCAAGCCGAACACGTCTGTCCCGAATTCAACATTGCGTTGCGAGCCCCGCTCGGAACCGCCTTCTCAAACGGCGCGTCATCCAAAATCACGCAAGCCGACTTGCCCCCGAGCTCCAGCGTCACTCTCTTAATCGTCTCCGCCGCCAACGCCGCGACTCGTTTTCCAGCGCGCACCGAACCAGTGAAACTAACCATATCCACGTCCGCATGCGACGCGATCGCCTCACCCACCACGGGCCCATATCCATTGACGATATTCAGCACACCGGGCGGCAACCCAATCGCGATGCACGCCTCCGCCAGCAGCATAGCGTTCAGCGGAGCAAGTTCGCTAGGCTTCAGCACCACGGTGCAACCCGCGGCCAGTGCGGGCGCGACCTTCGCCATGATCTGATGCAGCGGATAATTCCAAGGAGTGATCGCCCCCACCACGCCCGCGGCCTCGCGCACCACCAGCGAGTTCCCGATTTCCTGCTCGAACTTCATTTCACGCAGCAGCTTGGCGTAACTGAAAGTCACCGCAACCGGCAGCCCCGCTTGAATCGACGTCGCCATCGAAATCGGCGAACCCACCTCCATCGCGATCGTCCGCGCAATCTGCTCCGTCCGCTCCTTCAACGCGTTAGCGATTTTATCGAGCCAATCCGCCCGCTCCTCGACCGAAGTCTCCGACCAGCTCGAAAACGCCGCCCGCGCGGCTTTCACCGCTACATCAACATCTTGCGGAGTCCCTTCATTAACCGACCCAATCACTTCCTCCGTCGATGCCGACAGAACGTCAATCATTTTGCCAGTATACTGCTGAGATGAAATTCGCCGCTTTCTTGTTGATTTGCGGGCAGCTTCCCGATCAGGTGCCGCCGAAACGGTCGTCGCAGATTGAAAACGGGTTTGGCATCAACTCCGATCTGCCGCGCGAACCGTTTTTGCCATGGGACCGCTGGTGGTGGACCCGCATGTTCGACGCGGGCGTCAGCTGGATTCGCATCGGACAATACGAAAACAGTTCCGATCCAACAAGTTGGGATTGGGTCGAGCAAAAACGCGGTGTTTTCGCCATTGCTCCCGAAGTCGACGATTACGTCGATTCGCTGATCGAGAACGGCGTCAAGGTGCAAGTCCAGTTGATGTACGGAAACCCAATGTATACAGGGCCTTCCGGTATCAAACCGGATCAGATTACGCCCAAATCGGGCGGATTTCATAACGACGACCGCAGCATCGATTCCATTTTCTGGCCTCCGAAAACGCCGCAAGAAATCGAGGCATTTATTCGCTACGTGCGGTGGATGGTGAACCATTTTCGCGGCCGGATCAAATACTATGCGCTCTGGAATGAGCAGGATATCGGTTACTGGAATCCGTGGGGGAATCCCGAGGAGTACGGTCGCCTGCTCGCCGCATTTGCGCCCGCCGTTCATCAAACCGATCCGCAAGCCAAGGTGATTTACGGCGGCCAAGCCGACCCGTCGAGCGATTTCGCCAAACGAGCCCTCGACGAGTGCAAATGCGCTTCGCAGATCGACGTGTTCGCGTACCACACCTACCCTGGATACGGGCAAAATATGCACCCGGAAGCGATGGATTATGGCGCTTATGGAGTCGAAACAACCCTTAAATTGCGTAAAACAGTGCTCAGCGAGCCCTTAATTGACCATAATATTGAGTTCTGGGACGACGAATTCAACTCCATTCCATCGTGGCCGGGGTCGGATGAATCGGTGCAGGCGAGGTACATTCCACGAGGCGTTCTCTATAATCACGCCGCTGGCGTGAGAACGTTCGTCTGGTTGCTCACTGCGGGCGTGGATGGAAATGAATACGACGATTTCGGCTTCATTCATGGCAAGCGCAATCTGCCAGACGACTTTACGCCCAGGCCGGTCTACTTCGCATTTCAAAACACCAATGCGCTATTTGCCGATACGAAGATCGACGCCAGCATCAATATCGAAGTGGCGAACGTTGCGAGGAGCCGCGAGAACGAATTCCTCCATTACGGATTTCGCAACAAGAACGGCAAGGCGATCGTCGCCTATTGGCTCGCTGTCCATAGCGTGCCGGGGAACGTGTTTCCTCCGCTGACGGTGGATCTGACGTTGACCAATGCAGGTATAGACAAGCCAGTCCTAATTGACGTTGTTTCAGGGAAGATCACTCCGCTCGATTCCTTGAAGGCGCTGCCGCTGCGCGATTCCGTGCTCGCCATTGCCGACGCGAGTTATTTCGATTGGCCGGTGTTGCCGGAAGCTCCCAGTGGATTGGTCGTGCAAGGTACATCGCTCAATTGGGAACTGCATGGCGCTCGCAAATCGGCCGTCGAGCGACGCATCGGAAATACCGGACGCTGGGAACGCATCGCCACGCTGGAGGGCTCGTCGTTCAATGATGCAGCGGCTCCGCGCGGCTTGATTTGTTATCGCGTGCGAGCGATCGCCGATCAAGGAGAATCGGCGTTCTCAAACATTGCACGGACTCGTCGCTAGATGAACCTGCAGGGGAATGTCGCTCCGGGAATTTGCTCATATACGTGTCGATCTGTCTGTCCACCACTTCTCAGTAGTTCCGTGTTAAGAGCCCGCGCATCATCTTGTCCCCTACGCTCGCCTGGATCGGCCCGCTGCGCTGAAACAGTTCGTAGCTGCCCAATCGCTGTTCGCGTTCATCCATTGTGCGCAGCCGCATCCTGCGGACCGGCACCTTCTGACCGTCCACCACGCAGTAGCCGTCCTCTTTGCCCCAACGGTGTACGCGCCGTTGGGGGTGTTGCTCATGCCGCTCGCCGGCCAGTGAATCAGCACTTTCAAAAACACGTAAAAGAACAGATCCCATGTTCCGAACGCAATCGCGAATGCAGGCAACCACAACGACCGGCCTCTCGAGTTAAGGAGTTAATGAAGGATTTCGAACCCGCGACGTCCAGCTTGGGAATATGAGCGTCGATTGTAAATAAATGACTTAGGCGTTTATGGCGCTGCTTTCTGGTCACATAAGTCTATTGTTTTCACGATGCGCTTTCCGGAAGGCTTGTTATTGAGGTAAACGAGGTAACGAGAAATCGGAGATTCTTTCCTAGCTTCCAGTATCCAGCCTGGCTCCGGGAACGAGGTATTTTGAGCGACCATAAAACCCGAGTGGCGTATGCGCTCGGCTATTTACCAATCAAACGAACGCTCACATTGACAACTCCGTGGAGCCGCTCAACTCTCCTCCATCAGGGCGGCAGCGCGCTTGCCGACTTTCTTGAGCGCCACTTCAAGACCACGAAGCTCCTCCGGGCTCAGCTCAGAGAACACCTTCCTCATCTGCCCGGAATGCTTTCGGAAGGCGGGAACAATGAGGTCCTTGCCCCGCAGGGTGAGGGCAACGATCCGAACGCGCCGGTCTTGGGCGCTCTCGACCCGGCTGACCAGGCCCTTCGCGACGAGACGGTCGACAGCGATACTGATCGAGCCTGGGGTCAAATCGACGATTGGGCCTATCGTATTGACGGGCAAAGGCCCCTTGTGTAGCAGGACTTCCAGCACGCCGAAATCCGAGAAGCCGAGCCCGGTCTCTTCAATACCAGCGGCTGCGTACCTCGTCAGGGCGCGCATCGCCTTCATCATTACTAGCCAGACGTGGTCCGTGCCTTGAAAGCCTCGCGTCATAAAAACCTGAATCTTCCAGAAGTATACATCATCGATTATATTGACATCAATATGATTGACACCATGGAATGGCTGCCAATCGAAAAAGGAGAACCTGGTTATGAGAACCGTTTCCGCAATCGCCCGATATCTGGCGGGCGTGATCTTCCTTGTTTTCGGCCTGAATGGCTTTCTGAACTTCATTCCCTTGCCGCCGCCGGGGGGCATCGCAGGACAGTTCATGGGTGCCCTCTATGCCTCGCATTACCTGTGGGTGATCTTCGCGTTTCAGGTCATCGCAGCGGTACTTCTGCTGGTCAACCGTTACGTACCGTTGGCGGTGGCCGTGCTGGCGCCGGTGATCGTCAACATTCTTGTTTTCCACGCCTTGATGGCCCCGAGCGGGCTTCCGCTGGCCCTCTTCGTGGCTGTACTATGGGCCGTGATCTTCGTCGACGTGCGACCGGCCTTTGCCGGGTTGTTCCAGTCGCGCTTGCAGGCACGGGCCTGATTAACCCAGCATGATTCGCATGAGCCATCATCAAGAAGCCAAGGAAACATATGATCATCTCCTTAATCATTGGCAGCACACGCCAGGGTCCGGGAAGTCTTTCCCGATCAGAAGCCCATCGAGCGCACCTTCATCAACTCGTGGGAGAACCGCCGTGTCGTCGAAGCAATGAAGTACACCGGCCGCAAGAAATGAGGTTTCAGCCATGACAAGCAATCGAACGATTCTCATCACCGGAGTGACAGGCAATCAGGGCGGCGCGGTCGCGCAGGCGCTGCAGGGCGCGGGATTCCATCTGCGCGGCCTGACGCGCAAGCCGGACAGCGAGCGGGCGGCGGCGCTGGCGCGCCAAGGCGTCGACGT
>PNAJ01000145.1 GCA_003170295.1 Bryobacterales bacterium | reverse complement strand
GATTCTCCATCGGCTGCGAAAACGCGTACGCCAGCAAGATTACGAAAGTAACGAACTGTTGCACAAAATGTTTTGCGATTGACAAGCAATTTATTCTTCCCGCAACGCGGTCATCGGGTCCAGACGCGAGGCCCGGCGCGCCGGGATAAATCCGGCCAGCGCGGCCACCAGAGCGAGCAGAAGCGCCGCCAGCCCCAGGGCTGCGCACTTTCTCGCCGCTTACCGGAACGCGAGCATCCAACTCCACCGCGATCGAGCGCCGCAACATCTCGACGCTCACCACGACGCGCAGCGCGCCTTTCGTTTTCTTGACCACGCCCGACACGCCCGCTAACGGCCCCGAGTCGATCGTGACGAGGTCGCCCGCCGCCACGTGCGATACTCTCGTTGGGCAGCAAGAACCGTCGGAGTTCAACTATGACAACGATCCACAGCAGCGGTGCCGGGAATGAAACAATCCCGGGCATGAGAGGGCGGAAATGATGGCCAAACTCGGCGACATGACGCCTGTTGTGAATTTGACCCGAGGCAAGGGGACAGGTCCGGTCCGGGTTCGGCGTCCCTTGTACATGGATTTGATGCCGCCCTGCAACAACGCATGTCCAGCGGGGGAGAACATTCAGGCCTGGCTCGAACTTGCCCAGGCGGGCAAATACCGTGCGGCTTGGGAGACGCTTGTGCGAGACAATCCTATGCCGGCGGTGCATGGCCGGGTGTGCTACCACCCCTGCGAAGGCGCCTGTAATCGAGGAGAGCTTGACGCAACCGTCAGCATCCACGCCGTCGAACGCTTCCTGGGCGATCTTGCGGCCAAGGAAGACTGGCCGTTCCGGATGGAGATGCCCCCGACCGGCAAGCGGGTTTTGGTGATCGGCGCTGGGCCCGCCGGGCTATCGGCGAGCTACCATCTAGCGCGCTTGGGGCACACGGTGGAGATTCGCGAGGCGGGGCCGCTGCCCGGCGGCATGATGCACTTTGGCATTCCGGCTTATCGGCTGCCACGCGCCGATCTGATGCGTGAGATCGCTCGCATCGAAGCGATGGGCGTCAGTATCCTCCTCAACCACAAGGTCGAAAACCTGCTCGCCGAAAAGTCCGAGGGGAGTTTTGATGCGGTGTTCATCGCCATCGGCGCGGGCGTGGGCAAGCATGTGGATATTCCGGCGCGCGACGCGGTGCGGGTGCTTGACGCGGTGTCGCTCTTGCGCGATGTCAAAGCGGGTGAACCGCCGCGTCTCGGTCGCCGGGTGGTGGTCTACGGCGCGGGAAATACCGCGATGGACGCGGCGCGCACGGTTAGGCGGCTCGGCGCCGACGAGGCGCTCATCGTTTATCGTCGCGATCGGGCGCACATGCCGGCGCACGCCTTCGAGGCGGACGAGGCGATCGAGGAAGGCGTCAGAATCAAGTGGCTGACGAGCATCAAGGAGATCTCCCGGTCCGATCTTACCGTCGAGATCATGGAACTCGACGCTTCCGGCCGCCCGCAACCAACGGGACGGTACGAAACGCTCCAGGCCGACGCGATCGTGTTGGCGCTTGGGCAGGAGACCGAAAGCGGTTTCTTGCGGGCGTTGCCGGACATCGAGGTGGCGACGGATGGAGGAGTGAGCGTGCGCCACGATATGATGACGGGCCATCCGGGCGTTTTCGCGGGCGGGGATATGGTTGCCGGCGAGCGGACGGTCACAGTATCGGTTGGCCACGGCAAGCGCGCGGCGCGGCATATTGACGCGTGGCTGCGCGGCGAACGTTGGCAGCCGGCGATAAAGCACCCTCTGGTGAGCTTCGGGATGCTGCATCTGCCCGTCTACAGCGATGCCGATCCGGCGGCGCAGCGAACATTGAGCCTCGCCGAGCGTGTGAGCGGATTCGAGGAAGTGGTAGCCGGGTTGAGCGAAATGGAGGCGCGCCGCGAGGCGCACCGCTGCCTTTCCTGTGGGAACTGCTTCGAATGCGACACTTGCTACGCTGCGTGTCCCGAGGACGCGATCGTCAAACTGGGACCGGGACGGCGGTATCGCTATGACTACGCCAAATGCACTGGATGCGCTGTTTGCTTCGAGCAGTGCCCGTGTCATGCCATCGAGATGATTGCGGAACCAGTATGAATGCAGCCAGCCTAACCGCGACGATGGACGGCAACACGGCCGTCGCCCACGTGGCCTACCGCGTTAACGAGGTGTGCGGAATTTATCCCATCACACCGTCGTCAACCATGGCGGAGCTCGCGGACGAATGGTCGGCGCAGGGCGTCGCGAATATCTGGGGCAACGTCCCGGTTGTCCAGGAGATGCAGAGCGAAGGGGGCGCCGCCGGGGTGGTGCATGGCGCGCTTCAGGCTGGCGCGCTGACGACGACCTTCACGGCATCGCAGGGCCTGCTGCTGATGATTCCGAACATGTTCAAAATCGCGGGCGAGTTGACCGCAACGGTGTTTCACATCGCCGCGCGCGCGATCGCCACGCAGGCTCTCTCCATCTTCGGCGACCACTCAGATGTGATGGCGGTTCGCTCCACGGGCTTTGCCATGTTGTCGTCGGGTTCCGTCCAGGAGGCCCACGATTCAGCGCTGATCGCGCAAGCTGCGACGCTCAAGTCGAGGGTGCCGTTCCTCCATTTTTTCGACGGCTTTCGGACCTCTCACGAGCTGAATACCCTTACGTTGCTGAGCGATGCCGAGCTTCGGGCCATGATCGATGATGATCTGGTGCGCGCCCATCGGGCTCGCGCGCTCAACCCCGAGCATCCCTTCATCCGCGGTACCGCCCAAAACCCGGACACTTTCTTTCAGGCGCGCGAGACGGTGAATCCTTTTTACGCTAGGGTACCGGGCATCGTCCAGGAAGCAATGGACGCATTCGCCCACCTTACCGGCCGGCAATACAGCCTCTTTGACTATGAGGGTCCCGATGACGCCGAACGCGTAATCATCCTGATGGGCTCGGGCGTGGAGACGGCACGGGGTACAGCGGAGGCCCTGCGGCGAATGGGGCAGAAGGTCGGCGTAATGCAAGTGCGGTTGTTCCGCCCGTTTTCAGCGGCGCATCTCCTCGCAGCCCTACCTCCGACTTGCCGGGCCATCGCCGTGATCGAGCAAACTAAGGAACCCGGGGCCTCGGGCGAGCCTCTATATCTCGATGTTATCGAAGCACTCGCACAGGCCTTTTCGCGTGGCCAAAGGCAGGCTATGCCGAGGATTGTCGGCGGCCGTTACGGGTTGTCCTCGAAGGACTTCAGTCCGGGCATGGCGAAGGCGGTATTCGACGAACTGACACGGACGGAGCCCAGGAACGGTTTCACCGTTGGAATCAACGATGATGTCTCCCACACCAGCATTGAGTTCGATCCGAACTGGTCGATTGAACCGGATGAGGTGGTGCGCGCGGTTTTCTACGGCCTCGGCTCCGATGGGACTGTAGGTGCCAACAAGAACACCGTGAAGATCATCGCCGAGGACGCAGGCCTCTACGCCCAAGGGTACTTCGTCTACGATTCGCATAAATCCGGCGCCCAGACAATCTCGCATCTTCGTTTTGGGCCCCGACCTATCCGTTCGCCGTATCTGATCGGCTCGGCGAATTTCGTCGGTTGCCACCAGTTCCATTTTCTGGAACGGCAGGACATCCTGCGGCTCGCGGACAACGGGGCCACTTTTCTTCTCAACAGCCCCTATGGGCCAGAAGCGGTGTGGGATCATCTGCCGCGATCCGTGCAGCAACGGATTATTGAGAGGAAGCTCAGGTTCTTCGTGATCGACGCCAGCCGGGTCGCCCAGGAGGTAGGGCTCAAGAACCGCGCCAACACCGTGCTTCAGACCTGCTTTTTCGCTCTTTCGGGCGTGCTGCCGCGCGACGAGGCGATCACGCAAATCAAGCATTCCATCAGGAAAACCTATGCTGCCAAGGGAGAACACGTGGTGCAGCAGAATTTCAACGCCGTGGACGCTACACTCTCCCAGTTGCATGAGGTCCTGGTGCCCTCCGAGGCCAGCAGCACGTTTGAGCGACCGCCCATCGTGCCGGAAACGGCGCCCGAATTCGTTCGCCAAGTAACCGCCAGGATGTTCGAGGGCCTGGGAGAGCAGATACCGGTGAGCCTGATGCCGGTGGACGGAACATGGCCGTCGGGCACGGCCGCCTGGGAGAAGCGGAATATCGCCGAAGAGGTGCCGCTCTGGCGATCCGACCTTTGCGTGCAATGCGGGCAGTGCAGCTTCGTGTGCCCGCATAGTGTCATCCGCGCGAAGTACTTCGACGAGTCGCGGCTGGAGGGTGCGCCGCCATCGTTCCAGTCGGCTCCAGTGAATGCCCGCGGGTATCCCGGCGTGAAGTTCAGCCTTCAGTTTTATGTGGAGGATTGCACGGGGTGCGGCCTGTGTGTGGAGAGTTGTCCGGCCGAGAGCCCCGTCGAGTCCGGCGTCAAGGCCATCAACATGAAACCGAAGGCTCCCCTGGTCGAACGCGCGAATATCGCGTTTTTCGAGCGCCTTCCGATGAACGATCGCGCGCGCGTGGATTTCTCAAACGTGCGGGGTGTGCAATTCCTCGAGCCTCTGTTCGAGTTCTCCGGCGCCTGCGCGGGGTGCGGCGAGACGCCGTATCTCAAGCTGCTCTCGCAACTGTTCGGAGACAGGATGATGGTGGCGAACGCGACCGGCTGCTCTTCCATCTATGGCGCCAATCTTCCCGTCACGCCTTGGACCAAGAACCAGGAGGGCCGTGGTCCCGCGTGGTCGAACTCACTGTTTGAGGATAACGCCGAATTTGGGCTCGGCTTCCGCTTGGCTGCTACCAAGCACGACGAGATGGCGAGGAGCCTTCTCAAATCCCTCTCAGACCAGCTGGGAGAGGCGTTCATCACGGCGATTCTGACGGCGCCTCAGGTGCAGGAATCGGAGATTCGCGCTCAACACATTCGCGTGGCCGAGCTGAAGACCAAGCTGCTCAAACTCGCCGATCGCAATGAAACGGCACGCGACCTTCTATCGGTCGTGGACCATCTGGTACGGCGCAGCATCTGGATCGTGGGCGGCGATGGTTGGGCGTACGACATCGGCTATGGCGGCCTCGACCATGTTCTTGCAACAGGCAGCAATGTAAATATCCTGGTGCTCGATACGGAGGTCTATTCGAACACCGGAGGCCAAGCATCGAAGGCGACGCCTCTCGGCGCGATCGCCAAGTTCGCCGCGGCGGGTAAGCGCGTGGCGCGCAAGGACCTGGCTCTGCAAGCCATCGCCTATGGCAACGTCTATGTGGCGCAGGTCGCGATGGGCGCCAATCCGCAGCACACGCTTCAGGCGTTCCGCGAGGCGGAGGCGTACGAAGGGACTTCGTTGATCCTTGCGTATTGCCATTGCATCGCCCACGGTTTCGACCTGCGATTTGGCATGAATCAGCAGGCGTTGGCGACCGCAAGCGGCTATTGGCCCCTGTTCCGTTACAACCCGGCGATGCGCAAGGTCGGCGAAAGGCCTTTTCGGTTGGATTCACCGCGACCGACCGTTCCGTTCAAGGAGTACGCTTACAACGAGCTGCGGTATCAGGCCCTGGCGCTCACCCGACCGCAGGAGGCCGCGGCATTGCTGCGACAGGCGCAAGCCGACGTCGAAGAGAAATACCGCATCTACGAGGAATTCGCGAGCCTCGGCGGCGGACCCGCGCCGGCGCAAGTTACAACCGCGGTTGCGAAGGCCCTTGAGGGCGGCGATGGCCGGTGCTGAGGGAGAGATGCCAATGGATTTGACGACCCGCTATCTCGGACTGACTCTGAATAGTCCGATTGTGGCCGGCGCCGGCCCGGTCACAGCCAAGCTGGACAACATCCGGCAACTCGAGGACTTGGGCGCAGGCGCGGTGGTGCTTCCTTCGCTGTTCGAGGAACAGATCCAACAGGAACAACAACTGATCGATCGTCTGGCGACCACGGGCGCGGATAGTTATGCGGAAGCGCTAACGTATTTTCCGGCCGCTGAGTCTTACGATATCGGTCCGGCGGCGTATCTCGAAACAATTCATCGGGCCTCCCAGTCGGTGGATATCCCAATCATTGCCAGCCTCAATGGAATCACCGATCAGGGTTGGGTTCAATATGGCCGGGAGATGGAACAAGCCGGCGCGGCCGCGATCGAACTCAACATCTACTTTATTCCTACCGGTCCGAACGTGGCTGGGCGCGAGGTCGAGGATCGCTATATTTCCATTCTCCAGGCCGTAAAGCGGGCGGTGAAGATTCCGGTTGCCGTCAAGCTGAGTCCTTATTTCAGCGCCATGGGGCATATGGCCATGCAACTGGTCGAAGCCGGGGCCGACGGCCTGGTGCTCTTCAACCGTTTTTACGAACCCGATATCGATCTCGCGCAGCTCACGTTGCTGCCGAATCTTGAGCTCAGTACGCCGGCGGAAATCCGCCTGCCATTGCTTTGGATCGGCGTGCTTTCGGGGCAGCTTAGAGCGTCCCTCGCAGCCAGTACTGGCGTAGAGAGCCCGGATGAAGTCATAAAGTATCTGCTCGCGGGCGCCGACGTTGTGATGACCACCTCGGCGCTCCTGAGGCATGGCGCCGGCTACATGAAGGCGTTGCATGACGGCCTGACGAGTTGGCTCGCGGCGCGCGACCTCACGACAACCGATAGCATCCGGGGACGCATGAGCCATCGCAATATCGCGGACAAGACGGCATTCGCGAGAGCGAATTACATCCGCGTCCTACAGGGCATGGGCTACTAACTTCGAGCTCTGCGCGGCGTTGCCCTTGCCGGGACGTCCAAACTTTCCTAGGAGAAGTTATCGGTAACAGTTACTGGCTCCTCAAGTAGGAACCTGCCACCGTTTGGCCGTGCTCGACCCGAACGTGGGCGATAATCCCACCACCGTTGTAGATGCCCGGACGCCGGGAATCGGCGAGCGAGGGCAAGGTCCCGCCGTCGAGAGCAGGCTCGCGGTTACCGGAAAAATTGGCGATCGCGATGCCACCGTCGGCCTGAGCGGGCATTATGGCCGCGGCGACAACGTCGGTGTCCTAAGCGGGGTCACTGTGGCGCGGGCGGTCGATTCCTGGGGCGTTAACCTGGATTACACGCTGCCGGTCTCCAAGTATTTCTCTCTCTCCGGCGAGGCTTTTTCGCGACGCGGCCTTGGTTTATTCAGCGTCGCCTCGGGCCAGTCGGTTCTGGCCGTCGGCACGCCCGGCGAACATGGCGTGCTGGCCAGCGGCGGCTGGGCGCAGGCCCAAGTCAATCTCAACAGGAAGTGGCAGATCAACCTCGCGTACGGGTTGGAGTCCGACGAAGGGCACAACTTGATCACTGGGAGTCGCGCCAAGAACCAGACCTATATGACGAATCTGATGTACAAGGTCTCGCCCCACATCACCTGGGCTTGGGAATGGCGCCGTTTGATGTCCAATTATCAGAACCAGCGAACGCTGGACGCCACCATTAACGTCGCCAATATGGCGATCGCTTATGTTTTCTGAGCGCAGTCAGTAGACATCGATTCGACCAACAATGATGTCTGACACCCGTGCTCGATGAGTTCGTCCACGGTGATCATCGCCGTCCACTGGCAGTCAAAATGCGGTTCACCAGCAAAAAGTCGCGACAGCCTTAGGACCGCCTCCGCCGGACATATCATCGAACCGCAATGCAACGCGTTAATCGCAATAGAAAGTACTGAAAATCGCATGAAGAAACCACCAAAATGCAAAAAACGAATCGATAGGGAGCTTGCTGTCCTTTTCGCCATAAGTACTTTGTTTTCATTCACGGCATCGGCGCGGTCGGGAGCGCAACCATAACCAGTAGCAAGGGAACTACACGCCGGGCACCATCGCAGCGAACGGCAAGACTGCAACCCGCGCCCTATCGCCGGTAAGCAAGGGACCACCTGATTCGCCACGTCATCGGATCGTCTGCGCGATCCCTTGGTAGGTATAGGTCATGGGGCGTGGTCCTGGAATATAAGAAGTCGTGAGCTTCGGAATTTGAAATCCCGCAGTTTTGATGATTTCGTCGATTTTGCGATTCAAATGGCAACCGCCGCCTATGCGTTTCCAGACAGGTGTGAGCCGATCCTGCCACACAACGACACCGGGATCAGGCGCTCGGCCATGCTCTACAAAAATGAGTGTGCCGCTGGCCTTCAGGACGCGTCTCATCTCGCGGAGCGCCTTATGAGGGTCGGCAATGTCAAGGGCGGAGTAAAAATAGACCACCGAGGCGGAGAGAAAGTAGACCACTTCGTAGGCAGTGGATGCTTTGCTTTTAGGGATTTGCGGGGGCGGCTGGAGCGTAGGCCTGCGACCCGCTTTGCGGGGCGCGCTTAGGCCGGAGCGGAAGCCGACCCTGCAAATCGGCGCCGTAAACCAGCGGGTGACTAGGAGCGAGGCTTCGCGGGGCGGCTTGCTGGGAGTGTGACGGCGCTGGTGGAGGCAAGGGCATCTTGATGCGCCACCGGACGCAGTGGACTGAATCACGAATCGGAGGGCACTGCACGGTCGGCGATGGCGCACATGCAAAGATCGCACGACAAACAGAAGGGGTGATGTATCTCACGTCCAAGAACTTCAAACCACATGGACTGGACTTGTCAAAGGTCGATTTCATTTCCTCGGAAGACTTCGCCAAGCATTTTCGACACCACTCAAAGGCAATCACCAGACCGATCACCGGAGATGTGCTCGTAGGGATCATTGGAACGCTTGGTGAGCCATACGTCGTTCAGGCGTCGGACCATTTCGGCCTGTCGAGTAGCGTTGGATCATTCGCCCCGATAAAGATGCTGTGCTGCCAGAGTACCTCTATTACTGGATGCGAGACGATAAGTTCCAGAGCGCCGTTTATGGCACGAAGGGTGGCGTTGCCCAGAGCTATCTGAGCCTTGAGATGATCCGCTCTCTTCCGCTCCACTTTCCTGGGATTTCTGCTCAAAGAGCGGTTGTCCGTATCCTTTCCGCCTACGACGACCTGATCGAGAACAACACCCGGCGCATCAAAATTCTCGAAAAGATGGCAAAGATGATTTACCGGGAGTGGTTCGTCAACTTCCGCTTCCCCGGCCACGAGAAGCTGCGGATGGTGACGGCTTGTTCAAGTCGCTCCTGCCGGATACCGCTGCCAACGAATTCGGACCGATCTGCAAGGTGTTTCGTGTAATCGCCGACAAGATCCGCTCCGAGATCCCGCCAGTGGACATCGCCGAAGTGATGGCCGAAATCGAAGGCTGCTCGACCAATCCATTGGAGCGGAGGGCTACCTGATGCCGCCTGTGTCTGATCCAAACCGATACGTCGATTTGAGTCAGATTGACTTTGAAGCGCTCCGGGACAAGTTCGAGGGGAGCCGCAAACCGGTCGAAGTGCAGAAGCTACGGGCGAAGCTCACATTCAAGCTGGCACGAATGATCCAGGTGAACCGGACCCGCATCGACTTCCTCGAAGAATTCCAAAAGATGATCGACGAGTACAACAACGGAGCGATCAACGTCCAGGTCTTCTTCGACAAGCTGCTCGTGTTCGCCAAGCGCCTGGACGCCGAAGAGAAGCGGGGTATCGCTGAACAGTTAACCGAGGAAGAGTTGGTGATTTTCGATTTGCTCACTAAGCCGGATGTGGCGCTTAATAAACAGGAGTCGGGGGAAGTGAAAAAGGTGGCGAAGACGCTCCTGGAAAAACTGAAGAGGGAAAAGTTGGTGCTCGATTGGCGAAAGCAGCAGACCACACGAGCGATGGTCCTGGTCACGATCAAGGACATTCTCAACGAGCTTCCAAGGGCGTACACGAAGGACCTTTACGAGCAGAAGTGCGATACGGTTTACCAACATTTCTATGAGGCATACTTGGGGCAGGGGAAGAGCGTTTACGGAGTGAATTGATACGCCCGGAGGACGTTTTCATGGACACTACGACAACGACCAAAGCCTTTCGTCGGAGGGACGGTTCCTCTGTAAGCATCAAGGAGAAATTCTTTGCTCCCGCCTGAAATCGAAGCCAAGCTGAAGCTCTTTGGAAAGAAACAACGTCAGCATTACGTTTTTCGCCGCTATTTGAAACCGTGGGCCACCAAGGATCAACTGGTGGTACTGCGAAAGGGGGAAATCCGTGAGTCTAACTTGACGAAAGTAGCAGTCGAAAAGCACTTCTACAAGCTCCAACCGATTACGCCAGAAGATGTCACGCTGATTCGGGATACTCTTCTAAAGTCGGCGAACGATTTCGTGCGGTCGAATGCCGAGTCGCTCATCCAATGCTTTTCACTTCCGTTTGCCATCAAAAAGCTGATCGAAATGAACCCGGCTGTTGATCCGCAGGTATCGGCTTGGCTTGAAGAACAGATTGTCAATGGCGAAGAGAATCTTCATTGCGGCATTGAGGAGGGATTGATGGGTGCTCTCGATGACATGCTCGACGACAACACCGAGTTCTTTCTCGACCCCAAAGCGTCCTATGAATTCCTCTATGCGATCTGTGTCCAGTACATGAGAACGAAAAGGATGAGAGAGGCAATCGGGGCCGTGAAGTCGCCGTTAGCCGGGTCTGACATGAACAGAGTTCGGGGTTTGTACACACTGATTTCTGCCATGCGGATTGCCGACTCGTTGTATGAAGAGAGGGGCAAGCACAGACTGGTTGTGCTGAACAACCAGACAGGGATTCCGTTTATCACCGGGGATCAGCCGATTATCAATCTGCACGCAACTTTCGGGGAGATCCCTCCAGAATCGCTGGAGTTCTATTACCCGATTTCGCCAACAAGGGCTATGGTTCTTGTGACCGCCGCTACGAATGTTCCGGCAACAATCAACGGGGATCGTGTGAGCACGCTCAATGGCCTGATTGTCAAGAATTCGCACGATCAGGTCTTCTCGAATTCCATTGAGTGTCTGGAGTCTCTTCAGAGTCAGTGCAACTGAACATCTGGTCTCCTGGCGGCTTTCCTCTGGCTTCGGCCAGCCCCGTCAGGGTTACGACCTACGACTGCTCGACGATGTTGAACCAACAGCGCAGGCAGCGACGACCAATCCCGCCAGGAGAACGCCCTGTTGCAACTGAAGCGATTGGGCTTGATGCGTGTAGCAGTGCGAAGCGAAGTGTTTGCAATTGCTGTTGAACACCGCATACGGCTGGCTTATGTTCAGACGAGCCGTTTCCAGAATCATTTGCTGATGTTGAGGCGACCGAGAACTCGTAGCACCCATGGATCGGCGATTCTCACAGAATGATCTCCTTCGAAGCTCGCACCGCCTGCTCGTTATTCGATTGCTGAAATCAAGCGATCACGAAGGTTTTAGAGGTAGCGTGGCGGGTAGCGATTAAGACGCGTGCTCGAAGTCGTTTGCCCTCCCGATACGAAGAAGTCGGAATGACAGAATGGCGGGGCGCAGACGAACAGCCGGAGTTCGAACAACATCATCGCTCTAGTTTTTTCAATAACTGCTGCGCAGGGGTACTCGCATGAGCGCCGGGAGAGACAGATCGGTGTATACTGAACTGGGCCGGGAGGTCAAAATGGAAATCCCGGGTGCAATGAGTGTACGATGGGCGCGCGGTCGGCGTGGGTCCACGATGGTTGCCCGTCGCGTTGACGGCGCGCCGTTCGGAGGTCTGGCCGCGACCGAAGCGGGGCAACGTGGGCGTCGATTCTGGCTTAAGTCTGATCGCTGCGTGCTACGGAGTGGGGATGCTTTCGTCCCTGCTGGCGCGGTGGTCGGGCCGACTTGCGATCGGCGTGGGTCACTTGGCTGCGCTTGCGGGGGCCGCGGCAGGCCTCGGCGTTTCGCTCGTCATTCTCCTCGGCGGCCCGGGCCGTACGCTGACGCAGCCGCTTCCGATTCTCTTCCCGTTCGCTAGGCTATCGCTTTCGGTGGACGGGCTTTCAGCCTACTTCCTGCTCGTCATCTCCCTGGTGGCCGTCGCAGCGGCGATCTACGGTCCGGCTTACCTCCGGGCACATTCGCCCGAGGCGGGACGGGCGCGGCAGGCCGCACAAGTATTCGCGCTGAATATGTTTCTGGGCTGCATGACGTTCCTCTGCTGCGCCGGCGATGCTCTGACCTTCCTCCTCTGCTGGGAAGGCATGACGCTCTCCAGCTACGTCCTCGTCGTCTCCGACGACCGGGATGGCGAGAACGCGCGGGCGGGTCTTCTCTACATGGTGATGGCCCACGGAGGGACGGCCTTGCTGCTCGTCGCCTTCCTTGCGCTGACCGAGCGGGGCGGGGCGTTCGACTTTGCGGCCCTTCGCGCGGCGGCGGATCACCTGGACAGCACGACACGAACGACGCTGTTCTTCCTGGCCCTGGGGGGCTTCGCCACCAAGGCGGGCGTGGTCCCCCTCCACGTTTGGCTTCCGCGCGCACACCCTGCGGCCCCAAGCCATGTGTCGGCGCTGATGTCGGGCGTCATGCTCAAGGTCGCGATCTACGGGATTCTGCGCTTCGCCTTCGATCTCCTCGCCCCAGTCGACGGGCCGCTCCCGCCCTCCTGGGGGTGGACGGTGCTGGTCGTGGGCACGATCTCGGCCGTGCTCGGGGTGCTCTACGCGCTCCAGCAGCACGACCTCAAGCGCCTGCTCGCGTTTCACAGTGTCGAGAACATTGGGATCATCCTCATCGGAGTGGGACTAGCGATGATTCTGTGGCGCCAGGATGGCGTGAGCGGCGCCCTTGCGACCGTCGCGCTCACCGCCGCACTCCTTCACACCGTCAACCACGCTGCCTTCAAAGGACTGCTCTTCCTCGGCGCGGGCAGCGTTCTCTGCCGCACGCACATCCGCAACATTGAGGAGCTTGGCGGGCTCGCCCGGCGCATGCCCTGGACAGCGGGCCTGTTCCTGCTCGGCGCCGTCGCGATCTCAGCCCTTCCCCCCCTCAACGGGTTCGTCAGCGAATGGCTCACATTCCAGGCGCTCCTGGGCGGAGGCAGCCGTGTCCACGGCCCGGCCGGGCTCGTCATCGTCTTCTCCGCGGCGATGCTGGCGCTCACGGGAGGCCTTGCCGCCGCGTGCTTCGCGAAGGCGTTCGGCGTCACGTTCCTGGGCCGTCCGCGAACGGCCCAGGCGGAGCACGCCACTGAGGCGCCGCCATCGATGATTGCCGGAATGGTGTGGCTTGCGCTGCTGTGCGTGGCCCTCGGCGTCGCGCCGGGCTACGCGATACGCCTGCTCGATGCGCCGACAGCCATGTTACTCCACGGCCCCGCAGCGAGCGCTGTTGTGACGGCCCGCGGCCCGCTGGTGCTGTCCGCGGCGCTGACGCCGTCCGGGACGGACGCCACGGCTATTTCGATGACCATGATGGCCGCGCTTCTCATCGCGCTCACCGCGATGGCGTGGATCCTACGCCACGGATTGCGGCGTTCCCCGGCGCGCGCCGCGCCGACCTGGACGTGCGGGATGAGCCCCACGACACGGTTCGACTACACGGCGACCGCGTTTGCCAAGCCGCTCCGGCTGGTGTTCGCGGCGCTCTACCACCCCCGGCGCGAAGTGACCCGCGAGACCGCCGGGACCCCGTACGTGGTCCAGCGCATCCACTACGCCGGAGAGATCGTGGACCTCGCGGAGACGCAGATTTACCACCGCGTCGAACGGGAGATCTCGGCGCTCTCGCGGACGATTCGCGCCCGCAGCACCGGCCGCATCTACGGGTATATTGGGTTCGTGCTGGGAACCCTCATTGTGGCGCTTCTGCTGATCGGGGTGATCTACCGATGAATGGGGTGATCTTAGAATGACCGGCGACAGACCGCTCGTGCTGGTGCTCCTCGAAATGGCTCTCCTGGTGCTGCTCGGGCCGCTGGTCACCGGCGCCATTCAGAAGATGAAAGCCCGGCTCCAATGCCGCCAGGGGGCCGGGGTCCTCCAACCCTACCGCGACCTCATCAAGCTGCTCCGCAAGGGTACGGTGCAAGCGGACACGGCCTCGGGCTTCTTCCGGTCGATTCCGGTACTGGTGCTGGCTGCCACGGTGGCTGCGGGCGCACTGGTTCCGGTCGTCCGGGTGGGGCCGCCGGCCTTCCCGTTGGGCGACGCGTTGATGCTTCTCGGGCTGCTCGCGCTGGCCCGCTTCCTCACGGCAATCGGCGCGCTCGACGCCGGCGGCGCGTTCGGCGGCATGGGGGCCTCGCGCGAGATGACCATCGCGCCGCTGGTCGAGCCGGTTTTGATGATGGTGGTGTTCTCCACCGCGCTGACCGCCGGAACCACGGAGCTCGGCGCCCTGGCAGCGCACCGCGGGACGTCGTGGATCGTCGCCTGGCACGCGGCGGACTTTCTCGGCTTTGCGGCCATGCTGGTGCTGCTCCCGGCGGAAACAGGCCGCATCCCGGTGGACAACCCGGACACCCACCTCGAGCTCACGATGCTGCACGAAGGCATGCTGATCGAGCACTCCGGACCGGGGCTCGGCTGCATGATGCTCGCGACGCACATGCGCCAGATCGTGACCCTCGGTCTGGTCGCAGCCCTCTTCTTCCCAGCCCTGCCGGCGGACAGCGCGGGCGCCACGGGCCTCCTGCTCGGAGCCGGCGCGTTCGCGGTGAAGATCCTGGTGCTCGCGCTCTACCTCGCGCTGGTCGAGTCGTCCTACGCCAAGCTCCGGCTGTTCCGCGTGCCGCAGTACCTCGGCGTCGGATTCGCGTGCGCCCTCACGGCGCTGGCACTGAGGATCTTGTGAGCGCCGAGACGGTTCACACAATCATTGACGACCTCGGCGCGCTCCTGCTGTTCACGATGATCCTCATCGTCGCTGCAGGTCAGATCTACCGTGCTATCTATGCCGTGGCCGCGCAGTCGCTTTTCATCGCCGTCGCAGGCGCGGTCCTCGCAACGGCCACCGGGAACGTGGATCTCTGGGTCATCGCGGGCATCACACTCATTGTCAAGGCCATGGTGCTGCCGTGGGTGCTGCACCATGTAGTCCAGCGCATGAACATCCGGCGCGAGGTGGAGCCGGTCATCCCGGTCGGCGCGACGCTCGCCCTGGCGGTATTGATCGTTGTGGTGTCGTTCCAACTGAGTGCCTCGCTCGGTTCCGTCCGGCAGGCGATTACCGGCAACGCACTTCCGGTCGGCATCGCTCTCACGCTGACTGGCGTGCTGGCCATGGCCACCCAAAAGACCGCGCTGACCCAGATGGTAGGCCTGTTCGCGTCGGAGAACGGGATCTTTTTCACAGCGATGTCGGTGACACAGGGCATGCCACTCATCATTGAAATCGGTGTGATTCTCGACGTCATCCTCGCCGCGCTCGTCATGGCGATCATGGTGCTCCGGGTCCGCTCGACGGTCGACGCTGACATCGCGGACCTGGACAGGCTGAGGGGATGATGCGTGTCTGAGACGCTCCTGTGGGTTCTTCCGGTGGTCCCGGCCGTCACGGCGCTGCTCATGCTTACGACGCACGACCGCCGCATCCTCTCGGCCATCGATGTCTGTGGCTCGGCGGTCCTTCTCGCTCTCACACTGGTCCTGGCGCGCGAGGTGGCATCCGGCGGCCCGCGGGCGATCGGCCTCCTCCGCATAGACGACCTCGGGCTCATCTTTCTTCTCCTTGTCGCCTTCCTCACCTTGGCTGTGTCCATCTATACGGTGGGGTGGCTTAAGCAGGCGCTGGCGGTCGGCAACATGAAATCCGAGTTGCTACGGTCCTACTTCGCGCTGGTGCACGCCTTTGTCGCGACAATGGTGGTGACGGTCCTCGCCGACAACCTCGGAGTCCTGTGGATCGCCATGGAAGGGACGACGATCACCTCGGCCGTCCTCATCGGCTACCACGGACATCAGCACGGCCTGGAGGCGGCGTGGAAGTACATCATCGTGACCACCATTGGCATCTCCTTCGGGCTGTTCGGAACGGTGGTCATCTATGCCGCCGCCGCTGCCGCCGGCCTCCACGGAGGCGCGGGAGCGTTGAGCTGGTCGGCGATCATGAAAGTCGCTCCCACGCTCGATCCCGGCATCGTCCGGATCGGTTTCATCTTCGTGATGGTCGGCTACGGCACCAAGGCGGGTCTCGCGCCCATGCACCTCTGGCTGCCCGACGCGCATAGCCAAGCGCCCACGCCGGTCTCTGCGCTGCTTTCGGGCGTCCTCATCAAGTGCGCGCTCCTTGGGATCATCCGGTTCCAGACGATCGCCGCCGCCGCGTGCGGCCCGGCGTTCCCGGCAGGGGTGCTGCTGGTGTTCGGCCTCATCTCGGTGGTCGTGGCCACCCCATTTATTCTGGCTCAGCACGACATCAAGCGCCTGCTCGGCTACCACAGCGTCGAGCACGTCGGGATCGTGGCGCTTGGGTTGGGCTTCGGCGGCCGCATCGGGACCTACGCCGCCTTGCTGCACGTCGTAAATCACGGCATCACCAAGGCCCTCGCGTTCTTCGCCGCCGGTAAAGCCATCGCCCGCTACGGCTCGCGCGATATGCGGGTCATCCGGGGACTGCTGAGCGTGGCCCCGATCGGCGGAACGCTCCTCATGCTCGCGGCGCTATCGCTGGCCGGCGTGCCGCCGTTCTCGATCTTTGTGAGCGAGCTGCTGGTGCTGCGCGCCGGGATCGGCCAGGGTCACTGGGTGGCGATCGCGATCTTTCTGGCGATGGTCGTCATCATCTTTGCCGGCCTGCTCCACCATGTAGGCTCGATGGTGTTCGGCGAGCCGGCGGCCGCGGTCAGCCGCGAGCCCGAGACTTGGTCTCCGCTCCTGGGGATGATGCTGCTCGCCGCAATCATGATCCTGCTCGGACTCACCATACCCGCCAGCTTCGACGGGCTCCTCCGGCGCGCCACGGAGATCGTCCGATGACTGACCGTGCCCTCACGGACGCCTTGCGGGCATACGCGAGCGGCTCGATCGACGCGAGTGTTGGCCCGCGCCCATCGGACCTCACCGTGCGCCTCAGTCGCACGGGCGATCTCCCGGCCGCGGCCGCCGCGCTCATCGGACCGCACTCGATGGCCCTGGCCACGGTCGTCGCAACCGATGAGACGGCGACTCCGGACGGCGATCTTAAAGTTCGCTACGTCTTCGAGCCCACCACGCCCGGCGCCCCGGACCGGTTCGTGACGCTGCTGGTCTCCGTGGATGCGGCGCATCCGGAGGTACCCTCCCTGACGACGGCGGTGCCTGCCGCGAACTGGCACGAGCGTGAGATGCAGGACCTTTTCGGAATCGTTCCGGTGGGGCATCCCGATCCCCGCCCGCTGGTGGTTCACGACGGATGGCCGCCGGGCGTCTTCCCGCTCCGTAAGTCTTTCGACGGGTCGCGGCGCGTCCCGGTTGAGCCCGCCGACGAGTTCCCGCACCTCGTCGCGGAGGGCGAGGGCGTCTTCGAAATCCCCGTTGGCCCGATCCACGCCGGCATCATCGAGCCGGGTCACTTCCGCTTCACGTCGGTCGGCGAGACCGTGCTCCATCTCGACGCGCGCTTGTTCTACACACATCGCGGACTGGAGAAGCGGATGGAGGGACTCTTGCCGCTCGACGCCTTCTATATCGCCGAGCGTATCTGCGGGGTCTGCTCGGTCGCGCACGGCCTGGGCTACTGCGAGGCGCTCGAACAGATTGCCGCGGTCGACGCTCCGCCACGAGCCCGGCTTATCCGGAGCATCGCTCTAGAGCTGGAGCGGCTGTACAACCACGTCGGCGACGTCGGCAACATCTGCGCCGGAGCTGCCTTCCACTACGGAACCGCCACCGGCGCGCGTTTGAAGGAGCGGCTCCAGCAGATGAACGAGCGGCTGACCGGCAATCGCTTCCTCCGGGGCCTGGTGGTCCCGGGCGGCGTGCACCTCGATGTCCCGGCCGACGTCCTCTTAGCCGTCAACGTCACGATCCAGGAAACTCTCGCCGGGCTTGACGGCCTGATGGAGCGGATCGAAGCCAACCCGTCGGTGGTCGATCGGCTAGACGATACCGGTGTCCTCGAACACCAGGCTGCAGTGGACCTCGCGGTTGCCGGAGTGGCGGCCCGGGCAAGTGGTGTGGACCGCGATGCGCGGCGGGATCATCCCCATGGAGCGTTTGCGGGTCCTGAGCCGCCCGACCTGCACGTTGTTACCGTCTCGGACGGCGGCGACGCGATGGCCCGCGTGACGGTTCGCGCCCTGGAGGCCCGGGAGTCGATCCGCCTCATCGGAGAATTCGTCCGGCGGCTCGAGCCAGGGCCGTTGCAGGTAGCCCTCCCAGAGCCGCTGCCGGGTGGACGGATCGGGATTTCGGCCATCGAGTCGCCGCGAGGCGAGGCGGTCCACTGGCTTCGCACCGATCCGGGCGGGCGAGTGGAGCGATACCACCTCCGGTCGCCGAGCTACCACAACTGGCCCGCCGTGGCCCTGGCCGCCGAGACGGCGATCGTTCCGGACTTTCCGCTCGTCAACAAGAGCTTCGAGCTCTGCTACTCGTGCACAGATCGCTGACATGTTGCGAATTCTCATAAACGCGCTTCGCACCGGGGTGGTCACGATCCACTACCCTGCGGAGCCGAGCGTGCCGCCGGACCGCTTTCGCGGGGCGCCGGTGCTACGCGCCGGTAGCCACCTGCCGCCTCCCTCAGTCTGCCCGGCGGGTGCGATCTCGGAGCATTTCGACGCCGAAGGCCGCCACGTCGCTCTCGACCTCGCGCGGTGCGTCTTCTGCGGCCGCTGTGCCGAGGATCCATGGGCAGACGCGGTCGTCATGGGACGGGACTTCGAGCTCGCGGCGCACCGCCGCGACGACCTGCGGATCGAGGTCGTGGCCGACGACCCTGCCGTCCTGGCGGCGGGACCAGCACCCGACCGGGATGCCGAGGCCGCCCGCGCCTCGTCCGAGATCCACCGGGTACTCGGCCGGTCGCTGCACCTCCGCCACCTCGACGCCGGCTCCTGCAACGCCTGCGACTGGGAGCTCGCCGCCCTCCTGAACCCCGTGTACGACGTTCGTCGCCTCGGCATCGACTTCGTTGCCTCCCCACGCCACGCGGACGGGGTCGTGGTCACGGGCCCGGTCACGCGCAATCTGGAGACCGCCGTCCGCCGCACGGTCGAGGCCGTCCCCGACCCGCGCGTCGTGATCGCCGTGGGAGCCTGCGCCGCCTCCGGGGGCATCGTCGGGGAGGGATACGCCAGCGCCGGCGGCGTCGACCGGGTCCTCCCCGTCGACGTCTACGTCCCCGGCTGTCCACCGCGCCCTGAGGCCATCCTCTTCGGTATCCTGGTCGCGGTCGGGCGCCTCGATGCCCGCGGCCTGCCCCGCGAGGGGTGATGCCGACCGGGCCGGGTCACTTCACCCGGCACTTATCCTACGCCGAAACCGGACTACGGGAAAGTTGTCGAAGGTTTGTCGACGCGGTTCAGCGGGTCCGGAGGCGGTTCCAGACACGAAGAAAACCCAACCAACTGCTGCGCCATGGCATGAAATCTGGTCTTTCGAGTTGAGCGGCAGACTTGTCGGGGGCTCCGGCGTGCGCCGCGGTCCTTCTCTAGAGAGGGGCTCGGCCCAAGCCCATTGCGCCCGCGGGTGCGAGGCTGTATGCTCCCTAGAGCGGAAACAGGCCCACCAATTACCGTTGGTGGCCATAGAAGTCACGTCAATGAAAACGCAAACCGACCGACAGCCCCGAGCCGGAGAAATCGTCATGATTTGCGCCCACTTTCTTGTCAAGAGCGCAACATCGGGTGGAGCGCACTTAATGAAGATTGCAGGTGGGCCCCGAGTGTTCTCCAACCTGGACGACCGGTTCTTCTCCGAGTGGGTATATTTCTGCGACGATTGCCACACGAAAGCCTCCGCCGACCCGCGCGAAATTGCGGGTCTGATTCATGGCCCGATGGAGTGGATTGGTGACCGTGAAGGAGCGCCAGACCGCGCGGCTGAAGGAGAGGAAGTGTTTCCGTGATTCCTCATGGGGCACTTGGAGTAACGTCGATATCGAGAAGTGCATCCTAACTCCAGCAAGATCGCCCCGGGCCTCGGAGGGCTGGCCCGAATCGACGAAGCCCTTCACGGGGAGTTGCCCCCCGAAAGTAAAACGACGCCCGTTTTACGAATCGGCTCTTTTAGGCGCGCGCGACTTCTAGTTTACAGTTTTGGCTTTTTCTGTCTCGCCGCGCGCTCGCTGCATGATGTCGTCCCAACACTGGGCGGCCGCGTGGTCCTTGCCGCGGATCGCGTGGCTGTAGATGTCGGCGGTCGTGCGCACGGATGAGTGGCCGAGGCGCGCGGAGACGGTCGCAAGGTCCACACCGTCGGTCAGCAGGAGGCTCGCGTGGCTGTGTCGCAGGACGTGGAGGGATGCTCCCTTGGGGAGGCCCAGGCGCCGGCAGAGCCGCGACACCGTTGATGAAATCGAATTAGGCATCAATGGCGATCCATCCGGGTTGGCGAAGATCAGGTCCAGTTCGGTGCGATAGTCCGGGCCAAACTGACGGCGGAACTCATCCTGACGCAGTCGATGCGCCTCAAGGCAAGCCACCATCGACGGCGGCAACTCCACTTTGCGAGGCTCCTCGGTCTTGGTGCTCTTGAACACCAGCCCGTCCCTGGTCTGGCAGAGTGACCGATCAATGAACACGGTCATGCCTTTGAGGTCCGACCATCGCAGAGCCAAAACCTCCCCGCGCCGTGCGCCGCTCGCTGCCGCCACATCGAGAAAAACCGGGAGGCACCATGGGCCGGTTGCACACTGGGCCAGGCGATCCTGCTCCGACGGGAGCAGCGCCATTCCGAAGCGCTTCCTCACCTTCGGGAGATCGCTGTGGGTCACAGGATTTATGGTGGCCAGTCCCCACTTGATCGCGCGCACAAATGCTGAGGACACCAAGCCAGCGATGTTCCTGACCGTCTTCGGCTTCATTGCGCGAGGCGTCTTGGACTTGCGGGTGTGGCCGCCGGACTTCAGTAACCGCGTCCACTCGCGGCTGAGATGAAGCGGCGTAATCTCAGTCATGTTCATCGCGAGCAGTTCCGGCGCGATGTACGCAACCATCTCGCGATATCGCTCAACGGTTTTCGGCGCTAAGTTTTCCTCGGCGTGCTGGTTCATGAACTCTGCAAGGAGCATCGCCAGCGTCGTCGGCATGGGCGCGGCCACGCCGCCGGTGGCCGCCTGACGCACCAGTTCCTCTGCGCGGCGCACCGCCTTGGCGGCGGTGGCCTCCTGCTTGGTCGCGAATCCAGATTCGGTGACAAGATTCTGATTCCGGCGTGTCGATCCCGTCAGGGCGAATTGGTAGTACCAAACTACCTTTCCCGACCGGTATTTGCGTTTGTAGACGGGCATAGCGTCACGTCACTTTAGGCTCGGTATTCGGTTGAAGTCCAGTCGGCATTCCGCAGGTGCGCTCCCAGTTTTCGAACGCGTGCCGGGTGACGATCCACCGTCGTCCAAGGCGGACGGCAGGAATGATTCCCTGCTCCAGCATCGTGTAGACCGCCTGACGGCCGATGTCCAGGCGACGCGCGATTTCCTCGACTGTCATCCTCCCCCGGGGATTCATGATCGGCCCACCCGATTTTCCCTCTGGTGGGTATCGCGGCATAGGGCTTGCACTTGATTGGAATTAGATCGAAGGTTTGGGCGGTTTCGCATGGTCGTGTCGTTTCGACACCCACAACGAGATCCGCTTGGCGGTCAATGCGCTGTCTGGTGAAACTGTCTGCTTACTATATACGCGATATCTTCGTAAAGTGTCCGCCACCAGGAGATTTTATTCTTGGTTTCGGAAAGCCGCGGTTTGAATGGGTGACCCCTGGAAATACACCATCAATTCCTCTATTTTAATTTAGCCGGCAGATATCCACTTTCGAAAATCATCGCCGCCTCGAAACTCATTCGAGGCTTTGCTGATCCATCGAACTTGCCCCGGATGTGGCACTCTATTGATGGAAGCGTGTGACGCACTGCACGATCGATCAGAAGCGGGTTCTTCCAGAAAGGCGCATCATCGCACTCGTTATTACGTAAAGGTTAGCGGAATATCCGCCGATTAAATAATTTGTTTGTCGAGCGGAAATAGATTTTCGAAATAGGAATCCAGTAGCGAACCGCGAGAGTGTATGGGGCACATTCGGCTCGGGAATTTACCACGAACGCGAAAGTGGCGGCAGGTTGTTGCTCTTCTGGACTCGGGGGCGGCCACCGACCAAATCGCCGCTGCCACTCTCGACGCCTCGAAGCACGGGCTTGAAGAAGCGGCGCGCGATCCCACCCTAGCCTACTCATTTTGGCTGCTAACCCAACTGCCCCTCTGCGCCCGGAAGTCAGATTACAGCGAAGAACTGAGGAAGCTTGGGATTCCCGTAGCGGATGATCCTGGTCTGCTTGACCTTGTAGGTGCATTCACCGATTCGGTCGATGCGCATATCCGGCTCATTGGGGGTCGAACGGATCTCGGGGAGATGGCACAAATGGGGGCAGCTGAAAGCCTCACGTCCACGCTTCGGCAAGGGACCGAAAGCCTGTTCGGAACCACGCCTGCGGATGTTCAGCGAGAGTTGGCGAGCCTGGCCACGCCGAAGAACTTCTCGGTCCTGGTGCGCGACTTTTTCTCGCGGCTCTCGGAGCGATACCTCACCTACTTCTTGAGCCGGGAACTTTCAAACCACCGCAGTGTTGACGAGAATCGGCAGTTTCGAGAGGCTCTGTCGGTCCATTGTAAACAGGCATCCAAAATCGTTGAGCAGTTTGCGGGTGGCTGGTATTCAAAGACCAACTTCAAAGGGGGAATAACACAAAGGAAAGCAGCCAATTTCATCCAGGTTGCACTGAAAAAGCTCCGGGCAGAACTCGATAAAGGAGCAGAGGGTGGCGGGCACTGAACGCATCATCCTCTGCGGCGGTACGCCCGCCCCGTCTGGCGCGAACCAAGACGATTTGTTAGTGCTTGATCTCAACGGTGCCGACCCGAATGTGAACTTGAAGATTACGAACATTACGCAGCGGCTGTCGTCCGACCTTCCGGGTGTGCTTGCAGATCTCATAGAAATCGCCACCTACGTGTACAGCGCCGACCAAGCCATCACTCGCGGTGGAGAGGGGGTGATCGCCTTCGGTCAAAATTGGAGACGGAAGTTCGCCTTTTGCATTCCGGTCAGAGCGCCTGACGTTTGGTCCTCGCCAGTGGTGCAAGACTGCCTCCGGGATACCCTGTCGTTCCTGTCCGACGACCAATACGATTTCAAGTTTGGAAAGCAGCAGAAATCCGCCCCTATCCAGCGCTACCTGGAGTTCGGCGAATCTCCCAATCAGCAAGAGGAGTTGGATGAGGTTTTGCTGTTCTCCGGCGGCCTGGACTCGCTCGGCGGCGCGGTGCGTGAAGCGGTATGCGATGGCCGGCGCGTTGCGCTTGTCAGCCATCGATCAAACCCGAAGATTCATAGCAAGCAGAAGCAGTTGGTACAAGACTTGAATCCTCTGTGCGCGCACAAGCCATTTCATATCCCCGTATGGGCAAACAAGGACAAGGCGCTGGGTAGGGAGTACACCCAGAGGACCCGATCATTTTTGTATGCCAGTCTTGCATACGCGGTCGCTCGTGCGTATAGGCTCGACCGGCTCCGGTTTTATGAAAACGGAGTCGTCAGCCTGAATCTTCCCATTAGTGAGCAGGTTATCGGTGCGCGCGCCACGCGGACCACGCATCCGCAGGTACTTAACGGCTTTGCCAAATTGTTCAGCGAAATCAGCGGATCACAGTTTGCAGTGGAAAATCCATTCCTGTGGCTCACTAAGGGCGAGGTAGTGGATGTAATTGGGGACGGTGGCTGTGCGGAGTTGATCAAGCACAGCACCAGCTGTACTCATACGTTGGATCAGACAAAGCTGCATACCCACTGCGGCCGCTGTTCTCAGTGCGTGAGTCGCCGGTTTGCAGCCCTCGCGAGCAAGTACCACGGCTACGACCCCGCCGAGATGTACAAGGTGGACTTGCTGGAAGGCGAGAGAGAAAAAGGCGTGGATTTGACGCTGGTCGAAAGCTTCATCCGAATGGCCAAGGACATCAAGGCTGCGAACCAATACCAGTTGATCGAGCGATTCGGAGAAGCAAGCCGCGTCCTGCGACACGTGAAACCTCTGACCACTGATGAAGTGGCGGGGCGCATTGCCCGTCTCCACCGTAAGCATGCAGAGGAAGTCACTGGAGTCATGGAATATGCGTTAGCTTCCCATTCGGCGCAGATTCTCGACGAAACGTTGCCTTCGAATTGCGCCATCATCCTTGCGTTTCCCGGCAAGTACCGGACTGCGGCAATCACAAATAGAACCGAGGAAGTTCCTCGCCCGCAGGCTACCCCGAAAGGCACGAAGCCCGAAGAAAAGAAGAACGGCCGCTACTCAGATCGCGACGATCGGGTCTTTAGGCTGGTGGGACTTCAAACCTTTACTGCACTCACCAATGAGGAGATCGAAAATCGGTTCAGGCCGAAGCTCCGCCAGATCTGGGGCAAGAAAAACCCTCCAAGCCTAGACGCCCTTCGATCATGCTTCAACAGGATAAGGCACCACCACACTATTCCCCTTTCCGAAGCGATCAACAAAAAGGCTGTCAACAGATAGAGGTCCCCGCTGTCAATGACAGCGCTGCTCTAATAGCTCGCCTTTGCAGTATCAAGGGTTTGAAAGCCTGATTCAGAATGCCTGCACTCCCCGCGAAAACTCGTCAAGTGGCGACAATCCAACGCCCATCGATTGATCGACGCCGCTGGTAGCTTTGACAGCGCTCAGACCGGTTCCAATTGAAGTGTGAAAAGCCCAAACGCTCCGGCAACCGCCCGTCCGGAACCGATCGCAAAGTCCTCGCTTTCTGGGGCCCGGCGCCGTCTCGTCGAACTGATGCAACATCTGAATTTTGGTCGGATCGAGAATCTCGAAGTGCGCGGCGGCGAACCCGTCTTCGACCCTGCGCCGCGGGTCGTCAGGAAATTGAAGATAGGCGGGGAGAACTGCCCACGTCCAGAAATTGCCCGTGAGGACTTTCTGCTCAAGCAGCAGACACTCGAGATGCTCGACGCTATCTCCCAGCTAGGAGACGGCGAGATTCGGGTCATAGAAGTCAAACACGGGTTGGCCTTCGGCATGGAGATTGAGCAAAGTTTGGACAACGGAGGACGCCATGACTGAGCTCACTTTCGAGCATTCCCATTCAGTCTCCAGGCGGATTGCGGGTGTCCACGCGGCGAGGATCTCATCGCGCTACCGGCTCCCAGCGGACTTCCACCGCGACCTGGAACAGGAGGGCTTGCTTGAGTTGTGGCTGAAACGTTCAGCCTATGACGTTCGGCGCGGAAATTGGCCCACCTTTTCCGAACGAGTCGTCGCCAACAAGCTGTCGTCCTTGGTACGTCGCATGCACTCAAAACGATCCGGGCAATTTCGAGAAGAACCACTTAAGAATTTTCTTCACTTGCCTTCGCAAAACGATCAGTGCGAGCTTCGCGCGGAGGTCGCGGAGGTACTTTCACGCGTTTCGCCCTTCGACAGAGCCGTCGCGCGCTGTTTAATTGACAATTCCGCCATCGAAACCAGCGGTGAACTCAGCGTTACTCGCGCGGCCATCTATCGCGCCATCGGGCGCCTGCGTATTGCTTTCACCGGGGCCGGTTTCTCAAACGGCAACCGATACGCGAATCGCGAGCGTTCTCCGGTTCGGCGTCGAGGACAAACTGTGGGCATCGCGGAGAATTGCTCCTTCGGACCTGGGGTTCGGCCATGACTGCCGCGTGTGTCGCCCGAGCCCTGGACGCCCGTCGTTCTGGTTCTGGCTGGATGGCGAAATGCCCCGCGCACAATGACAACAACCCCAGCCTCAGCATCCGCGAAGTGGATGGCAGGGTTCTGGTCCACTGCCACGCCGGGTGCCGGCAGAGCGATGTAATCGGCGTATTGGAGGCCCGCGGTTTGTGGCGGACTCAACCTACTCAGAAACCGAGGGTCGTCAGCACTTACGGTTACACCGACGAAGACGGGAAGCTTCTCTATCAGGTCGTGCGCTACGAACCAAAGGATTTCAAACAACGGCGGCCGGACGGCTTTGGCGGGTGGATTTGGAAAAAAGGCGAGTGCCAGGTTCTCTACCGCCTGCCGGAGGTGCTCCAGGCGGCGATTGTCTTCGTTGTGGAAGGCGAGAAGGATGTTGAGACGCTCCGCGAACACGGATTGGTGGCAACCACCAACGCCGGTGGGGCTAAAGCGCCGTGGATACCGCAGTTTACCGAAGTCCTGCGAGAACGCGAGGTGATCCTCATCCCCGACAATGACCCGGCCGGTCGAAAGCGGGTGCTGAATATCGCGCGCGCGCTGTTCAGAAACGTGGTGCGTTTGATCGTTCTGGAACTGGAGGGCGGTGCAAAGGATGTCACTGAGTGGTTCAACCAAGGGCATTCGGAGCTGGAATTGATTGCGCTGCTGGACAGCGAAGAGGTCTCTCGATGAAGCGAGAACTGACGGCGGAGCCGGATCTCGCGACGTTGGCCGATTGGGATAGCGAGAACAAGGCACCATCAACAGGTCTTCCGTTGTTGGTTTCTGCGACTGAGCTTTATCGGGGCCAAATCGTAACGCTTCGACCGCTGTTCGAGGATCTGCTCTGGGACGGTCTTACTATGTTGATTGCGCGGCCCAAAGCCGGGAAATCCTGGTTGACGCTCCAGTGTGCCGTGCATATTGCCGGTGGGCGGAAAGTGGACGGAATTACGGCTGTCGACCATGGGGTTGTGCTGTACGTGGCGCTCGAAGAGCCTCGATCGAGAACGATGGCGAGGCTGAAGCAACTGGCTCCTGATGGTGATTGGACTGAAAATCTACATTTCGTTTACGAGTTGCTACCACTCATGGGCGGCGGCGCGGAGCAGCTTTCGGCCGTGATCCAGAAATTACGGCCACGGCTCATTATCCTGGACACGCCTGCGCTGGTCAAGATCGGATCCAAAAGCGGGAGTGATGTTTTCCGCGGTCAATACGCAGAAGTCTCGTGTATCAGAAAGCTGGCAGAGGGGTTTCGGACGGCGATCATCGTGGTTCATCACATGCGGAAAGGCATATCGGACGGTGCAATCGAGGCAGTGGCAGGAACCGGCGGCATCGCTGCGGCGGTTGATACGATCTGGCAGCTGAAGCGGAAACCAGAAGGGGAAGCCACGCTCGACGTCGTTGGGCGCGAAACAGAAGAGCGCACTCTCGCGATGCGGTTCGACCGGGACCCACTTGGCTGGCGAATCCTCGGTGATGACGATGCGCAGCTTCTCAATTCGGAACGGCGCCAGGTGCTGGAACTGCTTCGCGAGGAGGGCGGACTAAGTCCGGCACAGATTGCCGCTGAAATCGGAAAATCGCGACCGGCCGTGAGAATGCTGCTGAAGCGCATGAAGGCCGACGATTTGGTCAAAAAACAGGGCTTGAAGTATATCGCCACACACACTATGAGTTACAGCGTTACAGAGAATGAGTGAACCCGTAAGCTGATGCCGTTCAAGGGGAAGCACTCTGTAACTCGTAACACACATCGAGAAAGGAACTTCTGTATCGCTTGTAACGCCTGTAACGCGCGTCACGCGGGGAGGAATTCGGACCAATCACATGAAGTGCGATGAAGCCCAATGCAAGGTTTGCCGTTTTTCTCCAGCGTCTTGAGTCTGGCCCCCGGCGTGTTCCATTCTCCGCAGAACATCCAGGCAAGTGCTGAGCGGCCTTGATCCCGATATAGCGTTCGTCAGGCATCTGGACCTCCCTGTTGCCGGAATACGCAAGCCCGCCAAGGAAGAAGAGGTGGCCAATGTGCGCATGGCTAAACGGACCGGATGTGATAGATTACGGCGGGAGATGCCGCGAATGATCGAACATAACAAAGGTGTGGTTCGTCGTTGGTTCAGGGAGGTTTGGAACGAAGGGCGAGAGGCAACGCAGGGGTCGAAGATCAGTTTCTAAGCACGCACTAAAGGCGCTACCCCGGCTGGGAGCGCCCACGACCGGAGAACACGCGGCCAGCGTGGCGTTCTTTCCGGCAGCTGGCGGTTTACCCGCTGTGGGCCGACCGGCCGGCTCTGGCCGCGATTTGAAAATTCAAGTGACGTCACCGCACGGTCACGTCACTTGCACCTAGGCTAACGACAGAAACTCGGGACCACGCCATTCGAAACGTCCCAACATTATGTTATATAGAATCGGAATACCGGAGGTCGGGAGCGAGTACGGAGTCTAGATTCCGTTCCAAGGCCACGTCCTCGGTGTGCTGCCCCACCTCCGCCCTCGGATTCCCCAGCACGATCCTTAGCTGCTCCAGCATGGGCGCATGTATCTCTGTTGCATTCCTCATCGTACGAAAGAAAAGACCGTCGTACGTGATAGTGTGGCCGCGGTATTTCTCGGTTACGGGATAGGCGCAGTCGAGTTGGGATCCGCTCAGCGTGTTGAGCCACTGTGGGGGGACCTCCAAGCCAAACTTCACCTTCAGCAGATCGAGCGTCTTCCGGGCCCGCCGCCGCAGTACGAAGCGGAGTCGCGCGAGGTCCCCCTCGGCGGCCACCTCCGGCGAGCCCTCAAAGACGCGCTGAGCCAGACTGGCCTCCGGCCACTCAAAAAAAGGGGCTCCCAGAAAACCGCACACTTGGTCCAGCAGTCGCCCGGGCTGGGTGGCGATGTCTTCGTAGAACCCAACGTACATCTGGTGCATGGGGAAGAACTCCAGCCAACGGGTCAGACCGCTCTCGTAGGTTCCAGAAGTCAGGGGAAAGTCGTGAATGAAATTCCGCGCCCACTGCTCCGGGCGGACATCCGGGACACGCCGCGAGGCTCCCTGGAAGTTGCCTTCACCGTACACGCACATATGTTTTGCGTGAGACCAGGCGCGCGACACTGGATCTCGCATGAGGAAAATCAGCTTCATTGCTGGATTAACTTCGCGGATGGCCCGGATCGCTGTCCTTGGCAAGAGGGCGTAAGTGGGGCTCACATCCACTTTGATTTTTCCTCTGCCGGCGGCGAATACTCCGGCGTACCAGTCCAGGCTTCGAAATCTCCACTTCTCGCAAAAGTAACGGACCTCCTTTTGTTCAGGCACGAAGAACCCAGGATGTTCTTTCAGCCTTGCGAACAACCAGCTTGTTCCCGTCTTCGCCGGAGAGATCACCAGCGCGTCCGGCAGGCAATCTCGCAACTCCCCTGAAAGGCTCCCGAGCCTGTCCATGTATAGCGGCCAATCGCTTCGTTCCAGTTTCAAACGGCTCCTGAACGTCCCTTCTCATCTTAAAGCAACACTAGAAAGACCATGTGGCGCCGCTACGCGTCACGCTACGAACAGATACCATGCGCTTGTCAGTACCCAATTTCAATGCTCGAATTGCGCGGCGAGTGGGAAACCATCGCGTAGGAACCCGGATGGCAACATGTTCGAAAAGCCTCTCGCTCGCTTACATCGGAGTAGATACGACGCCTTGTACATCGTGACCTAATCGCCTATGATGATACCTTGAAATGATTTCTTATTTAGGAGCGCTCGAGGCCGAAAGCATTTATATTCTTCGAGAAACTGCGGCGGAATTTTCCCGGCCCGCGCTTCTTTATTCGGTGGGCAAGGATTCCTCGGTGCTGCTGAGGCTGGCGGAGAAAGCATTCGCACCCACCCCGGTGCCGTTCACGCTGCTGCACATAGATACTACTTACAAATTTCGCGAAATGATCGAGTTTCGCGATCGGACCTGCGCGGAGCTTGGCTTGAAAGTGATTGTGTATACGAACCATAACGCAATCAAAGACGGTGCGAATCCGTTCGATCTCGGCGTCAGCAAATGCTGCGGTCTGCTGAAAACCCGAGCGCTGCTGGACGCCTTGCGCGAGTACCACATCGATGCCGCCATCGGCGGCGCTCGCCGCGAAGAGGAACGCTCGCGCGCGAAAGAACGAATTTATTCCTTTCGGGACGCTTTCGGCCAGTGGGACCCACGCAACCAGAGGCCTGAGTTATGGAATCTCTACAACGGACGACTCGAAGCCGGTGAAAGCATCCGCGTCTTTCCCCTCTCGAATTGGACTGAACTGGACGTCTGGCAGTATATAGAAGCCGAACAGATTCCAGTGGTTTCACTGTATTTCGCCAAGGAGCGCGAGGTTCTTATTCGTGGCGAGATGCTGATTCCGGTGGAGCACCATCCTCCGCTCCGCGCTGGTGAAGTTCCGCATCGAGTTCTCTGCCGGATGCGTACACTCGGATGCACATACTGCACCGGCGCAGTCCGATCCAGCGCGGACACAATTCCAAAAATCATCGAAGAATTGCAGCAAACCGCGCGATCCGAACGTGAAAACAGGATCATCGATCACGATCAGGACGGCGCGATGGAATTGAAAAAACGTCAAGGTTATTTTTGAATGGCGGATCAGGCTTTACTCCGTTTTCTGACTGCCGGTAGTGTGGACGACGGTAAATCGACGCTGATCGGACGCTTGCTTTACGACACTCACTCGATTTATGAGGATCAACTCGCCTCCCTTCGCGTCGCCTCGAAGGGAAGTGGCGATGGCGCGCTCGATTTTTCGCTGGTCACCGACGGGCTGCGTGCAGAACGCGAACAGGGCATAACGATCGATGTCGCGTATCGCTGTTTTTCCACGGCACGCCGCAGGTACATCATCGCGGATACGCCCGGGCACGAGCAGTATACCCGCAACATGGCGACCGGAGCATCCACCGCAAGCCTCGCGGTGCTGCTGATCGACGCAGGTAAGGGTGTGCTGCCGCAAACGCGCAGGCACGCAGTGATCGCCTGGCTGCTGGGAATCCGGAATTTCGCGGTGGTTGTGAACAAAATGGATTTGGCCGGTTTTGAAGAGCGGGTATTTCGGAGCGTCGAGCGCGAGTTTATTGAGTTTAGCTTCGGACTTGGCGGCGCGCACTGTCATTTCATCCCAATTTGTTCGATTGACGGAGACAATATCGTGCGACGGTCCGAGCGAATGCCGTGGTTCCGGGGCCAGACTTTGTTGGAACATCTGGAGACGAGTCCGGTCGAGCCGGGCCGCAGCCTGGAACAATTGCGGTTACCCGTGCAGAACGTTCTCCGGTCGGGCCAGACGCGCCGCTACGCGGGGGAGCTCGCGTCGGGGATTTTGCGCAAAGGCGATCGGGTCAGCCTGCTTCCATCGGGCCGGACGACGAGCATCGCATCGATCCGCATCGGCGATCGGGAGATCGAGGCTGCTTTTCCGCCGCTTTCGATTAGCGTGGCGCTCGAAGACGAAATCGACATCAGCCGCGGAGACTTGTTGGTGGACGCAGCGTGCCCGCCCATGGTCTCACGGAAAATCGCCGCGACCTTACTATGGATGGACTGCCAGCCGCTTGAAACCGGCCGCCCTTATTTGCTCAAGCACACTACGCGGCACGTTTGCGCGAGCGTGACTCGCGTGAACTCGGTGCTCGATCCCGTGAGTTTGTTGCGGCAACCTGCCGATCGACTTTATCTGAATCAATTCGGCGACGTTGAAATCGAAACTCATCAGCCGCTTTATTGCGATCCGTACTCGGAGAACCGCGCGACTGGGGCATTTATCGTGGTCGATCCGATCAAGAATGGAACGCTCGGAGCGGGAATGATCTCCGGCAGCACCGCGGCAGAGCCCGCGATGGAAATGTCTTCGGGAGCGGGATTGACGATCTGGCTGACGGGCCTGAGCTCGGCCGGGAAGTCGACCATCGGCAAGGCAGTCTATGAGAAGCTCTGGGCGATGGGTCACAGAGTCGAATTGCTGGACGGCGATGTTGTGCGGCAGCATCTGAATCGCGGGCTCGGGTTCAGCAAAGAAGATCGGGATGAGAACGTTCGCCGGATCGGTTTTGTCGCGGACCTCTTAACGCGTAACGGCGTGCTCGTGCTGGTGGCGGCGATTTCGCCGTACCGGTCTACTCGCGATGAGATCCGGGAGCGAATCGGCAATTTTCTCGAGGTTTATGTGCATGCTCCTCTCGAGACTTGCGAACAGCGCGACCTGAAAGGCATTTATCGCCGAGCGCGGGCTGGCGAACTGCCCTGCGTGACTGGCTTGGACGATCCATACGAAGCGCCGCTCGCCGCGGAAATCGAATGCCGGACAGACCGCGAGACACCGGCCGAGAGCTCGTCGCGGGTGCTCGCCGCCGTCCTTTCCCGCCTTGCGCAACGGAAAACATGATCGATCTCCGTACACACACCGATCAATCAAGACGGAACCTCTCGCCGCGGGAACTCGTGGAGGAGGCCGCGCGACTTGGTCTCTAAGCCTTGGCGATCACCGATCATGATACGTTCGCAGGATGCGATCAGGCAGTTCCGTATGTAGTGCAGGCCTCGATCAAACTCGTTTGCGGGGTGGAGTTATCGACGAAAGTATCAGCGCCGATCGGTTCGTTTGCTCGCCTATCTTCTAAACCGCGGGCCGACGGAACAGTTTCGAAGTTGGGTCGGGACACTCGAAGCGTCCGGAATGACCGTAACTATGCGCTGGCGCAGGAACTTTCCGCTCAAGGCATACAAATCACGCTCGCCCGACCGCATTTCGCAGCCCTCTTATAGCATTTCCCTGCGGTCGCAGCACTGCCGAATTTAATTGACGCGACGGACCGGTCGCGTCACGCTGCCCCCGAAGAGGGTGTATCACGCCTTGTGCATCCGAAGCCTCAAGTTGGGATAGAATTGTCGCCGGGCGCAGTCGCTGCCGCTCGAAAAGAGGGTGTATGAGTAATCGCAAATCGCATGAATCGTCTGAATCGATCTTTATGAATCGCCGTACCTTGTTGAGCGGCGCGGCCGCGGTAGGCGGCGCGTTGGCCGGCATGGCGATCGAGCCCGCGCCCGCTATGGGCGCGAAGACCGTGGACGGGGCGAGTTCGCCGAACCTGAATCCGCCGGTTGTGCAGGTGACGGGCGGCAAGTTGCGTGGCTTCCGCGACGGCAAGACGAGCACCTTCCTCGGCATTCCCTACGCCGAAGCGGAGCGGTTTGAAATGCCGAAGGCGGTGAAACCCTGGGAGGGTATCAAGAACGCGCAGGCGTGGGGCCCGGTGTGCCCGATTCCGGAGCAAAACCGGCCCGGTCCCGATGAGTTCGCTTTTCCGCACCGCTACTGGCTGCAGAATGAAGCGTGCCAGGTGCTGAATATCTGGACACAGAACGCCAGCGCGAGCGTGAAGAAGCCGGTGATGGTGTGGATGCACGGCGGCGGATTCACCAACGGATCGTCGATGGAGTCGTATGCGTATGACGGCAAGAACCTGAGCGGGTTCGGCGATGTGGTGTTGGTGAGTCTGAATCACCGGCTGAACATCATCGGCACGATGGATCTTTCGGCGTACGGCACGCAGTACGAGAACTCGCGCTACACGGGTATGGCGGATCTGGTGGCCGCGTTGCAGTGGGTACAGCAGAACATTGCGCAGTTCGGCGGCGACCCGGGCAACGTGACAATCTTCGGGCAATCCGGCGGCGGCAGCAAGGTGACGCGGCTGATGCACATGCCCGTGGCAAAGGGTCTGTTCCATAAGGCAATTGCGCAGAGTGGCGGCGGTCTGAACTACCGGACTGTGGAGCCCGCAACTGCGATCAAGAGGCAGCAGGCGATCACAGCGGCAACGCTGAAGCAGCTGGGCCTCACCGGTTCCGAGATCGACAAGCTGACGAAGGTTCCGTACAAAGACCTGATCATTGCGGGCACCGCGGCGGCGCGCGAGGTGGCGCAGGCGGCCGGCGGAGGGGCTGGCGGACGGGGCGGCGGTGGAGGTGGCTGGGACGTGATCGCCGACGACAGGTACGTGATGCGGGAACTCTGCGATTGGGCGGACACGATTCCGCTGATGGCGGGGACCGTGTTCAGCGAAATGCAGGGGACGATGACGCGCGGCGACGGGCGCAAGAATGAGTGGAGCCAGGCGGAGACCGACGAAAATCTGACCAAGGCGTACGGCGAGAAGAAGGCGCAGGTGGTGGCGGAATTCCAGAAGGCGTTTCCGCGGAAGAAAGTGCAGGACGTTCTGTACTTTGCCAATGGGTCGCGGCCTGGGGTGAAACAGACGCTGGCGTGGAAACTCGAGAAGAGCAAGACGCCGGTGTGGAATTATTTGTTTGCGTGGGAGTATCCGGTGGACGGTGGAATCACGGCGTTCCATTGCTCGGAGATTGCGTTCGCGTTCCACAACGTGAACGAGCCGCACATCAGGGTGGCGACCGGCGGTGGGCCAGTGGCGCTAGCGCTGCAGGATAAGGTTGCCGGAGCGTGGCTCAGCTTCGCGAAGTTGGGCAATCCGGGTGTGGGATTCAAGCCGTGGACAGCGGCGGAGCCGAACACGATGGTGTTCGACACGGTGAGCGAATGCAAGCCGCTGCACGACGATCAGCTCATTACGCTGATGGGCAACACCGGCGGCCGAGGCGGAGGCAGAGGCGCCGCGTAAACTTTTCGAGGAATGCACTGAAGTCAAGGCTCAGTATCCGCGGATGCAGAGCCTTATTTATTGGCGCGCAAACGTCACCGCTGGAAAGATCGAGCGCCAAAGTTTCTGGGCAGCGGACCGCTCCTTTTTAGTAACTTCGCTGTACTTTCGCAACGTCCTGATTAATCGCGCGCACGACGGATTCGAGCCGCCATTCAGTGCCGCGTCTGGTGCGATGGCCGCTCGTGTTGAGAGCACCGGCAACTGCGCGCAGGCTGTGGCCGCCCAATCTCAGTTTGCGAATTGCGGCGAGAGCCGCCTGCTCGGCCGGGTCAGGCTCGACATGGACGCCATCGACCGCCAGTCGATAACCGAACTCAATATTTCCGACGCGCTCTCCTTTGCCTCGCTTATGCCGTAAGGCGTCGCGAGTCCGTTCGCCGATTGCTTCGCGCTCCCACTGGCTCACCGCCGCCATGATCGTAATCACCAGGCGTCCCGCCGCCGAGCCGGTGTCGAGCGACTCGGCGACCGAAACCAGCGCTACCTTGCGCTTCTCAAACAACTCCAGAAGCCCGCAGAGGTCCTTGACACTGCGCGTAAGCCGGTCCAGCTTGGCCACGATAACCGCTTCCACCTTTCCGGCGTTGATCAGCTCAAGGAGACGCTGGAGACCAGGGCGGTTCAGGGACTTGGCGGACTCGCCGCCGTCGACGATGACATCGAGCAGTTCCGCGCTCTGGACCGTTGCCATGGCTCGGATCTTCGCTTCCTGCGCTTCGAGCGAAACGCCCTGTTCTGCTTGCCTATCTGTTGATACCCGAACGTAACCAATTGCTTTCATGTGTCATAGCATTGATCAACGTGCGGCGCTTATTCAAGTCGGCAAACCCGGAAACCCGCGCGGACAAAGCGTGGTTTAGTATTTAGCTGTACAACCGCATCGAAAGCGCGTATAAACTAATCAGGGCCCGGTTCGATAGGCCAGCGCACAGCGCACCCTCCGAAAGAACCCTCACAGCAAGCTGAGGTGATTCCATGAACGAACTGCATGTGCAGTTGCGTCCGGTGAGTGCGTTGGTTCCTTACAAAGGGAACGCTCGCACTCACAGCGACGAGCAAGTTTCGCAGATAGCCCGGTCGATTGAGGAGTTCGGGTGGACCAACCCGATTCTCGTCGATCGCGACAACGTGCTTCTCGCCGGACACGCACGGTATCTGGCGGCGAAGAAATTGAAATTGCTCGAAGTGCCGGTCATTGTTCTCGGCCACCTGACGGAAGCGCAGCGCAGGGCTTTGGTTATTGCCGACAATCAACTCGCGCTCGGAGCCGGGTGGGATGAGGAAATGTTACGGGTCGAGCTTCTGGCACTTCAGGCCGAAGACTACGACCTGGACCTCATGGGCTTTGGCGAATCTGAGTTGGCCGAGCTACTGGCAAATGACGGCGATTACGCTGGCCACGCCGACGAGGACGCGGTGCCCGAGGCATCCGAGGTTGCGATCAGCGTCCTGGGCGACCTCTGGATTTTAGGCGATCATCGAGTCTACTGCGGCGATGCGACTGAGATGGAGTCGATCGAGAAAGTCATGGCGGGCGGGTTGGCGGACATGGTTTTTTGTGATCCGCCCTACTCGGTTGCCTACGGTTCGTCGGCACCGACCAAGCGAGAGCGCGAAAGGCGCAAGATCACAAACGACGACCTTGGAGACGCGGCATTCGGCGAATTGTTGCGAAAGGCTTGCACAAACTTCCTTTCGGTCACCAAAGGTGCCGTGTATATCTCGATGAGTTCGTCCGAGCTTCATACACTGCAGAAAGCGTTCACTGCGGCCGGCGGGCACTGGTCCACGTTCGTGATCTGGGCGAAGAATCGGTTTACCCTAGGACGCTCTGACTACCAGCGCCAGTACGAACCACTCCTCTATGGATGGCGCGAGGGCACGGATCACTTCTGGTGCGGCGCGCGGGATCAAGGCGACGTTTGGTTCGTGAACAAGCCGCAAGCCAACGTTCTACATCCGACTCAAAAGCCCGTGGAGTTGGTCGAGCGCGCAATCAGAAACAGCAGCAAGAGCCGGGATACTGTGCTTGATCCGTTCGCGGGCTCGGGAACCACGCTGATCGCGTGCGAGAAGAACGGACGGCAGGCGCGACTTGTGGAATTGGAACCGAAGTATGTGGATACCGTGATCCGCCGCTGGGAACAGTACACCGAGCGGAAGGCGACATTGGCCGAGGACGGCCGGGAGTTCGAGCAAGTAGCCGAGGACAGAGCGGTGGTGTCCAAATGAATCGACAGATGCCGCCGGGAGATTGCGGATGTGGAGGAATTGCTGCGCGCTGGCAATCGCGATATTCAGGGGTTATGCCTGGCGCTGGCGGACTGGTCAGCGGAATTGAAACTGATTCAGCGGGATGCACAAACGAGAAAAGGCGCCGGATCTCCCGGCGCCCAACTCTGAAGGCGGGTAAATCAGCCACGGATGGCGTAGGCGCGCTCGCCGTCCTGGCGTTTGAAGGACTCGACCTTCAGACCCGCCTTCTTGATCAAGGCGCCGCTGATGAATCCACGAACGCTGTGAGCCTGCCAGCCGGTGGCTTTCATGATCGCTTCCAAAGTCGCCCCGTCCTTGCGGCTGAGCAACGCGATTACCGTGGCCTTCTTGCTTCCGTCGCGCGCCGTAGCGGGCTTCGGCTTGGGGGTGGCCTTCTTGCTCGACTTAGCCTTGGTTCGCGGCTGTGTCGGCGCGTGTTGGCGACTGTCCGCCCCCAGGTGCTGGATAGCCTTCCAAATCCGGCCAGTCGCGACTGCGCGAGTCGTGAACTTCTTGACGGGCTTCACGCCCGGGAGGCTGTTCCAGATCTCGACCAGCCGCTCGGCGGGCCATTCCGCCGCCAGTTTGCTGAGTTCTTTTTGGGTGGCGAATTGTTGAGTATCCTCGGGCAGCACGGCGCCGGTCTCGATGGCCGTGATGTTGTTTTCCGCATCAATCGTGAAAATCATAATCGTTTGTCTCCTTTCGCGGCGTTTGCCGCAGTGATGACATTCATCACTCCACGCCTGGAAATTAGCAAGCGAAACGTTGACTTTATGGGGAGCGAGGGATGAGCGAAAAACGTGAAAGTCCGATGCGGAGCAAACGGCAAGACGAGTTCATCGTCGCGTTGTTGGAACATCCGACGCTTGACAAAGCCGCGGCGGCACTCGG
>PNAJ01000088.1:3036-14645 GCA_003170295.1 Bryobacterales bacterium | reverse complement strand
CTTTAGCGGCTTAGTTCAATGGGAATTGTCAGTCCTTTCTGACGTCCGTGATGGAGCAACAAGACGGGACGGCGTAGGCCCTGATTTTGTTGGGTTCGGCTTTCTTCCCGAAACCTACCCTTTCTGAAACGAGGCGAAAGCGACGCCGAAACCCGCGTGAGCGGATTCGGCTACTTGGCGGATTCGAGCTGCTTCAGCATCGCGGCTTCCCACTCGGCATCCGGTACGGCAGGCGCGCCGGTCCAGCGCCACTCCCCTTTTGTATCCACGATCCAGTTCTGCGGTATGCCCACCAGATCGAGTAGTCCGGTGACGAAGCTAAACGCCGGCAGCACCGGGAAGGTGTAGCCTTTCTCCTTCATGAACGGAGCCACGAGGCCGAGATCCTCGTCCATGGTAAGCGTCAGAATCTGTAAATCCGCGCGGTCTTTCACTTTCTCGTACAACTTTTGCAGGTGGGGTAATTCCGCCTGGCAGGGACCGCACCAAGTAGCCCAGACGTTGATCAAGACGACGCGGCCCCCGAGATTCTTGAGGCGCCAGGTCTTGCCGGACAGATCCGCGAGCTCGAACGCAGGCATCGTCTTTGTGGGTTTTATCCACCCGTTCTCGACCAACTCCTGGATCTTGGCGGGCGGTTTGCTCCAGACGATCCACGCGGTTTCAGTACCGCCCAATTGTTTCCACAGCGCGCGCGCTTCGTCCATCAGGTCGTCGATGATTCGTCCTTCGTATGGCTGCGGAGGCTTCTTGCGCGCATGGAGCGCCTTCTGGTAGTAGGTCAACGCGTCTGCCTTGCTCCCTTCGAGCGCCGCGAGCCGGGCGCGGTTTAACCAATAGTGCGTCTCGATGGATTCCCAACTCTTAGCTGGAAGTTCGCGTTCGATGAACGGCTTGAGCCGCTGGGCTTCCGCGGGCTGTTCCGCAAGCCTGGCGGCAACAAGCACGCTCCCGGCGGCGGCCTGCCTCAGGATTACTTCGTTAGCTGCCCACATTTCCTCCTCCTGGGCGGAGAGATTGTCGCCCAACATGCGGGCATGCCACTGATCCATCATTGTGTCCGAACCCCGCAACAGATCGAACACCCGGCCTGGTTGCCAATTGTGTTCGACCAGAAACCCGGCGGCTTGGAGATAGTGGCTGATCGAGGGCCGTTGGTAAGCAGTAACGTAGGCGAGGTAATCGTCCAGTGCGTGTATGCCTTCTTCGGCCGGCACATCGGGATCGTAGCGTATAGCATCGAACCACTCTTCGTCCTGCAACTCGAGCGAATCGGTAAACCGTACGATCCAACTCTTGAGCGCCGCTCTGTACTCGGTCTGGTATCTGGCCCAGGCAGCGGCATCCGCCCCATCTTCGGGCTCCGCGTGCGCCTTTTCCCAACGGTCGCTGACAATCCGGTAAGCCTCGTCGGAATGCGGGAACGCCTGGATCACGCGATCTTCCATGGCCGTCGTGGTTTCAGGCGAGGCGCCACTTTGCTTGTAGCCGTTCTTCAGGAATACCAGCCACTTGGCATCTTGCCTGGGGTTCAGCGACTCGAAGCGTTTGAGATCGGCAGCCACATGCTTACATACCGCGTCGCGCTCCTGCGGCGAGTGCGTGCGAAATTCCAGGCCCCACAAGGTCTCGTAATCCTTCAGACGCTTCGGATCTTTTTCCGTGGCGAGCCGTGCGCGCAGGGCTCCAGCCACACGCGCCCGCAGTTCGTTCGTGCCTGCACGATCCAACTGGCGCCGCGCGTTCGTATCCGCCGACGACGGGCACACTGCAAAGAAGGCAGCAATCTCTTCGCCAGACTTTTTTGGGTTAACCCGCTTGGTACCCGGAGAATAGATGTTCGCCAGTTCCAGCGCCGGCCATGCGAAATTCGGGGCCTGCGACCGGGCTATCTCCAGCACGCGGATGCTCAGCGGAGTGTCTATGCCAGACAGCGCCAGTCCGGCGACGTACAGCGCCAGCGGATCGTTCGGATGCTGCTCGGCCTGCTTGCGGTAGCGATCCGCCAGCGCCGCATAGTGGTCCACATCGTCCTGATAGGTGGCTTGGATCAGCTGGCGGTACGGCTCCACCTCCCGGGGATATTTCGCGATTAGTTCTTCCAGCACCTGGCGGCGCAGCGCCACGCGTTCGGTGAACTTCATCTCCTGGAGAGCTTCTTTAGAGAGCTTCTCATCCAAGATCCGGCGGACCTCGGGTCGCGCCTCGCAACCAGGCAGAGGCGGGGACAATTGGGCAAACAGAGTCGGACAGCCGGCGGCGAGCAGTACAGCGGTGAGGATGCGCAAGGGGAAGTCTTCTCGTTTTGCAGTATACCCCAGCGAGGGCTGATGGAACCCGCGTGGTAGCGCCTTCATTGGATTGCGTAGCGGTGAATGGGTCTATCGGAAAGGTGGGGCTTGATCTCCGCGCGGCGGCGTCTCACAAAGACCCCACATGGGATAGGCAGGAGTGCCGATAACACCACACATCAGGCGAGCGCAAGACTATGCAGATTCACTTGCTCAACCGGACGTCGGGACGGCCGATGCTAGGGATAACTTCTGAGTACGTCATCCGATCGGCGAGGGCACCGCAATTCAGCGCATTGCGCTTCGTTGGGCCGGCATTTGTCACCGCGCTCACGATCAAAATAGATGTAAGATCTAGTCTTCGGGAGGACGGAGAATGGTTCTTGTTGTCGGTGCTACCGGTCTGGTCGGAAGCGCGGTTTGTGAGAAACTGGCGCGGCGAGGCGAGAAGGTAAGAGCACTCGTTCGCGGAACGAGCTCGGAGGAAAGGATTGCGACCCTGCAGACATGCGGCGTAGAATTATGCGTTGGCGACCTAAAGGACCCTGACTCGATCGCCGCTGCCTGTCGCGGTGTGAATGCGGTGATCTCGACTGCGTCCTCGACATTGTCCCGCCAGGCCGGAGACTCCATTGAGTCCGTTGACGCAGCCGGGCAGTTGAACCTGGTGAACACAGCGAAGAGCTGCAACGTAGAACGGTTTCTTTTTGTTTCGTTTCGCAGGTCACCCGCCCTGTCCTTCCCGCTCGGCGACGCGAAGGAGGCGGTAGAGAAGGCGATCACGACCCTGAACTTTACCACCATTCAGGCGAGTTGGTTTATGGAAGTCTGGCTAAGCCCGGCACTGGGATTCGATTACGCGAACGCTACGGCTCGCATCTACGGACCAGGCACGGCGCCGATCAGTTGGGTTTCGTTCCGGGACGTGGCCGAAATGTGCGCTGTCGCACTTCGACATCCGGCCGCCGAGCGTACGACCGTCGAGCTTGGCGGACCCGAGGCGATCAGCCCACTCGAAGTGGTGGCTCGCTTCGAAAGAATCGGTGGTAAGCCGTTCAAACTCGAACACGTCCCTGAGCCGGCGCTGCTCTCACAATTTCGGGAAGCAACGGATTCGATGCAGAAGAGTTTTGCAGCGCTGATGCTCGGATACCTGCATGGAGATGCCATAAACATGGCGCCCGCCGTGGACACGTTCGCGCTCAAGCTCAGCAATGTCGATGATTACGCGCGTAGCGTATTGGCGAGGGCAGCAACTACGTGAAACTACTCTGTGAGTGAATCCACGGCGACGACCGTAGGGATCGCGGCACAATAGCGCATACCGACGTGGTCTAACTCCTGCATCGTCGTCAACCCGGAAGTTGGCCAGATAATGCCGTTCTGGGAGGTGGTCGATAATGACCGGTAACGCGGCAAAGGACAGTCGGCGCAGATTTGCTTCCTCTTGGAGTTATCAACGGCCGCTGCGAAAAAAACTTCCTGGCGTAATCCAGTCGCGTTTCCTGCCACTTACTAGTGGTCTGCGTCTCAAATCGTGCCTCCAGCGCGCAAATGGGGGACTGGCTCGAATTTCGCCGCTTTTGCGAAACTTCGTGCCTGTACCCTATTTGCCCCGTCCCGAATCATACTGTTTGAAATTTGTAGGCTCGGCATTGATAGTCGCCCGGAGTCTTGTGGGGCGGCCAATTTTGGCGGCAACTCTTACTTGGCCGCAATCGTGTACTGCAAGCGTCGCCCGACCGAGCGGCGTCCCTGCTCCACCGTGACTCTCACTTCGTACTCGCCCGGACCCGCAGCCGGTTGAATCGCCATCGGTACGGCGCCCGAGGAATTGGCCTGCGGAAGCGCGGACCTTTGCGTCTCGAGGACGCGGCCCTCCTTCAGGAATTGCACCCGCAGTAAAGCTGTTTCCAGAGTGTCTTGCTCCGGATAGACGACGAAATATATAAATGGCTGCGCTCCCGCCACGAGCGTCGTCGATAAAAACGGCTGAGCTCGCTTGCCGGGAATCTCAAATGGATCCGAAGCGTCCGCCGGGCGATCGATTGTGTGCACGCGGCGCACCAGCGCGATATCGCTGACGCCCAGCCCTGGCTGCTCCAGATTCTCGATCTGAAAAACGCTCGTGCTGGCGCGATTGCCCTCCTGGTCCACCACCGCGGCCTCAATCGTGTACTTTCCCGGACGAAGGTTCACCGCATGCTCATAGATCATCGTTTCCGAGCGCAGCCCCGCCAGATACTTATCCGCGATATCAGAGGGCACGTCCTTGCTCACTCTCTCCACAATCTCTCCCTGCGAATTCTTCACCAGCGCCAGCAGGTACGCGTGAAACCGATGCTTCTTCCCGCTCGCTTCCGCCGTCGCGGTCAGATTCGCGATCGGAACCTCGAAAGCGATGGCGTATTGAGCGGTTCCCTTCCCGGACCGAAACCGATACGCCTTGGATTCGAAGTCGAAGGCATAGGGGAGAGGCATCGTGTCAAGCGCCTCCAGCGCTCCAAGGTCCCCCGGCGTCAGCGGACCTTCCCCCGTTTCCGGCACCGCGTAATACCCCCTTCGAGTCTCAACGCGCAAGTCCGCCTGCGCCAGCTTGACCTCTATTTTTCGGAAATGCCCGTCGCTCGTTGGCGACTCCGGCCGGTAGGCGAGTTCATAGTGCGTGTCGACTTCTTCCATCACGCGCGCGAGCAGCGCTTCCGTATTATTCGTGTTGGCGATGACGAATCCGCCCGTGCTCTCCGAAATCTCCCGCAGCGCCTCCTGCGCGTTGGCGCTCAGCACCGCGAATCTCAGGTAGTCGGTCTGATGCATGGATTCCATCGCCTGGGCCGCAGGCGATGGTCCCGATGTGCTGCTTCCTCCTCCTTGTCCGGCATTAGGCCGCCCCACTGTGGACTGCCCCTGGCTCAGACCGGCACTCGTTTGCGCCATCGCGATGGAAGCACTGGACGGCGTAGAGGAGGCGGCACCCGGGTATGCGCTGCTCCCGCCTTGCGCGACATTATTTCCTTGCGGACATTCGGGCAAGTCCTGGCACACGCCGAGGCCGTAGACATCCACGCCGTAAAATGTAACCCCGCCCGTGTTTGCCAGCTTGATCAGCGATTGCCAGCGTTCCAACTGATCCGTCGGCCGCGTCAGCCCGGTGCTCATCAACAACACGGTCTTCTGAAAAGGAAGCTGGCCGAGTTGCTTCACCAGACCGGTCAAGGCATCGATCTCGCGCAGTCCCGCGTTTACCGCAACCCCGATGTCTCCGCGCGTCCCAAGAGGATCCAGCGCCGAGGATCCATCGGCGCCCGTGGGGACGCCCGGCGGTGGAGGGGTTTGTATGGTAACCGGAGGCGGCGCGACACCTCTCGGTGACCCGGCGGGAACGATCGTGAGAGTGTTCGCACCGCCGCCCACGGGAAAGCCGAGAGTCGCCATGCTTAATCCATTCAGCACCGCGGCGCTGCTTTGCCCGATCGCCGGAAGCCTGTTCACGGCGGCCAACTCGATGGCTTTCACCAGATTCTCGCGGTTGTTCGAAAACGGAAACACCGGCCTGAGCCCGCTCCCATCTAACGTGAATACGCCAATAAAGGTGTCGGGCCGCAGTTCCTTTGTGACAAACTTTCGCGCGGCGTCGAAGGCGAACTTCCTGGTTTCCGGATTTACATCGTTCAGGATCAGGCAAACGACGTTGACGGTCCTGAGCGGATTAGACAGCACACGCCTCACGCTCCCCGCCGGCGCGGCCTGTGGACTAACCGCTGTTTGCGCGACCTGCTTTTCGTCCTCCGCCCGCACCTCGCGGCCCGAAACCAATCGGAACGACCGTATGTCCTGGCGGACGCCGTCCTCGTATACCGACACTTGTGAAGGGTCGATCTTGGTGACCAGTTTCCCGTGCGCGTCCCGCACGACAACTTCAAGCAGCACTTCGCGAGCGGAACTCTGAAAGTCGACGGGGGCAGTTTGCTGAGCGGCGCCAGTTCCGATCAGCAGAGTTGCGGATAAGATATAAGCTCTCATGACACCGTAACGCCCCGGTACAAGTAATGTGTACCACGAATCGCCAAGCCACTCTAGTTGCTGCGTGTTTATGAGTTCGCTTTGACTGGCAGGCCGTCGCCAGCGTCGCGGATCCGACAGTTAACTACAAGGGGGACTGTTCGTCTGGCTCGCCAAGCGAATCGCGTAAATCTCCCACGCTTGGCAACTTGGTCAACCGGCAAAGGCAGCCTTCGGCATGCACCGCCGCAACCAAGGTCGTTTGCAATCAACCAGCACGCCGACGAACTTCTGGTTTTCCCTCGCGTAGGTTGTCGCCTCCTTCCATAAGTGATCGGCGGGCATTCTCAATGCTGGGATGTTAACCAGCCGGTGGAGCTGTTCGGCTGGGTCGCCAAACGAAATCGCCGAAACCGATCATCAAACCAGAAGTTCGTCGGCGTGCTGGTTGATTGCAAACGACTTTGGTTGCGGCGGTGCATGCCGAAGGCTGCCTTTGCCGGTTGACCAAGTTGCCAAGCGTGGGAAATTTACGCGATTCGCTTGGGGACCCGAAAATCGCCGCCACCTGATAGTTAACTCGACAGACGGCGCGGCTGGCAGCACGTGGTGTTTGAATGAATCCAGTGACCACGATGGTGGCCAGTTCCCTGGAAATGAGTGGTTCATCAGCGGCCAAAAATGTTCTATTGCCGTGGTAACGAGAACGCTACGTAAGCGCCTTGAATGGGGTGCTGAGTCGCCGCGATCAATCCTTCCTGGGCGGCGGCGCAGAAGACGATGTACTCGCGGCCGCTGAGTTCGTAGACGGCGGGCATTCCTTCTAATGCCGCGCCGACCTCGGCTTCCCACAGAGGCTTGCCGGTTTCGACGTCGAAGGCGCGGACCTTTTTATCGCGCGTGCCGGTGAACAGCAGGCCTCCGGCAGTGATGACCGGGCCTACTTTCGGGTAGTGGCTTCCAGTGCCTTTTATTCCCGGCACGTCGCCGAGAGCGATCTTCCATTTTATGGTTCCTTCATTGAGGTCGTAGGCGGTCAAAGAAGTCCACGGCGGAGTGATGGCGGAGAGGCCGTCGCTGGCGATCATGAAGCCGAAGCCGCTCAAGTAGCGATCCTCGTCCTTCTTGTCGGCCTCAAGCTTGAGCAGCGATGGCAGATCCTTCGAAACGACGACCAGCGTGCCTTTCGATGGGTCGACCGCGGCGCCGCCCCAGTTGGCTCCTCCGTTGTTGCCCGGCATTTGAATCGTGCCGCGTCGCGCAGGAGGCGTAAAAAGGCCTTCGTTGCGGGCGCTGAGGATCTGGTCGCGGAAGCGGGCGCGGTCTTCGGTCGACAGATACGGGCTGAGGTCGTCGACGGTGAATTTCTGGCGCGCGTAGGGGGAAGGTTTTGTCGGGAAAGGCTGCGTGGGCCAGGTGGTTTCGCCGGGCATATCGGATTTCGGCACGGGGCGTTCTTCGATGGGCCAGAGGGGCTCGCCGGTGATGCGGTTGAAGACCCAGACGAAACCCTGCTTGCTGACCTGCGCGACGGCGTCGATTGTTTTTCCGTTTTGATGAAGCGTGAGCAGCTTGGGCGCGGTGGGGTCGTCGTAATCCCAGATGTCGTGATGCACAATCTGGAAATGCCAGAGCCGTTTTCCGGTGCGCGCGTCGAGGGCGAGCAGGCAGTCGGCGAACAGATTCGCGCCGGTACGGTCGACACCGTAGAAATTATATTTCGCGCTGGCGGTGGGCGCGTACAGTATGCCTCGTTTTTCGTCGAGAGTGAGCTCGCTCCAGATATTCGCGCCGCCGACTTTTTCCCACGCATCCTTGGGCCAAGTTTCGTAGCCGAACTCGCCGGGGTGAGGGATAGTGTGGAAGGTCCAGACGACACGGCCCGTGCGGACGTCGAAGGCGCGCAGATCGCCCGGGGCGGAGCCGTAGCCCTGATTGGTGGCCGAGCCCAAAATCAGCAGGTCCTCGAAAACGCGGCCGGGGGTAGTGGACTGGACCAGCGACAGAGTCTTGGGATCGCGGCCGAGGCCTTCCTTCAAATTGACGGCGCCATTGGTTCCGAACGATTCGATGGTTTTCCCGGTGCGAGCGTCGATGGCTCGTAAAAAATGATTACTCGCGAACAGCAGCCGGCGATCTGTCCGGTCCTTGCTCTCCCAATAGTTGATGCCCCGATTGGTGATGATTTTGATTTCGGGGCCGGAGGCGTGGGTCCAGATTTCCTTTCCCGTGGCGGCGTCCAGGGCGACGATGGAGTTATTCTTCGCCAGCACGTACATGACGTTGTCGACGACCAGGGGATTGAAAAAATACTTGTTGTGGTCGCCGGTCGAGTAAGTCCAGGCGACTTCGAGTTTCGCCACGTTCGAGCGATTGATCTGTTCGAGAGCGGAATACTGTGCGGAATCGGAGTCGCCGCCATAATCGGACCATGTCGTGTGCGTTTGGGCAAACACGACGCACGGGAGCAGACAGCCGGCGAGCTTCATGAGTTTTCATGATAATGCCTCCCAATTCCGGTCAGCGGTGTGCGGGGGTGAGCACCGAAGTCGGCGAGCGCTCGCCGGCGCGCCTCCTCCGGTGGAATCCTGCCGCCGGCTGGGCGTGCCGGTCAAGGAAGATCTCGCTGCGGTGCGGCCCCTTCCAGGTTCCGTCCAAATTATTCGTGCGCGCGATCGATGAAGGTTTTTCATGTTCATTGGTTCCAGCGATTCTACCGTATTGATGAGAACGGCGAGACTGCGGTGACCTTGTTCCGGTCTGACGCAGACCAGAACTAAGGTCTTTGTAACAGCCGATAATGGTGGACATCAGGCACGTCAGGTTCGAAGAACCATACGAAGGAGAACTGTGAATAAACGGAATCGTGTAGCTACTTCGTTATCCCAACCTGGCTGAGCATCCAGGCGTATTCAAAGGCCTGATCGTGCAGCCGATCGTAGCGGCCTGATGCGCCGCCGTGACCGGCCGGATCCATCTTCATCTTCAGCAGTAGCTCATTGTGATCCGTCTTAAGCGTGCGAAGCCGGGCCGTGTATTTCGCCGCTTCCCAGTACATTACCTGGCTGTCGTTCAGACTCTCGGTAAGCAACATCGCAGGATAATCGCGTTTTTCGAGATTGTCGTAAGGGCTGTAGGACTTCATGTAATCGAACGCATCCTTGTCCTGAACTGGATTCCCCCACTCGATCCACTCACCGGAGGTTAAGGGCTGTGACGCGTCGAGCATATCGTTAAGTACGTCAAGGAAAGGAACCGCAAGGTGCACCGCGCGAAACAGTTCGGGATTCATGTTAACCACGGCTCCCATCAGCATTCCACCTGCGCTGCCTCCTTCAATCATCAGACGTGAAGGCGACGTCCATTTCTCACCGATCAGATACTTGGCGCAATCGACAAAATCGGAGAAGGTATTCTTCTTTTTCATCATCCGGCCGTCTTCGCGCCACTGCTCGCCCATTTCGTCGCCGCCGCGGAGATGCGCGATGGCGTAAGCGACGCCTCGGTCGAGCAGGCTCAACCGCGAGCTGGAGAATGCCGCCGGCGTCCCGGCTCCGTAAGACCCGTAAGCGTACAACAGCATCGGAGCTTTTCCATTTTTTTCGAATCCTTTTTTATAAACAATAGACAAGGGGACTTTCGTGCCATCGCGCGCCGTGGCCCATTGACGTTCCGAAACGTATTGTTTAGGGTCGTAGCCGCCAAGCACTTCTTGTTGCTTCAATAGCGTGGACTTGCCGGATGCAACGTCATAATCGAAGACGCTGTTCGGCGTGACAAAGCTCTGATAACTGTAGCGGATCGTCTTGGAATCGAAGTCCGGCGTGCCGGCCGGAAACACAGTATAGATCGGCTCCGGGAATGGGATCGACGTCCACTGAGCAGTCTGAAAACTATAAATCCGGATGTTGGTCAGCGCGTTTGACTGTTCCACGACAACACCGAAGTCCTTGTATAGATCGATGTTTTTGACCGTTACGTTGTCACGGTGAGGAACAACCGGTCTCCAGTTCTTGACGCTGAGATCGCTGTCTGGAGCGGTGACCACGGCGAAGTTGTGACCATATTTATTGGTCCGGATATAGAAGAGGTTCTCGCGATGATCCAGGTAGTAGCGATGCATCGGTTCGCGAGGCACCGCCACCGTGAACTTGTCGTCCGGTTTGTCGGCGCGCAGATAGCTCTGTTCCGAAGCGTCCTTACTATAGCTGCCGAGGAAAATATACTTCTTGTCGCGCGACTTGCCGACGCCCATATCGAACAAAACGTCTTTTTCTTCCGCCAGTGGTTCAAACGTCTTGGACCCGAGGACGTGCCGCCACAGCTTATCACTCCGCTTAGTGACTGCATCCTCGGTAACGATAAACAACGTTTTGTTGTCAGCGGCCCAGACGACTGAATCGACGCGCTCAAGTGTGTCGGAAAGACCCTGCCCAGTGCGAAGATCCTTCACTTGAAGAGTATGCTGTCGGTATCCGGTGTAGTCGACGGAATAAGCAAGCAGGTTCTGATCGTCGCTCAGCACGAAGGCGCCTAGTCCAGCGAACTTCTTTCCCTTGGCGAGCTCGTTCATATCGAGCAGGATCTCTTCGTGACCGTCCATGCTGCCTTTCTTGCGGCACTGAATGGGGTACTGCTTGCCTTCCTCGGTTCGCGAATAGTAAAGGTACTCGCCGCGGCGCGTCGGAACACTGAGATCGGTCTGCTTGATGCGGCCTAACATCTCTTGATATAGAGAGTCCTCTAGCGGTTTCAGCGCCTTGGTCATTGCGTCGGTATAAGCGTTCTCCGCTCCCAGATATTTAATGACCTCCGGATTCGACTTTTCGCGCAGCCAGAAGTAGTTGTCGACCAGAGTTGTGCCGTGGTGGATTTCGCGATGTTCGACGATTGGCGCGACTGGAGGAACCGGCGCGGTGGTCTGCGCAAAAACAAGGGGACGCGCACAAATCAAAAGGGCAAGGCCGGAGAAACGTGGCATGCCTGATATTTTATGCGTTTTTTGCATCATATATTGTGACCAATTCGTTCCGGGCAATTTCCAGGCGGTAACGAGCTCCTGAACTCGATCGCTCGCGGCAGCAGATCTAAGATCAGCTTCCCGAAAACTCACCGAGTAGCTGCAGTCAGGTCCCACAGGCGGCACTCTGGATTGTCGCCGACAATGTTGCTTAACGCGTCCGTTTTGGCAGCAGAGTCGGCCCCGCGACTGATTACGGCTCACCGAGCAAACCGGAGGTTCCCGGGAAGCCTCACTCGGGGTCTCCAAAACGCAACGCGTTCTTAAAAAATCGTTCTTTTTTTGCTACCACGGTG
>PNAJ01000088.1:0-3011 GCA_003170295.1 Bryobacterales bacterium | reverse complement strand
CTGGCGCTCGGAATCGGAGCGACGACGGCGATTTTCAGCGTGGTCGATCGGGTTATGTTGCGGCCTCTGCCGTATCCCGAGCCGGACCGGCTGGTGTCGGTGGGAGACTCCATCGCGCATCCCGATTATTTCGATTGGCGCGCGCGCAATCACGTCTTCGAGGATATGACGATCGTTCGAGGGGCGTCGCCCGCAACGCTGACGGGTCTCGATGAGGCTTCGCAGCTCGACTGGGCGAGCGCAACCGCCAGCTTCTTCCGGGTGTTTCGCGTGCAGCCGCTGCTGGGGCGCCCGTTTACCGACGCCGAGGACAAGCCGGGTGCGCCGAAAGTGATTCTTCTAACCTACAGCGCCTGGCAGACACGATTCGGCGGAGCGCGCGATATTCTGGGCAGGTCGCTGACGTTGAACGACGCGCCGTACACCGTTATCGGAGTCATGGCGCCGTCCTTCCGCTATCCAGCCCGGGGCAAGGTGGAGGCGATCAAACCGCTGGCCTTCGATACCGCCGCGTTTAAGGGAGTGTACTTCATGCGAGTGGTGGGGCGGCTCAAGGACGGCGTAAGCCTGGGGCAGGCCGCTGCCGAGATCAGAGGGTTTTTCGAGCACAGCGTGAGCAATCGCTCCTTCGGCGGGCAGAGGATGAAGCTGTCGGTGGTGGGGTTGCAGGAACGGCAGGTGGCGAACGTGCGCCTGGCGATGCTGGCGCTGCTGGGAGCGGTGGGCTGCGTGCTGCTGATCGCGTGCGCCAATGTCGCGAATCTGCTGCTATCGCGATCCGCGGCGCGGCAAGGGGAGCTCGCGGTGCGCTCGGCGCTGGGTGCGGGAAGAATGCGGCTGGTGCGGCAACTTCTCACGGAAAGCGTATTGCTCGGCCTTGCGGGCGGCGCGACGGGACTATTACTTGCCGCGCTGTCGCTGAAGTCGATCGTCCATTTGGCTTCGGAGGTTCCGCGCATCGAGGACGTAACGATTGACTGGCGGGTGCTGGGGTTCACGGTAGCGGTTTCGCTAGCGGTCAGCCTGCTGTTCGGACTGGCGCCGGCATTCAGCGCGGCTCGGGCGGATTTGAACGATGCGCTGAAGCGCGGCTCGCGGTCCACAACAGCGAAGAATCGGGTATTTCGCAGTGCGCTGGTGATGGCGGAACTGGCGCTCTCCCTGGTGCTACTGACGGGAGCCGGGTTGCTGATTCAGACGCTATGGAGGCTCGAACAAATCCATACCGGGATCGTCAGTGAACACGTCCTGACCACCGATGTGTATCTTAGCTACAAGAGATATTCCACTCCGCAGCGTATGGCGTTTTTCGCCGATGTTCTCGATCGCGTGTCGAGCCTTCCGGGCGTGGTTGCGGCGGGCGCGACGTCCGGGCTGCCAATGTCTATGGTCATGACGGGCGGCCTGACCGTCGGAAGCGTTCGAGCGGCCGAGGAAAGCGCGCGGGCGGAAGACCAGGTCAGCTTCCGTGATGTGACGCCCGGCTATTTCGCGGCGCTGGGAATTCCGTTGCGCGAGGGGCGACTCTTTAGCGCGCAGGATCGCAAGGCTCCGGATCTCGCGGTGGTGAATGAAGCGCTGGTCCGTCACTTTTTCCCAAACGAGGATCCGATCGGCAAGCGAGTATCGTCCGGAGCTTTCGACGGCCTGCGGACTATCATCGGCGTGGTCGGCGACGTGAAGAATCGAGGGCGGGAAATGCTGGCGCAGGCGGAGCTTTATCGAATCGATCAAGAAGGCAATGTGGGTCTTCTGGTGATCCGGACTGCGGGAGATCCGCTGCGCCTCACGAGCCTGATCCGAGAGCAGGTGAGCGCCCTCGACAAAAACACCCCGCTGACATTCAGCACGATGACGGAACAATTAGACAGCGAGTTCACCAGCCAGCGGTTCAACTCGATTGTCCTTTCCGCTTTTGCCGCGATCGCGTTATTGCTGGCGGCGATCGGGATTTACGGCGTGATGTCGTATCTGGTGTCCCTGCGGACGCAGGAAATCGGCATCCGGATGGCGTTGGGCGCACGCATGAATCAGGTCCTCGGGCTGGTGATTGGGCACGCGCTTCGCCTGATCCTGGGCGGAACGGCAGTCGGCGCCGCGCTCGCTCTGGGATTGACACGGTATCTCTCGAGTCTGCTTTATGGGGTTACGGCGAATGACGCGTTGACGCTATGCTCGGTTGCGTTCCTAATGGCCGCAGTGGCTCTGTTCGCCAGTTATTTTCCTGCGCTTCGGGCCTCGCGGGTTGATCCGTTGACTGCTCTTCGGTGCGAATGAGCGGCAGACACAAGCCCGCCTTCCGCCCGACACAGGCCCGGCAAGACCGCTCTAACGCTTTCGAAGAGCCGCGTGAGTTGGGACGTCGTTGACTCGTGCTTGACCAGGGCTGACGGCCTCTTCGTCGCACTCGGTATGATCACTCAAACCCACTCGCATAACAATTCCGCTTGATGTGTCCTGCCCAACGAGGTAACGTCCATGTGGCTACCGATAATGCCCAACATCTGGACCGATCGAGAGATCGCGCCGCCACTTGAAACTTCGCCTGCTCAGTTATGTGCTCTTCACCGATCTCCAAAACCCTCGGACGGTCACTGGACTTTTGCTTCTGGGGTGTCTGGTGTTCCCCGGCGTTGAAACTCGTCCCAGCGCCGTGCCGCGTCATCGTCTTGGCCGCGGAGCGCGTGCGCATACACATCCACCGTCGTTCGGATTGAAGAGTGGCCGAGGCGCTCAGCAACTACCGGCAACGGCACGCCATCAGCCACTAGATGCGAGCCGTGGCTGTGGCGCAGGGAGTGCAGACTCGCTCCCTTGGGAAGGCCCAGCCTGCGGAACAGCAGTGACACTCCAGAGGATATCGAGTTCGGCCGGAGCAGTGTCCCGTCCGGATTAGCGAATATCAAATCCAGATCCCCACGATAGTCAAGCCCGTACTGCTGGCGAAATTCATCCTGGCGCTTCCGGTGGATTTCCAGAGCGGCAAGGGCGGACTCTGGCACCTTCACGTC
>PNAJ01000018.1 GCA_003170295.1 Bryobacterales bacterium | reverse complement strand
AACTGGCTGTTACAGTCCACTAGCGCCACGGTGGAAGCGTTTGTGTTTCAGCAGAAGCGGGCGCCAGGACGGCCGTTGTGGGATTCAGGGGTTCGCGACGCGCTCCACCAGGCTGCGGCAGCCGAGGGCTGCGATTTTCCCGGCCTCGGTCCACATTCGTTCCTGCGGGCGAACATTACCTGGCGGCAGCAGGTGGGCGGGAGCGCGATTGAGGCGTCAAAAATTGCGGGTCACAGTGACCTTGAGATTACGGGCGAATACACGTTCATTACGGCCGAGCGGCAGAACGAACTGACGCGGCTCATCCAGGAGAAACTGGTGCAGGCTGCGCCCAAAGCGGGCGAAGAGTCGGGCGAGCTAACAAAGGCCGCCCCCGACACTCCTGAGCTAGCTTCCCTTGTTGCCGCGGCTAAGCCAGCGACGCAAATCCTCCAATAGCGCCGCCGGCTCCCCCTTCGCCCAACGCGAAACTTCCCGATTGTCGAGTAGTTGCGGGTCCGCATCCGGTTGAGTCCGCGATTCCCGAAAAGAGTTGGGAGCCGCGCGCCTTTACCCGGTCGACACAGATTGGGCAGCCTGAAGCGTCCCGCTCTAGCTTAGAAGGCGAAGCGGACCTCCAGCTGAATGCTGCGCATCGCCGCAGCGCCGTTAGCGGCACCGAAGCCGGCGTTCTTCGGAAGCTGGCGGCCCGAGTTGATGGCGCCGCTCGAATTGAACTCGGCGTTCTGCAGCACCATGGCAGTCGGGTTGTTGAACGTGGCCGTCGTGCTGTAACCGTTGTAAATCACGGCGTTGAGCGTGTTGAAGATGTCCGCCCGGAACTCGAACCGGCGCGCTTCCTGGAATTTCCAGAAGCGGAACCTCCGCACGACCGAGGTGTCGACATTATCGATCGGACAGCCGCGCAGGTAGTTGCGGCCTGATTCCAGGCCTACGCTGCCGTAGCTCGGCCCCGTTACAGCCGAAGCATTGAACAGGCTGAATGGATTACCCGAACATCCGCCGCCGAGGTTGTTGCCCAGGACCACTTTGCCGCCATAGTCCGGAGAACCGGTTATGTTGACATTGGATCCGTTACTGTTATAACCGTAACTGAGACTGTACGCCGTTCCCGAGGTTGCCGTCAGAATGCCCCCAAGCGCCCAGTCCTTCGTCAACTGATGAACGAAACCACCCATGTTGTGGACGCCGGGGGCTTCCCACGTCGAGTTGAACTTCAGGAAGTTTGGCCGGCGGTCGAGGGTGTTATTCAAAGCTTCGTAGGCCGCCTGGTCGGACCGCACCGAAACCGACCCATCGGCATTATGTGCGTACCGCAGGATCAGCCCGGTGTTGCCCGTCAGCGAGATTCCGTACGTGTAGACTGCCCCGAACGAGAACCCTTGCGCGAACCGCCGGTTCACGGCCACCTGCATCGAGTGATAGGTGTCATGGAAGGTAGTCGTATTCTGCCCGATGCTGCCGAGACCTACGAACGGACGGAGCAGGTTCGTCGTGTAAGCCGACCCCCCCGGAATGGACGGCGCGCCGAGCGTCGGATCCTGATACTTCGGCAGATACGCCGCGCCGAGGTCAACCGCGTTCCAGTTTTGTGTATCTCCTCCCTGCAACGCCCCCATGCGGTTGTACCCGTGATTGCCCACATACGAAACATCCGCGACCATCCCCCAGGGAAGCGATTTCTGGACGCCGACATTCCACTGTATTGACGACGGAACCTGAGCATTGTACTGGAATGTGACCAGTGACGGTATCGGCTGCGGGTTCAGCCCCCCTGAGCCGAGCGACGCCAGAGTACCGTTGCGCAAGTCCTGAGCCGTCGCGGCCGGTGGATTGCCGGGAATCGAGAATACCGTGTTGCCATCGGGCCGGTCGTAGAACAAGCCGCCGCCACCGCGGAGTACCCAGTTGGATTTCCCTGTCACGTCGTAGGCAAACCCAAACCGCGGTGCGAACACCACCGCAGGCCACGTGTAATCCGTATTCGCGATACCTTTACCCGCGGCTACGATCCCGTTCAGCGCAGTGCCCGTGCCCGGAACAGGAGTGCCGATCAGAGCCTGCGTGTTCGCCGCGCCGACCGCCGATACAATCTGCCCGGTGAGCGGATTCATCGCGTTACGAGCGTTGCCCGAACACACCGCTGCGCCGTTGCTGCACCCGGCCGTATAGAGAACGGGCGCCTGCGACGCCTGCCACTTGTTGGGGAAGAAGTTCGACATCGTATTGTTAATGTCATACTGCGGCCCCTGATGCACGAGGCGCAGTCCATAGTCCAACGTCAGGCGATTGGTCACCTTCCAGTTATCCTGGACAAAGCCTTCGATCTGGTTGTAGACCATGTCGCCTTCGATGAACCTCGACGCCTGCAGGTACTGCTGGAAGACTCCGAGCGCCGCATTCGAATAACCGAATCCGCTGTCGAGCGTATTGGTCGTGTCATTGCCGAAGTTCACGTAACCCTGGAAGCTCAGGTTCGCGATGCCGCCCGCGCCTACGTTCTGGGCCTTGTAACTGTGGTTGAGGTAGGCTCCTGCCTTTAACGTATGCCGTCCCACGATCTTGGTAACGCTGCCTGCCACATCCTGGGTGTGGTTGACGTTCAGCCAGCCGGGGAACTGCAGGTTCGGAGGCGCCGCTCCAATCAGGCTGCCCCAGCCGAAGAGCGGTGGCAGGTTGATGGACTTGCCGTCCCAGAACACCGGCTTCTCGGCCTGCAGGACGGTGTAATCGTAATAAGCCGAACTCACCTGTCCCGCGTTGGGATACAGTTCCGGGAAAGCGCCGAGAGTGTTCAGCCGGTTCGACGCCTTACTCGTATCAAGACCGCCGTTATTGCCGCCCGCTAACTGGTTCTTGATGCTCCCATAGGTCACTTCGAGGACCGTCGTGGGTGTGATCGTCCAATCGAACGTAGCCCCGTAGTTGGTGATAACGGGATACGGTACGTAGGCATCGTTGAAACCGGGGATAGACCCTGTCTGCACCACTGGGCGGGCGATCTGTCCGGAGTACTTACCCGAGATGCGCAGATTCGGCGTGAACTGATAGTCGAGGCGGACGGCCGGCTGCTGAGTCAGCTGATTATAGCTGGCTGGGTTCAACTGGTAGTTATAGTTGGTTCCCGGCACTTGTGCGACGTTCGGCAGCGGGTACTGGTTAAGCACCGCAATGCCAGGAGCATACAGGCGGCTTTGCGGAATCATCATGCCCGGGAAAGGCAGCCCGTTCGTGTTGTCAATGATCGAATTCAGCAGGTTACCGTTCTGGTCGCGGCTCTGCGAGAAATCGCCCTGCCGCTCAGCCGCACTTGGCAGGCGCAGCCGGACGACATTACCGCTGTTGGCGAGTATCGACTGGGGCCTGAACTCATGCGCGTAGAAAAAGAAGAGCTTGTTGCGCCCGTTGTACACTTTCGGGATCACTACCGGGCCGCCGATCGTGTAGCCGTAGGTTTGCAGAGAGGTAAACACTGGGATGTCGCCGTTCTTCTGCGCAACCCACGACCTGGAATTCCATGCCGTGTTTGTGAAGATCCCGTAGCCAGCCCCGTGGTATTGATTCGTGCCGCTCTTGGTCACGGCCGTAATCTGCATTCCACTGGATCTGCCGTATTCCGCCTGGTAGGACTGCGTGAGGACTTTCACTTCGGCAATCGATTCGATGTTCAGCGAAAGCATCTGGCCGTTGTTGCCCGTATCCATGGCCGAGATGCCGTCCATCATGATGTTGTCTTGGCTCTGGCCGCCCAGCCGCGCGGTGCTGCCGCTGCCGGTTTGCGAGCCGTCTACCCCCGGAGTAAAGGCCACGGCTCCCGCGAAGTTTCCATGCTGGATGGGCAGGTTTTCGATTAACCTGGTATCAATCGCATGTGATCGCTCGCCGCTCTGCGTTTGCAGAAGCGCTTGTTCGGCAGTTACTACTACTGCGTCGGCGGTTCCGCCCACCTGGAGCGTTATCGGAAGTACGCCGACACGGTCACCGCCGGTAACCAGGATTCCTTTTACTAACGCGGTCCTAAACGCCGGCGCGGTGACCTCGACACTGTACGTGTCGGCCTTGACGTCCGCAATCACGTAGTCACCGTTGCCGTTGGTTTGGACTGGCGCGGTCCTCGTGTTTTGCGACTCGCTGATCAGAACCACCCGTGCGCCGGGAATAACACCTCCCGACGGGTCTACAACCCGCCCTGTTACGTTGCCGGTCGTAACCTGAGCCAGTGCCGCATGCGGTAGCAGGCAAAGAGCCGCGACGAGGCAGGCAAACATCCTTGTACGTCTCATGGTTAGTGTCAGTCTCCTTTTGTTAGCGCGTATTACCCCGTAAGCGCTCCTTAGCGCACGGCGAACAAGAGCCACACGCGTGTGGCCCTATCCTGAACGACACCGCTGATCGATGCAGACGTTTTCTGCGCGGCGACAGGAGGATACACCCCGGACCGGCAGCCAAACAACAGCTCGTAGTTCTAAAACGCATCTTTCCCCTCAGAATCAGCGGACTCACCCCAGCAAACTGCGACCTGACGAGCGGCGCAGCCGAAAGCGACTGGAATGTGGTCCTAATACTTGTCTCAAAAATAATTGCCGGTGTCAAGCCCCCAATAGAAGTGCCTGAGCTTCCGGGAACCCGAAATTCTCCGGCGGCCCCGTCTCAGTGACGTGGTCCCGATATCTGTGGAGTCGGTATGGAGTCCAAACCGGCAGCTTTGCGTCCTGGCGTCCATTTGGCGTCCAAATCACATCCTGCTAAGTCTTGCGCTTTCAGTAAGGATCGTCTGTAAGTGATTGATATTTGTTGCTTGGGGTGCAAGAGGTCCCGGGTTCAAATCCCGGCAGCCCGACCAACCCCCTCAATATTTTACGTGCGGTTTTTGAACCCCTGCGAAAATCACACGTGGATGATTTCGTAGATACGTCCGCATCTCAGCGGCTCGCGACCGACTTGCTGCATTTCTTTTCGAAGGCTTTTGCTGCCCGTTTTCTCGGCTCGGGACTTCGTTTAGCGGGCGCGCCGAACTCTAGCCAGCAATTCGTCAGCAGATTCAAACTCGCGGCCCTCCATCTCCGATAGGTCGGCTTTTGTGGGAACGAGTTCTCCGCCAAGCGGATCGCTTCTGAATGACCGAGTATCCAGTTAGTGGTGCGGTGGATATCCTAGAGTTGGGTTAGAATGCCCGGATGAACACTCAGCCGATTCACCTGGGTTGAGGGACCGAACAGGGCAAATTACGAAACGACCTTTTGCCCTCCTTGGAGGATGTATGCGACCCGTGCTATTGATTCTCTGTGCCGGACTGGCGACGGCGCAGGAAGACCACTCTCAACACCAACACGTCGTTGCCGGCCTCGGCACAGTGGACCTTCCGACGTCCTGCAACGCTACGGCACAAAAGTCGATCTCCCGCGGCGCGGCTCTACTCCACTCGTTCGGCTATGAGGAGGCGCGCATCGCGTTCAACGATGCCGCGAAAGCCGACCCCTCCTGCGCCATGGCATACTGGGGCGTCGCGCGGACTTGGTACCACCCGATATGGGCGCCCCCGTCGCCGGATGAACTGAGCGCGGGCGCGGCATCTCTCGATCGAGCCTTGGCCATAGACGCGAAGACCGGCCGGGAGCGCGACTACATACAGAGCCTCTCGGTGTTCTACAAAAATTGGCAGACAGTAGATCACGTCGCACGGGCCAAGAGTTATGAACAGGCTTTGGCCGGGGTCTGCGATCGCAATCCTAACGACGACGAGGCCGCAATTTTCCACGCACTGCAACTGGTGGCGATCGGCTATCTCGATCCGACGGACAAGTCGTATACGTGGCAGAAGAAGGGCAGCGAGATTCTCAACCGATTGCTGCCGCGTCACCAGAATCATCCAGGCGTGGCGCACTACATCATTCACAGCGTCGATTATCCGCCGCTGGCCGAATTGGGCCTCAAGGCAGCGCGTGCGTATGCCGCGATTGCGCCCGATTCGCCGCATGCCTTGCACATGCCATCCCATATCTTCACCCGGCTGGGGCTGTGGGACGATTCCATAGCCTCGAATATTAGGTCGACGAAATCAGCGATCGCCCAGACCCAACGGCTGCACGGCGGGGGAGGATCCTTCGACCAGCTCCACGCGATCGATTACTTGGTCTACGCGTATTTGCAGCAGGCGAAGGACACGAGCGCTCGAAAGGTGCTGGCGGAAATGCATGGCATGACCGGGCTAGACGAGAATCAGTTCGCTGCCGCTTACGCGTTAGCGGCCTCGCCAGCCCGCTGGGCTCTCGAGAGACACGATTGGAAAGCGGCATCGACGCTGGAGGCACTACCGGCGTGGTTCCCCTGGAACCGCTTTCGGAACGTCGAAGTGCTGGTGCACTATGCGAGAGCGATTGGGGCCGCGCGTTCGGGCGATGTATCGGCCGCGCGTCGTTCGGTCGATGAAATTGCTTCTATCCGTAAGGCCACACCGACGACTCGCGACTACGATTGGAGCGGCTCGATCGGTGTGCAGTGGGAAGCGGCTACTGCGCTGATCACATGGGCTGAAGGAAAGAAGGCTGAGGGTATCCGCCTCCTTCATCTGGCCGCCGACCATGAGGATGCCATCGACAAGCACCCGGTGACGCCCGGGGCGTTGCTTCCGGTGCGCGAGATGCTGGCCGATCTTCTGCTAGAGGATGGAGCGGCTGCTGACGCTCTGAAGGAATACGAGGCCGTTCTGAAAACGGCGCCGCGCCGCTTCAACGCCACGGCTGGAGCCGCGATGGCGGCCGACAGGGCGGCAGACAAAACTCGAGCCCGCGCCTACGCGATGCAACTCCACGAGATCGCCAGCAATGCGGAGACTTCACGACCGGAATTGGAGTGGTCCCGCGCCTATCTGCGCACCAAATGAAATGAGCTTTTCAGGGTCAAGACGTCCTGGCGAGTTGCCGATAATGAGAAGGATTCTATCGGTAGTGCTCGCGAGCGAGGTTTCCCGGCGACGGCTCCGCACCTCGGCGTGAGCACTGCCGATAGAATGCATTGAACTGAGCAGTCCTTTGGCGGGGCAATTGCTTATTGGGTATTGAATCGAAAACGTGATACGAAGTTCATCCTTGTTGCTACGTCGAGAGGATTCACTTGCGNNGCGGCTTAGTTCAATGACCGACAGCAGGCCACTTGCTTGCACTCTCATGCGAAGCGGACGGACCGCGCGATGAAGAATGCCATCGTCGGCCATCGATCGTGAATGAACCGCGCGATAAGCCTAAGGACGAACCGCTCAATTCGCTCGTTAGCCTTGTCCGATGTTCACTTGGTTGCATCTTTGCTAACGGCTTCGAAACCGCTCTTCCAAAATGGAAGTTGAT
>PNAJ01000021.1 GCA_003170295.1 Bryobacterales bacterium | reverse complement strand
TCCGTTGTCGAAGTGGGGTCACAACAAAACTCCTTTCGTTGTGACCACATCACAAATCAGCGCTCGACGTAACCATCACGCCTTGGAACGTCCCCGACTTCGCGCTTCACCTGCCGAAGGCTTTGTTCAATGACCGGTATCAGGCGCGAGTCACTTTCGAGAAAGCACATCTTGCCGAATGGAAAGCGACAACGGATGGCGCGTCTCGCCGTCACCAACGCGACATACGATTTCCGGTTGAGTTAAATTAGCCCTTGATATGAAGATCCTAATAAAGGTTCACGAAGCTCGTGGAATGACCGTTCGTCGCAGTCTGGAGTTTGCCGTCATTGTCGCTTGCACGGTATTCACATTCTCGGCTCGTTTGGAGGCCGAGCAGCTCGCGGCCCCGCCTGCTGGTGGCGCCGATCTGAAATCCATCGCACGCCAATCGCTCGCGAAACTGGATGGCGATTTCAATGTTCCAGGCCTGCGAGAACCGGTCGAGATCATTCGCGACAAATGGGGTGTGACGCACATCTATGCGAAGAATGAAGTGGACCTGTTTTTCGCTCAAGGCTACGTCGCCGCGCAGGATCGTCTGTGGCAGCTCTATATGTGGCGCATGGAGCACGAGGGACGGCTGGCGGAAATCCTTGGCCCCGCTGCATTTGAGCGTGATCGGGAGACGCGGCTCCTCATGTTCCGAGGCCCCTTCGACGACCAGGAATGGACCAGCTACCACCCGCACGGCAAAGCTATTTTTACGGCTTTCATCAATGGCATAAACGCGTACATCACCCTGAACACCGACAATCTGCCGGTCGAATTCAAACTCACGGGCCTCAAGCCCGATCTCTGGAAACCCGAAACGCCGCTGCTTCGCTCGGCGGGCATGGGCGACGCGAACGCCGAACTGGCGCTGGCCCGGCTGGTCGCGCGCGTCGGCGTCAAGGAAGCGACGAAGCAGCACCTGTGGGACCCCTGGAGCGAAATCGTCGTTCCGCCGGGCCTTGACCTAAACGCCATCGGCGCTAACGTCACCGCTGGCCGTGGCGGGCGCGGAGGCTTGCCAAAGCCGGCCATCGTGCCGCCGTATCTTCCTCTGCTTCAGGCCCTGTTTCAGAAACGCCAATACGTCGGTGACCTCGTCGAGGATGACATTCGCGAGCCCGGCAGTAACAACTGGGTCATAGGAGGCAAGTACACCACGAGCGGCAAGCCCATCGTGTCGAACGACCCGCACCGCGCAGTCACGAACCCATCGCTACGCTACATCTTCCATCTCGTCGCGCCTGGCTGGAACGTGATCGGCTCGCAGGAGCCACCGTTCGTCGGTGTAGCACTCGGGCACAACGAGCGTATCGCGTGGGGCCTCACGATTACGGGCACCGACCAGACCGACACTTTCGTCGAAGAAGTGAACCCGGCCAACCCGAACGAGGTGAAATACAAAGGCGCGTGGGAGCCGCTCAAAATCGTCCGTGACGAAATCAAGATCAAAGGCGAGGCGCCGCGCTTGGTCGAATTCAAGATAAGCCGCCACGGTCCCATCTTCTTCGAGGACGCTGTGAACCATCGCGATTACGCCCTGAAGTCGGTCTTCAACGAGCCCGGTACCGGTTCGTATCTCGGCGGCCTGCGTCTTGATCAGGCCAAGGATTGCAAGTCGTTCCTCGACGAAGCGATGTACTGGAAGGCGCCGACCGAGAACCTGAACTGCGGCGATGTGGACGGGAACATAACCATGCAGTCGTCGGCGCTGACGCCTAATCGCCGGGGCTGGGACGGTCGCCTGCCCGTGCCCGGAACCGGCGAGTACGAGTGGGACGGATTCCGCGCCGAGTTGCCGCGCCGGATCAATCCGCAGGAAGGCTACATCGCGACGGCCAACAACAACATCAACCCAACCGGGTACTGGCCACCCGTGATGTTCAAGACGCTCAGCCCGATTCCGACCGACCGCATCACACGCATCGAATACGTGCTGAACAACCTGCTCATGAACAGGAAATTCACGATCGAGGACTCCGAGAAACTACAGCACGATCCGTATTCGCTGCGCGCGTCCTACGACCAGGACGTCTTCAAAGGCTGGACGGGGAGCACGCCCGAGGTCGAGAAGGCGCGCACCATGATTGTTGCCTGGGACGCGATCCTGCACAAAGATAGCGCCGACGCGGCGATCTACGAAACGTGGCGCACGACGGTCGACCCGAAAGCGCTCGAGTTCGTCCGGCCGACTGCCGAGAAGCGGCTGCTTGCGAACACGGGTCTGGTGAAGGCCCTCGACAAACTAAAGGAGACACAGGGGCCGGACTCATCGACGTGGCGATGGGGCCGCATGCACACGCGTCCCTTCCCGCACCCATTCGTCGCCGCGTACGACCTGCCGACCGTCGAGCGCGACGGCGGCACCGGGGCGGTGATGGCGGACGGCGCGAGCTATCGAGAGATCATGGACACGGCCGACTGGGATCGCTCCGTCGTCACGAACGTTCCCGGACAGTCCGGTCAGCCGGAGAGCGAGTTTTACGGGAACCTGCTGCCGCTCTGGAACAAGGGCGAGTACTTCCCTATGCTCTACAGCCGCGCGAGGGTGGATCAAGACACGTCGCACAAGCTGACGCTGGTGCCTCGGCGAACCGCCACCCTTGACATACGATCGTTCGTTACTCCGAAGCCTGGCTGGAATTAAAACAATCGACGCGTGTGCCATTGCTGGCGGGCGAAAAGTTCGAATCAGCGGAGGGATTCCGGCCTTACCTGGACAACCAGGTTCTGGATATGATTCACCCGGACGTAGGCCACTCGTTGATCCGTTTCTATGCATCGATGCATCTGGGCGCCGTCTTGCAGAACTTCTTTAAGGTTGAAAATGCGCTGGGAGCCTTTCGAGGCAATAAAGAAAAGATGTCGCAGGGGCCGAAGCCTTCGGTACGAAAGAGCGTGTTTCCGGCCCGGGAGGGCCGGGACTGGTAGGAGGTTATTGGCATCGACTTCGATCTTGCCGCGCAGCGGGTTCGAAGAGACCGCGGCGATTTTATTGCCTGTGATGCCGACGCTGCGCACGGCATCGAGGCCAGATTCGGGGTCCATCACTCGGCCGCTTTGAAGGACAATATCGTAGGTCTGCGCTTATAAGAAGCGAAGGCAACAACCAAACCAGGAATCGCATCAATGCTAGTCTACCTGAGGCGAAACACATTGTTCCCAGCTCGGGAGGGGAACGAAGTTCCGCACATAACCTCCGCGCATAGCCCATACTGACCGAATCGTTATTGATTCACCACAAGGTTCAATGACTTGTCTTTAGGAGTCCAAAATGGAGATGCTGGATTGCTCTGGCTTTTAGTAACGATCGTACCTCCATAATGCGACCAACTCGGACCCGCTATAGCGCCGCCGGTTTCCTCCTTGCGTTGGCCGCCGTCACATACCTGGACCGAGTCTGCATCTCAGTCCTGGCGCCGGAGATCGCACGCGACCTCAGCCTGACCAAGATTCAGATGAGTTTCGTGTTCAGCGCCTTCGCCGTCGCCTACGCAGCGTTCGAAATTGTAACAGCCTGGTGGGGCGAGCGCATCGGACCGCGCCGCGTTCTCACCCGTGTGGTCGCTTGGTGGTCTTGCTTCACGATCGCAACGTCATTCGCCTGGAACTACTCCAGCCTGCTGGTCATCCGGTTTTTATTCGGAGCCGGAGAAGCTGGCGCATGGCCGAACGCAGCCCTGGCATTTTCCCGGTGGACGCCTGTCAGCGAGCGCGGCCGCGCGCAGGGCTTTTTTTTCGCCGCGGCTCATCTTTCCGGCGGGCTTACGCCGCTGGTGGTTGCCGCACTGCTTCCGCATATGTCCTGGCGGGCCATCTTTGCCACGTGTGGCGTGGTCGGATTTGTATGGGCCGCCGCTTGGTTCCGCTGGTTCCGTGACGAACCGCGTGATCACGCGGGCGTCAACGCTGCCGAAGCAGAACTGATCGAAACCGGTCGTCGCGTTTCCGCGCGCCAACACACAGGAGGTGATGCGTGGCGAGTTCTCGCCAAATCGTCCAGCGTCTGGTTTCTCTGCCTCGCCTATTTCTCGAATAGCTATGGCTCCTACTTCGTAATGACTTGGCTGCCTACGTATCTGGCGGAGCAGCGCGGCTTTCAAAAGGAATCGCTCAGCTTCTTCTCCGGATTACCGTTGCTGCTGAGTGTTTTTGGCGACATCAGCGGCGGTGCCGTCACTGATTTCTTGACTCGCCGCTTCGGTCTCCGCCTCGGCCGTTCAGGCGTCGCGATTGCCGGCTATGCTGTGGCTGGCGCAGCAATGTTCGGCTCGGTCATCTCCACCACACCCGTGATGGCCGCATCCCTCATCGCGGTGGCCGTCGCTGCCTCCATGTTCACTTTGAGCGCCAGTTGGGCAGCCTGTATCGATATCGGCGGCGAGCACACTGCCGTCCTCAGCGCCGCCATGAACACCACCGGGCAGATCGGATCGATTCTCAGTCCGGTTGTGGCTGGCTGGGTGGTCGCTCATTTTTCCAACTGGCAGCCGCCGCTACTCATCATGGGGAGCCTCTATGTGATCTCGGCGATCCTTTGGATGCCAGTGGACCCTCGGAAACGCCTTGGTTAGCGATCAGCCCGGGGACAGAGTGGAGTTCCAGTCGCCCCAGGCGCTCGGGTGGCGTCGTACCGGCACGTTCACTCCCGCGCTCATCGTCATAAAGGAGCCACCGGCCTCGCCTTGACCTGACATAGGTGTGAGGTTCGATGGCACAGCAAAAACACAACACAATTCCGGCACCCAGAAATGATCGCGATCGTTCGTTAGCGCATCTTGACAGGTCGGATCCAAATGAGCATACGATGACTAATGCTGGGATCGTTGATCGAAACACCGCCCTGCGGGCGTTTGCGCTTTCCGTCCTATCGTGCGGGCTTCTTAGTGCGGCAAGTTATCTTGCCGAACTGCTTAAAGAATCTGAACAGGCGGAGATGCCTCGCGCAATACTGCTCAATCCGGTCGCCCCGGAACTCAATCGGACGACGCCGGATATTTCGCGTGTCCGCCTCGATACCAGTCAGGGTGCGATCCTGATTGAACTGCGTCGTGAATGGTCGCCGCACGGTATAGACCGGTTCTACAATCTTGTCCGCGCCGGTTACTACGACAACGTCCGTTTTTTCCGGGTCATCCCGGACCGTTGGGCGCAGTTTGGCATCAACGGAGATCCGGCCGTAGCCCAAGCCTGGCGAACCCAAACCATTCCGGACGACCCCCGTCGCGAATCCAACACTCGCGGCACAGTTGCATTCGCCTTCGCCGTTCCGAACGGCCGCGCCACGCAAGTCTTCATCAACCTACGCGACAACTCAACTGCTCACGACGCCGAACCATTCGTTCCTATTGGAAGAGTGATAGAAGGAATGGATGTCGCCGACCGCCTCTACTCAGGCTACGGCGAGACGTCTGGAGGCGGCATCCGGGCTGGCAAACAGGACGTTCTATTCAAAGATGGCAACACCTACCTTCAACAAAACTTCCCCAAGCTGGATTGGATCCGGCAGGCCGTGGTCGTCCAGCCCTGAGCAGCGCGGCCTCGCTCCTAGACAAATATCCTCTGAAGTCGTGCGGCTGCAAATCGGGGATTTTTGTAGACTTACTGCTCGCTCCATCCGGTCTTGAACGCAATTTCTTACTTTTCAATCACCGGCAGCCACACCGCACTCACTCGATCGCCGGAGCGGAAAACTGACTGCGTTGCCTTCACGTAATCCGAGGGCTTGGCGAAGAAGATATTGGACACGTAACTTTGCGGATTGCGGTCATAGAGCGGAAACCAGCTCGATTGGATTTGTATCATGATCCGGTGGCCACGCAAGAACACATGATTCACAGTGGGCAGGGTAAATCGATAGCGCTGTGGTTCGCCGGCAGGAATTGCGGAGGGACTTTCGAAACTCTGCCGGTAGCGGCCGCGGAAAATGTCCATCGAGATGGAAAGTTCGTAGCCGCCCATTTCCGGTTGGTTCGGAACCTCGTCGGGAAAAACGTCGATCAGTTTGACCACCCAATCGGCATCCGTGCCGGTCGTGGAGGCGAAGAGATCCGCGACGGGCGCGCCGCCGAGGCGCACGGGCTCGGTGAGCACAGGCGATTGATACGTCAGCACGTCGGTACGATCAACGACGGTGCGCTGATCCGAAACCAGCCAGGTTCGCCAACGGTCGCTATCGGCGAATCGCACCGGGCGGGGCAGATACGGCACTGGCTTGGCGGGGTCGGACACGTAAGAATCCACGGCGTTGCCGGATGCGGCCGGCTTGTCGAATCCGAGGCCGAAATCGGCCTGAAAATAGAGCGGCTTGAGGGGGGCGGCACAATCCTTCTCGCAGGCTAAGGGCCAACTGCGCAGGCGGTCCCAATGATTCTCGCCGGTGTTGTAGATGAGGACAGGAGGCGTATCGGCCTTGGGCGCGCCGGGCTTGAGGTATTGATCGAAGAAGGGCTTCAGAACGTCGCGCCGGAATTGCGCGGTAGTGTCGCCTTCCCAGCGCAGCGGACCGAGATTGTAGCCTTCGCGATTGACCTGGCTGTGAAACCATGGACCCATCACCAAATAGTTATGATCGCCTTGGTTCTTGGCTTTCAGCGCGAGATAGCAGTGAATGGCTCCCCACATGTCTTCCTGATCCCAGAGGCCTTGCAGCCACATGGTGGGAACTTGCGGCGGATGCTGGGCGATCAGCTTATCGAGCGCCTGTCCTTGCCAGAACGCGTCGTAATTGGGATGCTCCATCATCTTTACCGCCCAGGGCAGTTGATCCAACCCGTGCAGACGTGCGTAATTGCCGGCCGAACCCGCGCGGCGGAAGGCTTCGTAATCGTCGTAGGCGTCGCGCTGGATCGAGTCGCCCACGCCTTGCTGGGCCGTTTGGCCGAAGGTGTAATCGAAATTCGGCTGACGGAAGGCGCCGTAATGAAACCAATCGTCGCCCATCCAGCCATCCACCATGGGACTCTCGGGAACCGCGACCTTGAGCGCCGGGTGCGGATCGAGCAACGCCATGACCACGGTGAAGCCTTCGTAAGACGATCCGATCATTCCGACGCGTCCGTTCGATTCGGGAATATTTTTCACCAACCAATCGATGGTGTCGTAGGCATCTGTGACGTGATCCGTGGCAGCGGTGTTTAGCGGGCCGCGCACCGGACGCGTCATAATGTACTCGCCCTCGGATTTGTACTTACCCCGAACGTCTTGGAAGACGCGGATATAACCATCGGCGCCAAATACCTCGTCGGACAGGGGCAAAATGGAGAGCAAGTGCGGGCTGTCGTTGCGTGCGAGACGTTTGGAAGCATCGTAGGGCGTGCGCGTAAGCACGATGGGCGCATTGCGCGCTCCTTTAGGAATGACGATGACGGTATGGAGCTTCACGCCATCGCGCATGGGAATCATGACCTCGCGCTTGACATAATCGTAGGCCGCGGTTGGAACGCTGAAGGTCTTGGGGATGTCGCCCGATTGCTGCTGGGCGGCGGGGAACGGGTAGGCGGCGATCGCAAGTAGCACTGCTAGGCGGGGCGACATCTTTCAATTCTAACGGCTAGCGTTGCGGCCGTTATTGTAAATTCGCGATTGGAGAGGTCAGCTCGAACTGTCAAAACGCAGGGACCGACCACAGGGCATAGCCCTTGTGGGACGGCGCCATGAGCCGCCAAAGACGAGTTCGGCCACTCGGTTCAAATTCAGATAGACTGATTCAGAGTAAACATGCGACTCCGCTTGGCGCCGCTATCTAAGTTACTGCTGTGCCTCCCGGTTGCATGCTGCGCACAGGACTCGAAGTATCCTCCGAAAAACCAACTGATTCCGGGACCGGCTTGCCTCGCAAGCAGGGGGTTGGGTGGTTCCCCGCCTTGCAGCGACTCGGCGCACGCGGAGTGGTTGAACGATATTACGCATTGGCGCGATGAACGGCGGATTCGCATCGGATACGACGGCTCGCGCTACGACCACTCAGCGTTTGGATGGACGCAGTCCAGTTTCATACAGCCGCAAATGATGGTGCAGGACCGCTACTTCTACGATCTAGTGTCGAGGCGCTATACCGTCGACCGGTATCTGGACGACCTCGACCGGCGCTACGGCGGCATCGATTCGGTGCTGATCTGGCCGACCTATCCCAACATGGGCATCGACAATCGGAACCAGCATGACATGATCCGCAGCATGCCCGGCGGCGTTGAAGGCGTGAAGCAAATGGTTGCCGATTTTCACCGGCGCGGCGTGCGCGTCCTGTTTCCAATGATGATGTGGGATCAGGGAACCAGGGATCCCGGCAAGCCGTGGCCGCAGGCGATCGCGGACCTGATGAAGGAACTGAACGTCGACGGCATCAACGGCGATACGCAGGATGGAGTCCCGTTGGCCTTTTCGCTGGCGGCGGACAAAGTGGGTCATCCGTTGGCATTCGAACCGGAGGGAAGCCCTTCGGACGAAGCGCTGGCCTGGAACCTCATGGGATGGGGCCAGTACGGAGGGCAATTCGATTTCGTCCCCGGTGTCGACAAGTACCGCTGGCTGGACGCCAGGCACATGGTCCACATTTCGGACCGGTGGAACCGCTCCAAGACGAACGATCTGCAGTATGCGTTTTTCAATGGCGAAGGGTGGGAGAGCTGGGAGAACATCTGGGGCATCTGGAATGGAATCACGCCCCGCGACGCGGAGGCTACTCGTCGAGTCGCGACGCTCGAACGCGGACTGGGCGCCGGGTTATTTTCATTCATCTACTGGGAGCCTTTCTTTCCGATGCAGCACTACGGCGTATTCGCCAGCGGATGGTCCGCGTTTCAGTCCAAGGCATGGACCATCGTGAATCGGAACGAATACGAGGTCGAGGGTCCCCAGATGACCGTGCCTCACGGAGGCCGGTATCTGGACCTTTACCACGGCGTCGAACTCACACCACAGCGCGAAGGGGACCAGGACGTGCTTTCGTTTTCGATCGAGGCTCACGGCTATGGGGCGATCTTGCAGATCTATGGGGAACCGGGCAACGACGTGCGCAGCCTGCTGTCGAAGATGAACGCACTGACCGCGCGGCCGCTCGCGAGTTATTCGGACCAGTGGACCGCGCTGCCACAGCAAATTGTGGAGATCCCGGCTACGAAGAAGCTCGCTACGACTCCGGAGGGGATGGTCAGGATTGCGGGCGGTCATTATTTATTCCGTGTCGAAGGAATTGAGATTGAAGGGTCTAACGATATTGGAGTCGACGTGCAATGTCCATGGGAAGATTCGCCCCGGCGCTACCACGAACATGCGATCGAGATGAAGAGCTTCTTCATCGACAGGTTTCCGGTGACCAACGCTCAGTTCAAGACGTTCCTCGACGCCACGAAATATCATCCGCAGGACGATTTGAACTTTCTGCGCGATTGGTCGAAAGGCACTTACCCGGAGGGCTGGGCAAACAAGCCGGTTACCTGGGTCTCACAGGACGATGCGCGGGCTTACGCGGCATGGGCAGGCAAGCGTCTGCCTCATGAGTGGGAGTGGCAGTTGGCCGCCCAAGGATTCGATGGACGCACGTACCCATGGGGCAACCAGTGGAAGCCTTCCGCCGTTCCTGTTCCGGACAAAGGCCGCACCATGCGCGGCCCGGACGACGTCGCAGCGCACCCCGAAGGCGCTAGCTCATTCGGCGTGATGGACCTGGTTGGAAACGTCTGGCAATGGACGGACGAATATCTCGACGAGCATACGAGAGGTGGCATTCTTCGAGGCGGCAGCTACTACCAGCCGCAGGGCTCGATGTGGTATTTCCCGCAAGCTTATCGCAACGATCAGCATGGGAAGCTGCTGTTGATGGCGCCGAGCTACGACAGGTCCGCCACGATTGGTTTCCGCTGCGTGGCCGATGCGGAATAGAAATCGTGGAGCTGGGCTTCTAGAAATAGCGTCCGATAACACCACTTGAACTAAGCCGCTAAAGCGGC
>PNAJ01000167.1 GCA_003170295.1 Bryobacterales bacterium | reverse complement strand
CCCAGCCGGGACCATCCGCGTCCAGTTCCGCGCCGGAAATATCGCGGGTCCTGGTGCAAAATCGAAGGGTAAATCCCCTCCGACATGAAATCGCCAATGACCAGATCGGCATAAGCGGTTCCGAAGTACCGGCCATACGCCGCGGCGCCGTTTCCGAAGGACTTCTCGGACTGTGCCAACTGTCCTTCGCCCGCGAATATGGCGGCGAGACCCACGGTACCGCGGTCGAAGGCGTCTTGGGTGGCAATGCCGAACTTTTCTTTCGGCGTAAGCGGTTTGTAATGGTCGAGGGTAGGGGATGTCCGGAAATTCGGAACGATCCACAAGATACGTTTGTCGTTTGTTACGGCAGGTACCGGTGTTGCCGCAGGCGGGGTTATGCTCGCCGCTGGGGGCGGAACTTGATTGGGGCTATCGGGCGCTACCGATTGGCATATAGATGAAGCAGAAAAAAGAGTTACGGCCGCCAGGGCCGTTCGAAGGCACACACCGGCACGCCTGGAAACGAGGCTCATGCACAAGAGATGAGGGCCGGTCGATATAAGTTTCCAACCGACAGGCGAATTTACAGCGACTCGAGTTCGGGGCGAGGGTGGCGAGGCCTTCGAGGGTGTGGAGCACCTGTTCGAGCCGCCGATTAGCGTCCACCGTTTTCGTGTAGAGCGAGGCCCAGAGATCCACGCCTCCCAGACCTTGATCTCTTCTGGAGCTGGCCCTGTTGGAGTTGCACACGAATCCGGTTCTGTAACCGATAAACGCGAAAAAGTAAGGCGAGGTCGTGACAAGCAGCTTCCAGACCGGCTGTCCGACGGTGCCATGATGCAGCTAGCCGGCGGGCCTTGGAATCGAGTTCGCGGTCAGTTTGAACGCGCTGCCCGCGTCGATCTCGGCTCGATTTTTTCTAAAAGGCCGATGATCTCTTCGACGGACCAACGTGATCGGCGATTCCAGCTTTCACGGCGGGTGGCAGCTCACCCATGTCAGGAAACTTCAAATGGAGTTCGCTTGGCTGAACTTGTTCACGATTACTTCCGCGATCAGCCAACTAAGGCCGCACAGCGCCAGAAAGTGTTGCTCCTAGATATCTTTGAAAAAATCTCTCCTATACCAATTTCCGAAATCGATCAGATTTCTCCGCGTGTGGCGAAGGCTTATGCCGGGCTGCACTCGCGCACGCCGTTCAGAGATATTGAAGCGCTACACGAGAAGGGACTGCTTCTTAAAGAAGGTAAAACTGTCAGGGCAAATCAGGATCTAGTTGCCGGGTTCCTGCCGATTAAAGCAGTAATTAGCTGGTCTTCCTCGCCTGCCAACGCGTCATCGCCGCCTTCCTTGCAATCGCCTTCCGCTTTCGATCCGAGAGTGAAGCCGCCCGTGCCAATCCGCCCTTGGACGCGCCCAACTTCGACAACGCGACGGCGGCGGTTCCGGGTGTCAGGCTTCTGCTCTAAAGGCGAGCCGTCCATCTTCTCGCCGATGAGATCCTCCACCACTGATCGCGCGAGCAGGTTGATATCGCGCGGGCGCTTGGACTTGCTTGCTCGGGAAGGCATGGTATGTTTGTACACCATGAACTTGCCACATAAGTCAAAAACCAAACTAACACAGGCGTTCACCCTGATCACTTTAGGGTTGGTTGGCTTCTACGTCGCGTCACACAGCCCGCGCTTCGATCAGTTCCGCGCGGTAGATATTGTGCTACTGATGTCAGCGGGGATGTGTTTCGGGGTCGCACTCTCCTTATTGCTGCGTCGAGCGATTTCAAACTGAACCACTACCGAGTTCGCCGGTGGTGCGACCCTAGGCAGTCAAGGGTGGCACGAGCGTTTTCAGAAACTCATGCGCAGTGTGAAAGCCTCGCTTGAACTGTTCGGTGAAGTTGTTTTGGTCGTAGTTCGGATAATAGAACGCGTCTTCATTCTCGATGTTCATCGCCCCGTTGTATCCGACCTCTTCGAGCACCGTGAAAAATCCCTTCCAGTCAACTGAGCCGTAGCCCGGGATGCGGAATCGCCACCAGCGAATGTTATCGACCGGCTGAATTCCGGTGCGTCGCAGCACATGCCAGAGGATCTCCGTGTCCTTCAAATGAACGTCGTAGATCTTGCTCGCGAAGTCGCGAGCCGCCTGCACCGGGTCCATGAACTGCCAGACCAAATGCGAGGGATCGAACTGCAGACCCACGTTGGGGCTGTCCCCGAATGCCTTGAAGAGAGCTTCCCACCCGACCGGGCCGGTGGCGATGTTGGGTCCGCCCGCATAGGGTTCCCACAGAATCCGAACCTTGTTCCGCTCACAGACTTTGAAATAGCGCTCGTTGTATACGCGGACGATTTCATCGACCTGCTTGGCCAAAGATTGTCCCTTGATTGTGCCGGATTGGCCGCCGATGGCCGGAATTCCCAGTTTGCCGCACAGCTCGATGCACTCGATCGTGTGCTGATTCTGCTGCTCGCGTTTCGCTGGATCGGGATCGATGTGATTGCCTCCGACGTCCAGGGAGGAAACCCAGATACCCGCCTTCGTGAGCTTTTCCTTGATTGCGGAAATGGCGCTATCGTCCAGCTTCTTCGGGTCCAGTCGAAGTTCCATGCTCGTAAAGCCTTCGGCTTTTACAAAATCGATATTGGCATCCGAGTAGGATCCAAGTACGCCCAGCCTGGGCTTCCAGCTCGGCACTCGCACACGCTGCTGAGCCTGGGCAAAGGCGGCTATCGACGATCCGGCGAGGAGAGCGCGTCGGGAAACAGTCATGGTAAATATCCTCTTTTCCAGAAACTGATTCGCTTCCGCGCGATTCGCGATCGCACGTGAGCGGCACCTCATTCTAGTTTCCATTCCCACTTCAGCGCAATGACGCGCGCAGAAATCGCTCCTGCGCGACATGCAGAGGCCGGTCCGCCAAATACTCCTTTGCGGCGCGTCACCGTAAAGCGGGATCTACTGAAGTCGTACGGTATCCCCGAATTAAACTCTTCTCGCGCGTATCGAGGTTGCGGAATCGCGGAATATATCCGATCCCGCCCATAAGTCCCGCCGATGACTCCGCCTACGACTTCCGCGGCTTCTTTGGGACGAATGCGAGGAAGCGGCGGCGATTGTCGACAAAATTTCATGCAGCGTCTCTTCCTTCACGCCCGCGTCCCGCAGCTAGGGGACGAAGACAGTGAGGGTCTTGGCGTATCCCGGGCCGTGACTGTGAACGAGCTGTGGGGCGAGTGAAAAATCGGAGGCGAACATCAGGTTGGCGGCATACCCCGCTTCGATCGGCGTATGGACTTCGGTTACGTTTGGAGCGTCGCCGGGGATGGTTTGCCAAGGGTCGTCCGAACAACAGCGACTCTACCCGGCCATCCGCGCGTGCGTGTGATGAGGGCTTGAATCTTTTCCGAAGGAAGAGAATCTATATATACGACAAACTCCATGCTTAGCGCTATTACCGGTCTTCACCACGTCACCGCAATCGCTTCCGATCCGCAACGGAATCTGGATTTCTACACGGATGTCCTGGGTCTCCGCTTTGTCAAACGCACTGTTAACTTCGACGATCCGGGAACGTACCATTTCTATTTTGGCGACGACGCAGGTTCTCCGGGCACGATCCTCACCTTCTTTCCCTGGCCTCACGCCGTTCGTGGGCACGCCGGTGCCGGCGAAGTTACGAAGACCGCGTTCAGCGTTCCCGCGACTTCTCTCGAATTCTGGCGGGAGAGGTTAACGGGTCAGGGCATTTTGGTCGAACAAACTGCAAAACGATTTGAAGAGCAGGTGCTGACCTTTCCCGATCCTGACGGCATGAAGATTGAGATCGTGGCTCACGCCGATTCCGGCGAGATAAACGCTCCACGCTTTGCGTCAGTACCTCCCGAGCATGCGATCCGCGGGTTCTTCGGCGTGACTCTGCTTGAACACGGCGAGAAGGAAACTGCCGCCATCCTGAACGTGTTGGGGCTCAAGAAAACCGGCGAAGAGGGCAACCGCCTGCGATTCGCCGCCGATGGACATGAGCTCGGGAATCACATCGATCTTCTGATCGATCCGGCCGCGAAGTATGGACGTTCCGGCGCAGGTTCGGTGCATCACATCGCATTTCGCGCGAAAGACGATGCCGCGCAAAAAGAGTGGCGCACGGAAATCGCAAAGCATTTGAGTGTGACGCCCGTCCTCGACCGCACCTATTTCCATTCGATTTACTTCCGTGAGCCCGGCGGAGTGCTTTTCGAACTGGCGACGGATCCGCCCGGATTCACTCTCGACGAGCCGATCGGATCGCTCGGCGAGGAACTTCGAATTCCGCCGTGGCTAGAGGCGCAGCGCAGTCTCATAGAGAGGAAACTCGTTCCGATTACTCTTCATAAGAGTCTTCCGCCTATCGAACTTCAGACCGAGATAGGGAAAACTATATGAGCAACGACTCTCATCGTGACGGGCCTGTTCGACAGTTTGGAAAACCCCTTGAGGAGGCTGCCGGAGCTGTAATTCTTCTGCACGGCCGCGGCGGCTCGGCAGAGGACATCCTCTCGCTGGCAAGCAATCTTTATCTTCCTCAGCTTGCTTACCTCGCCCCGCAAGCAGCCGGAAACAGTTGGTACCCGTATTCGTTTCTTGCGCCGGTAGTTCAGAACGAACCGTGGCTCACATCCGCGCTTCGCAAGGTGGAGACGACTTTGCGGATGGCGAACGATTCCGGCATTTCCTCGGATCGGATTATCATAGGGGGCTTCTCGCAGGGGGCTTGCCTGGCCAGTGAATTCGTAGCAAGCCATCCGCGGCGATACGCGGGATTGATCGCATTCACGGGCGGTCTCATCGGTCCGGCTGGTGCGGACTTAACGCATACCGGCGACCTGGCCGGCACCCCCGCCTTTTTCGGATCGGGCGATCCCGATCCGCACGTTCCCTGGCAAAGAGTACAGGAATCTGCAAGGATCTTAGCCGAAATGGGAGGGGCGGTCACGGCACGGCGCTATCAAAATCGGCCGCATACGGTTTCTCCGGAGGAAATTGACTTCGCGAAAATGCTCATTCGTGAAGCATTCCCATCGGTATTGGCGTAGCGAGTCATCGGTTCGGGTCCCTGCGGCACGAACTTTCACCAGGCGGAGTTCAAGCAGATCCCCGAGTAGAGCCAGCCCGGGTTAGCCTGTTCGAGCGCCAGCTCGTAAATCAGCTTACCCGCCGGCATCTCTCCATCTCGCAGGGCTTCCACGATCGCAATCCGCGTTGGATGCCCCAATGCGCGAAACAAATCAGCCTTGAAACGATGAAGGGAATCCTCCATTGGCCGCTATTATATTCGAAAATGTCGGTCACGTTAATGCCGAACTTTGGCGGTCGCAGCGGCGGGCGCACCAGCGTCTTCGCTTTCGGGTGCGGACCGATTGTGTTGAGCGAGGATGCTATCCTCAAGGGACTGGGAAATCGATCCTCTCCTCTAAACAAGAGCCTTGGAACCCAGCTTGCTGTCTCATGTGATGGAGTTGTTTTCCACTGGCGAAAGGCCGCGTTTCCCTTGTCCCACGATATCGAGGCAGACGAAAGAATAAGAACTACAGTATTCCTGCCGTTTGAGGGTGACGACGAGGTATGAACTCGCTTCCCGTTGGCGAAACCTTCGCCCTTGGTCTTTTGGCCTACGCAGTGGGCGCTTTGGCCAGTCTCGTCAGTTGGCGCAAACCAGCCCTGGCCCGCTATCTGTGTTGTGGATCGGCATTGGTCGCTGCTGTGCTGGAAGGCTGCGCAGCAATATTCGGTCTCCTTCAAGGTACGCCGGTTCGGTGGTCAATAGCGTCTGGGATTCCGCTCTTTGCATACAGCTTCTCCTACGATGCATTGGCTGGCTTTTTCAATCTGGCCCTAGCCATCCTGGTGGCGGCAATCGCCATCTACTCATTCAGCTATCTAAAAGAATTTGAGGGCCGCAGGAACATAGGCATCTTCGGCTTGCTGTTCCATCTCTTGCTTCTCAGCTTGACGATCATTTTCACTAGTGCCAATGCGTATTTGTTCCTGATTGGGTGGGAGGTGTCAGCGCTCACTGCCTATGGGCTGGTGACGTTCTACCACGAAGATCCAGAGACCAGGAGGGCTGGACTGCTGTACGTCATCATGGCTCACATCGATGCCGGCTGCCTACTACTTGGTTTTGCGCTGTTGACTCAAGATAGTGGCAGCGCCGAGTTCGCGAGCTTCCACACGGCCGGGCCGCAATTATCCAGCAGCCACCAGGCCGCTGCGTTTGTGCTATTTTTCCTGGGATTCAGCATCAAAGCCGGTGTCATTCCGTTTCATATCTGGCTGCCTGCCGCTCACCCGGTCGCTCCGAGCAACATCTCGGCCCTACTTTCGGGCATCGTGATCAAAGCCGGTATCTACGGTATGGCGCGCATCTTCTTGGATGCCCTGGGGGTCCTGCCGGCCTGGACCGGTGTGTTTGTACTGATCCTGGGAGTCGCGTCCGCTGTTCTCGGTGTGCTCTATGCATTGATGGAGCATGATCTCAAACGGCTATTGGCGTATCACAGCATCGAGAATATCGGCATCATCCTCATGGGCCTTGGCTCCGCTTTGATTTTCCGCGCGATGGGTCATCCTCAGCTCGCGGCATTAGCGCTGATCGCCGCGATGTTTCACACTCTGAATCACGCGATCTTCAAGTGCCTCCTGTTCCTGGGCGCTGGGTCAGTGCTTCATTCGACGGGGACGCGAAACATGGAGAAGCTCGGCGGTTTGATTCGTCCGATGCCGGTGACGGCTTTTTGCTTCCTGATTGGGGCGGTCGCTATCTCAGGTCTTCCCCCATTGAACGGATTTGTCAGTGAGTGGCTGACCTACCAGAGCCTTCTGGCTGGATTTGGCGTGACCGGAGGTTTGACGCGCATACTGTTTCCGATCGCCGGTTCGATGCTCGCGTTGACTGGCGCGCTGGCCGCCGCTTGCTTCGTCAAGGCATTCGCCATTACTTTCTTGGCTCTGCCGCGCGGAGCCGAATCCGGCCATGTGCACGAGGCCCCCCGCTCGATGCTGGTCGGCATGGGTTGGCTGACACTGGCGTGCGCAGTCCTCGGATTGGGGGCTACCTGGTTCCTCCCGGTATTTGATGCGATGACCGAGCAATTGGTCGGTATGAGAATCGGTGCCAGCCTTATTACCGGTCATGGAATGGTTCTATCGGCAGGCACGCCTCGCGGAGGTACAGTGTCGACCGCGATTATTGGTATTGGACTCTTAGTTTTGCTCGTTCCAGTTGCTCTTCTGGTTTCCGTTGGCGCGAAGCGGTTCGGGCGGAGGACAGGACCGGCCTGGGACTGCGGCTTGCCCGGGCTCCTGGAGAATAACGAGTACACAGCGACCGCATTCTCAAAGGCATTGCGGATGATCTTCTCGGCACTCTACAATCCGCGCCGTGAGATTCAAGCGGTCTTCGACGTGTCGCCCTACTATCCGAAGGAAATCCATTTCGAGAGCGAGATTGAGCCGACGTTCGAGAAACGGCTGTATACCCCGCTTCAAGACCTCATCTTGTGGTTCTCCACCAGGATGCGAGCGGTCCAGGCCGGCAGCATCCACGCGTATTTGGCGTATATTTTTATAACCTTGATCGTGCTGCTTGTCTTGGCATCCCGCAAGTGAATTCTTGCGCTACTGCAAAAGTTGCAGGCGGCGCTTGCGAGGGTCTCGTGGGAGTTCGGCAGGGGTGGGAGCATGCGGGAGTATACTTATCGTTACGCAGCGCCAAGTCGCCTGACCACTGACGCTTGGACAACCTGTTCCTTATGTGGCACTCAATGTGCTGGGCATTGCGACGTAGTTTGCCGTGACTGCGTTTGCCGACTCCTTGGGTGAACCACACTGTTGTAGGGTTCAGAAAGACTCTGAAGGGATAGCTTGACTGCTTCATGGATATTACCGATGAAGACCTAGTACTCGCCTCGTTTTCCGCGCAGGATCGGGAGAGCGAGGCGTGAACCAAATTCCCATAACCCAGGCTTTTCTGGGCGGCCTCTTCGGATTGATGGCCGCTCGTCAGCGGAGCTTGGTCCGAATCGTGGCGTGCGCACTTGCCGCGCTGGGAGCCGTGCTAGAGGGCATCGCCTCGATCGCCGTGATCAAAGGCGTCCATGAGACGATAATTGCGATTCCTTCCGGGCTCCTCTTTGTTCAGTACACATTCCGTCTAGATCCACTCTCGTCGTATTTCAATCTTGCCCCAGCTGTTGTGAGTCTGGCGGTATCGATATATTCGTTCAAATTTACGGCAACTGCCTTTTCCCAGCCGCTACGGACGATCTTTGCGGCGTTTAATCAACCACGCCGCGAAATCCAGACCGAGTTCGAAGTGTCCGCCTACTACCCAACCCCCGTCCGATTTGAAAGCGGGATCGAGCCCGCGTTCGAGACCCACCTGTATTCTCCGCGCAAAGAAAGAATCCTCGCTCGTGCCAGCAGGCTCCGAACCATTCAAGCCGGCAGCATTCACGCCTATTTAACGTACATTTTCATCACTCTCATTGTGCTCTTGCTCTTTGGAGTCCGCTCATGATCGTAATGCTCGCGAAATCAGGATTGCAGTTGCTGCTGTTATTGCTTGTTGCTCCTCTCCTCAGCGGCATTATCCAGACCCTCAAGGCCCGGCTGCAGACACGCCGCGGTCCTGACATCGTGCAGCCCTACCGCGACCTTTTCAAGTTGCTGCGCAAAGGGATGGTGATTCCCGACACTGCGTCATGGATCTTCTCTGCGGCTCCATACATGGTCTTTGTGACGGCCGCTCTTGTCGGACTGATGATTCCCATGGCTGCGACTGACGCGCCTTTCAGCCTATTCGGTGGTATTCTCGCGGTGATCTATCTTTTGGCGCTTGGGCGCTTTTTTCTCGCCCTCGGCGGTCTCGATACAGGAAGCTCGTTCGGAGGCCTCGGCAGCAGCCGGGAAATGACGATTTCGGCGATCGCCGAGCCGGCCATGATGCTGGCGATTTTCACCGTGGCGCTGAGCGCCAATTCTACCAACCTGAGTGAGATGGCCAGATCCGCCGTGAGTCAAAGTTGGAGATTCCTGGCGCCGTCGCAGATGTTGGCGTTTTCTGGGCTATTTATCGTACTGATCGCGGAAACGGGCCGCATCCCAGTTGATAACCCGGCGACCCATCTCGAACTGACGATGATTCATGAAGCGATGATCCTCGAGTATTCGGGACCATACCTCGCGTTGATTGAGTGGGGCGCTTCCATCAAGCAACTCGTCCTGATGACACTGCTGGTCAACACCTTCTTTCCGTTCGGCTTGAGTCCCAATTGGACGGTTTCCGGCCTCGGACTGGGCCTTTGCTTTTACCTTTTCAAGCTGCTTCTCCTAGCTTGTTGTATTGTCCTGGTCGAAACAACAAACGCCAAAATGCGTCTTTTCCGGGTGCCGGAACTGCTAGCGGTCGCGTTCATACTGGGAGCGCTCGCGCTGATTTCCACATTCCTATTCTGAGGCTGCATGTCCTTTCTTCACGATCCACAGTTCGGCGACAGAATGATCACGCTAATGGCGGCGCTGGTGCTGGTGCTACAGATCGCGATGGTGGGACAGCGATGGCTTATGACGAACATTCGCATGTTTGCGCTACAGTCTTTTCTTTTGGCGACGATCGCCGGAACGATAGCATTCTTCAACCACGCCGAGCACGTTTACATCGCGGCATTGCTGACACTTTTCTTAAAGGCCGGCTTGCTCCCTTATTTACTGGTTCGCCTCGTAAAACGAGTCGGAATCCAACAGGAAATAGAGCCCCTCATTAACGTCCCGGTATCGGTTCTTATCTCAGGCGGTTTGACGCTGGTGGGCTATATCGTCGGCGACTCCTTTTATCACCCGGAAGAGACGTCCGCCGCGGCTGCGCTGGGGCACAATACCCTCGCGATCGCGATCGCCCTGTTTCTGATTGGTTTCTTCATGATGTTGAACCGCCGTAAAGCTCTGACCCAGGTCCTTGGCTTGCTGTGCATGGAGAATGGCCTTTTCCTGGCTGGAATTTCTTTAACCTATGGAGTGCCCTTGGTGGTTGAGTTTGGCATTTTCTTCGATCTGCTCGTCGCCGTGATGGTTCTGGGCATTTTGGTCTACCGCATTGGCGAGACGTTCGATTCGATGGACGTGAGCAAGCTGCGGAGGCTGCGCGGCTAGACAATGATTCTCCTCTGGCTCCTCCTCGTCCCACTCATCGCCGCCCCGCTGGCCTTCGTCCTCGCGAAGCGGCCTGCCATGGAGTTCGTAAATCTGGCCGCTTTCGCCATCGTTTTGAGCCTCGCAGGCGCACTCGGCGGTCAAGTGCTTCGCAGCGGCCCGGTTTCGCTGTTGGACGGATTCCTATATGCGGATGCTCTCAGTTCGCTGATAGTTCTCTTAACCGCTTTCGTAGCGTTCGTATGTTCCGTCTATGCTGTCGGCTATTTTCGTCACGACGAGCAAAACACGATCTTCGTTGAAAAGGAGGACGTACTAGGCGAAGTTGCGAGTCAGAAACTGCGGAAATACTATTCCCTGATACCGTTGTTTGTGTTCTCCATGCTTCTGGTCACCCTTGCAAACAATCTGGGAGTGCTATGGGTCGCTATCGAAGGAACGACGCTGGCATCGGTGTTCCTCGTCACGTTCTATGGGCGCAAAACCTCTCTTGAGGCCGCATGGAAGTACGCCATCATAGGAGGTGTCGGCCTCTCTATGGCTCTGTTCGGTACGATTCTCACTTATTACGCCGCGCATCGCATTCCCGGAACTGAAACGCTTACGGGGCTGAACTGGTCCATGCTCGTCGCGAATGCCTCCCATCTGGACAAGCCGACCATGAGGTTGGCGTTCATCCTGATTCTGCTCGGCTACGGAACTAAAGCGGGCATTGCTCCTATGCATACATGGAAGCCGGATGCCTACAGTGAAGCACCGGTTCCAGTGGCGGCGATGCTCGCGGCTGCGCTTCTCAACTGTGCCTTGTACGGCCTCGTGCGATTCTATATTCTTACTTCGAAGTGCCTAGGCCCGCAGTTTGCCTCACACCTCTTGATTTTCTTCGGACTACTTTCAATGGGAGTCGCAGTCCCGTTCGTCCTCGTACAGAGGAGCTTCCGGCGCCTGCTAGCTTACTCAAGCATTGATCACTGCGGGATTATGGTGCTTGCACTTGGCTTCGGGGGGCCTTTGGGCATTTTGGGCATGTTCCTTCACATGACCTTTCACGCGATTACTAAGCCTTTGCTGTTCTTTTGCGCGGGCAACATCCAACAACACCTGAAAACGGATCTGTTCCGCAAAGCAAAGGGCGGCCTGATCCACTCGATGCCCTGGACCGGGGCCGCATTTTTAATGGCAGGTCTTGCTGTCACCGGTTCGCCTCCCTTCAGTCTGTTCCAGAGCGAGTTCACAATTCTGCGCGCGGCGTTCGGGGGAGGATACTTCCTTCCGGCGATTCTCTTCGTGGCGTTTCTCGTCGCGATCTTCTCCGGGTTTCTCGTCCACATCGCGAATCTAGTGCTTGGCGCGGATCCGGGACTTCCCAAAGCTGAGATCGGTCGCTGGAAAAAGTATTCTGTCCTTGGACTGGCTTCAGTGATTGTCGTTATGGGCTTCTGGATACCCAGCCCCTTAATCAGGCTGATCCAGGGCGCTGTGGAGATCGTTGCGAGTGCGCGATGAAGCAAGTCAACTTTCCTTTGTTTGCGACGTTTTGCCAGAAGTTTGGCGCACAGGTTCAATCCATGCATTCCGAACGCGACGATGAAACATATCTATTCATCAACAATTCGGACATTCGGGATATTGCGGAATATCTGCGAGGGGAGTTTGAAGCCAGACTAGTTACTGTGTTCGCCGAGGACAGATGTTCCACGGACGGAGTCTTCTTTAACTACTACGTTTTCGAACAGAACGATAACCCTCAATACCTGATTGTGCGGGCGCCGGTATCCGCCGACGATCCCCGGTTTCCATCACTCTCGGCCGAACTGCCGGCCGTGAACTGGCAGGAACGCGAAATCCAGGACTGGTTTGGACTCACGGCGACCGGGCACCCCAACCCCAGGCGCGTTGCCTTGCATGACAATTGGCCCGATGTTCACCCCTTGCGCAAGGACTTTCCGGTTGACACGGTGTTGGCGCCTTTCGAAGGAGAACGCCATATCTACCGGCCGGCTTTGGGAGAAGGTGTCTTTCAGGTTCCAGTGGGGCCGGTTCACGCGGGGACCATCGAACCGGGCCATTTCAGTTTCGCAGTGGCTGGTGAGCCGATCCTGTACCTGCAGCTTCGAATGTTCTACACCCATAAGGGCACAGAAAAGCTCTTTGAGAGGCTGCCGATTCACAAAGCAGTGTTTCTCGCCGAAAGTGTGTCAGGGGACTCTAGTTTTTCTCACGGCACCGCTTTCTGCCAAGCGATCGAAAGAGCGGCTGAGATTCAACTGCCGTTGCGTGCGCTGATTATGCGTACTATTCTGCTGGAACTCGAGCGGATCTGCAATCATGTTGCCGACATTGGGGCGATCGCCAATGACGTCGGATTTGTCGTGGCGAATGCGCACGCTACTAGATTGAAAGAGATGCTGTTCGCCAACAACGAACAGTTAGCCGGGAATCGCCTTTTGCGAGGTATGGTCTGCGTTGGTGGGATCCGAAGAGCTTGGCGGGCTTGGCAAGTGGATAGTCTCTGTGACACGGTCAAAGCTTTCGCCCGAGAGTTTCAGGATCTAGTCGCCCTGATCAATTCCTCCGAGTCCACCCGAGACCGCCTGGACCACACTGGAATTCTTAAGCCTAAGATAGCGAAGGATCTAGGCATCGTAGGTGTGGCAGGTCGCGCTTCGGGAATCGATTTGGACGTACGGCGTGATCATCCGTACGCGGCCTATCGTCAGTACCCGTTTCAGGTGCCGGTTTACCAAGCCGGTGATGTCTGGCACCGGATGCAGGTCCGCATCGATGAGGTGAAGGAATCGCTAAGCATCATCACGCGCGCTACGGATCAAGACCTTAACGGCGAGTTCCGCATATCAGTTCCGCCGATCCCTCGAAACCGCTGCGCGCTCAGCGCCGTGGAGGGATGGCGCGGCGAAATTATCCACTGGATTCGTACAGGCGCCGACAATCGTCTGGAGCGTTGCAAGATAAAGGATCCCTCTCTTAATAACTGGCCTGCGGTGGTAGAGGCGGTTCAGGGAAACATCATTGCAGACTTTCCTGTTATCAACAAGAGCTTCAATCTTTCCTATTCCGGAACAGATCGGTAAACGATGTTCAAAATCCTTCAGAAAGCGATCAGCACCGGCATTGTCACGACGGCTTATCCGAGCAAGCCGGTTAAAATCTCCGAACACTTTCGCGGGCGGCCAAGCTTTGATTTCGAAAAATGGCAGGATGCGCGACCTGCTGAAGACGTGTGTCCGACCGGGGCGATATCCTTTTGCGATGACGGAGACTCCCGTAAAGTTACGGTTGATTATGGCTTATGTGTCTTCTGCGGCTTGTGCGCAGAAGCGTCGGCCGACCAAGCGGTGCGAATCACGCAAGAATTTGAACTGGCAACTGCGGACCGCCGCAACCTCGTGCTAACCGCGGAATACACGCTGAATGCGGACGGCACGCATCGACGGTTACGCGCGCTCCATCGCGATTTCTCGAACCCCGCAGCGGATGTGGAAAGGGTTGGACAGACAGCACGCGAAAAGATCCAGAAGCTTCTGGGGCGGTCTCTCGCGATCCGCGAGGTGGATGCAGGCTCATGCAATGGATGCGAGCTGGAGATTATTGCTCTCAATAATCCGATTTATGATATTGAGCGCTTCGGCATTCACTTCGTCGCATCTCCTCGTCACGCCGACATGCTTCTGGTAACAGGTCCAGTTACCCGGAATATGGAGTTCGCGTTGCTAAAGACCTATCGTGCCATGCCCGAACCGAGACTGGTCGTCGCCGTCGGCGCCTGCGGCATCAGTGGTGGAATCTTCGGCGCAAATTACGCATCCCTAGGAGCCGTTGACAAGGTCCTGCCCGTGGACGTTTACATTCCGGGATGCCCACCTCGCCCGCAAGCGTTGCTCCAAGGAATTCTGCTCGCAGTAGGACGTCTCCGCGAAACACGGTATGACGAGCGCCCCTGAGCTTCCCGATGCAACGCGCTTCGGGCCATTCTATCGGTGCCGTCAACGATATTAGAATTAAACTCGCTAGTTCGCCTGTGCAGTCGTGAGGCAAGGCCGTATCGCGGAGGCGCTGGAGATTTTGCGCCCGCGCGCTTTCTCAGAAGCCGGGGCCTGGCGCGCACTCTGCACTGCTGTTCTCGATGCATTACCTAGCGTTTGCTTTCCAATCGAACTTGCCATTCCGCGCGTCAAGAGGTATGAATGTGTCCACCACAGGGAGTGGCCGGACACAGATGCAGATGGAAACGAAGTACCTTCGCCTGCGAACTCCGGTGGAGTTCGGCACGCGGTTCGGCGATTGGCAGGTGTGTTGGTTAGGGGGATGGGCCAGATTCCTGCTGTATTATCTGGTGATGCCGGTGAAGGTTCCCCTTTCGGCGTTTCCCCGAGGTTGCGACGAAGCGGCACCGATCGATTTTTTGACGCCGGAGTCAGTGCGAAATGTCTCTTCGCGAATAGAGCAGGTACGCCAGCGCGAACGCTGCAGCTGCGATTCCACCCAGGATGCATAAGCTCTTTGCCGACAGAGCTGAGCCCATCACTAATTCAAAAGGCGTGTAATACCGAAACGGCGAAAGCCAAGCGACCGATTCCGCCGGTTTCCACGCCCGACCGACGTAGTCGGTGAGGTACGCCGTCAACGCCAGCAACCCAGCGATGGCTCCGGCAGAACCCCTTCGGCGGCAGGCGCAGCCGATCGCCATCGCAATCGCCGCCCAGCAGAGCATCAGAAATCCCAGATTGATTGCCAGCGAACCAATGAGGCCAGCCGATGGCCAGGCCGCATCCTTCGCCGCAAAATAATGCAAACCAATCCAGGTGCCGATGGCCATCATGGCGAGCAGATACGCCGTAGAGATCAGCGCCACCAAGATGGACCGGGTCACGATCCAGTGCCTGGCCACGGGCCGCGCCAGCACCAGATCGATGAATCCAGTCTCAATCTCCATCACCGGAATGGTTGCGAGCGTCAGCGAGACCGAAACCAACGCGCCCATCACCACAGGATGAAAATACCCCAGGCATACGATCCCTTTGAATGTGAGAAACGCGACAAATGAGGGTCCCAATACATCGCGCGCAAACGCGGGAACCATGTCCCCCATTTGTGCGAACGTATTGGAAGTTTGAATCGAATTGGCCTGGAGGATGAGCACCACCTGAAATCCCGCCAGCAACACGCCCGCCGCCAGGAGAAATTTACGGACCCGGTGAAGCGTCTGAGCGATCAGCGCGAAGAGCATGGTCATTCGGCGCCATCCCGGTAGTACTTGACGAGAACATCTTCGAGCCTCGCTTCTTCCACCGCGAGGTCGGCCACGGGAAGCGCCGCGAGAAACGAAGGCAGCGAGCCGAGTTGCCCCGTCACGCGAAGAATCCAGGTGCGCGGTTTCGCGTCGATCATCTCGTAACCCTGCGGCAGCGAAACAGGAACGGCAACGTTCTGCTGAAAGACGACGCGCACGTTCTTTGACGCGAGCTTCCGCGCGTCTTCGACGGAGGACAGCAGTACGACCTCGCCTTTGCGCAACACAGCGATGCGGTCGCAGACCCGCTCTACTTCGGGCAGCACGTGCGACGACATGAAAACGGTGCGGCCACGGTTGCGCGCATCGGCCAGCAATTCATAGAACGATTCCTGCATGAGGGGATCGAGACCTTCCGTGGGTTCGTCCAGAATCAGCAGGAGCGGGTCGGCTTGAAACGCCTGGATCAGCCCGAGCTTTCGTTTCATGCCAGTGCTGTATTCGCGCAGCTTTCTCGAAAGATCGCGATCGCTTAGCTCGAAGCGCTCGGTCAGGTTGTGTCGATGCTCTCTAGAAACGCTCCCGCCTCCGATGCGCTCCAGGAACTTGAGCATTTCGTGTCCAGTCAAATCGGAATAGATTCCCATTTCGCCCGGCAAATATCCCACGGCGGAGCGGGCTTTCAAGCTGTCTGACTGGCAATCATGCCCGAAGACAGCGGCATTGCCCGAGGTGGGGCGCAGCAGGTCGAGTAAGATTCTGATGGTGGTAGTCTTGCCGGCGCCGTTCAGCCCGAGGAATCCAAAGACCTCACCACGCCGAACCTCCAGGTCCAGACGATCTACAGCGACGAGCTTGCCGTAGCGCTTGGTCAATCCACGAATCGAGATTGCAGCGGAGCCGGAGAGCACAACAGGATTCTAACGCACGCTGCAAGTAATTCCGAAAGAGCGAGTGCGGAGATCACTCCTGTGATGTCCTTTCGGTTGTAACGGGAGTGCGCCGGATCGATGCGGCTTGGGGACACGATAAATTTCGGCATCAATCTGAGGAACATGCAGGCATCCGAGCGCGAGTTGCCGAACAGTCGCCTCATGGAAGCATGCCCATCGCATCGAGGCGCGTTAACGACGGAAAAATGACCATAATTGCGTCGTTAGCGTGTCGAAAAACGCCTTAATCGACCAAAAACTCACGATCTGCTGAAAATGCTCTGAAAGCGGCTAATCTCAATTCGGCCACCGTGAGTCTTCCCGGTTACGTCGTTTAAGGGCATTTTGGTTCACCGTTCATAACGCGGCTTTTGGAGCTGCCTAAGGGCCCGAGGAGCTTTGTCGCCGATGCACAGACTGAATCTCGCTACGAAACTCGGCATCGCGGCAAAGGGGATTGGATGTACAATCATCGAAGTGAGAGAGCCCACGCGGAAGTCCTGCCAGAATCGTTTGGCGACAGAACTGCGCCTCTTAACGACGGTCCTGATTTGCGCCGCGGCTGCAAGCGCCGCCGACCGCCAGATATCCTTTTCAAAAGATATCCAACCAGTCTTTCAAGCCACTTGCTGGAAGTGCCACAGCCTCGCGGTCCAGAGCTCAGGACTCGATCTCAGCTCACGCGAATCCGCTCTAAAGGGAGGGGAAGGCGGCGTGGTGATGGTACCGGGCAATGCCACGAAGAGTCGAATTTATCGAATGGCCGCGGGCCTCGATAAACCCGCAATGCCGCTGGGCGGCAAGCTCAAGGCCGAGGATATAGAAGCCATTCGGCTGTGGATCGACCAGGGCGCGGTCTGGGACGGTGCGGTGAAGCCACTCGTTACCGAGGCCAGTCCGGTCCCTGAGTCCCCGATTCCTCCCGAAGCCCGCAACTACTGGGCCTTCCGCAAGCCAGTGCGCGAGACGCCACCAGGCGGAGGTAATCCGATCGACGCATTTGTGCACAAAGAGCTTCAGGCGAAGGGGATCAAACCCGCGCCTCCGGCTAGTCGCGCCACGCTCGTTCGCCGTGCTTATCTGGACTTGATCGGTCTCCCTCCTACACCCGCGCAGACCGCCGAGTTTCTCAACGACCGCGCTCCCGATGCTTGGGAGCGGCTCATCGAACGTCTGCTCGCTTCTCCGCACTACGGCGAACGATGGGGACGCCATTGGTTCGACGTTGCGCGATACGCGGATTCGAATGGCTTCGAACATGACTTCGACCGTCCCAACGCGTGGCGCTATCGCGACTACGTGATCGGCGCATTCAATAAAGATACGCCGTACAACCAATTCCTTCGCGAGCAGATCGCCGGCGATGAGTTGGAAACCGTCACGCCGGAAAGTCTGGTCGCCACCGGGTTTCTGCGAAATTACGCGAAGGTCGGCTATCGCGAAAAAGACAATCCGGAGAACCGTTACGAGTATCTGGACGACATGATCGCCACGCTGGGGCGCGGTGTCCTGGGCCTCACGGTGCAATGCGCCCGCTGCCACGATCATAAATTCGATCCAATCCGGCAGATGGATTACTACCGCTTGCAAGCGTCCTTGTTCGGCTACGTCGAGGTGGATCACCCGCTTACGTCGCGCAGCGAAGCCGACGAGTACGAAAAGAAAACAGCGGAAGTCGATGCTCGCGTGGGCGAACTGCGGCGCGTGCTGCGTGCATTGGAGCAGCCGTATCGCGATCGACTTCTTCCAGCGAAGTATGCGAAGTTCCCGCAGAACGTGCAGGACGCGATCGCCACACCGGAGGCGCAGCGCACGCCGGGACAGGTGCTGCTAGCGGACCAAGTGATCCGCGGCGTAACTGTTTCCTCGGACGAAATCGATCGCACGATGGAGCCGGAAGATTTGAAGGAGAAGCGCCGGCTGAGCGCGGAGATCGCGCAAGTGGAAAAAACGCGGCCCAAACCGATTCCGGTCGCGGCCGGAATTACCGATGGCGACTACCGCTTCACGCCGGACGGCCCCGGCGACGAGCCAGCGCCCGGCAAAGGAGTGAAGCGCGAGGCCATCGAGGGCAGCTTCTTGTTTCGCGGCCCGGGCCGTTATCAAACGCCGCCGTCGTACCTCCTGATTCGCGGTGACGTGAACAGCAAAGGTCCGCAAATGCAGCCGGGTTTCGTCGAGGCGATCACCTACGGCAACCCGCCCGTCGAATTACCACCAAGTTCCGGCCAGACCTCGGGACGCCGGCGTGCGCTCGCAGAGTGGCTGGTGTCCCCTGACAATCCATTAACAGCGCGTGTGATGGTGAACCGGATCTGGCATCATCACTTCGGACGAGGGCTGGTTTCGACGATCGATAATTTCGGCAAGATGGGCGAGGCACCGAGCCACCCGGAACTGCTCGACTGGCTCGCGGTCGAGTTCATGAATCGCGGATGGAGCGTCAAGACCATGCACCGGCTGATCATGACGTCGGACACCTATAAGATGGCTTCCGAGTACACCGACGCAAATGCGATGGCGAAGGACCCGGAGAACCGGTTGCTCTGGCGTTACGGAGCGAGAAGGCTGGACGCCGAGATTATTCGGGATTCGATGCTGGCGGTGAGCGGCGCTTTGAATTTGGAAGTCGGCGGGCGGCCCGTTTTCCCGAAGATACAGGCTGAAGTGCTGGCGTCGATGCAGTACGGCATCTGGAAACAACAGAAGGAAGACGGACCGGAGGCTTGGCGGCGGAGCGTGTACATTTACCGCAAGCGCGGGTTGCCGCTGCCGATGCTCGAGATCTTCGACCTCCCGAACCAGAACATTTCCTGCGGCGCCCGCAATGTCTCCACCGTTCCGACCCAGGCGCTCGCCCTGATGAACGACGACTTCGTGTTGCGCCAGGCGCAGCTCTTCGCCAACCGCCTTCAGGAAGCCGCGCCTAATGATCCGTCGAAGCAGGTCGACCTCGCCTATCAACTTGCGCTCAACCGGCTGCCGGACGCATTGGAACGCAAGCTTGCGCTCGACTTCCTCGCACAGCACAAGCTTGTGGGCCTCGCGCATGTCATGTTCAATCTGAACGAGTTTCTGTATGTGAGGTGATATGTGAAGCGCTTCCGGTCGCGACGTAAATTCCTGTTTGAAAGCTGCGGAGGCATCAGTGGGCTGGGGCTCGCGCTGCTGCTCGATCGAGATGGCCTGCTCGCCGCGCCTCCGGTCGATTGCGCCGGAAAATCTTCAGCAGCCCGCAAGCCGCATTTCGAGCCGCGCGCGAAGAGCGTCATTTCACTTTTCATGAGCGGCGGCGTGAGCCATGTCGATACGTTCGATCCCAAACCGGCGCTCGCGAAATACGCCGGACAACCGCTGACGGGGAAGGGCGATATCGTGGTACGCCAGGGCAATCCTGGCCCGTTGATGCCGAGTCCGTTCTCGTTCCGGAAGTATGGCCAGAGCGGAATGGATATCTCGGAGATCTTCCCCCAAATCGCTTCGCATGCCGACGATCTCGCGCTGATGCGCTCCGTCAAAGGCCAATCGAACGACCACGTGCAAGCCCATTACGAGCTCGCGACCGGAATGATCCGCATGGGCTTCCCGAGCATCGGCTCCTGGGTGACTTACGGGCTCGGCTCGGAGAACCAGAATCTGCCCGCTTTCGTGGTCATCTACGACGCGCACGGCGGTCCATTCGGCGGCCCGGCGAACTGGGGCTCGGGATTTATGCCGGCATCCTATCAGGGCACAGTCCTTCGTCCGTCGGGAATGCCGATCATCGACCTCCAGCCGCCGCCGGACGTGACGCCGGTCGAGCAGCGCGCGGGGCTGGATCTGCTCATGAAACTGAACGAGAAGGACGCCGAAAAGTACCCCGGAAATACGGAGTTGACGGCTCGCATCGAATCCTACGAGCTCGCCTATCGCATGCAAAGCTGTGCGCCGGAAGCGGTGGACGTGACCGCGGAGACGCCGGCTACGCGGAAGCTTTACGGCCTGGACGATCCGGTAACCGAGCCCTTTGGGCGCCAGTGCCTGATGGCGCGCCGCCTGGTGGAGCGCGGTGTTCGCTTCGTGCAGTTGTATCACGGCGGCCTGGGCAATCAAAACGTGGACACATGGGACGCTCACACCGACGTGAAGGACAACCATTCGCGGCATGCCGCCGAGGTCGACCGCCCCATTTCCGGTTTGTTAACCGATCTGAAGGCCTCCGGCCTGATGGATTCGACGCTCGTGGTCTGGCAGGGAGAATTCGGCCGCATGCCGATTTCGCAGCGCGGTGTTGGGCGCGATCACAATCCGGGCGCGATGAGCATCTGGATGGCTGGCGCGCGCATCCGCGGCGGCCAGGTGATCGGGTCGAGCGATGAGTTCGGCTACAAAGCCGAGGAACAGCCCATCACCATCCACGATCTGCATGCGAGCATTCTGAATCTGATGGGCATGGATCACACGAAGCTTACGTATCGCTTCAACGGGCGCGACATGCGGTTGACCGATGTGTATGGGGATCTGATTCCGCAGATTGTACGAGCTTAGGAGCAGATCGCAAAGACAAGGGCGCCGTCCGATCCCCGCCCTGACGGGACGGGGTTATAACCCCTGACGTATGAGTCTCTGTGATTAGCCGAGCCTGACCGCTCCCGAAGGTCGCGGTTCCATTAACGCAGTGCCAGCGCCGGCCAATAAACCAGTGGATTTGGATGCTAACGAAATTATCGGGGCGGCTTACTGTCAGCCTGTACCACAAGAGCCAGAGCGGGTCCAGGGGGACCCGCGCGGACCGGGGGGTCCGCCCCACCCGGAGGGGTAAATGAGTTTTTCAGCAATCTCTACTGCCCTGTCCGATCCACGCCAGCCAATCGCAGAAGTGACAAGGCAACGGTCTGGCTATTACTAGTGGACTGTACCAACTAATTGTGAACTGATGTGGCGGGACGGATCGGCGTATTTCCACTTCACGATGCGGGGCGATTTGTTGTAGTTGCGGATGTATCGCATGAGCTTTCTGTTCAGGTCGGAGACGGAAGTGAATACGCCACGGGCGATCACATCCCGATCGATCTTGGCGAACCACAGTTCGACCTGGTTGAGCCA
>PNAJ01000070.1 GCA_003170295.1 Bryobacterales bacterium | reverse complement strand
TTAGCGGCTTAGTTCAATGATGCTTAACAGGCCAATGCTGCTCGAAAATGGATGGCAGATTTCTTACGTCGTACGAGAGCCCTATTTTCAATTACTTCCATTTCAATGATTTACGTGCACCGTGTTGAACGGAGTGGATTCGGATGGAATACGGGGGCTTCGGCATCCTCAGTTTCATCTACACTCGGAGCCGATCCAGGCCGACGGGATCCGTCGACACCTCCTGCCGATCGGTTATCGAATCCCATCGAAATCGACTCTCGGCCGCTTGCATCACCACTGTCGCTCGGAAAAGGAGGCTGATCGCCCTTATGACCTAGCACACCGAGAGGTTTTCCGATGTGCTTTCGAGGAATCTGGACCGTCCGGTCAAGGACATGACGAAGATGTTACTGAATAGTCCACTTAATCCTTGACTATTGTGGCCGGTTGACTTAAATTGATGCAAAAGAGGTGGACACCGTGCGCAGGCCATTGATTGTTCTGGGTTTGCTCCTGTTTGGGACGATCGCATGGGGCTGTGGGGACAAACTCATGCTGGTTATGGGCTCACGGTCCTCGCAGATTAAACCTCTCCATCCGGCAGCCATCCTGGTGTATCCGGGCCAAACGGCCAGCGCCAAGCTGATTCGGAGCCTCCAGTCTCAGCCCGCCTTCAGAAAGGCGGGCCACCGATTCCAGATTGTGGACGATTCTGCGGGACTCGACAATGCGCTCAAAGCCGGCAAATTCGATCTAGTCGTGGCCGATGTTGCCGACGCCAACGGGCTGAGCCAGCAAGTGTCGTCGGCGGCGTCGAAACCAATCCTGTTGCCGGTGGTTTTTAAGGCGTCCAAAGAGGAGCAATCCGCGGCGCAAAAGAAGTACCATTGCCTGCTGAAAGCTCCTGGTAACCCGGAGAATTATCTGGAGGCAATCGACCACGCCATGGAGTTGAAGCTCAAACGGGGAAACCGGTAGCCTCGGCTGCAGGACCAGCAATGCGCGCCGTCAGCCTCCTATCGCTTGTATTCGCCGCACCGCTTTCCTTACCTGCGCAAGCCTGGCTGTCCCCACAGGGCGACGGGACGGTCTCCGTGCTTTATCAGAATGTTATCGACCGCCTTCATTCGTTCAGCGATGGCCGGACAAAAGACCGGGGGCATAGCTACTTCGATGCCGTGGCGGTCAATACCGATTATTCCTTCACAGATAGACTCGCTGTTAGCGTCAGCCTTCCCTATATTGCCGGCAAGTACGTTGGTCCCTTTCCTCACCTTCTTGTGAGGGGAGATCCGAGTACCGCCGTCGAAGTGGACAATGGAAGCTTTCACGGGGGATTGCAGGACTTCCGTCTGAATGTGCGTTATGCCCTGACAAGCCACGCGCTGAAGGTGACACCTCTATTTCAAGCGACCATACCTAGCCACGACTATCCAAGCTTCGGGCATGCCACGATCGGATTCAATGAAACGGAGTATCGCGTGGGGGTGAACGTGGGACGGCGTCTGGATCCGATTCTGCCGAAGGTATTCGTGCAGGGCCAATACGCCTTCGGAATGTCTCCGGAGGTGGCGGCGAATATCGCGCCCAAGCGAAGCTACGGCGAACTCCAACTCGGGTATCTTCTCAACCGCCGTTTTACTCTTCAAGGCTCTTCCGCACTCGCCTGGTCGCATAACGGCGTCGACTCCGACTATAACCTGTTTCCCAACAATCTCACGGACGAACAATACCTGAATCACGACCGCGTGGCCCGGAGCAAGTTACTCGACGCCGGCGGATCGATCGCATATCAGGTGAACAGATCCACAAGTCTTTTTGTCTCTGTCGGACATTCGTTCTACGGAACGAATAGCCATCTTCGTTACCTGGTGACGACGATAGGCTTCACGAAGGCCTTCACCACGAAGCTGTCGGCCGAAAACTCATCCGCTAGCACAGTGCTTCCGGATGCCAATAAGGCGGTAGTTTGCACCTGCGCCCGGTCCAAATGAGGACGGAGCTAGATCAGACCGACACGCCGCATCAACTCTTGAAATCTCGGCTCTTGCCGAATTTTGTCAAACCGCGGGTCGACCTTCAGCCACGTCATCATGGATGAGTGTTGGGCGTAAGCCTTCTCAAGCCACGTCAGGCATTGCTCGCGCTCGTCCAACGCGATATGGACCAGCGCGATCAGCCCCGGCGATACCGGGTATTTCTTCGCAAGCGCAAGCAGCCGGTTCAAGATTTGCCTGCTCTCATCGCGCTTGCCAATCATCGCGGCGATACACGCCAGATCAGGCGATAGACTCGGATCTACGCCGTCGATGGCCTGACTGTCCCGGATGATTTCAACGCCTTTGTCGTAGGCACCGGTGTACACGTAAGCCCACCCCAGTTGATATTCCAATGACGACTCATTGGGGTGAAGGTCGAGGCCCTTCTGGAATTGCGTGATCGCCAGGTCATAGCGCCGCGCGCTGGTGTAGGCGTCGCCCAGCATCTGGTTGGTCAGCATGGCCAGCGGATCCGCCTCCAGGGCGAGTTTGGCTTCGGCGATGCTATCGTCGGCGCGACCCAAATGGCGCAGCATGTTGCAGTACAGCATATGGGCAGTCGGGAAACCGGGGTTGAGCGCGATCGCTTTTTTAACCTCGCTTTCGACCCCCTTCCAATCCCATTCCTGGTAATGAACTACCGCCATGGCCTGATGGGCTTCAGCCAGAGTGTCGTCGAGGGCGAGAGCCTTGGTTGCCGCGTCCCGGGCCTTGGAGATGGTTTCAGCCCACGGTCTGGAATCGGTAAACAGGAAGCCCGTCCAGCACTCGGCCAGTCCACCATACGCGGCGGCATAACCCGGGTCCAACTGAATGGCCTGATCGAAATAATCGATCGCCTTCAATATCGTTTCTTCTTTGTATTGGTCCCAAAAAAACCGGCCGAGAAGATATGCGTCCAAAGCCTGAGGGGTGACCTTGCGATTGCGCGCCAGCCGTCCTGCCTCCTCCGTGGTCACCCGAGCCTGAATCTCACTGGCAATCGCGCGCGCGACTTCGCCCTGCAACGCAAGCACATCGGTGAGCTCACGCTCATAGGCGCGAGTCCATAGTTGCTGATCCGTGACCCCATCCACCAATTGCGCCGTGATGCGTACCCGATTGCCGGACGACTGCACACTACCGACGACGAGCGCCTGGACTCCTAACTGCTTCGCGATTTCCGTCAGCGGCTTTTTCGTTCCCTTGAACTGCATAACGGACGGCCGCGAAATCACTCGGAGGGAACCGATCTGCCCAAGGTCGGTGATCAGCAGGTCCGTCATTCCGTCGGCAAAGTACTCCTGCTCGACACTACCGGACAAGTTCGACAGCGGCAGCACAGCCAGTCTGGTGATGGGTGGGACGCCGGATACCCAATTGCGCCATTTAACGGGCAGAAATTCCCAACCTGCCAGCAGAACTCCAACCGCGGCCGCGCCGCCGCCCCCCTGGAGGGCGCGGCGCCGAGTCAGAAAAATCCTCTTCCGCTCTTTTTCCTTCGCCCGGGGCCGCTCCTCGAGAACAGCTTCGAGATGGATGACCAGATCGCTTGCCGATGGAAAGCGTTGCTCCGGGTCTTTCTCCAGGCAACGGCGCGCCACCAGGTTCATGGCCGGGTCCGCCAGGTCCGGCGGCTCCGTCTTCAGAATCGCGATGAATGTCTCGACCGCCGACGGGCCCTGGAAGGCGCGGCTGCCGGCCAGCATCTCGTACAAGATCGTGCCGAATGAAAAAATGTCCGTACGATGATCCAGCGGCTGGCCCCGCACCTGTTCCGGCGACATGTACCCCGCCGTCCCCATCACCCGGCCTGGTTCACTCGCGATCGATACGATGCCCTTCGGATGCGTTGCCGGCTCGGAAACTTTGGCCAGACCGAAGTCTAGAATCTTGATCCGGCCTTCGAGCGTCACCCACAGGTTCTCAGGCTTCAAATCGCGATGCACGATGCCCTTTTGATGCGCCGCGGCGAGTCCTTGGGCGACTTGAATTGCGTATTCGAGCGCCTCGCGCCGTGGCAGCGCCGAACTGCCCATCCGCATCCTGAGATTCTGCCCCTCCAGATATTCCATGGCGATGAACGGACGTCCGTCCATCTCGCCGATATCGTAGACCGTGCAGATATTGGGATGGCTTAGAGCCGAGGCAGCCCGCGCCTCGCGCTCGAACCGTTCCACAGCCGCCGCGTCGCTCAAGAATTCCCGGGCCAAAAACTTGAGCGCCACAGCACGTCTCAGTCGTGTATCCCACCCCCTGTAAACTTCTCCCATGCCGCCTGCGCCGAGCAGGGCGTCGATGCTATAAGGGCCTACCGTACAGCCTTGGAGCGTTGCCGAATGACCGGCCGCCAGGGTCCGCGCCGCAACCTCGAGGGCGGGCGTTTCCAGAAACGTGTTAGCCCGATTTTCCTGCGCTAGTAGCGACTCGACTTCGCGGCGGAGTTCACGATCATCGCCACAAGCCGCATCTAGATGAGCCCTGCGCTGGTCCCCGGTGAGGGCGAGGGCAGCGATGACGATCTCTTCGACCTTTGTCCGGCGCTCCGCTCGCGACGATACAGAGTCACCTTCCCGCGCCATAACGCGCAGTATACACGAGGTCGGAATTTTGAACTAGTGCTAGTCTGTTGTTTTTTTCGCACTCATCTCTCGTAGCAGCCATAGCTTCGCCAGCTTCCAGTCACGCAGGACCGTGTCCGCCGAAACCTGCAGCGATTCGGCGATCTCATCGGTGGAAAGCCCGCCAAAAAACTTCATCTCGACCACCTGGCATTTGCGTGTGTCCTCCGACGCCAATGCGTTGAGAGCGTCATCCAGTGCCAGCAACCGATCGTCATGGGAAAGCCCGAGATCCGCACATTCGTCGAGAGACAGACGCTGAGAGCTACCACCCCTCTTGCGGCGCTCCCTTGACCGTGCGAAATCCACCAGCACCCGCCGCATCACCTGCGCCGAGATCGCGAAAAAGTGAACGCGGTTTTTGCAGTGCAGGTCGCGGATATTGGCGAGCCGCATATAGGCCTCATGCACCAGCGCGGTCGCCTGCAGCGTGTGATCCGGCCGTTCGCGGGCCATATAGTTCCGGGCGAGATGGCGCAACTCGGTGTAAACGATCGGTGCCAACTGGTCGAAAGCCGCCTGATCCCCCCTGCTCCAAGCTTGCAGCAGCTCCGTTACTTCTTCCGGAGATTTCGAATCCGTTTCTTCGGCCATGCCAATTTGACCCTCAGTATACATCGGTCGAGATTTTTTTCGAGCACGTTACGGTTTTTGAGACTGATTGGCGCTATTTCCATTGAACGCACAGTTTGGGCGCCCCATTTCAACGGCGCAAGAAAGAGGAGAATTGATATGCGAAGAAAAGGGATTTGGTTCGGGTTGCTAACGGGTGTGATCGCGCTGACGGCTCTGTTTGCCAGCAAAGCCAGGGCGACCACAGCCGTAGGTTTCACGTCCACAACGATGGCGATGAGCCGCTTCGGCGGGGTCGAGCTCTTCAACCAGCAAGTTCCGCTTACTGGCAGCACCAACATCTGGTTGTCCTGGCAAAAGACCATTGGAGCGTCAGACGTGTACATGCTGAATAACACTTGGCCTGT
>PNAJ01000028.1 GCA_003170295.1 Bryobacterales bacterium | reverse complement strand
CCGATTGGAATTGTTTTCTAAGATATTCTTCAAGCGGTCAGAGACCTAGCGCTTTGTTCCGCGCTTTGAACGGCAACTGATAGACGTATTGCGCGGTGAAATTGCCGCGGACATCGTAATCGCAAGGACCGCATTGCCGCCCCAGTTCTCCCGGCAGTGGCGTGAGGATTCCTCCGGCGGAAAATGGCAGGAATCCGCCGTTCGAAACAGTGTCCATACAACGGCTCCAGGTGTAATTCGCCAGCACTTGCAGCCCGTGCGTTAGCCGCTTATCGGCCGTCAATTGTCGCCCGTTGTAATGACTGTTCGCTCCGGTACTAAGCTGCGTCACTGCGCCGAACCTGGCATCCGACGGCTCGCCGTGCGGAAACGGAGCAAAGCAACCCTGGCACACGGTCTGATACCCGTTCACCTGCGTTTCGTAGGGCTGATTCACGGCGCGCGTGCCGACGTACTGCGCGCGCAGGTTCATCGTCGTGCCGATCTGCTGTTCGAGCGCGAAGCTCCACTGCATGAAGTACGGCGCGTGAAGCTTGCCGTCGGGAACCGCCGTGATCGCCACCGGCTGTAAGCATGCCGCCGGATTCGATAGGGCCGACGCGCACGATAACTGCCCTTGCGCGAACCCGGAGGTGAACGTCTGGTGGGCCGCGACGGTCGCGGCAATCGCACTGTCGATGTTCGATCCGCCGGCCGTGCCCAGCAACCCGCCTAGAAATGTCTTTGAGTAAGGCGGATTGATCCCCACTAGATCCACCACGCTCCCCGGCAGAATGTCGCTGAATAATCCGAACCCGGTTCGCAGCACAGTCTTCGAGCCAGCCTGCCAGGCGAGCGCCATTCGAGGTTGCATGATCGCCAGCGGCGTCGATGCGAAAATATTCCCGAGCTTTGTCTCAATCAACGCGTCGAGCGGTTGATTGACGTTGTGCGAAATCGCGTCCCACGAGCCCGGCAGCCGCGCCACCGCATCGTGCGGGTTCACCGGATTCGAATTATGCGTCGCGCGGAGGCCGAAGCTCCAGGTCAGCGTCTTCGTGATTTTCCAGGTGTCCTGCGCGTAAACATCCACGTTCAGAAAATTGAACGGCTGCGAATTCGTTTGCGGGAATGTTTCCGACGCGGTCGACGCAATTCCGTAAATAAACTGCGGCAGAGTGGCGTAACTGACCGTCGGCACCACTCCCTCGCCGAAATCATAATCGTTGAGCCGGAAAATCCGAATGTTGGTCCCGAACCTAAGCTCATGCGCGCCGAGCGTCCACGCCAGGTTGTCGTTCAGGAACAACCGCGACGCCCGCCGGCCTTGCACCCACGTGTTGTCGAGCCCCCCAATCGTTGTGAACGGACTCCCTTGAAGCACAATCGGCCACACCGCCAGCGTCTTCGACAAGTCCGTTGGACCGAACAGGCTCTCGTACCAGGAGAACGCGGGATTGAAATAATTCACCAGATTCTGCGAAAACACGTGCGTATATCTGGTCGCGAAAGAATACAGAGGCTGCGGAGAGGCTGCGTTGAATAAGGGGTTGATCGGGTCCGTGTACGCCGCTTGCCGGCCCGTGTCAGCTTGAAAACGAAACCACGTCACGTTTTTCTCATTCAAGTTGTAGTCGATACGCGCCGTCTGTACCTGCTCGCTATCGTCACTCGAATGCGAGATACTTTGCCGGTTCGCGCACCCATTCCCGTTCGGAGGGTTTCCCGTCGCCGCCGTTCCATTGCTATTGAACGGGCATCCCAATACCGCTAAGGGTGCCCCCGCCGTACTTCGATAGATCGAGAACAGCTTTTGATAGAGCGGCGCCAGCTGCGGCGCCGCTTGATAGACCGATCCCGTGATGGAATCCGTTCCTCCACGCGGAAGCTGGGCCAAGACGTAATTTTGAAATGCGGGCGTTGGGACTGTCGTCGCCGAAACGATGGGAAGCGCGATCCGGACCCACTCGGTATCGAAAAAGAAGAACAGCTTGTTGTGGCGGATGGGCCCGCCCAGGCTGCCTCCAAAATGGTTGACCGTCGAACGCGGCTTCTGATTCCCCAGTGTTGAATTAGTGAAAAAATCCGCCACATTGAACCGCGATCCATTCCACAGCTCGTACAGGTTCCCGTGAAATTGATTCCCGCCGGACTTCGTAACGTAGTTCACCTGCGCCGCCCCGTACCGCCCCTGATCCACCGCGTAGGAGAGCGTGTTGACGGTCACCTCGGCGATCGAGTTCAATCCAAGAACAAGGTTCGTTGCGAGCCCGCTGTTCAGATTCGTCAGCGGGTCGTTCGTTTCGAGACCATCCACGATGTAGCCGTTCGATAGCGATGGCAGACCATTGAACTGAACATTGCCATAGCCGTTCGTGCCTCCGACGAAATCGTTCCCGCTGCCCGCCGTGTTGATCAACGCTCCGGCGGCAAACTGCAACGGGTAGGTCATATCGCCTCCGGGATTCGGAAGATCTTCGAGCGCGCGGGCGCCGAGGGTCGTGGATGTATTCGCATTTTGTGGATTCACGAGGGGCGCTCCCTCGCTCACCGTGATCGTCTGGTTCGAAGCCGCGACCTTCAACGTGAAGTCCACCGTTTGCTTTTGCCCCAGGCCCGCCGTCACGGAACGGTTTTCCTGCGCCTCGAACTGATCTGCCTCCACTTTCACCGAATATGGACCGGGCTTGAGTTGCGGGAAGTTGAATCGGCCGTTGTCGTCGACCTTCACCGTTCGTTTCATCCCGTTATCGATGCTCGTGAGCGTGACCTTCGCGGCGGGAATCGCCGCGCCTGTGACATCCGTCACCGAGCCCCCAATCGCGCTCGTAGTCTCGCCCTGGCCCCAAAGCGGAACGGTCAAGAAGGCCGTGAGCACCGTGGCGCGAAGATTAGGCATGCCTAAATGTACAACATTCCGCATCCTCTATACTGTCCTTTAGTGACTGCGAAATCCACGGAGGCCGTCGACGATTACCTCAAAGCGATTCTGGAACTAAGCGGTTCCTCCGGCGAGCGGGTCACCAGCAACGCTTTGGCGGCCCACTTGGAGGTGCGAGCGGCCTCAGTTACCGGAATGCTCCAGAAGCTTGCCGGCGAGCGGCCATCGTTTGTGAAATACGAGAAGCACCATGGGGTCGTCCTCACAGAACTGGGTAAGCGACGGGCTCTGGAGATTCAGCGCCATCATCGCCTGCTCGAACGATTCCTGCACGATGTTCTCGATTTTCCCTGGGATGAAGTGCACGACGAAGCGGAACGTTTGGAGCACTATATCTCTGAACGCCTGGAGGATCGGATCGCAGCGAAATTAGGCGATCCTGAAACCGATCCGCACGGCCACATCATTCCGGAAAAAGATGGAGTAGTGGTAGAACGCCAGGAAGTCGCTCTTTCGAAGTGGCCCTGCGGAGTGCCTGCCGTGATCAGCAGCGTTTCAGACCGTGATCCACAAGCACTGCGTGAAATGAAGCGTATGGGATTGATACCCGGAACCAGCCTGCTGGTTGAGCCTGGAACGCGAAACGCCTCGCTGGTCGTGCGTATTGGAGAAAGAGAACCCTTGCGTCTCCGACGCGAGCTTGCCTCTGAGATTAGGGTTACTTAAACGGGAGCAGATCCGCTCCACATAGCTTTAGCGTTACAAGTTGACCGGTAACGCCCGAATCCATTCATCTGTGTGATCGGTACCGAGAAACGCGCGGTCCGCCGATTCGACGCCGACGTTTGTGCCGGCTCCAGCGGACGCTCGCCGACTTCCGGGTCCTAATCAAGGCCGGTAAGTCGCCTCAGCGATAAGCCGGCCAAGAGGTCAGGCAAAACCACGGAGTCCTGAGAATCGCGTAATCGGCTTGATCGAGAGACTTACGGAGAAATGCTCGCGGCACGATTCGCTTGGATTTCGCCATTCGATCTGATTCCGCTGAGGGCGATAGATGACCCGCTGATATGGCGAACGGGCCCGCTGGCGACTATTCGCTTCTTCCACGTTCCCGACCAGTGGTAAAACACCAGGAATGCATCGGGCCATCAAGACTCTCATCGTCGACGACGAGCCTGTCGCGCGCAAGGTCCTGCGAGAAGAGTTGGAATTGCTGCCGCACGTCGCACTTGTCGGGGAAGCCGAGAATGGGAAAGAGGCCCTGCGCATGATCACCGAACTGGAGCCTGACTTGGTGTTTCTCGATCTTCAGATGCCCGTCATGCAGGGGTTCGAGGTCGTTCGCAACATCAGAGGCTCGCGGTTGCCGGTGATCGTGATCGTTACCGCGTTCGATGAGCACGCGATTGAAGCGTTTGACGCCGGTGCTATCGACTACCTGTTGAAGCCGATTCGCGGTCCAAGGCTCGAAAAGGCGGTGAGTCGCGCGAGGGCTCTGATCGGCAAGCCTCTGGCAACCGCGGAAACCCTGGCCAAAATTGCGTCGATTGGCCGTCCGCTGGAGGAGCCGCCCGCCCGAAAACTCGTTGGCCGTATCGGGCGAGACTACTTTCTGCTGGATCAGGATGAAGTCCTGGCGCTGCAGGCTGAGGGTCCGCTGGTGTGGATTGTGACCAGCACTCGCCGCTTCCTCTCGTCCCAGACTCTGAACGCGATGGAGTCGAGCCTGCCCCGCTCTTTCCAGCGAGTGCATCGGAATGCCATCGTGAATATCAATCATGTGAGGCAGATGACCGCCCTGACCAGTCACCGGTGGCAATTGACGCTCAGCAACCGGCAGGAGTTGGTGGTCAGCAAGCGTCTGGCGCACAATATTCGCCTGCTGCTCCAGTAGCGAGCAGTTCCGCCTGTTGGCGGAACATGCCCGCACATACGATTTCTTCGCCCGCCAGTCACAATACGTTAGGCTCCTCCGCGCTCTTCGGGAATACTGGCATTTATGAAAAAAGCTCTGCTATTGGCGGGTTTTATTTTCCTCATCTGTTCGGCGAGCGCCCAGTCGCTCGGAAACGCGGGCACGGTGGAGGGAACGGTGTTGGATCAGTCGGGAGCCGCGGTGACCAAGGCTACCATCAGTCTGCACAACGCGGTCACGGGGTATGTGCAATCAGCTTCCCCAGCCTCCGACGGCAGCTTCCGGCTGGTGAACATACCGCCAGGTCAGTATCACGTCGAGGTTTCGGCGCCGGGCTTCGCCGTTTTCACGCAAGACGTCTCGATCCGGGGCTCAGTGCCTACTCAGATAAAGGCCGCTCTGGCTGTTGCCGGGGCTCAGACAACGGTAACGGTGGAGGCGAAAGGCGCGGACGTGCTGGAGATCGATCCCTCGGCGCACGTTGGTGTCGATCGGAGTCAGTTTGCGAAGCTTCCTGTGATGGATCCGGCCGGTGGATTGAGTCAAGCCATTACGTTCAGCACTGGTGGCGTTGCGGCCGATGGAAACGGATTATTTCATCCCCTCGGCGACCACTCGCAGTCGATGTTTCTTATTGACGGACAGCCCATCAGCGACCAGCAGAGCAAAGTATATTCGACGCAGCTGCCCTTGAGCGCTATCCAAAGCATGGAAATCACCACCGGCACTCCGGGCGCGGAATTTGGCGACAAGACGAGCCTGATCGCGCAAGTCACCACACGCTCTGGATTAGGTTCAGGCGGAATTTTCGGAAACCTGAGTACTTCCTACGGTTCGTTCGGCAGCGCTACGGGAACTGCTTCTATTGGATTTGGCAATGCGGAGTTCGGGAACTTCTTCACCGTCGAGGGAATCCGTTCGGGAAGGTTTCTCGATACCCCCGAGCTCCGGCCTTTCCATGACATCGGAAATAATCAGACTATTTTCGATCGTTTTGACTATCAGCCAACGGGCAAGGACGCGTTTCACCTCAATATTTTCGCAGCACGGAATTGGTTTCAAATCCCGAACGACTTGGATCAAGTGGGCCAGGATCAGCGCCAGAGAGTGCTCACCTGGAGCATTGCTCCGGGTTATCAGCACACCTTGAACGCGCATTCCGTGCTGACCATCAACCCATATGTCCGAAAAGATCAGGTGAACTACTATCCAAGCGGCGATGTGACACAGGATCAGCCAGCCACCCAAAGCCAAAATCGCCAACTGTTGAATTGGGGTGTGCGAGCCGACGTTTCGACCACGCAGGGCCGGCACAATTACAAATACGGATTGGATATAAAGCAGACCAGACTACTCGAAAACTTCGGTTTCGGGATTACCGACCCGACGTTTAACTCGCCTTGCATCGATGCCAGAGGAAACTCGATCGGCGATACTACTTTGACCGATCCCTCGCAATGCGTCAAAGCCGGATACCAGCCGAACATCGCGGACAATCCGAATGCCAGCGCACCGTTCTCGCCGGGGCTGTTTCCTTACGATCTCACCCGCAAAGGAAGTTTGTTCAATTACCACGCGACTGCGAATATCAATCAATACGCTTTCTATGCGCAGGATGCGATTACGGCGAGCCACTTCCTGTTCACCGTCGGATTTCGCCTCGATAGCTATCATGGTCTTGCGACGAAGACAGAACCGGAGCCGCGTGTAGGCGTCGCTTATAACATCAAGAGTACGGGGACGGTTTTGCGCGCGGCTTACGCCAGGACCCAGGAGACGCCTTTCAATGAAAACCTGCTCCTTTCCAGCGCAACGGGCATTGGCGGATTGGCTCAGAACGTGTTTGGGGCGACCGGCGTTTCCATCAGCCCCGGATTCCGCAACCAGTTCAATACCGGCTTGCAGCAAGCCGTTGGAAGATATCTATTGATCGACGTCGACTACTTCTGGAAATACACTCACAACGCGTACGACTTCAGTACGTTGCTGAACACGACGCTCACGTTTCCCATCGCGTGGCACAATTCGAAGCTGGACGGAGTAACCGGCCGCGTGAGTACGGTCAACATGAAAGGCTTTCAGGCGTATTGGACCTTCGGCCATACCCGGGCGCGGTATTTTCCGCCCGAGGACGGAGGGCTGATTTCGCAGGGTGCGCCACTGGCTGCTGGCGTATTCCGCATCGATCACGACCAGGCGTTTCAATCGACCGCGAACTTCCGTTATCAACGCCCGCACAATGCGGAGTGGGTTTCACTCATCTGGCGCTACGATAGCGGCCTGGTGGTGAGCGGCATTCCGGATTCCGACGCCGCCATCGGTCTCCTGTCTCCGAATCAACAGGTATCGATCGGCCTGGCATGCGGAGGCGTGTACGCAACCGTGGCCAACCCGATCAATTCGTGCGGTGGAATCGTGACATCGAAGCTACTGACACTGCCGCAAGCGGGGCAGGAAAACGACGATCACAATCCCGACCGAGTGAAGCCTCGCAATGTATTCAACCTGGGAGTCGGTACGGATAACCTGCTGCACGCCGAGGGACGGCGGCGCATCGTGGCAGCCTTCGAGGTGACCAATCTTACAAACAAAGTCGCGCTGTACAATTTCTTGTCGACGTTCAGCGGAACACATTTTCTAGCGCCGCGAGCGTTGGTGGGGCGGATAGGCTTTACGTTCTGAGGGCAGAGTACCGTTAACTCCACTCGCGGGAATCTGTAGTAGTCAGGGCTTCAGGCTAACACGGTACGCCGATAATGGTGGTAAGGGAGCCGAGACTTACTCGCCCGTGGACCCATAGCGGATCGCGCCAATTCACTCGAAGGCGCCAACTGCCGAGTTTGGAGATTCGATTTTGAAACACTCTCACAATGGGAGGTATCGACCCTAAAGGGAATCGATGGCACAAAAAGTTGCGGATGTGGTGTGGGAGATGCTTGCGAAAGCGGGCGTAAGACGCTGCTACGGTATCGTTGGAGACGCGTTGAATCCAGTGATTGACGCGCTACGGCGAAATGGGAAAATCGAGTTCATCCACGTTCGTCATGAAGAATATCCTATTCTTGGGCGAGCGCAATAACAAGCCCTCCGCTGACAATCAAGAGTCCTCCGATCAGCACGGAGCGCGCCGGGAGCTGGCCGAAGAAAAACCATGACATTAGCTGCGCGATCACGAAAAAGAATACGACGTACAGCCCCAGTACACGTCCGAAGTCCCAAGGGGGCGCGTTGACCGTCCAGCCGTAAGAGAAGAGCGCGACGGCTCCGAGAACAAACAAACCGGCGCGAGCACCCGTTGCAGAACTGCGCAATCCCGCCCGAACCAGCGCGTCGCCACCGGCTTCGAGGATTGCGGCAAGAAACAAAATCAATATTGCTGTCGTTCGATTCATCCGCTCATTCTGCCAGATCCCAGTTACAAAGTCCGTGGTTTTCATGACTTTTTCATGTGTTTCGCATTACACTCAGTACTCAGTTCTTCCTGGTAGAACATCTTTCCGCTCCGTCGCGGCGCCAAACAAGCTTTTGGACAGCGCGAGAAACTTATTCCGCACATTTTGGTCGTGGGTGAACTCTGATGAAAAAGATTGAGGCCATCATTCAGCCTTTTAAGCTCACCGACGTGAAAGATGCCTTGCAGGGCATCGGGATCGACGGTATGACGACCAGCGAGGTTCACGGTCATGGCCGGCAGAAGGGGCACTCGCAGGTATATCGCGGCAATGAGTACCAGGTCGACCTGATTCCGAAGGTGGAGGTCGTTGTCCCGTCAAGCCGCGCCGAAGAGGTGATTTCGATTCTGGTGGCTGCCGCTCAAACCGGCAAAATCGGCGACGGGAAAATTTTTATTTCCGATGTATCCGACGCCGTCCGCATCCGCAACGGCGATCGTGGGGAGTCCGCTCTTTAAGGAGAAAATCGTGGGAGCAAATTCAACTCAAGCGCAAGGCGTGGCGTTATTCCTTATCGGTTTTACTCTGGTTACGGCCGGAATCGGCCGAGGGTTCAGCATCTTGCTCATTGCCGGAGGGGCGATCCTGATCGCCGGCTCTGTTGTGCTGTTTCAGAAGTGTAAACCGTGGGAGCACGAGGATAAGTAAGGAGGAAGGGATGGCGTTCGTCGGATTAGTGCTTTGTGTGGGCGGGTTTGCGCTTAGCGTGGGCGGATTGGCGCTGACGGCGAGCGTTGCGGGCAGGATGATCATCGCGATGATCGGCATTGCTATTTCTCTCGCCGGCATCATCGGATTTGTTAATCGTGCTTATCAAAAGAATGCGGTCTGGAGGAGGCAGCCTTGAGAAGAGTGCCCGTTCTCGCTACCGCGTTTCTGTTCTTGGTAGGTTGGACCGAGGCGCAAGTTCCCGCGCCGCCTCCCGTCGCACCTCCGGTGGCGATCACCGACGCTGATTTGAAGGGCGTTGCCGCGCCAAAGGCGGAAGAGCGTGCCAAAGGCGATCCCGACGGATCTCTCACCGGAAATGTGAGCGATATAGCGGTCGCGGATTCCAAGAAGGGCCTGACTGTCGCGGATATCGTGAATCAGATCGGTCAAAACAAGATCGCCATCAACTTTGTCTGGACTCTAATCACCGGATATCTGGTGATGTTTATGCAGCTCGGATTCGCGCTGCTCGAAACAGGCCTATGCCGCGCAAAAAATGCCAATCATACGATGATGATGAACGTCGGTGTCTATGGCATCGGGATGTTCGCCTACTGGCTGATCGGGTTCGCGATTCAGGAGGGAGGCGTCGGCGGTGTGGCGAATCTGGGCGGCATTCCTCCACTCAACTCTGAGTTCACGATGAGTGTATTCGGGAAGCCCTTTGGTCTATAGGGCCAGAGCGGAATGTTTCTGTCTCAACACGGAACTTACGATGTTGGGGTGATGGTTCTCTTCCTGTTCCAGATGGTTTTCATGGACACCGGCGCGACGATTCCGACGGGCGCGGCGGCGGAGCGCTGGAAGTTTTCGGCCTTCGCGATAACGTCGTTTTTGTTCGCCGCTTTTACTTATCCTTTGTTCGCCAATTGGGCTTGGGGAGGTGGCTGGTTGGCGAACCTTGGCTCCAACTTCGGGCTCGGAAAAGGCTACGTGGATTTCGCAGGCTCTGGTGTGGTCCATGCCGTCGGCGGGTTGAGCGCATTGGCGATCGCAATTGTCCTCGGACCTCGGCTCGCCAAGTTTACACGCGACGGGAAGCCCAACGCCATCCTCGGCCACGACATTGTGCTGGTGTTAACAGGTTGTTTGATTCTTGCCTTCGGCTGGTTTGGATTCAATCCCGGTTCGACATTGGGCGCCTCGGGGAGCGGCAACCTTCGCATCGGTTCTATCGCGGTGAATACAATGCTGGCGAGCTCAACCGGAATGCTTGGGGCGATGCTGTACATGTGGATGATGTATGGCAAACCCGACGCTTCCATGACGGGAAACGGCTTTCTGGCGGGGCTGGTTGCGATTACTGCGCCGAGCGGATTCGTGAATCCTACCTGCTCCTGCGTGATCGGGCTCATCGCCGGACTGCTGGTGTGCGTATCCGTCTCTTTCGTCGAACGGGTTCTTAGAGTAGACGATCCAGTTGGCGCTGTGTCGGTTCACGGCACGTGCGGAATTTGGGGCGTCATAGCCGTGGGTTTGTTCGCCGATGGCAGGAGCAACTACGGAGGCTCGTGGAACGGAGTGAACGGCAGCGTCACGGGATTGTTCTATGGCGACGCTTCCCAGTTGGTCGCACAGCTCATCGGGGTTGCCGCACTTCTCGGGTTCGTGTTCACGCTGAGCTTCGTCATTGACATGCTGGTGGACGTAATCATTGGCCAGCGTACTTCCGCGAAATCAGAGCTCGAAGGCCTCGATCTCCCAGAGATTGGCGCGCTGCCGTATCCGGAGTTTGAGATTAAAGTGGCTGCTACACAAAGGGTCTGATATGTCACAAGCCTCTCTCGCTCTCAAACCCATCATGCAGCAACTGTCCGCGGCGCCTTCGCGGCTGCCTCCGATTCCGTGGAGGGATCCGCATACCGTCTCGCCGCAGAGACTGGCGGAATACATTCAGATTCTCGAGGCACAGTGTGGCGGGCCCTCCGATTCTGCGGACTTGCGGACTTGCCTCGGGATGGCATATGCGATGAACTTTGACGTCTACCGCTCCCTCGATTCCTTTGAAGCGGCGGTGCAGATCGACCCATCGCATTTTTTCGCGCAGCTAAAATATTCTGAGCTCCTCTATCGGATTCGCACGCTTCATCGCGCCGAGGAAGAAACATTGAGGGCAATCGAATTGGCGAACAATGGATGGGAGCTTTCCCTGGCACGTTCGCAATTGAAAGAAATCCGCCGGCTACTTCGGAAAGGGAACGAGCGACCGGCGATGATGGCCTCGTGGCGGCGTCCAGCACTTTTGGCTGTCGGCGTAGCCGCCCTGTTTGGCTTAGCCGCGATATTCCGATGAAGTGGCGCTTCTTTATTGGAGCCGCGGTTCTGGGGACAATCCTGGTGTTGTCCGCCGGGGCTCCGCCCATCCCGGTGGCCCTCGGTGTGGCTCTCGTGCTGCTGCTCAATCTATACAAGGCGAGAAAGGTGTAGCTTTAAAGGTTGATGCGCCCGCGGCAATGGATTTCTATGGAGAAGAATAAGACTCGTTTGCTCCTCCAGCATGCCGGAAAAGTTGCGCTCGGGACGACCGCGGTCGCCTTGGTGACTTTCGTCTGCTTCCGGCTGCAACTCAATGTGGCGACGACGGGCTTCCTGTTTCTTCTGGTGATCGTTGTGCAGTCGCTGTTTAGCGGCTTCATTGCCTCCGCAATCGTGTCGCTGATCGCCACTGCTTGCCTGGAGTACTTTATCGTTCCTCCCGTCCTCGAATGGCAAATCGACAACCCGATCGATGCCGTGGCGTTGATGACCTTCCTGGTGACAGCTCTGGTGATTACTCGGCTGGAATCGAAGGTGCGAGACGAAGCACGCAGCGCCGAACGCCGGCGCATGAGTTTGGAGGGGCTTTACGAAGTCACGCGGCAGTTGCTCGCGTTAGGACCGGACACGGACATTGCGCAACGGCTCCTGCAAACTTTTCGCAAGGTGTTTGAGCTTCAAGCTGTGTGCCTCTATGACAGTGCTACCGGAGAGACGAGGATCGAGGGAACATCCCGTGGCGCATTGGCGCAAAAGACCCGGGACGGATGCCTGTCCGACTTGGACGGCGACGATCCGGCATCGGGCGTTTCCGTGCGGTGCCTGCGTACTTTGGGGACGACGACCGGAGCCATCGGTTTCGAGGTCCTCTACGATCCTGCGCTTACGGCGGGAGCACTCTCCGCGCTTGCCGTAGCCGCGTTTGAGCGCGTGCGCGCATTTCGGGAGGCCAGCAGCGCAGCTGCTGCGGCCGAGACGGAGGTTTTCCGTGGCATTGTCCTGGACGTTCTTGCGCATGAATTCAAGACGCCTCTGGCGACGATTTCCACGGCTGCCGGGAGTATACGCGAGTCAGGGCCACTGCGTTGCGAACAGTTGGAAATGGCAGAGACGATTGAAACGGAAGCATCTCGACTCGGAAATCTTACTTCCCGATTGCTGCGCGTCGCGAGGCTCGATAGTGCGGAAGTGAAACTCTGCTCGGAACTGAGAAATGTCGGCTCCCTCGTTACTCGCACGGTTGGCCAGTATGCCACTCGCGTCGAAGGCCGGCGGGTTTCTATGCGCGAGCATGACAAGACGGTCGAAGCGCTCGTCGACGCGGAGCTGGTGTGCCTGGCCCTTTCCCAGCTGCTCGACAATGCCACGAAGTACTCTCGCTCAGGGTCATCCGTGAGCGTGAGCACCAAATCTGAAGGAGATTTCGTTGCAATTCGTGTTTCCAACAGCGGAAGCTCGATTCCGGTTGGAGCCAAAGATCATATTTTCGAGCGATTCTATCGTGGACCCGACGCGCAGCAGCTGACTCCCGGATCAGGGCTGGGGCTCTACGTAGCGAGGAAGATCGCGCTCGCGCACGGCGGCAGCCTGGAGATCGACGATGACGATCGGCACGGTGAAAGCACAGTTTTTGCTCTGAAACTTCCGATCTCCCAAGGCGAGGCAAGTTATGTCGTCACAAATCTCTAGAGTGCTTATTGTGGATGACGAACCCGTCATGCGGAAGGTTCTCAGGTCCGCGCTGAGCGCTGTCGGATATACAACGCAGGAGGCCCGCGACGGGGAAACCGCACTGGGGACGATTAGAGAACGTCCGGTGGATCTAGTGCTTCTGGACATCAACATGCCGGGAGTGGGTGGCTTAGAGAGCTGCCGGCGCATTCGCAAGATTGCTCCTCACATCGGTATCGTGATGATCACAGTACGCGATCAGGAGGACGACAAAGTGGAGGCTCTTGAGGCGGGCGCGGACGACTATGTGACGAAGCCATTTCTGCTGCGCGAGTTGCTCGCGCGCGTGCGAGCGGTCCTCAGGCGGACTCACATCGATGAGGCCCCGCAGTCCCGGTTTCTGCGGGCCGGCGACTTGGAGGTAGATCTCGATAGCCGCCTGCTGCGTAAAAACGGCCTGGAGATTCATTTGTCGCCAAAGGAGTTTGAACTCCTTGCCCTGCTCATGCGCCATCCGGGAGTTCCATTCACGCATTCCAGACTGCTCCGTGGCGTCTGGGGCGCCGAGTATGGCGGCGAACTTGAGTATCTGCGAACCTATGTGAAGTTTTTACGCAAAAAAATCGAGGCTGACCCTGCTACACCCGCTTATATATTGACTGAGCCTTGGGTCGGCTATCGCTTTCGTGACCCCTCGGATCCCGACTCGACATCTGGGCGCCTTCCTGGGGATGACAGGTAAACGAGCCTATTTCACGCTTGTGGACGCGGGTGCTTCGCCTTCAGGCGGTACCTCTTTTATAGTAATTCCAGCGAAACCCACTCGGAGCCGCATGTGGTGTGCCAGGGGCTGGTGATCTCGCGTGAATTGCTCGCCGATAATATATTTGTGCTTCGTAGTTCCCGCAAAGTCAGGAGTGACAATACCAAACCTGTTGCGCGCATCGATCGCGTATGACGTCGGGTTCGGAAGCATCAGCAGGATGTCTCCTCTTCGACTGACTACGTCGATGTCGCCGGTTAAGCCGCTTAACAGTATGTAACCGCCGCGATGGTCGATCTCTATTCGTGAGTCGCGTGGTGCGTAGATGTGATACTTGATTTCTACTCGCCTCTTCCGTCCAAATGGTCTCACGTGAGCGGCAACGATGGAAATTCGTAGCTCCTCAGCCGAAGGGTGCTCCATATTCACACTGACAGCTTGTAGACGTTGAGTGGCTCCAGCGATTTGTTCCGGCGCAAATTCGTGATCTATCCATTTTAGAACTGTCACTTCGACTTCCGGTCGATTCCACGCCTCTACGATCACGTCCCCGGCTGAATTCGCAAAACGAATCAATCCACCGGGCGCGAAGTCTGCCCGGTCGGTGCTTGCGATCTGAACTCTCTTACGGGGTTGTTCATCCGCGAATGCCATTCCTGTAGCGCCAAGCGTCAGGACCGCCACACCCATAATTGCCGCCGGGCTTGTCATATTGAACCTCCCCTGCTACCCTTTTGTGCACGAGCGTCGTTTACCATCGTCACAAAGCGCCGCGCTAGTTCTACGATCCAGGCTCGTTCACGTCGGTGGATCGCCTCCGGTTGGATGAGATCGTGACCGATGCCTAGGGCAGAGGCTCCGGCAAGAATGAAATCCGCAGCAGTCTGTTGAGTCACGCCGCCGGAGGCGATTAGGGGTACGTCGGGAAAAGGCGCCCGAAGGGTTTTGATGTAACTGGGGCCTCCGACTTGAGAGCACGGAAACACTTTGACGAAATCACAACCCGCCTTGCGCGCCGCCATAATCTCACTCGGTGTCAGCGCGCCAGGGAAATAGACCGTATCCTTCCCGCTCGCAAATGCCGAGATATCCAAGTCGAGACCGGGACTGGTGAGAAAAGCGGCTCCTGCATCCAGACATTGCTTCGCTGTCTTCACATCGACGAGGGTGCCGGCGCCAACAATGATTTCCGGATGGCTTCGCGTCAGTCGGTAAACGACCTCCACGGCTCCCGGAACGGTCATGGTCACCTCGACGATTGGTATGCCGCCGCTCGAAACTGCCTCCGCCGCAAACACTGCGTCCTCCGAGGACGACAGGCGGACTGCGGGAATAATCCCGATGGCTTCAATTCGCCTTCGGACTTCTTCTTTTGCCACAAGTCGCTCCATCCCTTATGGTAAGCTCCTGACGCCTACTGCCTCGCGCAGCTGCTCGAGTGCGAGCAAATAAGCGGCGAGCGACTGCCGGTAAGCGAGTTGTGTGGCACGGTATGTACGCTCGGCATCGAGAAAATCGAGCAGGCTCGTAGCGCCGCGGCGGTATGCGTATTCACTGATGTCGCGGCTCTTTTGCGACACGTCGAGGTACCCTGAGCGATAATATCGAACTATGCGATCGCTGGTTTGCAAGCCTTCGTAGGCGTCCTTCACGTCGGTCTTAACCTGGCCCGCTGCCGCTGCCCGTTGCTCCTTCGCCTGAGAGATAACGTAATGCGTGCGCGCAATTTCGCCCTGGTTTCGATCGAAGATCGGGAGCGGAATACTGAACGAAAATGTGACGGCACTAAGGCCATTGACGTGTGAATAGTTGCCGGACACGGTGAAATCCTGCTTACTGTTTGCCTTAGCTAAGCCGTATTGGCTATTTGCGGCGGCAACACCTAGTTGAGTAGCGCGCAAATCCGGCCGATTCAGCAAAGCTTTCGCTTCCAAATCGCTGAGGGTTACGGTCAAAGGCTGATAGTCGAATGGACCCGCGACATCGTAGTCCGCAGGCACCGATTCATAGCCGAGCTGTTGTCGCAAATCCGACAGAGCCTGAACCTTAGCGAGCTGTGCCTGATCGACATCGGTCTGAAATTGAAGCAGCTGAAGCTTGATCTTCAAATAGTCATTCTCGCTGATCGCGCCGGTCTTAAACTGTAGCACGCTCAAATCCGTTGTCTTCTGAAAGCTGCTCAGATCCTCCTGTGCGAGATCGAGCGTCGACTGAGCCAACTGGACGTTGACGAAAAGAGATGCAACTTGAAAGGTCAGCGTTCGTTCGTTGTCCGTGACCAAGGAACGAGTTACGGATGTTGCGTCCTTTGCGGCTTCCAGACGATGCTGACGCTTCTGGCCGCGTTCGAACAAATAGCTCATCCCTATGTCGCCTTCAGTTGAATCGTGAAGATAGCCGAGGACACCGGCGTCGGGCCTGGTGAGGGGGAGATATTCCCAGTCTGTAAACAACGTCGGGTTCGGGCGGAGATTCGCAGTGATCTCCTGTGCTTGGTTTTGCAGGACGCTCGTGCGAGCAGCCATCAAAGTATGATTCTTGCTCAGCGCTATTTGGATCGCCTCATCGAGTGTGATCCGGACCGATCCTTGTGGCGTCTGGCCGACCGCGAGATTGGTGGACAGCACGCAAGCTATCAGCGTTGTGCTGAAGATGTGGATCTTCTGAGTTTTCACAGATTCCCTAGCTTTCAATGGGCCTCCGGTTCCGGGAGCTTGTCGTGATCTCTTGCGAGCCAAACATAGAACGTTGGCAGCAAAACAATGCTCAAGGTCAGGGCAGACAGTAGGCCGCCCACGATTACAATCGCGAAAGGCCGCTGCGAATCGGATCCAATGTCGTGAGAAAGTGCCGCAGGCAGAAGCCCAATAGTTGCGACCAGCATGGTCATCATGATGGGGCGAAGCCTCAAGACGGCACCTTCCACCGCGGCATCAACGATCGAGTAACCTTTGGCCCGCAATTGGTTAATGTATTCAACCATGATGACCCCGGTCTGCACCGAGACGCCGAAGAGCGCCAGCATACCTACGCTCGAGGATACGCTCAAATAGGTTCCGGTAATCATGAGAGCGAGCAGGCCGCCGAAGGGAGCGAAGGCGACGTTAAAAAGAATGAGCATGGCCCATTTGAACGAACGAAACATGGTGTAGAGGATGATGAAGATGACCAGGAGCGTCAGCGGGACAATGAGGCGTAGTCGCGCTTCCGCCCGCTTTTCACTCTCGTACTCTCCCGAAAAGTCGACCCGGTAGCCCTGTGGCATCTTCACTTTTTCCCTGATCGCTTTGATCGCTTCTTCGACCGTGGTCCCCAGATCCCGACCTCTCACGTTGAAGGTAATTGCCACATAGCGAGTGTTCTGCTCCCGGTAAATGTCATAGGCGCCGTCCTTGACCTCTACGTTTGTCAACTGCGCCAGAGACACACGCTCTCCCGTAGGGGAGAGCAGACGTACTCTTGCGATGGCCTGGGCGGTATTTCGATAGGGCTCCTGGTAGCGCACTACGACGTCGTACCGTTGTTCATCGATGAGAACTTGACTCACCGAGTTGCCACCCACGGCCGTCTGGACCGCGTCTTGGATGTCCGTGACGTTAATTCCAAAACGGGCGGCTTTGCGGCGGTCAATCGTCAAGTTGAGATTCGGCTGGCCGAAGTCGCGTAAAAGCTTGACGTCGTGCAGACCTGGGATGGCTGTTATGACCGCAGCCGACTCTTCGCCCTTCTGCTCAAGAGTCTTCAAGTCAGTCCCGAAGATCTTGAGTGCAAGCGAGCCCTTTGTACCCGTAAGCATCTCTCCGACGTTGTCTTCGATTGGCTGCGAGAAATTCCAAATGGCGCCTGGGTATCGTTGCACAGCGAGGCTCATGGCCGCGATCAGCTCCTCTTTATTCTTGTGAAATACCGGCCGCCATCGTTCGTGTGGCTTCAAATCGACGAAGAACTCTGTGTTCCCGAATCCTCCCGTATCCGTTCCGTCGTCAGGACGGCCAGTTTGTGATACTACTGTGTTCACTTCCGGGAACGACGCGAACACAAGGCGCTCCTTGTTCGTGAAGTTCTCGGCCTCCGAAAGGCTGGTGCTATTCGCCAGAGTGCCGCGCGCCCAGATTGCGCCTTCGTCCAAGTGTGGCAGGAACTCCGCTCCAATGAGGCTGCTAAAGCCCAAAAAGATCGTCGCACCCAGGACGCCAGCACCCACCAGTGCGACCGTCTTCCGGTGATGAACGGCCCAGCGCAGCCGGCGGCGGTAGCGCTCTGTCAGATACTCCATAACTACGTTGCGCCGCTCCCGGACTCCCTTCCGGAAAAATGCGGCTGCCAGCACAGGTGCGATGAGAATCGAAAACGTCATGGCGCCGAGAAGAGCGAAAGCTACCGTCCATGCCATCGGCCGAAACAGTCGGCCCTCCACGCGTTGCAGCGTGAAGATAGGCAAATAGGCGGTAATGATGATTGCAATGGCGTAAAAGACCGGACGTTGGACCTCATGGCAAGCCTCGCGGATCATCTCCGCGACTGTCTTCGCGTGTTCTGATTGGGTGCGTTGGCCGCCGTGGCTCAGGTGGCGGATTATATTTTCCACCATTACTACGGCGCCATCCACGACCATGCCAAAATCGAGGGCGCCCAGCGACAACAGATTTGCGGGAATACCGGTTAAATTGAGCCAAATGGAGGCGAAGAGCAATGAGAACGGAATAGTCAGCGCGACGATGAGGGCGGAGCGGACGTTGAGAAGAAACAGGAAGAGGATCACGGTGACCAGAATCATGCCTTCAGTCAGATTGTGCATCACCGTATTCAAGGTGAAATGCAAGAGATCGCTGCGATCTAACATGGGCACCACTTTCACGCCAGGAGGCAGGATGCCGTTGTTGAGCTCTTCCACCTTCTTGTGAATTCCCCTAAGCGTGGCCTCCTCCTCGGCGCCTTTGCGCATCAGCACGGCGGCCTGGATGACGTCAGGCTCGTCGATGATGCGCCCATCCTCCATGTGGTTGGCTCTGGCCATGTGGCCCAACCGGATCTTGGGCCCCTGGGCCACGTCGGCGATGTCCTTGACCCGAAGGGCCGTGCCGGTCTGGGTTTTCAGCATGGTCTGCTCGATGTCGTGCACATTGGTGAAAAGCCCGAGCGCGCGCACATTCATCTGCTGCATGCCGATTTCGACGAAGCTGCCGCCAGCATTGATGTTGTTATTGGAGAGCTGCTGTTCCACCTGCCCAATACTCAATCCGTACGACACTAATTTGCTTGGATCCACACGGACCTGATACTCTCGCACGGTCCCGCCGAAGTCGGAAACGTCGACTACGTTGGGAACGGATTTAAACTGCTTCAGCAGAACCCAATCCTCGAGAGATCTTAGTTCCATCAGGTCATAGTTAGGATTGGTGCTTCTCAGTGTGTACCAATAGATTTGACCCGTGGTACTCCAGTCGGTGCCAATTTGAGGCTGAAGGTTTTGTCCACTGGGCAAGTTGACTTGAGCCAGCCTTTCGAGCACCCTCTGACGGTTCCAATCGTTAACCGAAGTATCATCGAAAATCATAATCACGAACGACAGTCCAAAAATCGACTCGGAGCGCAGAAATGCCATGTGCGGCATTCCGGACATCTGCATTTCGACCGGAATCGTCACCTGCTGTTCCACTTCCTCGGCGGAGCGTCCGGGCCATTGTGTAATTACCGTAACGTAGTTATCGGCGATATCGGGATATGCCTCCACCGGCAGGTTGTGAAATGAGATAGCCCCCCAACCCAGCAACAACACGGCGATCGCCACGACTACGAACCTGTTGTTCAACGCAAAATCTACTAGATTGCGAATCATTTCTCGTTTCCCGTCTTCGCTCTGCCGTAACTGTTCACGCTTCTAAATGGGCCAAGTGGACCATCATTGAGCGAGGACATGGTCCAAGACCAAAGCGTTCGTCACGACTTGCTGGCCCGGTTGGAGCCCGGATTTCACCTCTTGAATGTTGTTTGGCAGAACGTCTCCACCAACGACCTCGACGCGGCGGAATTTGTTACCCGGCGCAGATACGAAGACAAAATCACGATCGTGCATATGCATGATCGCCGTAGCCGGGACTTCAGTGTGCATCTCTTTGATCTGCCCGCGAAACGAGGCCTTGACGAACATACCCAAGCGCATGAGTCCGGAGTTTTGGATTTCGATGCGGACCTTGGCGGTGCGGAGGCTCGGATCCATAATGGACCCGATATTGCTGACTCTGCCCCGCAGCACGTTGTCGGGATATGCGTTCAAGCGTATCTCCGCGGTATCGCCTATATGCACGGTGCCCAAGTCATTCTCATATACGTCGCAGACGACCCAGGTGGTCGAGAGATCGGAAATCGTGAACGGGTACGGCGCGCTGTAGGCCTGCACTAGAGACCCGGCCGCAACTTGTTGATCGGTGACAACTCCAGAAGTGGGGGCAACGATATCTACTAGAAACCTCTGTTTGTCTGGATCGTTCCCTAGCAGCCGCAGATGCTCCGCAGACGTCTCAACCGCCACCTTCGCTTTGTCTTCAATATCCTGCGCAACTTGAAGATCGTTTAGAGCAACCGCGCCATGCTGAAAGAGATCCTTGGAGCGCTCGTATTGGGTGCGGGCAAGAACCTCGTCCGCCACAGCCATCCTGTATGTCGAATAGCCTCCCGAGATATCGTCACTTCGCACTGTCATCAACAACTGGCCTTTCTTGACGGAGTCGCCCAACTTCGTTTTAATAGCGATCACGCGGCCCGAAGCAAGTGAGACGACGGGAACGGTGCGTGTGAGGTCAGGCATGACGACCCCGGTGACGATTAGTTCTGAGGTTGTGGGGTGCTCGGTCGCCACAGCCAGGGGAAATTGTTCCGGATGTTCCACTGTGAAGAGGGCAACGTCTGAGAAGGGAACAACCTTGGCAGCGGGCGGAGCGCCCGCTTGCGGGTCCGTTTGCGCTTTGCCGCAACCACTGAGAACCAGAAAGATCGGGAACACGAGTAATGGACCAACTGCAAGCGGTCGGGGCTTGCGACTCATCGCGCCAGCAAAAGCCGCGTTCCTAGTCGCAACGCCAATTCCGCCCTGCCTCCCGGCACTTCGTGGAGTTCTGGTCCTCATGGCGAGTTTCTTAGATTCCGACTTCAGTCTCATCAGCAAGCGCTGCTCGCACTTTGCCTCGCTCATCTTCGTTGCTGCTAGCCACAGAGATTCGGCATCTGTCATCTAGAGACTCTGAAAACGTCACAGTTCCAACTTACCCGCAAACTCCATCTCACTCAGCTCAAAATTCTGAGCGAAGACAATACGGCCGATGTGCGCCTCGAATTGGATCCGCTGATCTTTCTTCGTGATTTCCGCGGACAACGGAAACACATAGACTACTGCCAGGCCGTGTTCCTGCTGGAACACCTCAACTCTGATCGGCCTCACGTCCTTTTTTCCCTCGCGCTTCAAAGCTGCCAGATTCTTGAGAGGTTCGCCCAACTGTTTGGGATCGCCCTTGAAATCGCCGCCTGGAATTCCGTAGATGGCGATATAGTAACCGTCGCCTTCTAATGTGGGGGGTTCTATCTCGTGCGATTTCAACTCCGCTAGCCGAATGGGGAGCGCGCTCTCCCAACGCAGTTTCAACTTGATGGATTGGGGAAGGGACCGAGAGCTGCGGTCATCCCCTCCGCGGCCCGAGAGGATATTCGGCGACACCGTTGCTCCGCTGCCCTTCGGATCCACGCCCTCATTTCCGACGCCTCGGGGCTGTCCCATTTGCCCCCCTTCCCTGAGTTGGTCCTCAGTCAATCGGCGCGTTATGGTGCCACTGATCTGCTTCGACCAAGGTGACGCCGCAAGGATCTGCTTAGCGTCTTCTTCAGTCCACTCAGCGGCCGGCTTGCTCTTCCAGACAGGATCGCCAGCCGCGAGGGGAGTCGCGGCTACCGCCAAATAGATCGCCTGAACGAGGAACTTGCGCATGACACACGTGACTTGCTAGAACTTTACCATTACGCCAATAGAGAGCTTTGCTTCGCTGCGGCGAAGGTCAGGGAACCAGACGCTGCTTAATCCGCCACCGCAGGCTGTCTGAGCGGCTGAGAGGCTGCTTGTACCGGCCGACCCACCGCCGGCGCACACAAATTGGGAAGGTGAGCCCGTATTCCCGCCGGGAGGCGTGATCCCACCGCGGCCAGTGAAATAAGGTATATCCGCATGGCGATAGCCGGCCTCCAGCCACCACGTGATGTACTGCTTGGGCATGTAGTGCAGAGTAACCGTGCTATCCCACATGTGGGCCCGCTGGCCGGGATTTTCTGTGAAATATGGCGAACCCGATGCAGCGGTCGCTCCGTTGATCGGCGGGAGGAGAGTCAGATAGCGGCCCCAGTTACTCATCTCTCCGCCGCCAAGTGTGATGGCAAAAAGGTCTTTATGGAACCACAGCCGGTCGTAGAGCATCCACCCCACAAATGACGACTTGCCCTGGCTCGGTGCGCATGTGGCGCAAAGCCCGCCGCCATATTGGCCTCCGGCATCGGCGGTGAGCGAGAATGCCATCTTCGAGAGGCCGAGGTTCGCCGGGTTGTTATAGTACCTGACCTCGATGCTATCGTCTGTGTGAATACGTTGCGTCTTGGGAAGACCCAGATTATCTTGTCCGTAGCCATACTGGTTCGCGACCAGCTTAAACCAATCCTTCGGCATCCAGAGAAGCTGTCCTCCGAGACCCGGATGGCCGTTGAACTTCGCGTAGGATTGCCATCCGTTGATAAACCAGGGCTCGATTTTCAACTTGGCAGTAGGAAACCACTGAACGCGCACACCGTTGAAAAACCAGGGCGTGTTCGAGGATACATACGACGGCTGGTAAGTCCAGTTGTCGAAATTATAGTAACTGAACAGGCCGATGTACGACACGAAGATTCCTGCGTCAACGTTGAGTCCATGATTGACGTTGAAGTGGTATCCGCCATACGCCTCCGAAACGTATTTGTAAGCGCCTTGGAGGTCCCAGTTGCCAACTGCGGCGCTCGCGTCATTGCGCGGTGTCGTAGTGGCAAACAAGCCTTGCATGAACAGGATTCGGCCACGAACGCCCTGCCAGTGGAAGTCGCCACCGACGCTGGCCTGCTCGATCTGAACCTCACCGGAGCGGAACGATTCAGTCGCCCCGCCGATGGTGTGATCGATCGGCTGGTTGAAATCCTCCATGTAGTGCGTATCGAATCGAATTTCCGGGGTGAAGAATTTCGTATCGAGCACGGTGTCTTTGTTGCGTGGGCTTCCGTTAAGCCAGGTGAAGTCGCCGAACGCGAATGGTGTGTCGTTGTCGACAGCGGGAGCGGCGTCCGGGGCTTGCATCGCTTCCGGGAGTCTGTGATCGGGAGGCGCGACCGGCGCCGCAGGCGTGGCTATCGGGCCAGCCCTGCCGCCGGATTGTTGCGGCGTGGGTGTCTGTATCGAGCTGAGGGCCTGTGGAGTGTGGGTCGATGGTGTCGTTGAAGGTACGGCGGCGACTGGATTCAGCGAAGCCACTAAAGGCAATTGTGCACTGTCCCGGCGATCACTCTCCCGCGCGATCAATCCTGACCGTGCGACCGCGCTTTCCGAAGCCTGCGCTTTCATCTGATGTAGTTCTGTTTCGAGCTGCTCAATACGCCTTTGCATGGACTCGAAGCTCTTCAACAACGCCGACTCCACGGAAGTTCCGGTTACTTCCAGCGGAAAATCAACGTGTGTAGTTTCTTGCGGAGAGAGCTGCAAGGTAATTGGCAAGCTGACAAAGCCAGCCTTACTTGCTGAAATCCGGTATTGGCCTGGTTTCAGCTCTTCTACGCTGAATGTGCCATCCGCTCCGCTGGTCACGGTGCTATCGCTGCTGTCTTCGATCCGATGGGCAAGGATACGGACTCCAGGAATAGGAAGGCCATCCACACTACGAGTTGCTCCACGGACGGAAGCGAGCGCGAGTGAGTCGTCGCCAGCCCATGCAAACACTTCAGCAACGAACAAAGCGACCAACAAACGCACGATGTTTTTATACGCGATCATAATCCTACTTTCCACTTTTGGATACCTACGACAGCCGTGCCGAGCGCGTCTGCGATGCGCTAGGGTAGGTTAATTGTGAGGCTCGCTTCATGAAAAACGCATGAAAGCGATAATCAATTAATTCTATCGACGCTATAACTATCATAGTGGCGCTACTGTGACACGCTGCGATCCAACCTCTCACGAGTCAGTATATGCGCGAAGCCATAAGGAATTCGAGCGGTAGAGCATAAAGAACTCGTTAGCCTCGGCCCTTTCTAGAGTGCGACTTGGTTTTCATGCCTTTTTCACGCGCCCGCGGTGATACTCGGAATGTGCCATGACTAAAAAGACTCAGTCAGCACATCATGACTCCGAAAGACTTCTCTCGCAACGCCCTCTCTCTATTCCAGATGCTCATTTCGTTAAGCAAAGTAGGGCTGCCAAACACTGGCGTACACTCGTGCCTAATGAAGAGACGTTTCTAGGTAGCTTCGACGTGGGGCCGCACAGAGTAGATCTCGACAGTCGCGTGGTAAGAACGGTTGACGGCGACATTCTACTAACTCCTATGGAATACTGCGTACTCAAGCACTTAGCAGCACATCGAAATGTACCGGTACCTCATCGGGAATTAGCCAAGAATCTCTGGGGCGTGTATTCCGGGAAAGGGGTTCACTCCTTGCGATGCTTTATCCGTAGCCTTCGGAAAAAACTAGAAGTAGATCCTGCACATCCGCAATACATCATCACAGTGACGGGAGTCGGATATTGCTTACAGCCATAATGAAAGGTTTATCCAATCTTTGCGATTTCTTAAGGCCCGCAGTTCATAATCGGCTTTCATGCCTTTTTCATGGTGTGCGTTAAATACTACGGACAGCATGTGTCGGAACGTGGGAATCGCGATTGCATTACTGCTTTGGTTCTCACGGGAATCCGCTGCGCAGAACCAGAATGGTCTAACGCGCAGGCTGCTGACCACTCGAGTCGAGGTGAATGGCGCTAGCGGTTTGTTCCTGGTCGACACAGGTTCCGACTGCACCATCATCGACTCGGCATTCGCGCAACGTGTTGGATTGAAGTCGTCCGGTACCGCGTTGGTGGAGCGAAACTATTCAACTGAAGAGCATATTACGGCGACGGCTGAGCATGTTCGCATTGGCGCGAAGACGTGGTCCTCCGTTCCTCTCGTGCTGCTTGATCTCACGATGCTCTCCAAGATGCAGATGGCTTCCATCTCGGGAATATTGGGAACAGATTTACTCGCAAGGATGAAGATGAGGTTCTTATATACATCGGGAGTTGCCGAAGTCGTTGATGACATTGGACAGGGTACGTTTCCAGTGAGGTTAGAGAAAGTGCGAAGCAGGTACTTCGTTCCGGTCATTATCGGCACGACACCAGTGGAAATGCTTCTCGATTCAGGCACGAACATGACCGCGCTGTCCGCCTCCGCGTGGCGAAGCCTACCGTTATCGTCGAGGGCAAATCGGACGATCGAAGGGATTCAGTCCAGCGGAAGTCCTGCTAGCGCTCTGGTTGCATGCATACCGTCCATTCAGGTGGGTGATACGGTTTTGCACGACTATCCATTGCGGGTGACCAGTTCCCCTGCCTCTGGCAGCTTTGCGGACCCGACTTTCGCCGGTATTCTCGGGGGAGATTATCTGGAGCACTTTGAATTGACGCTGGATCTGGAACATTCCGTTATGCACTTGAAGAGGGACGCCGCATTCCGCGCCGACCCCTACGAGTTTGTCACCGTCGGAGTTCAGTTTTTCAAGTCAGGTGATGCCTTCTCGGTTGTTGCCGTGTGGAAGGACTCTCCCGCCGAAGCAGCCGGTGTTCTCCTCGGAGACCGGATCATCTCGGTGAACGGACGCGCCTCTGCAGATTTGCGAGTGGAGGAATTTGCGAAGCAGTTGCACGGCCCAGTTGGAAAACACGCAGCGAATGAATTATTAGCAAACGTGATCGCTGCTGCGCTTGTTGGCTAGGCACGTATCGCCAACAGGCCCCATCGCCATTGAGGTCGAACGGCCATCTGGGAAGTTGCCTTTCCGGATGAAGACTCGGCAACTGGTCTGCGAGTCCGGGGCGGGAACTCCGTGACAAGACTCCTGGGCGTAGTCGGTATGTACGGCCTGATGCTGCTGGGCTGGACCGTAGTCGGGATTTTCATGCTGGTCGCACCCGCCCGCTCCGGAAATGCGATTCACGAGAGTTTTGGATTGTTTCCGGCGATCGGGCCGCGAGACACAGGAAAGAAATTACTCGTTCGCATCGCGGGTTTGTCGCTACTGGGCTTCGCTGCTCGCTTTCTTTTAGGCGTCTCAAGAGTGCTCAGTTAGGGCGATACTTGTGAACCCCATTCGCTGGATCCTTTCGCGTCCATCCACCAGGCGCCTTGAAATACGGCAGGGTCAGCGATGCAGTGGGTGCGCGCATGGATTTAATAAACAGGAACTGCGCGGGCGAAGCGCGGTGACCGACGCTCGCCGCTTTTGCCGTGGCTGCCTGGCGGCCTATTGCGAACGCTGTTTTCAAGAGTGGCGGCGACACGAGGGTACGGAGACGGTGACGTGCCGTTGCGGAGGAATGATCCGGTAGAAATCCGCCAGCCTCTTTGTGTCTGCTTCCAGCCCACAACAACGTAACACGCGCATGCGAAGATCAACGAATGAGGAAAGGCGCGGCGAGCAGGAGCGACAGGATGTTTGGCTAGACGCAGACTCCCGTAAAGATGAGGTTCGTTTGAAGGATTCTCTAATTGAGGCGCGACAGGTCGAAAAGTTTTACTCCCAGGACGGAGAAAACCGTATCCAGGTGATCGCGCCAACGGACTTGTCGATTTACGCGGATGAAATTCTCGCCGTACTGGGGCCATCGGGCTCCGGAAAATCGACTCTTCTTAGAATGATGACAGGGTTATCAAAGCCATCGGCGGAAGAGGTGCGGTGGCATGGTCAGCCCGCCCACGGTCCCTGTGAAAGTGTCTCGATCGTATTCCAGAGTTTCGCTCTCTTTCCGTGGTTAACGGTGCTTGAAAATGTGGAGGCTCCGCTGAGGGCGCGGAGTATGACCGCCGAGCCGCCGCGGACAATCCAGGTTGCCCTAAAGTACTCTTTTTGAATGGCATTCCTGCCCAATTAGCGAGCTTGACCGTATACACTCCGAAGTGAATGGCCTTGGGTGGAACCGGCACGTCTTTTGGAAGGTCCATCAGCGCTAGTACATCGTACAGATAGT
>PNAJ01000140.1 GCA_003170295.1 Bryobacterales bacterium | reverse complement strand
AGCGGCTTAGTTCAATGGGCATTAACGGCTGCCACATGGACACTACCTCGGGGGGCCTGGAGACATCAAGCGGAACTGTTCCTGACACTCTTTGGCGGAGGCGCCGGGGACGGGGCGCACTTTGGATCCTCCAGGAGCCGTATTATGTCTTCAATTCGCGGCCCCATGTACATGTATTTGAGACCGCATTTCTTCAGAGCGGCTTTATTGTCGGCACGCGGCGCTTAGCGGGAAGCTGGTGCGCGGAGGCCGCAGGTGCCCGCACAGGTGCGGTGGCACAGTCCGCAGACGAGGTACTGCTTGTACGCGCGGATCTGCTGTTGGGTCATCCACAGGTGACAGTATTCCGGGTTGAGGCGATCGGGGTAAATCTGGGCGAAAAAATCTCCCGGAAAATTGTGACCTCGTTGCTCAGCCGGCCGAGATAGTTCAATCGGACGGGAACGGCTGGACCGGACGCGAGGCCGCTCGGTACGCGGACATTGATCTGGTTCAGTCCCGAATATCCTGGCGCATTACCAAAGAAGCTTCCTTTCCGGTAGGGCCGGCGGGTCTGGCGCTACTGTGGACGCTGGGGCCTTCGACGCGCTGCGCGGCGACTCCCGGTTTGCCGGGCTGCTGCACCGCATCCGGTTCTGAAAGACCGTCAGACCTGGACGGTCGATCCAGAGGAACGCCAGTCCTACCTTTGGCCTTTCTCGAGCTTGTCCGCTTCCTTCGTATGCAGAGCGGCGCGGGCCGGGTCACCCTTCTGTAGATAGAGTTCCGCCAGGCGCCGGTGGATGACGGCGCGGCGCGGATCGAAATCGAGCGCGCGAGCATACTCGTCGATCGCCAGAGCGTACATTTTCTTGGCCGTGTACGCGGCGCCGCGCTCCACCGCGATATCCGCCTGCAGTTCCTGGTAATATTCGGACGGGGGGAACTCCTTGCCCTCCGGCAGCGCGGCGCGCAGAGCCTCCAGCGCCTTGTCACTCGCGTGCTGGGCGTTATAGACTCGCGCCAGGTTCAGGTATGCGTCGGGCCGCGAGCGGTCCAGCGCGATGGCTTTCCGGCAGAGATCTTCCGCTTCGGCGAACTGCTGTTTCTTGATGTACAGCGACGCCAGCGCGTTGTACATCTCCGGCGTGACGTAGGGCGAGTGAATGGCTTTTTCGAACTCGGCCATTGCGGCCTGTTCCTGTTTCAGGTCGAGATAAGCAAGCGCCAGGAAATAATGCGCCGGGGTTATTGTGGCGTCTGCCTCGAGAGCCTTGCGGTTCAACTCCAGAGAGGCGCCAGGATCTCCGAGTTTGCGCCGGACTTCACCCAGCAGTGAAAGAAAATGAGGTAAACCAGGGCGTTGCTTCAGACCGCGCTCCAGTTGCTCCTGGGCCTTTTCGCTCAAGCCCTGGTCGAGATAGAGCCGAGCCAGGTAGAAGCGCGCCCACAGAAGCTCCGGATCGAGATCGAGCGCCTGCTGCAATTCCGCTTTGGCCTCGCCGACCATGGCAATCGACCCCTGCGCGAGATACGCCAGTCCCAGAAGCATGTGTGCGGGCGCTGAGCGCGGATCGGTCGCCAGCACGCCCTTGCACTCGCGGATCGTCTGTTCGGCTCTCCCCTGTTGCAGGTGTTCCGCGGCGGCACCCAGTTGCGCGCCCTGTAGATCGGCACGAGGAGTTTGCGCCCAAGTCACGACCGAAGCGAGGAGGACAACGGCAATCCGGAGCCGCGGCACGGTCAGTTTATACCTGAGGCTCTCAGCGCTTCGCATCGGCCTCATCCAGCAGCAAAATCTGGCCGGCGCGAACGCTGTCGATGGCCTGCTTCTTCCCGCTGGGCCACTCGATCTCGATGCGAGCAAGGGTTGCGTTGCCCAGCCCGAAATACAAACGCACGTCGCTGGTGCTGAGGTAACTTCCGTAGGGATTGACTTCCCGCAACTGGGTCCGGCCGCCGCTGGTCACCCGCACCTTCGCGCCGATCCCGAAACGATTGCTCTCGCGGCCGCGGGCGCGGAGCGCGATCCAATGACTGCGATTGCCCCCGTCGTTGCGCAGCAGCAGCGGGCTCCCGCCGGAATCGCTCACCACGATGTCCAGGTCGCCGTCGTTGTCGAAATCCGCCACCGCCAGACCGCGGCCCACGTGCTGGATACGAAACGCCGGACCGCTTTCCGCCGAGACTTCGCGAAAATGGCCGCCGCCAAGGTTCCGGTAAAGCAGGTCGGCCTGACGGTAAGAAAGCTGCGGGTCGTAGAGTGTCACATTATCGGTGACGTGTCCGTTGGTGACATAGATGTCCGGATAACCGTCGTTGTCGAAGTCGAAGACCTTGGCGCCGAAGCCGAGTGTCTTCACGCTGGATGGTAATCCGGCTTTGACCGTGCCGTCTTCAAAAAGCAGCTTTCCGAGGTTGCGGTAGAGCGGGTTGTATTGGCCCGAAAAGGCCGTAAAGAAGATGTCCGGTAAGCCATCGCCATCGAGATCCACGATCTCGGTACCCATGCCGCTCAGAGCTTTGCCGTTCATGTCGAAACCTACGCCGGCGCTGTAGGTAATGTCGTCAAAGGTGCCGTTGCCTTTGTTGTGGTAGAGAAAATTGCGGACACCATCGTTGGCCACGAAGATATCGGGCCATCCATCGCCATCGATATCGCCGATGGCCACCCCCAAACTCTTTCCCGCCGGATTCGCCACGCCGGCTTTGCGGGAGACCTCCGTGAACGTGCCATCCCGATTGTTGTGGTACAGCAATGCCGGCGTCCCGTCGAACTGCTGCGGATCGCAATACATGCGGTAGCCCGGCTTGTGATATCCGCAGTACGGCGCCTTGCGCATGTCGTAATCCAGGTAGCGTCCCACAAACAGATCCAGGTAGCCGTCGCGATCATAGTCCACCCAGGCGGCGCTGCTGCTCCACCCACTGGCACCCACTCCAGCCCTGGCCGTCACCTCACTGAAGGTCCCGTCGCCATTGTTGCGAAAGAGCTGATTGCCGCCGTAGCCCGTGACGTAGATGTCCAGGTAGCCGTCGTTATCATAGTCGCCCACGGCCACGCCGGTAGCGAACATCCCATTGCCTGCGACACCTGCTTTGGCAGTTACATCCTCGAATTTTCCGTTGCCCAGATTGCGATAGAGCGCATTGCCAGGCGATGGCTTGCCGTGGGCCAGGTCGGCTCCGTTGGCGAAAAACAGGTCGGGCTGGCCGTCGTTGTCGAAATCGATCACGCCCACCCCGGAGCCGAAGGTCTCGAACATGTACTTCTCGGCCGAAGCCCCGTTTTCGTGGCGAAAGGTAATGCCCGACTTCGCCGCAACTTCGTTGAACTGCACCCGGCCGGCTTCGCGGGACTCCGGTCTGGCGGCCTGCTCGCGGTAGACCGCAAGTAGCAGCAAATTAACGCCGAAGATCAGGAAAGCTTTGCGCAGGAGCATCACGGCCCGGGGTCCCATTATATCTGTCGTTGTAGCGCTTCGGCGCTACCTGCCGGAAATCAGGACTTCCACATAGTCTCCCAATTGCCGGGCGGTGAATTGATTGCCTTCGAAATCGGCCGCCAGCCGGCCTCGGCGATCGATCACAAGGGTATGTAGCGAGTGCGTTACGTAGACATCGTCGGGCCAGAAATTCAGTCCGAACCGGCGCGAAACGGCCTTCACTTCGTCGAGCGGTCCGGTCAGGAAGTGCCACGATTCCGGATCGGCCTTCCAGGTCGATGCATATTTTGCCAGTACTTTGGGCTGGTCATGCACCGGATCGAAGCTGATGCTGAGGAGCACGAGGTCGCGGCCCATGCGGCCGGCGAAGCGCTGGTTCAGTTGACCGAAGTTGTTGGCGAGCCGGAAGCAGTAATCGGGCAACGGGCAACTGGTATAGATGAAGGTCACGGCCACCACTTTTCCAGCCCATTGCGACAGCGTTACACGGCGCCCGGTCTGGTCGATCAAGGTGAAGTCGGGGACGGCGTCGCCTGGTTTTACGGTGGCGTGAGGGGCTTCCAGCAGTTTTAGACGGCGCGCGAGCAGCGGCTCCCGCTCGGAGCTTTCGTAGCGATGGATGCGGATGCCTTCGGCATACGAGCGCTCCTTCTCGACGACCAGCGTGAAGTCCACATAGGCGCCCGGCTTCACATCGGCCAGTTCACGATTGTCCAGAACGGAATACGGCATCGCCATTGCTTCCATGTACCCGGGAATGGGTGCACAGGAGGCGTCGAAACTGCGGTGCGGCCGGTCAACTTTCAGAACAATCCCGGTGACCGGGTAACGTGTGGCGGCAGCCAGGCTCACGGCAGCCAGAAGCAAGAGGAGTGCCCGCGCCCCAGCCTTTCTACTTGACCTGGCGACCATTATTGCCCCCCAACTTGTACCGGGGCCGTTCGATCACGCGGTAGTCACTGGCGAACTGCCGGATTTCGATCGCCCGGTTTTTGGGCACGGACGCAAACCGCTGCGGCTGGGCATCTCCGGGCCACTGAATCTCCAGACCCAGGATCTCCGCCGATTTACCCAGCCCCAGGTGCTGTTCCAGAGGCGAGGCGCCGAATGACCCGCCGCTTCCCACGGTCCGATAAACCGCTCGTGTCTCCGTTCCGTTCTTTACCGTCACTTTGACCCTGGCGCCGATGGCCGCGCGGTTCGCCTTGACACCTACCAGCCGCACGCTGATCCAGTCGTTGCCGTGGCCCGGGTTTTCGAAAAGCCGGAACGCATGGGTGTCGCCTGGAACCCTGCCGACCACTTCCAGCAGGTCTTCGTCTCCGTCGTTGTCCATGTCCGCGAATGCCACGCCGTGCCCTTTGTGCAGCTCGCCCGTGCCGGAGGAGGTAGTGATGTCTACGAACTTCTTTCCCCCTTTGTTATGCAGCAGCACATTGGGCAGCAGAGAGGCAAATGACAGTTCTCCGGTCCCGAAATAGATGTCCGGATATCCGTCGTTATCCACATCGCCGAAATTCGAACCCATCGGCATGAAGACTTTGTTCAGCCCGGTTTCTTCACGTGTTCAAAGGTCGCGGGCCGGTGGGGAATATCACCTGACCGGCGTTTCAAGGTCAGGATGGGCGTCGATCCACGCCTGTTCGCGGGCAGCGTTAACCGTGTCACCCAATGCAGTAAATGACCGCGCAAGAATCCCGTGAGCTGCGCGCTCAACATCCAAATCGTTTCCCGCACTTTGCAACGCCAACTGCGCTGCCTCAGCCGCCTTATCCGGCTGGCCCACCCGATCGAAGTATTTTGCGCGCTCAAGCCGGGCCAGCCCAAACCCGGGAACGCGTTCGAGAATCTCCCCGGCAATCGACTGACCCTCGGCATCCTCCCCGAAGCGCCTCAGGAATTCCACGTATTGCCATGCCGTCGCCGGATCGTAGGTCTGCTGGCGTAAATTGATTGCGTTGGCCCGTCGGAACGCAGCCCGTGCTACCGCGGCATCCCCGACCCGGCCGGAACAGATCCCCAACAAGGTGTTCATCTTTAACACCGTATCGTCATCGAGACCGGGCAGGAGCAAGGCGGCTTTTTCCTGCGCCACGCAGGTGCGTTCGCGGAAATTCATATGGGCCCACCGTGCGTAAGAATGCCTGGCTTCCGGATCGCGCGGTGCAGTACGAACCGATTTTTCGAGTAACTGCCCCGCCTCCAGGCTGTAGGACTGTACATCCATCAGTAGCTCACCCAGGAACAACTCCAGGACAGGATCGGCGGGATGGGCCGAAAGTCCCTTGCGAAGAATCTGCTCGGCGTCCGTCGGTCGCTTCATCTGTATATAGCAATCGGAAAGCAACAAATAGGGAGCAGCAGTTGGCGCGGGGGAGGATGCCAAAGCGGAAGTCAGCGTCTGCACAGCGGCAGCGTAATTACCTTCCTCAGCCAGTCGCGCGCCGCGGTCCCAGGGGGACGGAGGCTGGGCGAATGCCTGCAAACCCGGCAGACTGACAAGGATCGCAAATCTAAGACCTGCCGCGCGCATTACTTTGGTTCCGTCACGCGCAGGATCTCGTTCGCGCGCAGACCTTGTGTAATAACCTGGTCGCGGCCGGAAGGCCAATGAATCTCGACGCGTGAAATCACATTTTCGTCACCAAGCCCGAAGTAGAGCGGCAGAGAACTTTGCGAAAGATATCCAGACTTGCCATCGTTGTACTTGAAATATTTTGCGCCGGCTGCGGTGATCACACGTACCGTGGCGCCCAAACCGTCGCGGTTCGATGCGGTTCCGGTCAGCAGCACTTTCAGCCAATGGATCGGTCTGCGCGCCGCAAGATCGCTCACCAGAATCTGAGGCTCCGAATTGAAATCGTTGGTCACGATATCCAAATCCCCGTCGTTATCCAGATCGAACAAAACGGAAGCGCGGCTCCCGAGCGGGGCCATAACCGTGACCATGCCCTTACGGTTCGCGCAAATCCCGTGCATGATCTCCTGCGGATCCGGAGGCATGGCGGAGCAGTTCAACTGGAACCACGGCGTGTGTGTGCGCCCCCCCCGGCGCGGCTCAATGCCCAACTGGAACTCGGCGTGCAGAAACTTTTTTCCGTGGTCGTTGAGCAGCATGGAATTGATCCCATATCGAAAAGGGAAGTTCATAGACGACGCAATGAAGATATCATCCCATCCATCCGCATTGATGTCTCCGACGCTCGGTCCCCACGGCCAGTAGTTCTCGACCCCCATGGCGTCGGAAACTTCTTCAAACGGACCCTTTCCCGTGTTGTGATACATCGAATTGCCAAACACGAAGCTGGAGGCCGGACCCATGAGGAAGCTGTCGGGGGCATGCGACGGAGCCTTTTTTTGTTCCAGCTCCGGCCCTACATTTTCCTGCATGTCTGAATGCATATCGGTCACAAACAAATCCAGGCGGCCATCATTATCGTAATCGAAGAACTTAACCCCCATGGCGCCCCAGGAGGTTCTCGGAAAATAGGTTTTAGTCTTCTCGACAAAACCCTTCCCGCCCTGGTTCTCGTAGTAATGATTCGCGCCCATCATATTCAAAAAGTAGACGTCGGGCCAGCCATCGCCATTGACATCCGCGATGGCGGCATCTCCGCACCATCCATGCGGCGTGAGCCCCACCGCCCCGGTCACATCCTTAAATCGATTGTTGCCCAGATTGCGATAGAGGATTGGGTGCTCGAATCGCTCCGGATACATATGGCCGGAAAATGCGTCCAGCAATCCTACAAACTGGCCCTGAGCGCCCTTCTTCTCCGACGTGTACTGCCCCACGTCGCATACCAGAAGATCGAGCCTGCCATCGCGGTCGTAGTCGAAAAACACGCTGCCGGAGGAATGCGCTGAATGCAAAAGGCCGGCTTCGCGCGTGATATCGCGGAAGTTCCCGTGACCGTCGTTCTCGAATAACAGGTTGCCGCCCTTCACTGTGGTGACAAAGAGGTCTTCATCGCCATCGTTATCGATATCGGCAAACGAAGCGGCCACTGCGATGCGCCCGGGAATGGCAAGTGCAGGGTTATCGATTTTGCGGAATTTGCCGCCGCCGAGGTTTTTCCATAGCTCGCTCGGCCCCGCCTGGTTCACGAAGTAGATGTCATAAAGACCGTCGCCATCCACATCCGCCACGGCTATTCCGGTGCCGTGATCGTAATGAACCGGCTTGTAATTCAGCCCGGAGTCATCGACAATTCGCTGCCGGAACGTGATGCCGCTTTCAGGAAGTTTGTCTTCGAAATGGAAATCGTGAACAACGGAGTACTGGGTTGCGGCCTGCTTCTGTTCCTGGGCGCGGCGTACCAGCGAATCGACTCCCACGTCCTTCGCAGGGTAGCGGATTTCAGGCGGTGATGCAGTACCCGATGGGGCCTGAAAGGCACGCACTGCGGGATACGTGAGCACCAGCGCGGCGGCGATCAATCGAACATGGGGCTGATTACTACGGAGCCTTTGGAGGAGCGTAGTCGTCATAGGTGTACTTCCACATACTCGTCCATGCCTGGAATCCCTGTAAAGGAAGGACCTGCGAGTTTACCCATGGACCACCCTGGCAGCAGATAATATCAGAAGCTACATCACCTGTCAAACCTGATCGGACAACCTGATTGGACAACGGTCGGCTGCAACGGTCTTCTGCGCCCCGTTCAGGCTCAATTCGCGACTCGACGTCCGCGAACAGTCGTCAGGATCGGTTACCGGCTGGTGCGGCCGCGCGATACGGCGGNNGCCGGCCGGTAGCCCACCGCCCCGTACTCCGGCGCCTGCGGCACGAACTGCGCGTCGAAGCGCGGATCCGGCGGATCAAAGGTGTTCACCGCTCGATCGATCGTCCCCCGCAGGTCGTTCGTCTCGCCGTGGATGAACGACTCCCGTACGCCGCCGCCGCTGGTGATGTCGATCTCGTAGCGCGCCCCGGTTGAGATCCCGCCCTTCAACGTGTTGTTCCAGAAGATCGACTTTACGTAAGTGCTGCCGGTGCCGTTGTCGTCGACGCCGGCCCAGTTCCCGGTGAAGGTGCAGCGGCTGACCTCCGCGCGGGACCCCTCAAACACCGTCATCGCACCCGAGCCGTGCTCCGGGTGATATTCGCCGCCGGTCAGCAGGCCGATGTAGTCCACACCGAGATTCGCGATGTTGCCGACGAACAGGCAGTTGTCGAGGGTGGCGCGGCTGCCGTGCAGGAGGTCGAACGCCGCGCCGGTGACCTGCGTGCGGTTGTCGCGGAAGATGCAGTCGCGGAACACCGCGGCGTCGAGCGGCCGGCCGAGGTGCTCGACGGATACACCGGCGCCGCATGGGCTGGTGTAATTGCCGACCACCTCGACGCGCTCGATGGTCGGATAGGCGCGCGCATAGATCTTGATGCCGCCGCCATCGAGATAGAAGAACGGCGTCTTGGGCACGTTATCGGATTCGATTGGCGAGCGCCGGCCGGTGCCGGTGGTGTAGTTCTTCGCGCCGGAGACGCGGAAACCGCGCATCACGGTTTTCGTCGATACGCCGTCGCCGAAATAGACGACGTGATTGACGACCGCCGGGAAGCTTGGCGCCTTGTTATCGGCGATCGCTGGATTGGCGGCGGTCAGCACCACCTCGCCGACCGCTGCGAGGGTGATGCCGTCGTGCCGCTCGTTGAACCAGATCAGCGCCTGCCCGTGCGCCGCCGGGCGATAGGTCCCGGCGTGGACGTAGACGATCTTGTTGGCCGGATCCTTCGCGGCCGCCTCGAGCGCCGCCTGGATGCTGCCGCCGGGCTGGACGCGGTAGGCACGCGCCGCCGCGTCGAGCGTCACGGCATCAGTTGCGTCGCGGCGCTGGGCGAGACCGCGCACCGGCACCACGGCGGCCGCGGCCGCCATCCGGAGGAACGCACGTCTGCGCATGATGAGCTCAGACTAGCACGAGGGCGCAGAGGGTCGCTCGCCTGGCGGCATGCGGGCGCTATACTGCGGCGATTGGGATGTCGAGCCGCGCGTGGCGGAGGTGAGGAGCCGGAGATGGAACAGCGTCGTTTCGGAACGTTGGGATTGAGCGTGTCGGTGTTGAGCTTCGGCACGATGACGATTGGCGGCCGGGATCGTTTCGGCAAGATGGGCAACCTCGGCGTCTGCCGCGACAGCGGCGTCACCACCATCGACACCGCGGACGTCTACTCCTTCGGCGGCGCCGAAGAAATTCTCGGCGAAGCGCTGCAGGGCCGCCGCGACGAGTTCGTGCTCGTCACCAAGGGCTTCCTGCGCTTCACGCCCGGCCTGCACGACATCGGCCTGTCGCGCGCGCACATCATGCGCGCCTGCGAGGCGAGCCTGCGCCGCCTGCACACCGACTATCTCGACCTCTACATCTGCCATCAGCCCGACAGCTTCGTCGCCGTCGCCGAGACGATGCGCGCGTTCGACGATCTAGTGACGCAGGGCAAGGTCCGCTACGTCGGCTGCTCGAATATTCCGCCTGGCAGGTGATGAAGGCGCTGGCGGTGTCCGAGAAACACAACCTCACGCGCTACGTCTGCCAGCAGGTCAACTATTCGCTGATCGCCCGGGACGTCGAGCACGAGATCGTGCCGCTGGCCCTCGATCAGGCCGTCGGCCTGATGGCCTGGAGCCCGCTCCAGGCTGGCCTGCTGTCGGGCAAGTGCGCGAGGTCGGCTCCGTTGGCGAAGAACAGGTCGGGCTGGCCGTCGTTGTCGAAATCGATCACACCCACACCGGAACCGAACGTCTCGACCATGTGCTTCTCGGCGGATGCCCCGTTTTCGTGGCGAAACGTAATGCCCGACTCTGCCGCAACTTTGTTGAACTGCACCGGGCGGGCTTGCCGGGGCTCCGGTCTGGCGGCCTGCTGGCTGCAGAGAGGCAAGGGCGCGGAAAGCAGCAGTGTCGAGTCCCACACGCGGCGCTACGTCGGTAAAATGGCCAATGTCTTCGGCGGATGCAAATCGCGAAGGCGCCAACAGGTGTTCTTTGGGTACACCGGCCGGATATTTGCCCAGCGTCATATAGGCAAGGTTCAACAGCCACCTGGTCTCGAGATCGTTAGGCCGCAACTTGAGCGATGCGAGGAAGTGCTGGATGGCTTTTTGCGAATCCGCACCCTTGGGGTAATGGAATTCGGGACGAATCGGAAAGAGGCAGCGCTCCGTGGGATGGCGGTATACCCCGTTGACCATTTCCGCCCGGTGGAGGTACGCCACGCCTAGCATCTCTTCCACTTCGGGTAGTAATTGCGGCGCTGCGGCCGAAGCGATGCGGAAAGCCGCTTCGAACTGGGCGATAGCCGGATCCAATGTCAACATAACCGGTTCTCCGGACTATGCCGGCAAAGTGGTCCTGGGCAACAACTTCGGCACCGGATGCTCGGGCAACCCTTTCGCCGAGTTCAATGGTTCGGCTGTAAAGGGGCCGAGCTACGGCAGCGTAGGCCTGGAATCAGGCCGCAACTACCTGCGCGGCTGTCCGATCGATAATGTCGACACGTCCATCGTGCGGAGATTCCGCTTCTGGAAATTCCAGGAAGCGCGCCGGTTCGAGTTCCGGGCGGACATCTTCAATACCCTCAACGCCGTGATTATCAACGGTTTCAGCACGACGGCCACGTTCAACAACCCGACTGCCATGGTGCTGCAGAACAGCCAGTCAATTCCGAGGGTACCATAGCTTCGGGCCGCCAACTTCCGAAGAACGCCGGCTTCGGTGCCGCTACCGGCGCTGCGGCGATGCGCAGCATTCAGCTGGAGGTCCGCTTCGTCTTCTAAAACAGTCAAAAGCGCAGGCGAAAACGCCTACTCTACACCACGTTCTTTGTGTAGGGAATCAACGCATTCACCGGACGCAACTGCACCTGCAGTTCGTTCATGGAATCACCTCAGCCAGATCATTGGAATGACAAGCGATACAATTCCGGAAATCAGCCCCTGGTTGGCGCGACTTTTATGAGGCGAACGCGTTCGCGCGCTGGCTTACGGCGACGGGCGACAGGTTCTATCACGAGCATTTCGTGCGCATGCTCGAAAACGGAAATCTCCTCTTCCTAGACAACGGGGACGGCCGCCCTGCCGCTGAAGGCGGGCTGTACAGCCGTGCACCCGTGATCGAGTCGCCAGGCGTCAAAACTTCACTGATTCGGAGCCAGTGCGAAAGCTATAAGTTCACACTTGCGGTTCAGGGTCCTCCGGTAGGAGTCTGCGGACCCGTTAACAAGCATTGAACAAAGCCTTCGG
>PNAJ01000107.1 GCA_003170295.1 Bryobacterales bacterium | reverse complement strand
AGCTTTTGGATTCAGGTGACCGCATATCCGAAAAATTAACGAGCCTGCACTCACACAATATCGAGCGCGAACACGACGTTTAAGAGAATCTGGCGGTCTCCCTCCGTTTGACGTTACCTAGGGTGAAAGCCCGCTGGCGCGCTGTCTTTGCGCGCTTCGCGAAAATGGAACGGCCTCAAGGAGGAAGCCTCTGGGACGGGCCATCCCTTAAGAGATAAGGGCCTTACTTAAGGTTTATGCGAGCTGCGTTCGCCACGTGTCCGTCCACCGTCAAAACAAGATCCTGCTCTCCATGTGCCGACAGATTCTGTGGCAGGGCCACATTCACTTGATCGAGGCCCGGGAATTGATCCTGCGCTCCGGCAAACAGCACTTGCGTGCTGACGCCGCCGATGGTCACCTTTACATTGGCGAGCGAGCTTCTACCGCGAATACCGATACTGCACGGAATACAACCCGAACTGCGCAGCGGTAGGGGCTCCAACCCAGGAAACCACCGGCGTTCCGTTGACAAATAGTTCCGGATTCGAGTACTGAGAGGCTTCTGCAACATCTACGTAGCCCAAGACTATCTTGCTGTGGCTCGGGTCGATATTGTTTCTGCTAAATTGGGGGCCCGTGACCTCGCCGCATCAGGGCAATCCACCGCTCTTTTCTTTGGTCTTTACCCAACGTCGCTTCAACTTGCCTGAGTAGCACCCTGCTTTTTCAGCTTCAATTTGCGCTAAATCTGAGTACCGCTGATGCTCCTCCCGTAAATGCTGAAGCTTAGCCATTCTTTCATCGAGATTCTGCTGAAGTGTGTTAATTAAGGTTGAAGTGTTACCAAGAGCCTCGACCACCTGCGCAACCTGAACATCGAGGTCGGTTTGCGAACGCTTGATGTTCACGACAAGATCGTAAAGCTCGGGACCGGCGGGAACGCCAGGAATCGACCGCAAGAACGCTCTGAGTATTCGATCTCGTGTTGCCTTGTCGAGTTGAAATGACACTTCCAGGAAAGAGTATCATGCGTTGGGTGCAGCTTTCTCGGCCAGTCTATTTGAAGGTGCGGCGGTCAGGCCGTCGCCATTGGAGGTGCTGGAGAAAGATCCAGAAATCATGCACCTCGGTCAGCAGGAACCTGGCCACGGCGAGGCTGGTGGCGACCACCACGACGATCATGAAGAAGCATTTTGAATTTTTCCATGCTTCAAGCATGCGCCGGGCAGGCGGATATTCCGACCCGCAGATGCCGCCGCTACCGAGCTTGCCGCAACTGGATGTTGGCTACCGGAAAGGGCGCTTTTTTCTGCGCAATCCAGGCCTCGATTTCTCCCCGGTCGGCGCGCCAACACTTGCCGACCTTGAATCCGGGAACGCCTTCTTGGCCTCCCGTCTCTTTCCATTGGTTGAACCAGAGAGTCACGGTGCGAACCGAGAATCCCAACAATTGAGCAACCTCCTCTGTCGAGAGGTAGGTGCTGGTGCGCTGTAACGGCATCACGACCACCTTTCCGGAGGATCGATGCCGGCGCAATGTTTGGAAAAGTGCCACGTTGGTTACGGCGCAACTTCTCCCCATTGCGCCGGACACGTTCCCTAGTGTTTTCGACGCGACTGGGACGCCGGCTTTTTTGGAGCCGACAGCCCAAGCCTTGAGGAGAGTCGCTTGCCTACCTGTACAGGGAGCGTTTGGACCCACTCCCAACTAAGATTTCCCTCCTTCGGAAAATCCCGTCTCAAGCGCACACTCTCTTAAAACTTCCGCTTGCTCCAGCTAGCCGCATCCCAAGAGTTCGTACAGGTCAACCCTTAGCAGGCTCGGGAGCATCTCAATCTAATCGGCCTAAGAATATCACATTTCGCGGAGCCCAGAAACAAATTGGAACCCGGCCTGCCGCAGATGCCGCAAACGGATGGAGATGCCGGAGAAGGATTCCCTTGCCGACCGCAATAGAGTGATAACACCCGTTAGAACGCACGTAGTCATCCGATCCAGTGAGCCCCGAAGGCAGTGGATGTTCAGCAGGCCAGCCTTCCTCTGGCTGCTCGTTCACGAAGAGAGTAAGCGGCGGGGCGTTAGCAGGCCCCGCCACCAGCCCACGCACGACGGCAGGGCAAACGGCCCAAGAGTGCGACCGCATAGTAATAGTGGCGTGAAGACGCAAAACGTCTCAGGCAAAGTAGTGCCGCGCCTGTTAAACCTTCGGGGAATGTGCTCCGCGTCCTCCGGTGACTCCTGCCCTAGTCGGTTTATCCAGCCCGTTCGCCATCGCCTAGCGCACCAGTAGCGCCACATTCTTGACGCCCGCTTTAGGTAAACGCCGATAATAGCATGGCGAATTGTCGAAGGCTCGGGGGCGGCGAAGGTCGCATCAGCTCCGTTGGGGCGCGGTTGTCCAGCCTCTCTACGGAGCAGGCACATGGCCTTTATCTCAAAATCCTGCTCGGTCCGACCGCCCAGAAGGTGGGAAGTAGCGTACACGGACAGTTCTCTGGCCACTAGCAGTTCAGGAGACTCTGCTGAAACTAATCCGCACAACCACCCAGCTGGAGCATTTTCAAAATGTCGCCGCACCGAGAATCATGGACCTGCCAACGGGAAAGTTCAGGGTTGTTCGTGGGAACCACTGCGAAAACGCGGGATCGTGGTCCTAAAACTTGATTTGTTCCAATGCTGCTTTGAGAATATTCTAGGCTTAGAGCCGTCATTTTGCCCACTCGCCGCACTCGGGTGGATTGGTGTCGGGGCACTAGGAGGGCCCCGCCACTTTCATCGCACGTACGCCGCGATCTCCGCGCAGCCATGATAGTGCTGATCTGAATCGTCCCTTCACACAATCCAGAGGCCGACTCAAGGTGTTCGGCGATGCTTGCCGGGATGGACCTTCACGGCGAACAAGCTCCGTAAATTGGATCTGTTTTCGTAATAGATTGCCAAGGGCTTCTTCAAACAAGATTGCGCATTCTTGAAAGATTTCCGATCTGGCGGCTAACGGAATGGTATTGGGATCGGCGGGCTCTGCGAGGTAATCCAGGGCACACTTCCTTGCGATAGCCAATAGCCATGGCCCTAATGCTCGATCATCTTCGATCGCCAATAGTAGTTCCGCTTGATTCCAGGCCCGCAAGAACGTTTCTTGCGTCAATTCTTGAGCAACCTCAGGGTTGTTCACCATTCTGACGATCAGCAAATATGCTAGACGGCAGTAAACATAGTACAGATCCGCCATTGCTCCGGGGATGTGCTGCCGGAAGCGGCGAGCAAGACCGTCCGTTTTGTCGCTCGATTTATCGACGCGGTTGAACATTTGGAGGTTTATTACGTCCTTTATAAGTACCTTATTCCATGGAAAAGATAAATACAATTAATCCGGTTTACCGAAATTAAAAATAAACTACCCTACTCGTCGGCTTAGTAAACTAAGCATACTCGGGTACTCTTACCGTGCGCCTTTTTGCATTTACTGGCGCAAACTACGACGTTCCGTCCTATTTTCGACAATTTCCTCTACTTCGGCTCTCCGCGACACTGGGAATGCTTCGGCCCGACGCAAATAAATCGCAATTTCCAATCGCTACGAGGCCAGGACGGCAGGAGGCGCCATTGGAGGAGAAAGATCTGAATCCATGGCCTCGACGACGGATTCCAGTTCTCGCAAAATATCGGAGTGCCGCTTTTCAAGGTACAGGTGCACTTTAAGGTTAGCCAGAACCCTGTCTAAATAGCGGCGAGACACGCTGAGTGTCAGGACTTCGGTGCCGTAGGAAGCCTCGATCGCTTTCAGGTTCTGCAGCAGCGTATCCGTTTCATTCTCGATCCTCACTTTTTGGTCTGCCGAAAGCGACTTGGTTGGGCGCTTCTCGGGCTCGACGAGCATCTCATCTCTGCTGCCTGCCAGGAGCGCCGACACAAACCGGCCAGAATACATATTCGACGCGACCATCAGTTCAGCCGCCTCAATTTGCCTGACAGGTTTCATTTTCCGAAGTCCCGCAAACGCCTTTGCCGTTGCGCGCCGGTCCTTCAAGATTTCAACAGCTTCGTCACACACTCCGTGGAGAAGAGCGCGTTTCTTGCGGATGACAGAGACATTGACGTTCAGAGCCTCCGCAATCCGGTCCTCGCCGTTGTGCGCAAGGGCACGTAGGATCATCTGATGTTCGCCCACCGGGGACAAGTAGTTGACCCGCTTGTTGTACGTGTACGCTTCGTTGTCGGTGGCGAGTAGGCACTCAACCTCCGCGCTCTTGCGTTGAATAAGAACGTCCAACCTCTTGTGGCCGTCGAGCACGCGATACTTACCCTGACCGCTGGCGAAAACGACGATCGGCTCTATGAGCCCCACTACGCTGAGGGAGGTCGCGATCTGCTTATATTTAGCGTTGTGGCGTTCTCGGGGATCGATCACTCGCGTGGGCACGAGACAATCGAGTTGCAGCGAAACAACATCTGGGCGAAACGCCGCTTTCACGGTACGTGGCATAAGGATTATCCTCACTAAGCTAATCGGGAGGCAAGTTGCTCTGGCATTGTTCCGAGTCCTTCGGCGCCAAGCAACTGCACCAAATGATCGTCTGTAAGGAGCCGCTTCAATGCAACGCTCAGGAGGGCCAGACGCTCATGCACGATTGCCGCACGCCTAACCAAGGCACGCTGTCGTTGAGTGTGCAGCTCATACTGTAGTGCGAGATCTTTGATGGACGTCTGATCCGCCCCTCCAAGAGGCGGCACGCGCTGGTCCGCGGAACGCTTCGCAATTATGCGTTGCACGGCGACGAGCTTTGCCCCACGCAGGTCTCCGTTGTCATAGGCGGCGCTAAGCGCCCGCTGGACCTCTGCGCCACCAGCGGTAGCGATCTGAATGGCTATGCTGAGCGGAACGCGCCCCGATTCTACTTGCTCGACGAGTCGGTCTTCTCCGCAGCGCACGAGACGAACAATGCCATCAACATACGTCCTGCCCATCCCCAGTTTCTCCGCCACAACGGAGTTCTTATAGCCTTGTTCCTTGAGGCTGCGTACCTCCCTGAGCAGATCAGATTGGGGCGGTCGTTGCCTGGCGATATTTTCGACAAGGCTCATCAGGTATCGTTGGTTGAGCGAAGCCTCGGTGATCACAGCCGGGATGTCAGTTCCTCCTAACGCGACCACTGCATTCATCCGCCCCTCTCCGCACACCAAATCATACTGGGTCCCATCGTGATCCATTTCGCGCTGGAAGACCGTAATCGGTTTCTTTAGGCCGACCAGATCCATGTTGTTGACGAGTCTCCGAAAGGTCGTCTTGTTTCGAGACCGTGGATTCAGAACGCGGATTTGGGCAATCGGTATTCGTTCGATGTGTTTGGGCTTCATTGAATCTCTTTCAGTTCCACGCGACTCACAAGATCCATCAAGAACGACAGATCGGTAAATCGGTGGCTATCGAGAATCACGCTGTTCTCCAGCGCAAGATCGAGCCATTCGCTCAATTGCCCTAATCCGGGGAACAGGTAGTAATCGAGGATTGATTTGTTACCGGGGGCCATGCGGGCCGCAATCGTAATGTCTGCACGGTTAGGGGTAGGACTAAGCGCGAACTGCCATCGATACCCCCGGCGCTTTGTTTCCCTGCATCGCACCAAGAAAAATGACACGGTGAACTCGTCGTTGATCTTGAGGAAGTCTGATTGTCCGTCTTGGTGCACACAGGCTCCGACGGACGTAAGATCGGCGACGAGGTGGGTCAAATGCTCTTGGCATATAAGTCGCAGTTTCTTTTTCTCATCAACGAACGCGCAGTTAAACGGTGATTTGTAGCCTATCAACTCATAAGCCCTTCTCAATCCGTGGAACCGCGTGTCGTACATGTTCCGAGAAGGGAGTCCCTTGGTCCGATTGACGAGGTCGGTCGAGAGATATCCGACCTCCTTCCAGAGTCCCCGCAACAGCCCTAGCAGCTCCTCGTCGGTGTAGTATCGGTTGCGGCCCGCCAGTATTTCCTGCGCCCTGCGGTATATTTCGGCGCTGACAATCGGGGTAAAGGCATCATCGCGGCGAATCCACATCCGGAGTGGATTTTGGACATGCGCCGTGCCTAATTTGAACGATGTCCTGTTGAAGACATTTGATCCGATGTACTTAGGATTCGTAAGAATACAGTGGATGATGGATCGACTCCAAGATCCGCCACGTTCGTTCAAGATGCCACGCTTATTGAGTTCCCTTGCAATCGTGCTACAGGACTCCCGTTCCTCGGTATAGCGTTTATAGATTTCGCTCACAACCGTGATCTCTTCAGCTGAGCCTGGGACCAGAATCACCCGGTCCGTGAAAATGCTCTTTCGCTCTCCCGGCATTAGAAATCCCTTTGGATTGCCATCTTGATCTTGCAGTAATCGGCGGAGGCCGTATCCCGCGTGCCCACCTTGGCGGAACCCAAGTTCGATGAGCCTGGCTTTGCCTGCGAATACCTTCACTGAGAGCTCCCGACTGTACTCGCCTGCCATCGTTCGCTTAATTGTTTTCAGCAGAGTAGAGGAGAGACTGCCGTCATTCACGAACGTTTCTGCACAGTAATGAACCCGGACCTTGGCGCGCTTGCAGAGGAACTCGTAGTAGGCGCTTTCATCCGTGTCTTGAAATCGTCCCCAACGGCTCACATCATAGACGAGGATCGCCTCGAAGTCCGGCTTCTTACTCTCCACCTCTCGGATCAGCTGCTGTAAGGCGTAACGGCTGTTTAAACTTAATCCACTCTTGCCGGCGTCCTGGTACGTCCTGATGATAACCATACCGTTTGACTCGGCATACCGGAGGATCATATCGGCTTGGTTTGCGGTGGAATATTGCTGATGTTCAGTGGACATCCGAACGTACTGGACCGCCCGAACGGCTTTAACTTCGGATGCTGAGATGTGAGACGGCGTTTGATATTAGTGATTTGAACGCGGCGTTCGTTACACATCGATAATTCCGCTTGATCTTGGACCGAGAACATCTTTGACACTTTTCGATTGAGGCGAAGCTTCCGAAACAAAGGGCAAAGGAGAAAGCGCTTGCCCTGGAAAGAGAGGAAGGCTTTGGACGAGAAGCAAAGTTTCATCGAGGAATGGGAGCGCCGGGAAGAGAATCTGGCGGAACTGTGCCGGCGTTATGAAATCAGCCGGCAGACCGGCTACAAATGGCTGGAACGATATCAACAAGAAGGCGAGTCTGGGCTGGAGGAACGCAGCCGGGCACCCCTGCATCATCCTCAAGCGATGTTGCCGAAAGTCAGAGATGCGCTGGTGGAACTGCGGACTCGACATCCCAGTTGGGGGGCCGCGGAAGCTGCGCGCCTATCTAAAACGCGAGGTGCCCAAGGTTCGGTGGCCGGCGGCGAGCAGCATCGGAGACCTGCTGCGACGCGAAGGGTTGGCCCATCCGCGACGGCGGCGCAACGGACGCCGCCCTACACCGAGCCGCTGAAGCACGCCGAAGCTCCGAATCAGGTGTGGTGCGCGGATTTCAAAGGATGGTTTCTTACCCAGGATGGCTCACGGTGCGATCCGCTCACGATTACGGATGCCTACAGCCGGTACTTGCTGCGGTGTTGCGCGGTAAAACGCACCGATGGTGAGCACGCTTGGGCAGTATTCGAAGCCGCCTTTCGTGAGTTCGGATTGCCGGAAGCGATTCGCACCGACAACGGAACTCCCTTCGCCAGTCGAGCACCCGCAGGATTGAGTCAGCTCTCGATGTTGTGGTTGCGATTGGGCATCCGGCATGAACGGATCGAGCCAGGCCAGCCGCAGCAAAACGGCCGCCACGAGCGCATGCATCGAACGCTGAAACAGGAGACCGCGACTCCACCGGAGCGGAATCTGCGGCGGCAGCAGATGGCTTTTCTCCGTTTCCAGGAAGAGTTCAACCAAGTTCGGCCGCATGAGGCACTACAGTATGGGACGCCCGCATCGCGCCGCATGAGTTGCCTGGCTTCTGGTTTTTGTCCGCCAGCCGGGGAAGATCGGTGCCGCCACTCAGGATGTTTCCGCCGCCGAATCTGGTCTCCAGAAGCAGCCTGATCTTGTGGCTGCGAAACGGATTGTCGATCACTTGCACAATCGGCCCGTAGTTAGTTCCGCCTTCCGTTTCGCGGGGACGTGAATTGGCGTGTATTACCGTGTAGGATTGGTGTTCCCCCACACCTTCAGGTTAGAATCTACGTGATGATTCGGAAAATAGGCTCGTTTATTCTATTTGGGGCTTTCGCGGGCGCGGCGTTTGCCCAGCCCGAGGTCATGGCTTGGGGGAACTTGACCGGCCTGCGCGTTGACGGCCACCTCCTGGAGCTCAGCACCAGCATGTGCATTGCCCAGCCCGAATTGGCCGGGGTGAGTTGCACCGGCCGCGAGAAACAGCAGAACAGCTACTCGCGCAACGGCAAGATTGAAACCGTCACCATCCAGATGCGCGCGCCGCGCGAGTTCCGCGACCCCCAGGGCAACGGCTGGACGATGGCTGCCACTGAAGTCGTCGAAGACACCGGTCCCGCCACCGCCAACGTCGATCTCCAGTTTACTTCCCCTGAGGATGCCAACATCGGCGGCGCCTTCCTCGGCATCGAACTCCCCGCCTCGGTGTTTTCCGGCGGAAGCGTGCAGCTCGTCGGGCCCAACCCGCCCACCGCCGAACGAACCTCTCTCGCCGCCGGCGAGAGTGAGCAGAATGAATACCTGCGCGCCTTCGCCACAGGTGTGCGCTTTGTGTCCCGCACCCGCCAGATCGAGGTCACGTTCAACGAACCCACGCAGATCATCGTCCGCGACGACCGCCGCAAGGGCAGCTACAACCTCCAGGTGCTGATCGCCGTCCTCAGTGGCAAGACCACGGCCGGCCAAACCGGCAAGAAGAGCTTCTCTTTCAAGGTCACCGCCGAGCTCGACAAGAATCCGGTCGAAATCACCCTCGACGCCTCGCATCCCGGCCAGATGTTCGATGGCCTCGGCGGCAACTTCCGCCTCCAGAACGCGCGCACCGACCCTCAGGTAATCGACTACTCCCTGGAGAACATCCGCGTCGCCTGGGGTCGCGTCGAGATGCCCTGGAGCATCTGGCATCCTGATGAAAACACAGATCCTCTCGCCACCGCTCGAGGCGGTAACGCCAATCCGCGGGTCCTCCAGGCGATGGAGATAGCCCGGCGCCTGGCGCAAAAGGGGATGCCCGTCATCGTCAGCGTCTGGCAGGCGCCCAACTGGGCAATCCTCGGCGCCGGTGGTGGACGCGGCGGCGGTGGTGGCGGACGCGGCGGTGCCGCCCCCGGTGCCCCAGTTCCCGGTGCGGCAGGGGTGCCCACTGGACCCGGTGCCGCGACACCATCCTTTGCTGCCCCCGGCGGCGCGGCGCCCCCCGGCACAATACCTCCCGGCACGGCCCGTGTCCCTGCCCCACCCGATGCGGCAACAGGTGCGGGCCGCGGCGGTGGCGGAGTGCCCCCTGGGCCCGGCGCAGGCCGCGGCGGCGCCCAGTTTCCGCAACAGCAGCAAACCGGTCCGCGCGGCAATCCCCTCAACCCGGAAAAGATGGCCCGGATCAAGGAATCCATCGCCGGCTACCTGGTCTTCCTCAAAGAAAAATACGGCGTCGAAGCTACCATGTTCAGCTTCAACGAATCCGATCTCGGCATCAATGTCCGTCAAACCCCCCGCGAGCACGCCGAACTCATCAAGACCCTCGGTCCCTACTTCGCCAGCAGGGGTCTCGCCACCAAGCTCGCGCTCGGCGACACCTCCGATGCCAACCCCATCGATTTCATCAAGCCCGCCATGAAAGACCCCGAGGCCATCAAGTACATCGGCGCCGTGGATTTCCACTCCTGGCGCGGATGCACCGATGAGCTTCTCGCCCAGTGGCGTGATGCCGCCCGCGAGCTCAACGTCCCCCTGGTGATTGCCGAAGGCAGCACCGATGCCGCCGCTTATCGCTATCCCCAGGTTTTCCTGGAGCAGTCGTTCGCCCTCTACGAAATCAATCTCTACCTGCGCATCCTCTCCATCGCCCAACCCAAGTCAATCCTCCAGTGGCAACTCACCGCCGACTATTCCCCGCTCATCGGCGGCGGCATCTTCAACGACAACGGTCCGCTCCGCCCCACGCGGCGCTTCTGGAATCTCAAACAGCTTGCCGCCACGCCGCCGCGATCCTTCTACCTGCCGGTGGCCTGCGACAAGCAGCCCAATCTCACTTGCGCCGCCTTCGGCAACATCGCCGAGGGCACCTATACCGTCCACATGGTGAACCACGGCGCCACCCGTACCGCGACCGTCACGGGCCTTCCGGCCACCGTAAAACAACTACGCTTGTGGGTCACCGACGCCCAACGCGGCATGCAAGAGTTGGACCGCATCCCCGTTACCGACGGCAAAGCCCAATTCTCGCTATCCGCCACCAGCTACACCACTGTAGTCAGCAGCAATTAGACGCTGGTAGCATTCCGAGGAAAACATGCTTTCCGATCTGGCAATCGTCAAGTTTCAGCGTTCTCGCGCCTTAGTAGCGGCCCCACCCCGGGGGCCTGCACGCCGAGTGCGAGCATCGTAATTTTCTCTTGAAATGAGAATTGTGACACTCGGCTGCCTTGCGGTCGCAATCGTATCGACCGCGATCGCCGATATCGGTGCCGACCTGCAAGACGGAGTTATTGGAGTTGTTGTTGCCCGGTTTGAGGCTATTTGTTCTCCTCACAGATTATAGGCCCGATGACCAAAGCGTGGTGTCCGGGATTTGCGGCATTGTGCGCAGCCGCATCGGTTCTTGCTTTTTCTGACGTCGGCTCGCACGGTCCAAACCATGTCGTAAGCAAGTGGTCGCCGCACATGGCCTGAAATTGGCCCGTGCCACTGCGAGGATCCATCACGCGGCCAGTGAATCGTTTCACCACCGTGTTGAACAACTTCGTAACTTGTTTTTCCGAGAATGGAACACCCGGCTGCTCGGCTGGTTTCTTGCGAACGACTTTCTTCTTTTGCATGAACTGAGTGTAACTGAGTGTAACCTATTGAGCATCGCGTAATACAGTGACAAAAACCAAATCCGATCAACCATGTTTTATAGGCGGCCATGCGATTCCCCGCGTCACTCAATTACGCGATCCTCAATAGCTCTATCTACTTCCCCAGCCCTAAATGTTCGCGCCCAGGGGCCCCACCTTTTCCGGTTTTTCGTCGGTGGGAACGTCAGCCACGCTGATCGAATCGGCGCAGAATATCCCGCAATTGCTGAGCGTTCTTGATTCCGATGTAGTGGAATTGCCGCAGCTCCCGATTTGAAATCCAGCGCAGATCGCCGAGGCAGCGAAATCCGTATTGCAAGGCATCGCCGGCGGATGGAAACTAGCCGGTGTTTACACCTATGAGGTCGGGGCTCCTTTGGCCTGGGGAAATGTCATCTACAACGGCGGCGATCTGAGCTATAACGCCCGAGGCGTCAGCCATGCTTTCAACACTACCTTATTCAACACGGTGTCTTCCCAGCAATTGGTGGACAACATTCGCACCTTCCCGCTCTATTTCTCAAACGTGCGCGCCGACTCCTTGAATTATCTTGATTCGTCGCTGGCAAAAGACTTCGGTCTTGGGAAGGAGGGTAGGAAATTGCAATTGCGGTTTGAGGCGTTCAACACCCTGAATCGCTGTCAATTCAGCGGACCGAACCTTTCTCCGACATCGCTGACCTTCGCTACGATCACCGCGCAAGCGAACAGCCCGCGCACGCTGCAGTCGGGATTACGATTTGTGTTTTAAAGTGAAATGGGCATATCAAGGCGCGGCGCGAGGAAGACCGTAGAAGCGAGTCTATGGAGAGAAATATTAAATGAGTCGAGAGAAACTAAATGTTGCCATCGTCGGGTTGGGGTTCGGTAAGGAATTCATTCCTATTTATCAGAACCACCCCCTGACGAACATGTACGCGATTTGCCAGCGGACGAAGGATAAACTGAACGAGGTCGGGGACCAATACAAGGTAAGCAAGCGCTACGAAAGTTTCGAAGAATTGATTGAAGATCCTAATGTGGACGCGGTCCACATCAATTCGCCCATCCACTTGCATGCCCCTCAAAGTATTACGGCCCTGAAGGCGGGCAAGCACGTCGCGTGCACAGTCCCGGCTGCCACAACCGTCGACGATTGTCGAGCCATTGTGAATGCGGCGGCCGTTGCAGGCAAGAATTACATGATGATGGAGACGGCCATTTATACCCGCGAGTTTTTGTTTGTTCGTGAGCTACGGGACAGCGGCAGGTTGGGACGCATTCAGTTCATGCGCGGGTCCCACCAGCAGGAGATGGCAGGTTGGCCAGGTTACTGGGAAGGCCTTCCCCCGATGCACTATGCTACACACGCTGTGAGCCCATGCCTCGCGCTGGTGCGGGGCGAAGCTGAATTCGTCTGCTGCTTTGGCTCTGGACGGATTGAAGACCGGCTGATTGCTAAATATGGATCGCCGTTTGCCGTCGAAAGTGCGCTGTTCAAAGTGCGCAACCAGCAACTGGCATTTGAGGTGACTCGTTCTCTGTTCGAAACAGCACGTCAATATCGCGAGAGTTTCGATGTCTACGGAGACAAGGTCGCATTTGAATGGACGCAGGTTGAAAACGAAGATCCCATCATTCACATTGGTGAAAAGCCTGAGCGCGCGCCGATCCCGGATTACGGCAAGCTGCTCCCGGAGCCAATACGGCGCTTTACCACGAAAGGCGTGTATGACGAAGGGAACGCTCACCTGTCTTTCATTCAGGGAGGAGGCCACGGCGGGTCGCATCCACACCTGGTGCATGAGTTCGTGTCGAGCATCGTCGAAGGGCGCCCCTCGTTTCCCGATGTATATCAATCCGTGAATTGGACTTGTGCTGGTATCTGCGCGCATGAATCCGCGATGCAGGACGGAAGGAAAGTGGCGCTTCCGGATTTCAGGATGACGAATGCCCATGGATAAGTATCCGGATTATATTTCGCGGGCCGTGTCCAATCCGCCTGAAAGCCGAGGGCCGTGGTACGCAAACACAGCGCCGAACTACGCGGGAATATTTCTTTGGATCGTGTTTTATCCGGCGCTAGGCGGGCAGACGATCCGCTATGCAGGCTGGGGCGTTTGTCTGGCGGCGCTGGTAGTCGCAGGTTTGCTTTGCCACTTCTTGTATTATTTCGTTCCGGCACTGCTGGGAATGAAAACCGGGTATCCGCTTTACGTCATCGGAAGCTCCACGTTTGGAACGGCGGGTGGTTACGTAATGCCAGGGCTTCTCATGGGCCTGCTTCAAATGGGCTGGTTCGCGGTCGGGTCGTTCATCGCCACTGATTTCATACTCAAAGGGCTAGGTGTTGCCTCCGTGCCTGGTTCCATCCCGTTCATCGTCGTGGGGGTGATATGGGGTTACGTGATGGCCTATATCGGTGTGAAGGGCATTCGATACGTCGGCAAGGTCTCGATGCTGCTGAATTGCATCCCGCTGGTAATGTTGGTTGTAGTTTTCTTTCAAACGGCGGCCGGCCTCGGTCATTATGAGCCAAAGCCTGCGGAAACCGACAATTACGGAGCCTTCAAGGTCCTGGTGGCAATCGTATTGGGCTTCTTCGCTACCGGTGGTGCCGCCGGCGCCGATTTCGGCATGAATAGCCGTGATGGAAAAGACGTCAAGTGGGGCGGCTTAGTGGGCATTGCGCTGGCGACTGTGTTTGCGGGCGGACTTGCGTTGCTTTCCGTGGCGGGTGCGCACGGCCTCAACCCAGGCCTAACCGGCTATCAGTACGACGACGTGGTTCGTCAGATTGGAGGACCCGTAGCCACGGCGATGTTCTTCCTCTTTGCGTTGGCCTCGATTCCTCCCGCTTGCTTCTGCTCTTTCATTATTGGTAACAGTTTTTCGACCATGATCCCGAGCGTTTCACGTTTCGCCTCGACCATGGTGGGAGCTACCGTGGCTATAGTCCTGTCGGTAACCGGCGTCGCCAGCGATCTCATCGGGTTCTTCGGCATCGTTGGCGCGTCGTTCAGTCCGATCTGCGGCGCGATCGCGGCGGATTATCTGCTAAGCGGCCGGAAGTGGGCGGGTCCAAGGCAAGGAGTAAACTGGGCCGGATACGGAGCCTGGGCCGCTGGATTCCTGGTTGGAATTCTACCGAACCTTCCAGTCTCGGCGGAAATGAAAAACCTTTCTCAACCTGCCCCTTTGTACAGCTTCATAGTGGGCTTCGTCGTATATATCGCTCTCGCGAAGGCTGGTTTGGAACCTCGACGGGCCATTGGAGACGTCGAACGGAAAACCGCAAGTTTGACTTAAACAGTGTACCCGAGATTTTGAGCCAGACGGTGACGAAATAGGAAGGAAAGGCAATGAGTTTCACGAAAGTTAAAGGTCGTGATGTTGGAAAGACGACTTTGGGGGGAAGCGTGTCTTCGAAATTTATGAAATACGTTGCTATATGCGCCGGAGTTGGTGCCTTTCTATTTGGAGTCGCCATGTGGTCCGAAGCCCAACAGTCCGGGAGGCCAACCAACGTATCTCCCGCCATCGCCCCCACGACTGTCGAATGGTCCGTTCTTCGGGGTGATCCAGGCGGCGGCCAAAACGCCGATTTGGGGCAAATCAATGCAGCCAACGTTCACAAGCTCAAGGTCGCCTGGGAGTTCCATACCGGTGACGCGGTCGGTGGCAGAGGCGGCTCCATGTACGCCAACCCACTTGTCGTAGACGGGGTAATGTATATATCGACCGCGAAGAACAACGCCGAGGCGATCGATGCTCGAACGGGACGCTTGATCTGGAAATTTGATGCATCCAGATACAACGCGAACAACGCGGTAGTGACGCTTCGAAACCGCGGAGTCACCTATTGGAAAGGGGCCGAAGGAGCCAGGATTTTCGCATTTTGCAAGGACCGGGCTTATGCATTGGACGCAAAAACGGGCGCCCTGATAACTTCGTTTGGCACCGGCGGATTTATCGACCTGCGGCAACATCTGGAGGTTGACCCGGAAACAGTGACACTCGAAATGACTTCGCCGGGAGCGGTGTATAAAAACTTCCTGATTTTACCTTCGCGAGTAAACGAAACATATGGTTCGTCGCCTGGACATATTCGGGCCTATGACACTGTGACCGGTGAGTTTAAGTGGATATTTCATACGATCCCATTCGAGGGCGAGCCCGGCTATGAGACGTGGAGGTGGGTCAAAGGGGAAACATACGGGGGCGCAAATCCATGGGGTGGAATTACGATTGACGAAAAGCGAGGATGGGCATTTGCGGCGACCGGCTCGGCTACGGAAGATTACTATGGTGGTTTTCGAATAGGAGCTGATTTGTACGCAAATTGCGTATTGGCCCTGGACGCGACTACGGGCAAGCGGATTTGGCATTACCAAACCGTGCATCACGATCTTTTCGACTTTGATAATCCTCCGGCGCCGATCTTGATCACTCTGCATCCGCCGGGGGGCCCAGCGATGGACGTCGTGGTCCAAGGGAATAAGAGCGGCTACACCTTCGTATTGGATCGCGACACGGGAACACCGGTGTTCCCGGTGACGGAAATGCCGGCGCCGCGGTCCAGCGTGCCGGGTGAAGAAACCTATCCGACCCAGCCGACCCCTTCCAAGCCGAGACCGCTGGTGCGGCAAATCACGACCGAGGCGGACCTGACGAATATATCACCGGAAGCGCACGCCTTTGCTTTGGAGCAGTTCAGACGATATGACTCGGGTCCTGTTTTTACTCCCGCGAGTTTAAGGGGGACTATCATGACGCCGGGCTGGTTTGGGGGGGAACAGTGGGGCGGGGCTGCTTTCGACCCGATGACGAATGTTCTCATTGTGAACTCAAATGAGTCTCCCTCGATAAGCACGGTTCGGCAGGTCTTCCAAGTGGGTGCTGGCGGGCGAGTGGCGCCAGCGGAATTGGGCCGCCAGATTTATGAGGGTAGCTGCATGGCGTGCCACGGGCCGAACCGCGATGCAGTTCCCGAAACATCGCTGGTCAATATACTCGACCGAAAAAAACCGGCGGAGATTCAAGAAATTATTCGTAACGGTCGAGCTGTTATGCCTGCCTTCAATCTGCGCCCCCAGGAATTAGCGGGCGTGATCGAATTCTTGAAGACCGCTCCTGGTAAGGAAACGAAGGACCCCCATAGTGAAACCCGGGTCCGGTATGCGTCCGGGGGAACCCGGCAGTTTTCCGATCCGGATGGGCACCCCGCGATTGCCCCGCCCTGGGGCGAACTCACCGCGATCAATTTAGTCACGGGAGATTTTGTGTGGAGGGTGCCACTCGGCGAATACCCTGACCTCGTCAAGAAGGGGATTCGCAACACAGGCACACTTAATTTCGGTGGTCCCGTCTCGACGGCCGGTGGCATTGTGTTTATCGCGGCTACCGCCGACGAAAAATTCCGCGCATTCGAATCGCACTCGGGCAGACTCTTGTGGGAAGCACAGCTACCGGCAGGCGGGTACGCCACGCCGTCTGTCTATATGCTTGACGGTAAGGAATATGTCGTTATTGCTGCAGGCGGAGGAGGTAAGAACGCGACCAAGGCAGGCGATTCAATTGTCGCGTTCGCACTACCCGAGGAAGGGAACGTCCCTGACAACACGGGACTCAATCTCACCAAGTTGCCCGATGGCTGGATCAGTCTTTTCGATGGCAAGTCGCTCGATGGATGGGTTCATTTGAACGGTTGGCATACGTACGACGTTGAAGACGGCGCTATTGTGGGCCGCACGATGGCGGGCAGTCTGAATTCGTTCCTCTGTACGACGTCGGAGTGGAGCGATTTTGAGCTGGAACTCGAAACGACGGTGGGTCCGGTGACGAATCAAGGAATACAATTCCGTACCTCAACCCGCCCTGTTACCCTTCAAGGGGGGCGTGGAGGCTGGGAAAGTCAGGCGGGACGCATATACGGACCGCAAGCGGAAGTCAGGAGGTTCTATCCGGGACAGCAGACCACAGGCTTGCTCTACGGCGAGGGTATGCTGACCGGTTGGTTTTCTTCGCCGGATAAATGGGCCGTTGGAAATGGCCATCATTTCTTCGTCGACGAAGGCTGGAACAAGATGCGCATCGTGGCACAAGGTCCGCACATTCAGACTTGGGTGAATGGCCACCCGGTTGAGGACCTCGTCAACGAGGAGCTCTATAAGGCGCATCCGAAGGGATTTATTGGGCTTCAAATCCATGGCTTGACTGGAAGGGAACCAGGTTTTAAGGAGAATGGCCTCGACGTTAACGTTCCATCCGTGATGAAATGGAGGAACTTCCGAATCAGGCCCCTTCCCAACTCTTAATGAACATGTCCAGAACCGTGGTCCTCGTGGGAACTCTCGATACCAAGGGTGAGGACTTGCTCTACGTCAAACATCTGATCGAGGGCGAGGGCCTCAGCACGCTGATGATTGACTTCGGGGTAATGGGCGAAGCGAAGTTCCAACCTGACATCGGCCGGGCCGAAGTAGCGGCAGCCGGTCGCGGGGATCTCAAGGGGATGCGCTCAGGCGATCACAAGGACGAGGCGATGGAGTCGATGTCGCCGATGCTGGGAATTAAGCGAGCCCGCTTTCGGATCGCTAATGCGATCCTCTCAATGAGTTCGCGGCCGTCAGGCCGCTTTCCTCGCCGTCCCGTGCGGATCGATAACAAACTTTTTGGCCGCGCCTTTGTCGAAGTCCTTGTATCCTTGCGGGGCGTCCTCTAACGAAATAATGGTCGCATTGCACGCCTTGGCGGGATAAACCTTGTCGTGCAGGATCGCCATCATGAGTTGGCGGTTGTAGCGCAGCACCGGACACTGGCCAGTATGAAACGAGCAGGATTTCGCCCATCCCAGACCGATGCGGATGCTGAGAGCCCCGATCTTCGCGGCTGCGTCGATGCCGCCCGGATCCCCGGTTACATACAGACCCGGGATGCCGATGGAACCGCCGGCACGAGCGATCTCCTGAAGCGCGTTCAGCACGGTCGCTGGCTGTTCCGCCGCGGCGTCCTTACCATGGCCGTGGGCCTCAAAGCCGACACAGTCTACCGCCGAATCCACCACGGGGAACCCAAATGTTGTCCGGGATCGTTCGCGGGTCGAATCCCGATTCAGCTATGACCCTTTTGAGTTTCTTCAACAGCGCCAGCTCGCGCACTTGGCCTCGAAATCGGAGCTCATTCTCTACAATCCGTCCGACTTGATCGAAGGGTCCACCGAATAGGCGTTCGGCAAGGCCAGTAAGCGGTTTGAGCGCCTCGGCGACAGCGGTTATCATTTCCTTCGTCGAATCATCCATTCAAGATTCTTCTACCAATCAGGCCGTTAGGCTTTCCGTGTAGTCCAAAGATTCGCGCGTCCTCTTGGAAGCGTCGCCTACATGAATCCGCTTCCCCACCGCGTGGCACGAATCGCGCATCAAAACATCCGGCACGCTCCTCCCGAGCAAGACGCGGAAGAACACACCGAGCGCGAGCATCCGGACGTCGTGGAACCACACGTCATCACGTTGCGACGGAAGAAACCAGGCCTCACGCGAAATCTTGTCGGTACAGGCTATCACGATGACGGACGCCTCGGCTGGGAAGTCTATCGTCTCTTCCGCCAGGAAACGCCTTATTGGTTCCCGGTATAGGCCGAGGCATATCGGGGTGAGGTCAGGCCTCCCAGTCCTTGGCCATGAGTGGATTCCGCGCCATGCCATGCTCAGTGCGAAGTAGGCGAACATATCCATATTCAGTCCTGCATCGGAGCCACAGTATGACTTCAGCGTCTCGTCCCCTTCCAACACGGTCAATGTTTCCAGTTTTGGCACTAGTGGACTGGGTTTGTTGGCGATCTTTGCGGCTATGTGGCGTAAGACTTCGGACTCTCCCCGTTTGTTGAATCGGTGTTCACATCTTGCGCAAAGAAGTGGCATGGTAATTTCCTCCACTTCTGTTTGGCCCGGAACGCGAGGCAACAGTTCCAACTTTTGATTCTTGGGGTATAGAGCCGCAGGCATATAGTGGCTCTCTCGAAGCTCACAATCCGCCGTCAGACATAGAGCGCACGTGCCTACCATCAGATGTGTTATCCCCAGTTTGACTATTTCTACCAACATTTTACCATTTAAGGGTGATGCAATTCGGAAAACTAATTCACTCCTAATCGCATGGCCGAACCCGAGCCGCTCGATGTCAGTTGGCGCAAGATCCGCAGACGATTCCGGCCTACGAAATGAATGGCTTTCGCCGAGTATTACCCATTTCGAGGAGTGCTGGCTTGCCTGCCGTCAACGCATTATAAAAAAGGGCGCCCCTTTCAAAGTAGGCTTGAGGCGTCGGCTCGGAACCGACGGAAAGGAGCA
>PNAJ01000103.1 GCA_003170295.1 Bryobacterales bacterium | reverse complement strand
AACGAATTCGCTGAGACAGGCCAAACAGTATGATTCGGGACGGGCAAATAGGGTACAGGCACGAAGTTTCGCAAAAGCGGCGAAATTCGAGCCAGTCCCCCATTTGCGCACTGGAGCGTTATAGCGCACGATTTGAGACGCAGACGACTGGTGTCCCGACTCTGAAGTCCGGGACATAACTCGCGACGCATTCAAAAAGTCGGGCCGACGAGGGCGTCGGCCGCGGACCGGGGGGTCCGCCCCACCTGGCGAAGAGTCAGAACGTCGGCTAAAATTGTTCTTGAATTGTTCTACTATACTGTAGTAGCATCAGACAGGGAGTAGTAGAACGACATGGCCGCGCCGAAACTCAGCAAGCTTGAACTTCAAATTTTAGAAGCACTTTGGACCCACGGAAAAGCGTCGATTCGCGAGATTCAGGAGGCTTTTCCGAAGCCTCGCCCTGCTTACACAACCATTCAGACCACTGTTTATCGCCTCGAAGGAAAGAAGGCGGTGCGCCGCGTGCGGAAAATCAGCAATGCTCACATCTTCGAGCCGATGGTGGCTCGCGACGTGACGCGGCACCGGCTGCTCGATGAGATTTTGAGTTTTTTTGGAGGCCGCGCGCAGCCGATGATGGCGCAATTGGCCGAGGCGGGGAAGCTTACGCTCGACGACGTTCGGGACTTGGAGAAGACCATCAAGAAGCTCGAAGCAGAAAGGACGCGCAAATTGAAATGATGAACCATCTGTGGCAATCCACGTTATTCGCCATCGTTGCAGGGCTTCTGACGCTCGCGCTCCGGAAGAACCGGGCCAACGTCCGGTATTGGCTATGGTTCAGCGCGTCGCTCAAGTTTTTCGTCCCGTTCTCCTTGCTGATGAGCCTCGGGAGCCATCTGGAGTGGGCGCCGGCTGCGACGACCAGCGTGACTCCGGCAGTCTCCATCGCGATCGAAGAAGTCGCGCAGCCATTTCCTGAAACAGTGTCGTTCGCACCTGCGAAGCCAGGCACTCGCGATTGGATTCCTGTCGCGCTTCTTACAGCGTGGGCGTGTGGATTCGCGGCCATCGCGCTAATCCGGTTGCGAGGGTGGCTTCTCATCCGCGCCGCTGTGCGCGCAAGTCGCCCGATTGAGATTCCTGCAACTTTTGAGATTCGTTCTTCACCGGGCCTGCTGGAGCCTGGCGTGGTTGGATTGTTTCGCCCCATCCTGCTTTTGCCGGGCGGCATCGCAGAACGGCTGACGCCGCATCAATTGGAGGCAGTGCTGGCGCACGAGCTATGCCACATCCGCCGCCGCGACAACTTCACGTCCGTGATCCACATGGTCGTGGAAGCGGTGTTCTGGTTTCATCCGCTGGTGTGGTGGATCGGGGCTCGTCTGCTGGAAGAGCGAGAGCGCGCCTGCGATGAAGAAGTGCTGAGGCTGGGCGGTGAGCCGCAGGTCTACGCCGAAGCGATCCTCAATGTCTGCAAGCTGTACGTGGAATCGCCGCTGGTGTGCGTGTCTGGAGTAACCGGGGCGGATCTTAAGAAAAGAATCGAGGCAATTATGACGAATCGCGTTGCGCTCAGGCTGACGTTTGCGAAGAAAGCGGCTCTTGCAGTCGCGGCGGTGATGGCGCTCGCGGTGCCGGTCGTCATCGGTACTTTAAAAGGTCAATCGGCTACCGCGCCCCCATTCGAAGCGGCCTCTGTCAAAGCCTGTAGCAACGGGGAATTTGGCGGTACGGCCAAGGGCGGAAGGAGCGGAGGGGGTGGCGGAGATCAAGGTCCATCTCCCGATCGGTTGAGCATGAATTGTCAGCCTTTGAGGAATCTTATCCGGACGGCTTATCTTGTTTTCGCTAATGGTCAACGCATCATCCCTGGGCCCACTCCGCCCATCGAGGGAGGGTCGGCATGGATCGATTCCGCTCGATACCAGATCACTGCGAAAGCAGAGGGCACTCCGGGGCAGAGCATGATGAGGGGGCCGATGCTTCAGGCGCTGCTCGAAGACAGGTTCAAATTGAAGATCCGTCGCGAGACCAGAGAAGTCCCTGCGTATGCGCTGACGCTCGCAAAGAACGGCCCTAAGCTACAGCCGTTTCAGGAAGGGAGCTGCAACGCTGTGGATTTCTCCAGGCCTCCCGACCCTGGCCAAAAACCTGTTCCCCTCTGTGCTGTCCGTTGGCTCAGCGCAATCAAGCCCAACTCGGCTGTAACGTGGGAAGTTCACGGGGGGAGTCTCGACGATTTTGCGAGGGCGCTGGGAGGCGACTTGGACCGGATCGTCATCAATAAGACTGGGATCACGGGGAGGTTTGATTTCCAAATGGAATTTGCGCCCGACGAGACCACGGCTGGCTTAAACTCCTTGAGGACCCCTGATGGACCACTTATTCCACCAACCACGCCTTCCGATCCTTCCGGCGGCCCATCGATCTTTACCGCGATCCAGCAACAGCTCGGCTTGAAGCTCGAATCGGCCAAGGGGCCGCGCGAATTCCTGGTCATCGATCGCGTCGAGAAACCCTCGGAGAACTAGCGTTTAGCCGCCCTGGGGGTGTGCCTTTCGGGGTCCTTATTTGACTCGTGGTACCGGGTGCTTTCGAGTACTTTTTTTGCGGGGGACCCTACGCTCTCCAGCCGCTTCCGCCGATGACCATTCTATGAGACTCGTGTCGGCTAGTGTACGTCTGCTCAGGATTGTGTTTGTCCTTTCTATTGGTCTTTTTACTACCGGATTTTCCACTGCGCAGAAGCTGCAGGCGGATAACAGCAGGTCCAGTCTGCCCAGTCTGGGCGGAGACACTACACCGAGCCGCGGAATCGGACCGTTTGACGCCAAGCAGGCGAAGGAATGGCGCGATACGGCGGAGGTTCTGTGCGCGCAAAGCCGCTACGAGGAGGCCGAGAAGCTGTACATGAAGCTGCTCGAAGAACGGGAGCACGCGCTAGGATTGAACAGTCCGGAACTGGCCAGCGACCTCAACGATCTGGGCCGCGTGAACTTCGCGCAGATGAAGTATCAGCAGGCGACCACATATTACGAACGCGCGTTGCAGATCATGGAGACGTCGAAGGGCAAGCAGGATCTGGCGGTGGTGGGACCGCTCGAAAAACTGACTCGGATTTCTCAAACGCAGGAAAAATATTCACTGGCCGAGCAGTATGCCCGGAGGGCGGTTGCGACGGTGGAGAGGGTGAAGGGTCCGGATGCCGCGGAATTGGCGCCTGAGCTGGTGGCGGTGGGTGAGCTGCTGCTGCTTCAAAAACAGTTCTCTGCGGCGGAGCCGATGTTCGATCGCGCCGCGAAGATTCTCGAAAAGACGTCCAGCGTATCGAGTGTGGACCTGCTGCCCGCGCTTGATGGCCTGGCGAGCGCATTCGACGACATGCACCGTCAAGGCGAGGCCGAGGCGGCGTGGCGGCGGGCGCTTTCGATCCGAGAGAGCGCGTTTGGGCCGTCCACGGTGGAAGTGGCGTTGACGCTCGATAATCTGGGGAAGCTTTATTTCGGGCAAAAGCGGTATCCGGAAGCGAGTTACTGCTATGAGCGGGCGCTGTTCATCCGCACGAAAGCGCACGGAGAAAACGGCGCCGACACGCAAGTGACGCTAAGCGCGGTCGCGCAGGTGTACGCGGCCCAGGGCCGGCAAACGGACGCCGAACCGCTCTACCGAGGGATGCTATCGGCGAAGGAACTGGATACGGTGGCGAGCCTGAATTCGCTGGCGGCGCTGCTCGCGAGCCGGGACCGGAATGCGGAATCGGAGTCGCTCTACAAGTTGTCGATTGCACTGCTGGACAAGAAGGGTCTGGTGACCGCACGCAAAGTGGTGCTCAATCCCAACGATCCACCTCCCACGCAACTGGCGGAGACGCTGGATCAGTATGCGGCGCTGTTAAAGAAGATGCGGAAGAAGGCCGACGCGGCCAAAATGGAGGCGCGCGCGCGCGTGCTGCATGGGATTCCGGAGCCGGTGGCGGCGCCAGTGGTTAAGAAGAAGAAGGGGTAGTCGGGCGGATCGCAAAACACAGGCCGACGAGGGCGTCGGCCGCGGTCCGGGGGGACCGCCCCACACAGACTCGACAAACTTAGGTACTACAGGAAATCCTAAGGTCCGCCGATAGAAACGGTTGAATGTTCAGTATTTTGGATCTTCAACATGGATCGGACAAAACGGAGGAGCCGGCGGTCGAGCCGATCGCCGAGCAACCGGTCGAGACCGTTGCGGAGCCGCAGGAGTTCGAATTCGTGCTCGGGCGGCGGCAGATCGCGAGCCTGCTCTTTGTTGCTACGGTCATCCTGATGATTTGCGTCGCGGCGTCGTATCTAGCGGGCAAGTCGATCTCGGCCAAAGCAGCGGCTGCGTTTCCCGTGGCGGTGGCGCATGAACCGGAACCGCCTCCCATCGTTTTAAACCAGGAGCCTGCTCCGGCGGTTGAACCGTCGCTCTATGCCGATCCAAAGGCCGGATCGGTCTATATCCAAATGGGCGCGGTCGAAAAGGGCGTGGCGGTGGTTTTCGCCGAGGGCCTGCGCAAGCGGGGATTAGAATCGTTTGTCGCTCCCGGTCCCAGCGAGAAAATTTTCCGGGTATTGATCGGTCCGCTGCCGGACCCGGCCTCGTACGTGAAAGCGAAGGCAGTCGTCGACCAGATCGGGTTGTCGACGTTCGCGCGCAGATTCCCCAACTGACTACACTGGTGGGGATGACCACAAAAGCATTAGAAGGACGCGTCGCCGTCATTACGGGCGCGAGCCGCGGATTGGGTAGGGCGATGGCGCTCGAGCTGGGCGCGGCGGGCGCGAAGCTGGCGCTGGTGGGACGCGACCTGGCAAAGCTCGACGAGACCGCGGCGGCGGCTCGAAAGGCTGGAGCGGAAGCCGCCACGTTTATCGCCGACGTTACCAACGAGGCGCAAGTTCGCGCCCTGGAAGAGGCGGTGCGGGCACGGTACGGACACGTAGACATTCTGATCAACAACGCCGGGATGAACATTCGCAAGCCGCTGGTCGAGTATACGCTCGACGAATGGAATACGGTGCTGGATACGAACCTGACGTCGGTGTTCCTGATTACGCGGTCCTTCATTCCGATGATGCGGGGACGCGGCTATGGGCGCATCCTGAACCTGGCGTCGATCATGGGCCACGTTGCGCTGCCCGGCCGAACGGCGTATGCGGCGAGCAAGGCGGCATTACTGGGCGTGACGCGCGCACTGGCGCAGGAATTGGCCGAGGACGGTATTACTGTGGTCTCGATCAGTCCGGGACCGTTCGCAACGGAGATCAACGATGCGTTGATCAACAATCCTGAATTGAACAAGCAGTTCATGTCGAACGTGCCTTTGGGTCGCTGGGGCAAGGCGGAGGAGATCGGGAAGCTGGCGCTTTACCTGTGTTCCGACGATGCCGGATTTATCACGGGCTCCGACGTTCTTATCGACGGCGGATGGACCTCGCGTTAAGAAATCTCCATTAAGAAACTTTGAGGGCAATTCAATAGCGAAATAGCCTATGATGTGCTATGGGCTTGCTAGCTTACTTGCTCTGCTCCGCCGGGTTGCTGACGATTCGCGAAGTGCCTGCGGGCACTCGCCTCGAAATCCGGTTGACGAGCACGGTGGGTTCTTATGCCAGCAAAGCCGGCTCCCCTGTCAGCGCCGTACTGATTGCACCGGTTCGCGTCGGAGGTGAACTGTTGCTGCCGGCGGGAAGTATTCTCACCGGAACGGTAAAATCGGTACGGCGGGTGGGCTACGGAATCCTGCATGAGACGGCCGCGATGGTGCTCGAGTTTAACGAGATCGTTCTGCCGGACGACGAAACTGTGCCGCTTTTGGCGCGCGTCATCGCGGTGGATAACGGGCGGGAGCGGGTCGAGAAAAACGGCAAAATCGAGGGCATGCGGATGACCTCGAGCCTGGCGTATCGCTTCAGCGGATACATCCGGATGGCTCTGATGTTGAACGTGCACGCCGAAATGGCGGTGTGGGCGATCAAGACACTGGTTATTCAGGTTCCCGAACCGGAGATTTACTTTAAGCCGGGCGTGGAGCTGTCGTTGACGTTGACGGAACCGCTGCCCGCGCGGGCGCAGCACGAACCGGAAGACGGGCCGCGGCGGCTGGCCGAAACGGAACGCGACTCGCTGGACGATCTGTTAGCGTCGATTCCAAACCGGGCCACCAGGCCTTCCAACGGCCGGCCTTCGGATCTGATCAACCTGATGTTCGTAGGGTCGCGAGAGCAGATCAGCGCGGCGTTCCGGGCAGCCGGATGGTCCGAAGCAGCGCCGGTGACTATGCGATCGCGTTTCCAGGGTATTCGCGCGGTGGTGGAAGGCCGGAGCAGCAATTCCTTTCCGATGACGCATCTGCGGTTGAACGACGCCGAGGCGGATATGTCATGGCAGAAGAGCCTCAACGATCTGTCGAAGCGGCACCACATCCGCATCTGGAAGCAGCCGGAGATGTGGGAAGGCCAGGAAGTCTGGGTTGCGGCGGCGACGCGCGATATCGATTTTGCGTATATGCACCACGGCTCGGCAATGACGCACCGCATTGACGGGAATATCGATCTTGAGCGCGATAAGATCGCTCACGATCTGGCGTTTACCTCGTACGTGGAGGTGCTCGATTGGTCGGAGCGGAGCGGGATCCCCAGCGTCATGCGCAACGGGACGGGCGACCTGATGACCACGGATACGAAACTCGCAGTGCTTCGCTTTCGCGATTGCGATACACCGCGCCTCGCGACCGACACCATGGAAGTCGATTCGCTTCCGGTTCACGGCAAAATGGCGCAGCGCTTCGTGCGGCGCGAGATCCTCAGCATGCGCAACGACCTGGTTCGCAACAATGTTTACTGGCGTGGATACGAAGGCATTCGCTGGATTGTGACGAGTGTGCGAGGGCGCAGCCGTCCACCCGAGGTCGCCGACGTCGCTCCCAACGCGCCCTTTACGCGGTTTGTGTCGCTCCGTTAACTTACCGCCGCTGCTTGCGCTCGCGCAGCGACGTGATGTGCGCCACGTGATGTTTGCCGTGCCACGCATAGAGCGCCAGATTTTTTTCTAGCGACACGACTCCGAGCTCCGGATGCCGGAACTGCTTCAGGAAGCCGGCGTCGCTCATCGAGCGAAGCACGCGCACCCAGCGATCGTGCAGATTGTCCAGCAATGCGAGTGAGACCTCGATCGGCGTTTCGCGGACATCGGAGAGCTCGGCCCACGCCGCTTCGTCATACGGCTTGATGGTCGGCTCGTGTTCCGTCAGCGCGAGCTTGAAGCGAATGTACGCATTCATGTGGCTTTCCGGCACATGGTGCACGACCTGCCGAACTGTCCACCCGCCATCGCGATACGGCGTATTCAGTTGAGTATCGTCTAATCCCGCCAGGGCAGCTCGCAATTTTGCGGGCGCTTCGGCGATTTCACCGATCCAAACCTGACGTTGCTCCGTCGTGCTCGGAGGCTGGAACGAGAATCGCCCGATCGGATATTTCAGGTTTTCCATAGATCTCCTGATCCTTGTATTGGAGTTCGTACAGTTTGCGATAAATGCCGTCGCGCAGCGCGAGTAGTTCCTGATGGGTGCCGCTTTCGCGCAACTGGCCTTTGTGCATGACGAAAATACGGTCGGCGCGTTGAATGGTCGAGAGGCGATGCGCGATCACCAGCGAAGTGCGTCCCTCCACCATCTTGGCCAACGCGTCCCGGACGCGAAATTCGGTTTCCGTATCGACGCTGGACGTGGCTTCGTCGAGAATCAGGAATCGCGGATTGTGCGCCAGCGCGCGCGCGAAACTGATCAGTTGTTTTTGCCCGGTCGAAAAACCATTGCCACGCTCGCGCACCGGCTGCTCAAATTTCCCGGGCAGCGATTCGATGAATTCCAGCAGATTCACCTGGGCGGAAGCTTCTTCGACGGCGCGCTCCCCGATCCAGGAAGTGCCCAGGCGGATATTCGAATCGACGGTCCCGGTGAACAAATATGGATCTTGCAGAACAACTCCGAAGTGACGCCGCAGATCGTCGAGCGCGAGTTCGCGAAGCTCCACCGACTCGCTCTTACCCACAATGCGGATGTGCCCGCGTTGGATATCGTAGAAGCGCAGCAGCAGATTCGTGAGCGTCGTCTTGCCCGCGCCGGTGTGGCCGACGACGGCGATCGTCTCACCCGGCTCGATGCGAAAACTTACATCGCGCAGCACCCAGTCTTCGTTCTTATAAGCAAACCAGACGTACTCGAACTCAATCGCGACGGGGCCCTCGGGAAAGGCGCGTGGCGCTGCGGGCGACGTGATATGCGACGGCGTGTCGAGCAGTTTGAACACGCGTTCGCTCGCCGCCATCGCCGATTGCAGGATGTTGTACTTTTCGCTCAGGTCCTGAATGGGGCGGAAAAATCGCAGTCCATACTGGAAAAATGCCACGAGCACTCCGACTGAGAGCGCGCCCTGCCGGTTCCGGTAGCCCCCATAGGCGAGCAGCATGGCGAGCGACAGCATGCCCAGAAATTCCACCATCGGATAGAACCATCCGTAGGCGAGAATCGAATCTTTGAACGCCTCCATATGATCGCGATTAATGGCCGCGAATTCATCCCGACTGCGTTGCTCACGATTGAAAAGTTGCAACACGACCATTCCATTGACGTGTTCCTGTAAGTATGTATTGATGCGCGCGACCGCGACGCGGATGCGGCGATAACTCTCCTGCACCGTGCGCCGGAAAATCGCTGTGACGAGCACGACCAGAGGCAGCACGGCCAGCAGCAGCGCGGTCATGCCGGGGCTCAGGCGGAACATCACGAGAACGACGAAACCGAGCACCAGAAAATCGCCCAGGATAGTCACAAGTCCGGACGCCCACAGTTCGTTCAATGCATCGACGTCCGTGGTAACGCGCGTAATCATGCGGCCCACGGGATTGCGGTCGTAATACGCGACGTCGAGCTTTTGCAGCCGCTCCATCAATTCGCGGCGCAGATCAAACATGGCGAGCTGTCCGGTGCGCTGCATAAGATACGTTTCGACGAACTCGCAGGCGAAGCCGATCAGCAGGGAGGCGAGGTAGAGGGCGGAGATTTGCGCGAGTCCGGTCGACACGTCGGCGGCGATCCATTGGTCGAGCGAAGAATGCACTGGATGGTCCGGCTTGGCGAGATAACGATCGATGGCAAGCTTGGTCAGCAGGGGTCCTGCGACCTGCGTGATCGATTGCAGCAGCAAAAAAAACAGCGACACGGTCACGGGGCCGCGATACGGTTTGAGATACCGGACCAGCCGCCGCATAAGGCGGCCGTCGTAAGCTTTGCCGAGGACTTCTTCTTCCATCTAACAGGTTGCCTTTCCGGCAACGTCCAAACTAACAGGTTGCCTTTTCGGCAACCTCCAAAAATCCAGCGTAGCGCAGTTTATTCGTGACGCAGTGCGATCATCGGATCGACGCGCATAGCCCGGCGCGCGGGGATCACCGCCGCCAGCGTCGCGACGATCAACACCAGCGCTGCGACACTCGCGAACGTCGCCGGATCGATGGGTTCGATCTCATACAGCATGCCGCGCAGTAATCGCGCGAACCCTGCCGCAAGGCCGAGCCCGGATACGATGCCGACAATCGCCACCGGCAGGCTTTGCCTCGCGATCATCGATGCGATGCCGCCGCGGTTCGCGCCGAGAGCCATGCGAATCCCGATCTCGTGCGTGCGCTGCGCGACTTCGTACGCCATGACGCCGTAAATGCCGATCATCGCCAGCAACAGCGCCAGCGCTGCAAAAATCCCGATCAGCAGTACCGAGAAACGCGACTGCCACGTGGCATCGCCAATCGCGCTCTCGAGCGTCTCAGTGTGGGAGAGCGGCAGATTCCGATCGAGGCTCCAGATCGCGGCCTTCACCGGGCGCGCCAGCGACGCGGCGTCGAGATTCGTTCGCGCGACCAGAGTCATGCTGGAAAAGTGCGAATCGGTGCTATCGAAAAACATCGTGTCCTGCGCGAAGGGGATATACACTTCGTCGGACGGACGCTCGGACCAGTTGTTCTGCTTCAGATCCTTGACCACGCCGACAATCGTGCGCCAGGCAGGATTCTTGTGCGGATCGTCGAGAGTGATTCTTTTACCGATCGCATGAGCGCTGTTTTCGAACTCGCGCCCGGCGAGCGTCTCATTGATCATCGTCACCAGCGGCGCATGGCCGGCGTCGCGATCCGTGAAATCGCGGCCCGCAGCCAACGGAGCGCGCATGGTCGAAAAGTAGTTCGGGCGGGAAACTCGATAGACGGCTCCCCTCTCCTTCCCTCGCTCAGGAAGAGGACGTCCTTCGACGGTGCGCGTCCGGCCCCACAGGTCGCCGGCGATCGGCAGATGATTCGTCATGCTCGCCTCGCGCACGCCAGGCACGGCTTGGACGTATTCCAGAATCGAGCGGTAGAGCGCTTCTCTGTTCGCGCCGGTGTATTCCGAGCGGCCCGCGAGAGAAATAGTCATCGTTAATACGTTGTGGGGATCGAAGCCCGGATCGATCGCCCGAAGTTTCACGAAGCTGCGCATCAGCAGACCCGCGCCGATCAGGAGCACCAGCGCTACGGCGATTTCAGAAGCCACCAGCGTTCTGCGCACGCGGGCGCCGCTTCCACCCGACGTGGACCCGCGTCCGCCTTCCTTCAACGCATCGTTCACGTCGCCTCGCGCCGCCGAAAACGCCGGTGCGATTCCGAACAATACTCCCGTGATCAGAGCCAGCCCAAGCGTGAACAGCAGCACTTGGGTGTCGATGGCGATCGTGTCCGAACGGGTCAGGTGCGATAGCAACATCGTCTTCAACGCCTGCGTTCCCCATTGCGCTAATAGCAATCCTACGACGCCGCCGGTGAGCGAAAGGAGGACGCTCTCCACCAGAAACTGGCGCGCAATACGCCAACGCGGAGCACCGAGAGCGCGCCGCACCGAGATTTCCTTCTGCCGCGCCGTGGCCCGCACCAGCGCGAGATTGGCGACGTTGGCGCAGGCGATCAGCAGCACCATGCCAACCGCGCCAAGCAATACCTGAAGCGCCAATCGCACGCGTCCCACCGCTTTTTCGGTGAGAGATTCCACCACCATCTTCAGTCCAGTGTCGCTTTCGGGATAAGCGACGGCAAGGTTGCGGCAAATCCGATCGACCTCGGCCTGCGCGTTCTGGGCCGTCGAACTGGGTTTCAATCGCCCAAACACGCGGAGCGATTGCCCGTCTCGCGAGTGCACCCTCGCCGAGAGATCGAGGGGAGCCCACATCTCGGCCCGCGTCGCCCAGAACGGCGCGAAATAGAAATCGGCGGGCATCACGCCGATGACGGTGTAGCTCGTGCCGTCCAGCAGGACCTGCTGTCCGATCGCATCGTTCGCGCCGCCGAAGCTGCGTTGCCACAGCGCATGACTGAGCACCAGGACCTGCTCTTTTCCGGCTGCGAAATCGGTCTTATCGAACGTCCGGCCGCGCAAGGGCGCGACGCCGAGCAAAGGAAACATGTCTTCGCTCAGGTGCAGACCGAGGATCTGCTCCGGCGACTCGCGCCCTGTCAGGCTGGCGCTCCAATACTCCGCCGCTCCCATGCGATCAAATGATCGGGCTTGCTCGCGAACATCCAGATAATCGGCCGCGGATACCGGCGAGGAGCCGGGAGTGAGCACGGTCATTAACTGCTCCGGCTCGTGATACGGCAAACTTCGGAACAGGACAGCATTCACAATCGAGAAAATGGCCGTATTGGCTCCGATTCCAAGCGCTAGCGCGAGCACGGCGATCAACGTCGTGCCCCGATTCTTCAGCAAGACGCGGATCGCATAGCGAAAATCCTGCACGAGCGAGGACATGAATAATAGACGACGGCTCGTGGTTTCGGTTAACTTGAATGTCGTGGATGGAGTAATTATCGTCGATAAGCCGCGCGACTGGACCTCGCACGACGTAGTCAATAAGATGCGGCGCTTCGCCGGGACGCGCAAGGTCGGGCACCTGGGCACGCTGGATCCTTCGGCGACCGGCGTGCTTCCGCTGGTGATCGGCCGCGCGACGCGCCTCGCGCAGTTTTATACGCGTAACGACAAAATTTACGAGGGGACGATTCACTTCGGCAACTCGACCGATTCCTACGATGCCGATGGCGTGGCGACGTCGCCCGAGATTGCCGTCACGCTCGACCGTGCCGTGATCGACGCCGCGCTCGACCGGTCGCGGGGCGAGTTCGACCAGATGCCTCCACCCGTTTCGGCCAAGAAAATCGGGGGCAGGCCCGCCTATGAGCTGGCTCGGAAACAGCAGCCGGTGGATCTGAAGGCCGTGACAATCAACGTCTACGAGTTGAGCATTCTCACCGTCGTTAATGAATGTGACGGGTGCGAGGCCACGGTGCGCGTCCATTGCTCCGCCGGTACTTATTTGCGTAGCATCGCGCATGATGCGGGCCAGGTGCTCGGGTGTGGCGCATATCTAAAGAACCTGCGGCGAATTGCGTCGGGCGATTTCAAGATCGAGTCCGCGCGGACGCTTGAGCAACTGGCAGCGCTCTCAGAAGAAGGCCGCCTGGTCGAGGCGTTGGTGCCCGCCGCGCAACTGCTGCCCGAGTTTCCCGCGGAAATGGTCGATGCGACGACGGCTGGGCAGATCCGCAATGGCCGCGATTTTCGCGTCTCCCCGTTCCGCCCTCTCTCAGGCTCCCGATTCGTCAAAGCGCTCAATTCCGAAGGCGATCTGATCGCGATTGGAGAGGCGCGCCTGCCTCATCTCTATCATCCCGTGCTCGTGCTCTGAAAATGTGAAATAAGCTTCATTAACGAGTGGGCGCAGTCCCGGGCGAGTTCAAGTATTCTAGTGACAGTGCCGCGCGTCTTGTGTTTTTGCGTTCTTCCCCTGTGGCTGGCAACCGCACCGCTTTCCGCGATGGCACGCCCGCAGGACCCTCCTGAAAAGAAAACCGAAGAGCCGAAGCCCGAGACTTTTTTCGCCGGCATTGTGATCGAGTCCACGCCGGAGAAAATCACGGTATCTCGCGTGGTGCTGGGGAAGACCGAAAAGCGCGTATTTCGCGTCACGCCGGACACAAAATGCGAGGGCAAGTTGAAGGCGAAGGTTCGCGTCACGGTTCGCTACGTCATCACCGAAGACGGCGAGACGGCGGAGCTGATTATCGTCCGGTCTCAGCAAAAGAAGACGAAGTAGCAATTAGCACAACACCAGAGCCGCGATGCGCCAGAGCCTAGGCTAGCGAACTCTCGCACAGCTTCCATAAACTCCGCAGGGGGCTGATACGCATGCTCAGTTATGTAGTGGTAAATGAGGTTCGGGGCAGCGTACATAATGCCGCTAGCTCCCTTGACTCGGATTTCGGCAGACCCAAGCAGCACTGTTTCGCCGGGTACGGGCGTGCCGAACAGTGGCTGGAGGCACAACGGGCACCCGTGGAAGCCTCTGGTCTGGCGCGCCAGCTCGAACAAGCACATCTGCCTAATTCGCTTACAGATATCTTGCTCCACCGGGCCCTGGTTAAAAGTGTGCTCCTTGTCGAGCCATCCGATATTTAATGAAGAAGCTCCGGGATCGCCGCCCAGGAATTCATAAGGTGTCAAGTCAGGGAAGTATGGCATACTTTACGCCCAGGATTTCTTCGACCGTTTTTTTGCCCAACCCGGCTTCACTGTCTGTCGCGCGCGCCCCAGCGCCAGCGCATCGGCCGGAACCACGTCGGTAATCACGCTTCCCGCGGCGATGTAGCTCCCCTCGCCGATCTCGATCGGCGCCACCAGCGTCGAGTTGCTGCCGACGAACGCCCCCGCGCCGATGGTCGTCCGATGTTTCTTCTCGCCGTCGTAATTGCATGTGATGGTGCCCGCGCCAATGTTGGTGCGCTCGCCAATTTCCGAATCGCCGAGATAAGCCAGGTGCTGGCTCTTCGCGCCGGCGCCGAGATGGGTTTTCTTCAGTTCGACAAAATTTCCGACGCGCGCATCGCGCCCCACGTGCGCATCCATCCTTAACCGGGCGAACGGGCCGACCTGCGCCGCGGCATCGACGCGCGAATCGCTGATCAGGGTGTAAGGCGCGACGGTGACGCCGTCGGAAAGAATTGCGTTTTCAAGAATCGCTCCGGCTCCGATGCGGCAATCCTCGCCGATGTGCGTCGCGCCCAACAGGCGCACGAACGGCTCGATGATCGTGTCCGTGCCGGCCTGGACATGCATGTCGATCGTCACGGTCTCCGGCCGCTCGATGGTCACGCCCGAGAGCATCAATTCTTCATTCTTACGATCGCGCAGGATGCGGTCGGCATGGGCCAGTTCGACGCGCGTGTTGATGCCGAGCAACTCCGTCGCGTCATCCACATGCATCGGACGCACCACGTGCCCGTGGCGCGCCAGGATCTCCGCCATATCGGTGAGATACAGTTCACCCGACACGGAATTCGGCTCAATCTCGCCGATGTGTTTCCACAGCAGTTCGGATTGGAAACAGTAAATTCCTGAATTAATGAGCTTGATCTTTCGCTGCTCCGCGGTCGCCGCCTTCTCTTCCACAATCGCGGTGACGCCGCCTGCGTCATTCAACAGAATGCGTCCATATCCGGTGGGATCGTCGAGCGTCGTCGTGATCAGCGTCGCGGCCGCGCCCGAATCGGTCTGCGCGTCCCGCAAACGTTCGAGCGTCGCAGCCGTCAATAAAGGTGTGTCGCCGTACAGAACCGTCAGCAATCCGTCGTGAGGAACAGCGTCCCGGCACGATGCCAGCGCGTGGCCGGTGCCGCGTTGCCCTTGCTGGCGCACGAATCCAAAGCCTAACGGCTGAAGTAACGCCTCCACCAACTCCGCTTGATGTCCAGTCACGACGACAATGCGTCCGTAGGGCGCGAGCGCGCGCGCTGACGCCACCACATGTTCCACCAACGCGAGACCTCCCGCGCGATGCAACACTTTCGCGCGCTTGGAGCGCATCCGCGTTCCCAGTCCAGCGGCCAGAATGACGACCGTATGATTCATTTTTTCTTCGACTTCCTTTTGTGACCTTTTTGCGCCAGTTCGATCGCGATCGCGCCGATCACGCTGCTGTCGTGGCGAATTTTTTCCTGCACCCGGTTGCCGGATATACGCAGCAGATCGGTCGCGATAACCTTCAGCCCCATCTGCTCCAGATGGTCAATATCGTTCTCCACCGGCCGCGCCGCGTTTGCCTGATAACGATCCAGCACTTTTCCGCGAATCGCATGCGTATTCACCACGCAGACGTCCAGGATCGGTAATTCCGTGTGGCGATAAATGGCCGCCACGTGATCGGACGCCCGAAAATTCGTTGTCTCCCCGGGTTGCGACATCAGATTTACAAAGTACGCCTTCATCGCCGCCGACGCCGCGATCGCTTGCGGAATACCGTCGACCAGTAAATTCGGAATTACGCTGGTAAACAACGATCCCGGACCCAGCGTGATCAGATCCGCGTGTGCGATCGCTTCGAGCGTCTCTTCGAGCGGCTTCGGATGGCGGGGACGAATCTCAATCTTTTCGATCCGCGACCGGCTGCGGCTGATGCGGGATTCACCCGCCACTTTGCGTCCATTCGCGAGCGTGGCTTCAATCACGACATTCGCCGCGGTCGAAGGATAGATGTGTCCCAGCACCGCCAGAACCTCGGCGGAAAATCGTACGGCCTGATTGAAATCCCCGGTCAGATGCGTCATCGCGGTCAGGAATAGGTTTCCGAAGCTGTGGCCTTTCAGTCCGCGGCCGCTGGAGAAACGGTATTGAAACAGCCGGCTCAATAGCGTTTCGTCTTCCGAAAGCGCCACCATGCAATTGCGAATGTCACCGGGCGGAAGCACGTCGAAATCGCGGCGCAAGCGGCCGGAACTGCCCCCGTCGTCGGTGACTGTCACCACCGCGGTGATGTCTAAAATCCCTTCGCCCGCTCTCGCATAGCGTTTCAGCCCTCGCAGCAACGTTGAAAGTCCGTTGCCGCCGCCGATGGACACGATCCGGAGCGGTATGTTTTGAGGCGCCGATCCCATTCCCTTCTTGAGCATCTCACGAGGTTCGCGCGTTTCCAAGTGAGCTGATCGAGGAGCCCTCGCAACTGTAGAAATACCCCGGAAAACACGCTGCTGAGGGCTTTCTGGTAGCGCATCAGGCGAAAAAACAAATTATGTAACAAATGTTTTTTCTGTCGCTGCCGTTTTGTAACATTCCGCGGATAACAATGGGGCATGAAGTGCGACTTGCATGTTCACACCCACCACTCTGGCATGTGTACCGTGCCAGTCCTCAAGCGGATTTGCCGCGAAAGCTATAACGATCCGCTCGAAGTCTACGAGACCCTGAAGCGGCGCGGGATGGATCTCGTCACCGTGACGGATCACGACTCCATCGACGCAGTCGAGCCGCTGCGCCATCACGACGATTTTTTCCTGAGCGAAGAAGTAAGCTGCTCCACCGAACATGGTACGCACCTGCACATGGGCGTCTACGGCATCGAGGAGCGGGATCACGCCCAATTGCAGCTTCGGCGCGACGATTTGCCTCGTTTAATCGCCTATTTGAACGAAAAACGACTACTTTTTAGCATAAATCACGTCTTTTCGAGCCTTACCGGACCAAGAACCGAGGCCGATTTCGAGGGTTTTTCCAGAAACTTCCCCGCCGTCGAGACCCGCAACGGCCAGATGCTGGAACTGGCAAACCGCCACGCCGCCGCGTTTGCGGAGCGAACCGGACGCATCGCAATGGCCGGGAGCGACGCCCACACGCTTGCTTCCCTGGGCCGGACATATACTACCATCGCGGGCGTGCGCACAGCCGCGGAGTTTCTCGAAGGATTGAAACAAGGCCGCAGCGTGGTTGCCGGCCAATCGGGCGATGCCTTGAAATTGACGCAGGCAGTCTGGGCCATCGGAGCGTCTATGGTGCGCGAGAAGCCTTGGACCGCGATCCTCACGCCGCTCATGGTTTTCGTTCCGCCCATCATGATCGTGAACTTCTTGATGGAGTTATCGTTCGCGGCAAAGTGGGGAAATCGAATGGCCGGTAGTGCTAAGACGCCCGTTTCCGCCGAGGCGCTTCTTCTTCGATAAGATCCTCGTAAGCGGGAATCTGCTCCAGGTCTTCAGCTTCGAAGACCTGATCGCAGTCCAGGCACCGCATATAGTCGATCCCGTCCCGGCGCATCAGCAGTTCAGTGCGTTGGTGTTCGCAACCCGGCATAGAAGCAGATTATCCCTATTCTAATGAGAGTCGTAGCTTTGTCAAGCCCCCCACGACTAAAAAATCCCTAGCCTTGGTATACTTTTAGGAGTTTTACGCATCTCACTTCTCAAGGATTCTTCACCATGAAAAAATGTTTCACTGTCATCGCAGCGTTTGCCCTGACATTTTTGGCAGCCCACGCGCAAGCCGCGACGAACTTTAGCGGGGAGTGGAAGCTGAACCTCGCCAAATCCGACTACGGACCCGCGCCCCAGCCGGAATTCATGACCCGGACCATCAAGCACGACGATCCAGTGCTCCAGATGTCGACCCATCAGAAAGGCGCGCAGGGTGAGGCGACCACGGAGCTGAAGTACACCACCGACGGCAAACCAGTTGAAAATGCGAAGCCTCCGTCGAAGGGATCCGCGAAGTGGGATGGGGACAAACTGGTGATTGACAGCGTTCGTGATTTTCAAGGGGCGGACCTCAAGTTTCACGAAGTCTGGAGCCTTTCAGCCGACGGCAAGGTCTTGACGATCAACAATCATGCAACCGTGCCGCAGGGCGAATTCGATCTTATCCTGGTTTTCGATAAGCAATAAATTTTCTAGGGAGACAAGCATGAAAAAGCTGATGAGCACTGTGTTCGTGATCGCGGCAGCCGCGAGTATGGCCATCGCCGCCGACCAACCCGATTTTACCGGCACCTGGAAGATGGATCCCGATAAGAGCACCTTCGGTCCTTTGCCTCCGCCGACTTCGATAACTAGCAAAATCTCCCATAAAGACCCCAATCTTACAGTCGCCACTACCCAAGTCGGACCGGACCAGGAAAGCACCGCCAAGTACTCCACCGACGGCAAAGAAACCACCAACAGCATGATGGGTAACGATATGAAGAGCAAGGCTGTCTGGGAGGGAAAAACACTGGTGGTCAGCAGCAGTCTCGATGCGGGAGGAGCGCAGATCAAGTTCACCGCGAAATACTCTCTCTCCGAGGATGGCAAGACACTCACGAATGCGTTGAGCATCTCGTCTCCGGGCGGCGACTTCGACATGAACATCATCATGCTCAAGCAGTAATCATGGCGAAACTCGCGCTGATCTACGGGATGCGCCTGCTGCCGGCCGACGAAATTGAAAGCGTCGCGGAGGCGGAGATCAAGCTCAAGAACGGCAAAACCGCGCATGTCACCATGCATCTCATCGATGGTGGGGAAAAAGAGATTCGCGCGCAGTTGGAACAGTCGCTAGACGCATTCTTCGAGTTCTATCCGGAGATTTAACTAACTCGAAATACAAAGCCCCAAGTGGGGCGGTCCCCCTGGACTGCGGCCGACGCCCCCGTCGGCCTCTGTTTTCTCGAGTGATAGGAGAGCCGGACCAGGGGGTCCGTCGCAGACCAGGGGGTCCGCCCCACTTGAAGAGGCACTAGAAATTCCGAACAATGTATTCCGATGCCCGGAACGCCACCGCCTGAATCGTGAGCGAAGGATTGAATCCCCCGTTAGTGACGTGGACACTTCCATCGACCACGAATACATTGTCGACCGAATGAAGCTGGCAGTAAGAATTCGCGACCGACGTCTTCGGATCGTTCCCCATGCGGCAAGTCCCCGCCTGATGCTGTCCGAACGAAGTCGCGCTACCGGGCAGCTTCAGGAACGTCTCAATCGCGCCCGCAGCCTTCAAAATTGCTTCCGCCTTCGAGGCGATGAACCGCGCCGTGCGAAGGTCTTCCTCATGACGCTTGCCGGTCATCCGCAGCAGCGGCACCCCAAACGAGTCCTTCCGCTGCGGATCGAGCTCGACGCCGTTTGAAAAAACGGGCATCTCCTGCACCGGGCCTTGCAGCGCCATCGACCTCTTATAAAATCTTCGCTGGCGCGTCTTGTGCTCCAGCCCCCAAGTCGCGGCTTTCGGCGGATGCGCGGTTCGCGCGAATAGATACGGCAGCCGGATAAACTCGTTGGCGAGCATCGCACCGCCCCGAATCCCGTCGTTCCCATGATTGAAATCGCAGAGAGCGATGCAGGCCGCCGGGCCCAGTCCATCCCAGAATTCGTCCTCGAAATATCCGTACGCGCCCGAATACGCGTGGGATTGCAGATTCCTGCCGACGAATCCGTTGTGATTCCCGAGCCCGTTGGGAAACATCTTGCTGCGTGAGTTCAGCAGCAATCGTGCGGATTCGATCGCGGAGCAAGACACGACCACGACTTTCGCGGGCTGCTCGATTCGAGTGCCCGCCCGCACATAGACGACGCCCGTGGCGCGCCCTTTCGCGTCCGTCATGATTTCTGTCGCGACACATTCGGTGCGAAGCTCGCAGTGTCCAGTGGCAACGGCCTTCGGAATCACGGTGTCGGCGGTCGACCCCTTGGCCTTCACTTCGCAGGCGAAGCCGACGCAGAAAGGACACTGCACGCACGCGGAGCGGCCGTCGTACGTCACCGAATTGATCGCCATCGGGATCGGAAACGGATGCAACCCGAGCCCCTTCGCCGCCGCATGCAACTTTTTCGCTTCCTTGTTAAAAGGCAGCGGAGGCATCGGATAATCGCGACGCCGAGCACCTTCGAACGTGTTCGCGCCCCGCTGCCCACTCACGCCGATCGCATATTCCGCGCGCTCATAATAACTCTCAAGTTCGTCGTAAGTAATCGGCCAATCCTCAAGCGAACTGCCGTCGGGCGCGCCGTAAGTCGAGCGCATCTGAAAATCTTTCGGCAGAAAACGCCACGCCATCGCGCCATAACTTTTCGTCCCGCCCCCGACGCAGGTCGCTATATTTCCGTAAGATCCATCGCTAGCGTGCACTTCGCGAAACGCCGTCGCCTCGCCGAGCTTTACCAACCGCACCTCGCGATCGTCGGGACCAAAAGCGTTCCCCAAAACCGTCGTGCGTTGCGACCGCAGTTCGTCGTGCTTGGTTTCCGTCCACTGCTGATTGCGTCCGCGTTCGAGCAAAACGACGTGCCTTCCCGCACGGCTCAGCTCATGCGCGGCAACGCCTCCGCCCGCGCCGGAACCGATGATCACCGCATCCACCGCCGGGAGCTTCAATGGTGGCCTCCCATCTCGCGCTGAATCCCGAGCATCTTCCAGCTCACCTCGCCCCGATTGCCCCCGTGCGAGGGAGCGCTGTAAAAACCCTGCATCGTGTGATCGATGATCGCGTTGAAAAGCCTGGCAGCTGCCTCGCCATGCTCCTTTTTTTCAACCGCCTTAAGAAATTCAGTCTGCGCGCCGACCGGCATCTCGCGCATCGGCTCGAAGGCGACGAGCGATTCGCGATAAAGCGGCGCAAACTGGCTGAGCGTCCCGGCAAGTTGACGATCGATGTAGTAGACCACGCCAGCATCGGTCGCGCCCGGATCTTCGTCGGCGGGAATGACCTGCTCGGCAATCAGCGTCACAAGCGCGGCCTGTCTTGCGGTGAAGAAGGTAAGCGCTGGCGCGGCGCTGGCGGCCGAGGCTGCTCCAAGGATGATGATCTCTCGACGGCTCAGTGAAGACATGCTATGGGAATTAGATCACGAATGGATGCCCCGAAAATCGTGTAATGTGGATGAAATTATGAACCGCGCACCGCTCCTCTTCCTTTCTGCCGCCGCCCTCCTCGCACAGACCCCGAAAATCACCACCCCCAAGCAAGCCCTGGGATTCAACATCGGTGACGACTATCGCATGGCAAGCTACTCTCAGCTCGAAACCTATTGGAAAAAACTCGCCTCCGAATCCGACCGCATGAAGCTGGTCGACATCGGGCTCACGGCCGAGGGCCGTCATCAGTGGATGGCCATAATCTCGTCGCCGGCGAATATCAAGAACCTGGCACACTATCAGCAAATCTCGCAGCGCCTCGCGCACGCGGAAGGATTGAGCGACGAGTCCGCCCGGGCGCTGGCGCGCGAAGCCAAAGCAGTCGTGTGGATCGACGGAGGCTTGCACGCCACCGAAACCGTCGGCTCGCAGCAGGAAATCGAGATCGTCTACCAGATGTTGAGCCGCACCGATCCCGAGACGATGCGCTTTTTGAACGACGACATTCTGCTCTGCGTACTCGCGAATCCCGACGGACAGGAGTTGGTCGCCAACTGGTACATGCGCGAAAAGGACGAGAAGAAGCGGACGCTCAACGGCCTGCCTCGCCTCTACGAAAAATACATCGGCCACGACAATAATCGCGACTCGCTGACCTCGAACATGGCCGAAACGATCAACATGAACAGCCAGTTGTTCATCGAGTGGAATCCGCAGATAATGTACAACCATCACCAGTCCGGCCCGGCGGGCGAGGTGGTTTTCATTCCGCCCATGCGCGATCCGGTGAATCACAATCTGGACGCCCTCGTCACGCTGGGGATTCAGGCCGTGGGCACCGCGATGCACGAAAGGCTGGTCGCGCAGGGCAAAGGCGGATCGGGAATGCGCACCCAAGCCAATTACGACGGCTGGTGGGACGGAGGGATTCGCAACACCTGCACGTATCACAACACGATTTCGATCATCACGGAGATCATTGGAGGACCTACTCCGATGTCGATCCCGCTGGTTCCCGGCAAGCAGCTCTATATCAGCGACCTGCCCTTGCCGATCGCTCCGCAGGAGTGGCATTATCGCCAGTCGATCGATTACGAAATGGAGAACGATCGCGCGATTCTCGACTACGCGTCACGCAATCGCGAAACGCTGCTCTACAACTTTTATCGCATGGGTATGAACTCGATTGAAAGAGGCAGTCGCGATAACTGGACTATCACCCCGAAGCGGATCGACGCGCTGCGAGAAGCGGCCGCAAAGATGCCGGCCAGCGGCCGTGGCGGTGGCGGACAAGTTGCCGCGGCCGGAGGCGATGCGCCGGGAGGAGGCCGGGGCGAAGCTGCGGTGGCGTCCGAACTGTACGAGAAGGTCCTTCACGATCCCAAGTTTCGCGATCCGCGCGGCTACATCATGCCGGCCGACCAGCCGGATTACCCCACCACCACGAAGTTCGTGAACTCGCTGCTCAAGAACGGGCTCGACGTGATGAGAGCGACGGCCGCGTTCGAGGTTGCAGGCAGAAAATATTCCGCCGGTTCGTACGTCGTCAAAACTAACCAGGCCTTTCGGCCGATGGTGCGGGAGATGTTCGAGCCGCAGGACCATCCGCGTGATGAAGCGTATCCGGGCGGCCCTCCGGTCCCTCCTTACGATATCGCCGGCTGGACTCTCGCGATGCAGATGGGCGTCGAATACGACCGCATCCTCGACGATTTCAGCGGACCCTTTACAAAACTGGAATTCCGAATGCTGTCGCCGGTCGGTTTGATCACCGGCCCGTCGAACCCCGCTGGTTACTTGATTAGCCATCGCATCAACAACTCGTTTGCGATGATCAACCGGTTGCTGAAAAACAAATCGGACGTCTATTGGCTCAAATCGACGCTTACCGCCGATGGACAGGATCTGGGAACCGGCGCGATCTGGGTTCCGGCGTCATCATCGGTGCTGCCCGTGTTAAAGAGAGGCGCAGTCGAGTTGGGAATCTGGATTCACGCAGTCGCCAAAGCCCCCTCCGGCGAAGCGCTCAAAATCCAGCCCGTGCGCATCGGATTGTATGACCAATACGGCGGTATGATGCCCTCCGGTTGGACGCGCTGGCTCTTCGAACAGTTTGAATTTCCATTCGAGATCGTCTACCCAACCACGCTCGACGCCGGCAATCTGCGCAGTAAATTCGATGTGCTCGTCTTCGCCGACGGCGCGATGCGTCGCGGCAACACCGGACGCGGCGCAGGACGTGGAGGCGCACCCGATCCCACGAATGTTCCCGAAGAGTATCGCGCCTCGATGGGACGCATTACCGAAGAAAAGACCATACCGGAAATCAAGAAATTCGTCGAATCGGGCGGCGCGATAGTGACGGTCGGCAGCTCGACCACCATGGCGGAGCTGCTGGGCGTACCGGTAACGAATCACCTGGCCCTGCCGCGCGACAAATTCTATATTCCGGGTTCGCTGATGCGCGCGACGATCGACAACACGAATCCACTTGCATACGGAATGCCGAAAACAGTGGAGGTATTTTTCGACAACAGCCCGGTCTTCGACGTCGGCGCAGGCGTGAAGCCTGTCGCATCGTTCGTAGGCAAGGAAACGCTCGATAGCGGCTGGGCGTGGGGACAGGAATATCTGGACGGCGGAATCGCGGTCGCGGAAGCGAAGGTCGGCGAAGGGAAAATTTTCGTGATGGGGCCCGAAGTAACCTTTCGAGGCGAGCCGCACGCCACTTTTAAATTACTCTTTAATGGTGTGCTCTACGGCAACGCCCAGTCGAGCCAGTTAAAATGACGAATCATGGCAGACGTCAGATGGCAACACGGTCGAGTTTCTTCCAAGTCGCGCTAGTTCTTGGGCTCAGCCTTCCGTCCCCAGCAATTGAACGGACAATCGACGAGGTGACTGCCCGCAAGCTCGTAGAGGGGGCGCTGCCGGCCCTGGGCGAGAGCCGGACGTCGGTTCAAATCGGGCCCTGGAGATATTATTGGGCGCCCGAGTTCTACACGTTCTCGGCTTGGCGTGCAGGGGAGCGAGACGTTCTTCTCACGTATTATTTTGCCGTAAACCCGTGGACTGGCGATGTGTGGGATGCGATGGGATGCAAGCGGATCACGACCCAAGAGATCCAGAAGGAACAGGAGGCCATCTGGAAGCGGTCAGGAATCCCGTCGGAGGCACGCGAGGCGCTTCGCAACAAATCCCCCGCGGATTGCTCCGCTTATATGGGGACGAGCGGTGAGAAGAAAAAGTGAGGCAACCATTGCCCGTCCGATGTGGCGCGCGCCTCCAGGCGTGCAGCGTCGACATTCGTGTCGCCGCCCAATGTTTGCCACACGCTAGAGTAAAGGATCTGTATGTATAAATACTTCCTCTTCTCCCTCCCCTTCCTGATGAGCGCCCAGCGCGTCTTCACCGCCGCCGACTACGCCCACGCCGAAAAATTCATGACGTACAACACCAATCCGTTGGTGTTTCACAATGCCGTCAGGCCCACGTGGCTGGCGGATGACAAATTCTGGTATCGCAACACCCTCGCCGAGGGAGCCGAGTTTGTGTTGGTGGATCCGGAGCGCGGCACGCGCCTGCCCGCGTTCGATCACGCGAGGCTTGCGGCGGCGCTCTCGAAGGCGTCTGGAACGGTCTACGCGGCGCATCAATTACCATTTCAGGAAATCGAGTTTTCTGGCGACGGCCAGTCCGTCCTGTTCAACGCGGCGTCGAAAAAGTGGAAGTGCGATGTTGGCGGCGCGCAGTGCACCTCACAAGGCGCAGCTCCGGCGGGTGGTGGCCGCGGTCGCGGCGGACGCGGCGGAGGATTCCCACCTGCCCGCAACGACGCGCAATCACCGGATAAAAAGCACACGGCGTTCATTCGCGACTACAACCTGTGGATTCGCGAAGCGGGAACGAACAAGGAAACGCAGCTCACTACCGATGGCGTGAAGGATTTCGGCTACGCCACCGATAACGCCGGATGGTCGGCGAGCGATCGCGCGATTCTAGTGTGGTCGCCCGATTCGAAAAAAATCGCCACGTTTCAACAAGACCAGCGCGAGGTCGGCGAAATGTATCTGGTCAGCACCAAGGTCGGGCATCCGGAGCTAAAGGCGTGGAAGTATCCTCTGCCGGGCGACGCGCACGTGCCGATGATTCAACGCGTCATTATCGATATTGACGGCCCGAAGGTCGTGCGCCTGAAGATGCCTCCGGATCAGCATCGTTCCACGCTCTGCGACCATATCGCCTGCCGGGGCGGCGAGTGGTCCGACGTGCAGTGGAGCGACGATTCCACGCACCTCGCGTTCGTATCCACATCGCGCGGGCATCGCCAGGAGCAAATGCGCATCGCCAACGCCGCGACGGGCGCGATTCGCGAAGTGTTCGAGGAAAACGTCGAGACGTTTTTCGAATCCGGCAACGGCCGCGTGAACTGGCGCTATCTTCCCGCGTCAAACGAAATTATCTGGTTTTCTGAGCGCGACAACTGGGGACATCTCTATCTGTACGACGCGACCACGGGCAAGTTGAAGCACCGCATCACCTCCGGCGAAGGCAACGTGACGCAAGTGCTGAACGTCGATGAGAAGACGCGCACGATCTTTTTTCTGGGCGTCGGGCGCGAGAAAGGCAGCGATCCGTATTTCATTTACTTTTACAGCGTCGGTTTTGACGGCAAGAATCTGACTCTGCTGACGCCGGATAACGCCAATCACGACATTGCGCTGTCGCCTGACGGAAAATACTTTGTCGATACCTTTTCGAAGCCGGAGGTGCCTCCGGCGAGCATGCTGCGCGCGGCGTCGGGCAAGTGGATTGTGGCTCTCGAGAGAGCCGACATCTCGAAGCTCATCGCGACTGGCTGGAAACCGGCCATTCCGTTCACGGTTAAGGCGCGCGACAGCAAGACGGACATCTACGGTCTAATGTTTAGGCCGACCAACTTTGACCCGACGAAAAGGTATCCGATCGTCAACCATATTTATCCAGGCCCGCAGACGGGTAGCGTCGGCAGCCGCAACTTCGCAGCCGTTCGCAGCGATACACAAGCGCTGGCGGAGCTCGGATTTGTCGTGGTCGAAATAGACGGCATGGGCACGCCCTGGCGCTCGAAGAAATTTCACGAAGCGTATTACGGCGATATGGGTGACAACACGTTGCCCGATCAGGTAACTGGAATGAAGCAGCTCGCGCAGAGATATTCGTGGATCGATATCGACCGCGCGGGAATCTATGGACACTCGGGCGGTGGTTATGCCGCTGCGGGAGCGATGTTCCGCTACCCCGATTTTTTCAAGGTTGGGATTTCCGAGGCGGGCAATCACGACAATCGCGAATACGAAGACGATTGGGGCGAAAAGTGGCAGGGCCTGCTCGAACCGAAGACGAGCGGCGATAACTACGACAGCCAAGCCAATCAGAATTTCGCTAAAAATCTAAAGGGCAAGCTGCTGCTGGCGCACGGCACCATGGATAACAACGTTCCTCCGTACAATACGCTGCTGGTGGTGAATGAGCTGATCAAGGCCAACAAAGATTTTGATTTGCTGTTGCTGCCGAATCGCAGTCACGGTTTCGGCAATGAGCCCTACATGATTCGCAGGCGTTGGGACTATTTCGTGCGCTACTTGCTGGGTGGCCAGCCTCCGCAAGGATACGAGCTTCATGCTCCCCCTGGGCCGCCCGCGGGAGGACCCGGACTGTGAGTAAATCGCTGCTTCTCATTCTTGTGAGCGCTCTCGCGGTTTACCCGCAAGGCCGTGGCGGACGCGGCGCGACTACCCCTGCTCAGACTCCTGCGCCGGCCGCTGTGACGCCACCGGCTGCCTTGGGGATGGCGTTCGTTCGCGAAAACTACACCAAATTCGAATATCGGATTCCGATGCGCGACGGAGCGAAGCTGTTCACCTCGGTGTACATTCCGAAAGACGTGTTTTCAGACGTCAAAACCTATCCGATGATGATGCAGCGTACCGGTTACAACGTTGGGCCGTATGGAGCCGACAAATTTCGCGCCACCCTCGGACCTTCGGAACTATTCGGTCGCGAAAAGTTCATCTTCGTGTATCAGGACGTACGCGGACGATTCATGAGCGAGGGAGCGTACGTGCTGATTCGTCCGCATAATCCGAACAAAGGACCGAAGGATGTTGACGAGGCTTCCGATACTTATGACACCGTCGACTGGCTGGTGAAAAACGTTCCCGGAAATACCGGAAAGGTCGGCATGTGGGGCATTTCGCAGCCGGGTTTTTACGCAGCCGCCGGGATGATCGACGCGCATCCGGCGCTGGTCGCCGTTTCTCCGCCGCGCCCGTTACTGACTATTACATGGGCGACGATGTGTATCACAACGGCGCGTTCATGCTGAATCACCGTTTCCGTTTCTATCAGGGATTCCGTTTACGCGAAGGCGAGCCTGCTCCGCCGCCGCCCACTCCCACGCCGCTCGATTGGGGCACGCCCGACGGTTACGAATTTTTTCTCAACCTGGGCGGGCTTTCCAACGCCGATGAAAAATATTTCAAAGGCAAGCAGCCGCTGTGGATGTTGAACATCGATCATCCCAACTACGACGACACCTGGCAGTCGCGCGCCATCTGGAAGCACTTGAAAAACATAAAGCCCGCCGTGATGCTGGTCGGTGGCTGGTATGACACCGAAGATCCGCAAGGCCTGCTGCGTCAATTTGACTTCATGGAGAAAAACTCGCCGCCCGCGACCAGCATGCTGGTGATGGGTCCGTGGAATCACGGAGGCTTTGCCCGCGGCAATGGCGATCGTTTGGGCAACGTCACGTTTGGGTCGAATACGGGCCAATATTACCGGGAAAAAATTGAGTTTCCGTTTTTTCTCTATTACTTGAAGGGTCGCGGCGACGGTAAGTTTCCAAAGGCTTACGTGTTTCAAACGGGCTTGAACGAATGGAGAAAATTCGACACGTGGCCTCCGAAAGAATCGTCTCCTAGCACGATGTTTCTCGATCAAAAGGGCAAGCTGTCGTGGACGCAGCCTTCCGTCGCGGCTTTCGATGAATATCTTGCCGATCCGAGCAAGCCGGTTCCGTATCTTGGGCGCGTGATTCCTACCACCGTTCTCAATTCGTATATGACGGAGGATCAACGGTTTGCTTCCATGCGGCCCGATGTTTTGGTGTACAAAACCGAGCCTCTGGATCACGATGTCACCATTTTCGGGCCAATCTCGGTGGACTTGAAAGTGTCGACCAGCGGCACCGATTCCGACTTTGTTATCAAAGTGATCGATGTTTATCCTGGCGACTATCCCGACTACGATGCACCAAACCCTGCGCCTGTTCCGATGGGCGGCTACGAGCAACTCATTCGCGGTGAGCCGTTTAGAGGAAAATTTCGCAAGAGCTTCGAGAAACCGGTTCCTTTCGAGCCAGGAAAGCCGGATCACATCACGTTCAAACTGCCGGACGTGGCGCACAGTTTCCGGGAGGGGCATCGCATCATGGTGCAGATCCAGAGCTCGTGGTTTCCGCTGACGGACCGGAATCCGCAAAAATTCATGGACATCCCCAAGGCTCTTTCGACGGACTTCGTGAAGGCGACGCAGCACGTTTATTTTGGCGGCGCGGACGGTTCGAAGCTCCAATTTGCAGTGGTTAATCAGCCTTAAATGACCATAATGTCGGCCTAATGTCGCAGTGGGAGGCCTTAAACGACCATAAAATACACGTTGTAGCGCCGATCCAGAATCCTGCTAAGCGGCCTTAGCGTTGTTCCGTTCATGTGGAACGTGAGGGGCTCGCCGGGTTTTATCGACGAGAGTTCCAAAGCAGGGATGTCGACGGGTCCGGCCTTTCGCATTTGCGGCGCGCTCACTCCGACGATTAATTCCCGCGAGAGTCCTTTCATTCCGAGATCGGCTGCGAGCACGATGGGTCCGTAGAGCACTGCTTGCATTTTCGGATCGTCGGGCATTCCTTCGACGCGAAGGCGCATCGGCAAATCCATTTCGACGCGGTCGCCAGTTTTCCAGATTCGGTTCAGCGTCAAATAACTCCCCGGACTTGCGGACGCTTCGATTGGTTTGCCGTTGATCTTTACCGGTCCGCCGGTGAGCCACTCGGGGATGCGCAGGTTCACGGCGAGTTGCAACGGCTTGTCTACGGTGATGTGTAGCGTGGTGCCCGGTGTGTCGGGAAATTTTGTTTCCTGCTTTAATCGAAAACCCTTTTCGGACCAGTTCAAATCGGAGGGAATGAAGAGGTTCACGTAGACGCCGCGGTCGTCTTTCCAATAAATGCTGTCGTTGAGCTTTGAGAATTCTTCAACGCCTGTGCCGGTGCAGCACCAGAACGATTTGTCTTCGAAGTTGAACGTCTTCCACGCGCCCGGCGTGAGTGAAAGATAATATTGCGTTGCGCCCGTATCCGGACGAATTGTGCCGAGGCGATGGTTGTACAGCGCGCGTTCATAGTAATCGAAATAGCGAGGATCGCCGGTCCAACTATAGAGCTGGCGGGTCAGCTTCATCATGTTGTAGGCGCAGCAACACTCCGCCGTCGCGACGCTCTGCTTCAGCTCAGCGGCCAGTTGGCGCGGCTGCGCGAGCCATCCTTCGCCGTTGCTGGTTCCTCCAGTCACGTAAGTGCGCGCGCCGACCACTTCGTACCAGAAATAATCCGCGACGTCGTGAAATCGCATATCGCCGCTCAACTCATAACGGCGGGCTGCGCCGATCACTTGCGGGATATGCGTGTTGACGTGGAGGCCGCGCAACTCGTCTCGACGCGAGGCCAATGAGTTGAAGAATATTTTCTTATTGAAGCGATCGCCGACGTTGGCCCAACGGTCGTCTCCGGTCGCGCCGGCGAGGTTGTACAGCACCTCGTTCATGCCGCCGTATTCGGTATTCAAAATATCCTGCATGTGGGGTTCGGATTTCGACGCGGTGTAGGTGTCGGCCCAGCTTGCCATGCCTTGGAGGACTTCGAGCGCCTGTTTGTTTCCGGTGAGGTTGTACATGTCGAACATGCCGGCCATGATTTTGTGAACCGTATAAAACGGCGCCCAGACGGGCTTGCGCGCGTCGAGCCTTTCGAACCATTCGGTGGGGAAGGCGCTGAGATATCCGTCCTTTGCTTGGCATTTCGCGAGCTCGGCCACTATTTCATCGCCCTTAGCTTTGATACTCGAATCGCTGTTTGACGCACAAGCTAGCGCGGAGGCCGACAAATAATGTCCGGTGAAATGGCCGCGCAATTCGCCGTCGCGTCCGGGTGTGTACTGTTCCCAGCCGCCGAGGGGCGCGGCGGACGAGGGAAGGCCTGCGTTTAGACGGAAATTGTGGATCAGGCGGTCCGTGCCCAATCGATCCATATAGGCGCGATTCGCGTCCGCTGCGTCTTTGAACGGCGACGCGCTCAGTCGGACTTGCGTCATCGGGAAAGGCTGTACCTTTGGCGCGACCGGCTGACGGCGGAACGAGAGCGGTTCTTCGAAGGGCGGAACTTCGGGCAGAGTCCCGCGGCGCTGGGTGCTGGTGTTGGGAGCTTGTTGAGCGAATGCCAGGCCGGAGGAGGCCAGGAGAGTCGAGAAATTTCGACGGGTGAGCGCTTTCATGCTCCTTAGTTTAGTGCTGCAAATCAGGCAGCACACGGCGCTGCCCCACTTGCGAGTCGGCCGCAGGGTTGGCAGAGGCTGCTGAAAAACTCCGATTAACTGACCGTCGGAAACCAAGTGGGTTGGACCCCTCAGTCCGTGCGCGATCCCTCATCGCGCTCTTGACCAATAAAATCAGGCCTGCGGACACCGGACGGGCCGATCCGGGGATCGGCCGCGGACCAGGGGGTCCGCCCCACCCGGAGGGGGAAATGAGTTTTCAGCCACAAAAGCTGCTGGTAGAAGATAATACGTTCTATGGATAAAAGATGGGCCGCGCTTGCTGTGATTTCAACCATGCATGCGGGAACGAAGCTGGTTTCCGGGGACTTTGGAAAGACGCGCGAGGGCGCGCTGGTGCGCATCTACACGCTGACGAACAATAGCGTGGAAGCGACCATCACGAATTATGGCGGAAGAGTGGTTTCGCTGAAGTCGGGTGGTACGGACGTCGTGCTCGGGTTCGATTCGCTCGAAGGATATCTCAACGATAATCCGTACTTTGGCGCTTTGGTTGGGCGTTATGCGAATCGCATCGGACATGCGCAGTTCACATTGAATGGAGTTCTCTACAAGGTTCCGAAAAACGACGGCGACAATTCGCTGCATGGAGGATTGCGAGGTTTCGACAAGCGAGTGTGGACGCCGAGGGAGCTGCCGGATGGCGGCCTTGAGCTGACGTATTTAAGTAAGGATGGTGAGGAAGGGTATCCGGGCAACTGCAAAGTCACGGTGATTTATCACTTGACGGACGCGGGCGAGCTCAAGATCGAGTACGCCGCGTCGACGGATAAAGGCACGGTCATCAATCTGACCAACCATGCGTATTTCAATTTGAAAGGCAGCGGGGATATTCTGGGGCATATGTTGACGCTGACCGCAGACCATTTCACGCCGGTCGATAGGGGGTTGATTCCGACCGGCGTATTGAAACCGGTGGCGGGCACTCCATTCGATTTCCGCAAGCCGACGGCGATCGGCGCGCGGATCGAACATAATGACGAGCAATTGAAGCTTGGCAAGGGATATGACCATAACTGGGTGCTTAATAAGAAAGGCTCGGAGCTGAGTATTGCGGCTCGGTTGGAGGAGCCATCGAGCGGCCGTGTGATGGAGGTGTGGACGACGGAGCCGGGGATTCAGTTTTACACCGGGAATTTTTTGGATGGGTCGATTAAGGGAAAAGGCGGGAAGGTGTATGGGCGCAGGTCGGCGCTGTGTCTGGAGACGCAGCATTTCCCGGATTCGCCGAATAAGCCTAGGTTTCCCTCGGTAGTCCTGAGGCCGGGAATGGATTTTAAGAGTACGACGATTTATAAATTTGTGAGATAGGAAGAGGCGGCGACACGAATGTCGACGCGGCACGCCTGGAGGCGCGCGCCACAAGCTGCGGGAAATGTGCTCTTTCATACAGGGTGGGGAGGGGAGCAGTGAAATTGATATTGATGTTTTCTTCTATGCTGGCGGCGGTGGTTGCACAGAATTTGCCGGCGAAGTGGGAAGAGTTGACGGCGGCGGATTTTCAGAAGGCTATCGCGAAGGCGCAGCAGACTTGCGTGCTGCCGTTCGGGATCATCGAGAAGCATGGGCCGCAATTGCCGCTGGGAGCGGACCTGATCAATGTCCGCTACGTGACCATGCATGCGGTGGAGCAGGAGTACGCGGTGGTGTTTCCCGAATACTATTTCGGCCAGATTTTCGAAGCGAAGCACGAGCCAGGGACCATGGCGTATAGCGCGAAGCTGCAACTTGAGTTGTTGCAGGAGACCACCGATGAGATGGGGCGCAACGGATGCAAGAAGATTGCGATTGTGAATGGGCATGGAGGGAACAATCACTTGCTGCCGTTTTTCGCGCAGTCGCAGATGGCGACGCCTCACGATTACGTCGTCTATGTGGTTTCGCGCGGCGCGTTTCCACCGGGGCGTCCGCAAATGAAGACGAAGACGGACAGTCATGCGGGCGAATCGGAGACGGCGCACACGATGATTTCGCGGCCGGACCTGGTGCACCAGGAGCGGTCGGGCGAGGAATCCGGCGCGGATCGCAACCGGCTGGATTTGCCGCAGAGCGTTTACACGGGCATCTGGTGGTACGCGAAATTTCCCGATCACTACGCGGGCGATGGCGCGGCGGCGACGAAGGAGCTGGGCGAATTCGATGTGAAAGCGTGGGCGGCGAGTGTCGCGGACGCGCTTCGGGCGATCAAGGCGGATCAGGTGAGTCCGCGATTGCAGAAGGAGTTTTTTGAAGGATCGAAGGAGCCGATCAAGACCAAGCAATGAAGAGCCGGACCGGGGGGTCCGGCGCGGACCAGGGGGTCCGCCCCACCCGGACGTTAAAACTGTAAAGGTGTGTGTTTGTTCGGTTTATGATGCCTTGCGTGTGATAAATTAAGAGCAGTATGAAGAATTTTCTCATCCCGGTTATTCTTTCCAGTGTTGCCATGGCGGCTAGCGCGCCGACGTTTACTAAGGACGTCGCGCCGATCCTTTATAACCGTTGCCTGGAATGTCATCGTCCCGGTGAAGCAGGCACGATGCCCTTGCGCACTTATCAGGAAGCTCGTCCATGGGCGAAGGCGATCAAGCAGGCCGTGATGACGCACAACATGCCGCCGTGGTACGCCGATACGACGATCGATCATTTCAAGAACGACCGGCATTTGTCGGCCGCTGAGATCGCGACCATCGAGCAGTGGGTGGATGGGGGCGCGCCCGAGGGCAAGGCGTCGGATTTGCCGAAGCTGCCGGAGTTTGCCGAAGGCTGGGTGATCGGCAAACCCGATATGATCCTCAGCTTGCCCAAGGAGTTCACGATTCCCGCGACGGGCGTGGTGCAGTATCAATACTTCACGATCGATCCGGGATTCACTGAAGATACCTGGATTCAAGCAGCCGAAGTGCGGCCGACGCAGCGCGCGCAGGTGCATCACATTCTGGTTTTCGCGCAGGAAGGGACCACGCCCGACGGAAAGAGGAAGCGCAGTCCTCGCGGTGGGGAGCAGTTTAGCGACATGCTGATCGGTTACGCGCCGGGCGTGCCGAGCCTGACCTGGGCGCCGGACACCGCGTTTTTAGTGAAGGCGGGATCAACCTTCCTGCTGCAAGTTCACTACACCACGAATGGCAAGGAAGCGATCGACAAATCTATTGTCGGGTTGAAGATCCGCAAGGACAAGCCGACGTATCGCGCGGTTTGCGGGTCGGCGGTGCAATTCCGTCTCGACATTCCTCCGAATGAATCGAGCTATGAGGCGAAGGCATCGTACGTGTTCCGCGAAGACACCACGCTGCTGGATTTGACGCCGCACATGCACTTGCGCGGGAAAGCGTTCAAGTACGTGTTGACGTATCCGGACGGACGCAGCGAAGTGCTGCTCGATGTGCCGCACTACGACTTCAACTGGCAGCTCGCGTATATTCTCGCTGAGCCGCGCACGGTGCCTGCGGGTTCGCGGATGGACGTGACCGCGTGGTACGACAATTCGGCGAATAACAAGTACAATCCGGATCCGAGCCAGACGGTGCATTGGGGCGACCAGACGTTCCAGGAGATGATGATCGGATTCTTCAATTACAAGATTCCGGTGGACCGAGCCGATCCGCCGAAGATCGAGCGGCCTACGCGCGGCGCGGTGCAATAGCGCAAAGGACGCGGCGCTTGCCACACAAAGGGATTAGATGATTGCGCCGCGTTCCGTTTTGCGCGAGATCATCAAGAGATCGAAGACGATCGCCAACACGGCCTAATACGGGGTCTCGGACTGCTCGAAGCCACCGCGCTCAACATGAGCAACATGGTGGGCATCGGGCCGTTCATCACCATTCCGCTGATCATCGCGTCGATGGGCGGTCCGCAGTGCATGCTGGGGTGGGTGCTGGGCGCGGTGATCGCGTTGTGCGATGGCCTGGTGTGGAGCGAACTCGCGGCATCGATGCCGGCGACTGGCGGCACCTATGTTTATCTTCGCGAGGCGTTTCGTTCAACAAAACTGGGCGGCATTCTGCCGTTCCTGTTCATCTGGCAATTTATTTTTAGCGGACCGCTGGAGATCGCGTCAGGATACATTGGCTTTGCGCAGTACGTCGGCTACTTCTGGCAGGGCATGGGCACGGGCGCGACGCGTGCGGTCAGCATGTCGGTGGGGGTGCTGGTCATCGTACTGTTGTACCGCCGCGTCACCAGCATCGGCAAGCTGACGGTGGTGCTGTGGGCCGGCATGCTGATCACAGTGCTGTGGGTCATCTTCGCCGGGCTCAGTCATTTCAATAAGAACGTTGTTTTCGATTTTCCTCCGAACGCATTTCGATTTTCGACGGGTTTCGTCGCCGGGCTCGGCTCGGCCACGTTGATCGCGATTTACGACTTCATGGGCTATTACGATATCTGCTACGTGGGCGGCGAGGTGCGGAATCCGGGCCGGGTGATTCCTCGCTCGATCATCTATTCGGTGCTGGCGGTGGCCACGATCTATGCACTGACGAATCTCGGGTTGATCGCGGTGGTGCCGTGGCGCGAGGCGGTGCATTCGAAATTCATCGCATCGGACTTCATGGCGAAACTGTATGGTCCGCGCGCGGCATCGGGGGTGACGGTGCTGGTGTTGTGGACCGCGCTGGCATCGGTATTCGCACTGCTGTTCGGCTATAGCCGGATTCCTTACGCGGCGGCGCTGAATGGCGACTTTTTCAAGATTTTCGCACGCCTGCATCCACGCGGCGAGTTTCCACACGTATCGCTGCTGGTGATGGGTGGGCTTTCGATCGTCGCGTGTTTGTGGACGCTTGACGACGTGATCACGGCGCTGGTCACTTCGCGAATCATAATTCAATTCATCGGACAGATTTTCGCGCTGGGATATTTGCGGAAAACACGGCCGGAGATGCCGCGTCCCTTCCGAATGTGGCTCTATCCACTGCCGAGCGCGATCGCATTTCTAGGATGGGCGTTCCTGTTTCTGACGTCAGGATGGAAATTCGCCGGATTTGGTCTGCTGACGCTCGCGGCCGGAGTTGGGGCATATTGGATTCATGAATCGCAACGTAGTTCGGATCGAGAATGACGAGTTGATCGTCACGGTGACGGTGGAGGGCGGTCACATCGCGGAGATCATCGAGAAGAAATCCGGCGTGAATCCGCTGTGGACGCCTCCGTGGCCTTCGATCGAGCCGTCGACTTACAGCGCAGAGCGCTATCCGGAATACGGAAACGATTCAGAGAGCAAGCTGCTCGCGGGGATTCTGGGGCACAATCTCTGTCTCGACATTTTTGGTCCTCCGTCGGAGGCCGAGTATGCGGCCGGGATCACCGTTCATGGCGAATCGTCGGTGGCGCCGTATGAGATCGAGGCGACCGGCTCGCGCATGATCGCACGAGCGCATTTGCCGATGGCGCAGCTGAATTTTGAGCGGGAGATCGAACTTACTGGAAACGGCGTTGTCGAGATTCGCGAAACGGTGAGGAATCTCACCGCCATGGATCGACCGCTAGCGTGGACGCAGCACGTCACTCTGGGCCCTCCGTTTCTCGAAGCTGGAATCACGACGTTGAATGTCAACGCGCCCCAATCGATGGTGTTTCCGGGCGACTTCGGCGACGCGCAACCATATCAGCCGGGCGCGCTGTTCGATTGGCCGTTTGCGCCGAATAAGGATGGATCGACCACGGACTTGCGAATACAATCCACGGCCGAACGCTCCGCGGGTGTTACGTGCCATGTCGTCGATCCGGCGAGCGAGCATGGCTCGTTCGAGGCGTTTCATCCGCCGACGCGCGTTTTGTTCGGCTACACGTGGAAGCGTTTGGATTTTCCGTGGATCTCGTTGTGGGAGGAAAATCGGAGCCGGACGTTCGCGCCGTGGAACGGAAACGCAGTGACGCGCGGTGTCGAATTTGGTGTGTCACCCTTTGCCGAAGGCCGTCGCGCGATAGTGGAGCGGGGGTCGCTGCTCGGCGTGCCGACGTATCGCTGGCTCGGGGCGCGGGAAAGCTCGACGGTGCACTACAACGCATTCGTGCGGGTACTATAATTCTGAGCATGATCCGCTTATTCGGCGTCCTGTTTTTCATTGCGCTCACGTCCGCGCAAACAAATCCGATCGGACGGTGGAGATCGATGGAAACATCGAAGGGTGGCATCGGCGCGATGTTTGAATTCCTGGACGATGGGTCCTTCCGCTTCAGTCCGGGCGCGGTGGTGGAGATGAAATATCGGATCGAAGGCAATCAATTGATTCTTCCACCCGGCACGATCGACGGACCCGAGCAGCGTCAGACGATGAAATGGGTGAATATGGATCGCTTGCTTCTCGAATCCTTGGCGCTTTCGCGCCAGGGGGTAGTTCAGGATGTTAAAAACCCGATTCTCGGGGAGTGGACCGCTCCGCTTGAGATGTCCGGTGTCAAAGTGGAAGCGCGATATTTGTTCGCGCCCGAAAGCAGGGCTCTTCTCCTGATGCCTTTTGTGTGGAAGAAGGGCGAGTACTCCATCAAAGAATCGACGATTCGACTTCAGTTCCCGGGAGCACCGCCTGTCGAGGGCCCGTTCCACATCGATGGCGATGTGCTTACAATTCCCGGATCGCGCGGAACCGGCGAATCTCGCCTCAAGCGCTACTAGCGTGTCGAACGCAATCAAACCACTTAGGCGCAACCTCGCGATTGATACGTATCGCGGCTTCGTCATGCTGCTGATGATGGCGGAGGTACTGCAACTTTCCCGCGTTGCGCACGCGTCTCCCGGAAATTGGTTTTTGCACGTCCTCGCATACCATCAGACGCATGTCGATTGGGTGGGTTGTTCGCTGCACGATACGATTCAACCTGGATTTTCGTTTTTGGTCGGCGTGGCTCTGCCGTATTCGATCGCGAGCCGGTTGGCCAAGGGCGCGACGTTTCCGGGAATGCTCCTGCATGCGCTGTGGCGGTCGCTGGTTCTGATTGCCCTCGGCATCTTTCTTCGCTCGATGCACAGCACGCAAACTTACTTCACGTTCGAAGACACATTGACACAGATCGGGCTTGGGTATCCTTTGTTGTTTTTGCTCGGATTTCGCCCGCCGCGATGGCAGTGGATCGCGCTGGCGGCGATTCTTTTCCTCTACTGGTTGGCGTGGGCTCTTTACCCGGTGCCTGGGCCCGGATTCGATTATCCGTCGGTCGGTGTCCCGGCGGACTGGAGCCATCACTACTCCGGCTTCATGGCGCATTGGAACAAGAACAGCAATCTGGGAAACGCGTACGATGAGTGGTTCCTCAATCTGTTTCCACGAACCAAGCCGTTCGTCGCGAATGGCGGAGGATATCTGACGCTCAGTTTCATTCCTACGCTCGGCACGATGATCCTCGGTCTCGCCGCAGGTCGATGGCTCATCGCGGACTCGCCGCGCATACCGATGAAGCGGTTTCTGATCGCAGGGGCGATCGGCATCGCGGCGGGGCTCCTGCTGCACTTCGCCGGCATCTGTCCGATCGTCAAGCGTATCTGGACGCCGAGTTGGACGCTGTTCAGCGGCGGGCTGTGCTTCCTATTTCTCGCGGCGTTCAGTTGGATCGTTGACGTGCGTGGTTACAGGAAGTGGGCGTTCCCTCTGATCGTCATTGGGATGAATTCGATGGCGGCGTACCTCATGGCGCACTTATTCGAATCTTTCCTGGCGGACTCTTTTCGCATCCATCTGCGGCTGGCATCGTTCCCGCGCGGCGCCGCCATTCTCCTGACATACTGGCTGATGCTCTTCTGGATGTACCGCCGGAAAATCTTTCTTCGTGTGTGAACGATAATTCTAAAAGACATGAAAAACTACATGGATTTGACAGGCAAGATCGCGCTGATCACGGGCGCGTCTTCTGGAATCGGGGCGGCGACCGCGGTGGTGTTTGCGGATTTGGGCGCGAAGGTCGCCATCGGCTATCACGGCAATCAGGCGGGCGCGCAGAAGGTACGCGAAGAAATCGAAAAGGCCGGCGGGAAGGCGATTGCGATTCGCGCCGATGTGCGAAAGAGCGCGGAGATTCACACGTTGATCGAGACCGTCACGAAGCAGCTTGGTCCCATCGATGTTCTGGTGAATAATGCCGGCTCGCTGGTCGAGCGGCAGCGTATTCTCGAAGTGACCGAAGAGCGATGGAATGACATCGTGGCGCTGAATCTGACGAGCGCGGTTCTCTGCTCGCAGGCGGTCGCGGGCTCGATGATCGAGCGCAAGAGCGGAGCGATTATTAACGTCGTCTCCATCGCCGGAAGAAACGGCGGCGGACCGGGCGCGGGTGCATACGCGACGGCAAAGGGCGGATTGATCACGTTCACGAAATCCTTGGCGAAGGAACTTGCTCCGCATGGGGTCCGCGTCAACGCTGTGTCTCCCGGCGTGATCGCTACGCCGTTTCACGAAGTCTTTTCGACTCCCGAAATGATTCGCACTTTCGTCGCCGGGATTCCGATGGGCCGCACCGGAACGTCACCGGAATGCGCGACCGCGATCGCATTTCTGGCCTCGAATGCCGCCAGCTATATTTCTGGCGAGACAATTGAGGTCAACGGCGGACAGTTGATGCTCTGATCTACACTGGTTTCCATGGTTCGATTCCTTCCTTTACTGCTGTGCGGCCTGGCGAGCGCGCAATCTTTCGATTGGCGCGCGATCAATGAAGAGACGCTGCGCCACTATCAGGCCTTGGTGCAGATCGATTCCACCGATCCTCCCGGCAATGAAACAAAAGTTGTCGAGTATGTGAAAAAGGTTCTCGAAGCAGAAGGGATTCCGGTGATCCTCGCGGCGAAGGATCCGGCTCGCGCGAATCTTATTGCGCGACTGAAGGGCAACGGGTCGAAGAAGCCGCTGCTCGTGATGGGCCACACCGACACGGTCAAGGTCGATGCCGCGAAGTGGACGTTTCCGCCGTTCGGCGCGGTTCGCAACGGCGGCTACATTTACGGCCGCGGCACGCTCGACGACAAGGACAATCTCACCGCGGGAATGATGACGATGGTGCTGCTGAAGCGGTCTAAAATTCCGCTTGATCGCGATGTGATTTTTGTCGCCGAGGCAGGCGAGGAGGGAGCGACGCAGTTCGGCATTGGTTACCTGGTGGATCAACATTGGAGCGATATCGATGCGGAGATTTGCCTTGCCGAAGGAGGCTTGATCAGCCGCAGGGCGGGGCAGGTTCGATACGGCCTGATCCAGACTGCGGAAAAACTCCCGGGCGGCGTCAGGCTGGTGGCGAAGGGACCCGCCGGGCACGGCTCGCGTCCGCTGCGGAATAGCGCAGTGGTGCATCTGTCGCGCGCGGTGGAGAGAATCGCGATGTGGGATCCGCCGATGCGGTTCAACGACACGACTCGTTATTATTTCGAAAAGCTAGGAACCGTGAGCACACCGGAGGAATCGGCGCGATACGGCGGTCTGTTCGATCCCGCGAAAGCACCCGCGATTCGCGAATATCTTGCCGAGCATGAGCCCGGCCACTATTCGATGCTGCATACATCGATCTCGCCGAATATGATCAGCGCGGGATATCAGATCAATGTCATCCCATCGGAGGCTCAGGCGACGCTCGATGTTCGCGCGCTGCCGGATGAAGACATGCCCGCGTTTATGGAATTGATGCGCAAGGTGATCAACGATCCGCAGATCGACGTGATCGCGGACAATCGCAATAAGCGTCCCAGCGCTCCTCCATCGCGCATCGATTCGGAGGCGTTCCATTTGATCGAGGCGGCGAATCAGAAGGTTTATAAAGCGATCACGATTCCGCAGATGAGCACGGGCGCCACCGATATGGCGATGCTGCGCGCGAAGGGCGTGCAGTGCTACGGCATTGGTCCGATGGTGGACGAGGAGGACGCGCCGAAGGGATTCGGAGCCCACAGCGATCAGGAGCGTTTGCTTGAAGACGCGCTCTACAAATTCGTGCAGTTCAACTGGGAAGCGGTCACGTCCATCGCCGCCAGGAAATAGATCACCACTTCTTATCGCGATACTGCGTCCACTCGGTCACTAACTTGTTAACCACGACATGGCCCACGCGCCACGCTGCTTCGAGAGCCGGATAATAACCCGTATACTGGCCGATTTTGTTTTGCGCCAGGCTCTCCGCGGCGGTGTGGCCGGGCGTGGGCTGATCGAAGTCGCTCGCGGTGCGCAGCACCAGCACGCGGTTGATATCGACGCGGCCGGCTTTGGAAAGAAACGTCAGCGATTGCAGAGTGCCCGTGTCCTCCATCGCGGTGGTGACGTAATTGCCTTTGCCATCGGTATGATATTTCACCCAATCGTTGGCCCATTCGTTGAGCAGTTTCCCATGCCAGAACGTGCTGGCGGAAAGAGTATCGCCCTTTAGCACGAATGGAGGCCGACGCGCGTTGGGAGAGGCGAACATTTCTCGTTCCGTGCGCATTTTGTCGTCATCGGGCAACGCGACGTGCTCCGTCAAGTGGAACGCCCAATCCACGAGACTTGGATTTAGTCGATAGCATTCGCCCGCGTCAGGAGTGATGCGCGGTTGTTCGTAAGGAACGGATTTTCGCAGCGGCACGTAGCCGGTTTTCCAATCCGCAGGAATTTCGCGCGCGTCAATTTCGTGGGCGAGATCGCCGTCTACTATGTATTCGGCCCAGGCCGCGGACCCGAGCGATGCGTCGGCCGGATCGACACCGGCAATCCCCGCGACCAGCCAGTAAGCTTTCGTTAAATCGAAACGAGGATCGAGGCCAAGCGCCATGATGCTCGCGGCGGCCTTCGCCGTGCCGACGCCGGTGAGGATGCCCAGCACTCCATCGCGATTCATGCGGAGATCGTGGTAGCCCTGCGGGAAAGGAATCACGCGATCGAGCTTCTCGCGCTCTACCCAGTATTGATATTCGCCGGGCTGATCGCCAGTGTCGGCGCCGCGTTCAAACATCGCGACAACGACCACTTTTACAGCGATGCGTTTCTGCTGAGCCTCGGCGTGAAGAGCGAGGAAAGACGCGACAAGCGCAAGGGTATGGCGCATTCCAAGAATAGTAGCGCATACTACCATACATGGCCTTGGACAACTTCAGCAGGCGAGAATGGATGGCGCAGGTACCGGCAATCGCTGCGGCTTCGGCGCAGACAGGCAGCGCCGCGAAGCCGAATATTATTGTGATCATCTCCGATCAGTTCCGTGGCGATTGTATAGGCGCGCTGGGTCTGAATCCCATGGGACTGACGCCGAATCTCGATCAAATGGCCGCCGAAGGCGTGCTCTTTCGCTCGGCATTCTGCAATCAGCCGGTGTGCGCTCCGGCGCGCGCGAGCATGTTTACGGGTCAGTACCCCAGTAAACATGGTGTGTGGCATAACACCGCAGGCTTGCGTGCGGACGCAGTCACGCTCGCGTCGACGCTCCGTCAGGCTGGGCACTCGACGAACTACATCGGCAAGTGGCATCTGATGCCGGCCGAGGGGTTGACGCGCGAGCAGGCGCGGGGATGGGTTCCGCCACAGCATCGCGGTGGATTCTCGGATTTGTGGGAGGCCGCGAATGAACTGGAGTTTACTTCGCACGCGTACGAAGGCGCGCTTTACGACAACGACGGCAAGCCAATTAATTTTGCCGGCCAATATCGAACGGACTTCATGACCGATCGCGCGAAGCGCTTTCTGCGATCGGCAAAAGGGCCGTTTTTTCTGACGCTTTCGTATCTCGAAGTGCATCATCAAAACGACAGCGACACGTTCGATCCGCCAAAAGAATTTGCGCATCGTTATCCGAACCCGTTCATTCCGCCCGATCTGCGTCCGTTACCGGGATCGTGGCCGAGCCAGTTGTCCGATTATTTCGCGTGCGTCGCGAAGATGGATGAGACCGTCGGCGAGATTCGCAAAACGCTGCGCGAGACAGGGCTCGATAAGAACACGATCGTAGTCTTCCTGAGCGATCACGGTTGCCACTTCAAGACTCGCAATGCAGAGTACAAACGCAGCCCGCATGACAGTTCGATTCACATTCCGCTGGTGATCTGTGGGCCAGGGTTCAATCGATCGATGCAAATTTCGGAGCTGGTCAGCCAGGTGGATCTGATGCCGACACTGCTTCAGGCGGCGGGCGTCGAGATCCCGGCATCTGTTCAGGGGCGCAGTTTTCTGCCGCTGCTCGATCGAAAAACGGAGGGATGGCGCAATGAAGTGTACTTCGAGATGTCGGAGTTCGTCACGGGTCGCGGATTGCGGACGCCTCAGTACACTTACGCTGCCGCGGCGCCGAAATCGCCTGGATGGAAGCCCGTTCCTTCAGCGGATCGGTATGTGGAATATGCGCACTACGATCTCTACGCCGATCCGTTCCAACACGTGAATCTCGCCGGGCGGGTGACGCATCGACCGGTCGCGGAGCAACTGCGTGCACGCTTGCTCGCACGAATTCGGGAAGCGAGCGGGGCGACGCCGCAGATCGACGCGTCGTGGTTTCCGTACCCCTAGGATTCCTTGACCACTGCGTGACCGCCGAATTCATTGCGCGTTACGGCCAGCAGACGGTCGGCGAAATGTTCCTTGTCGTGTGTGGCAAAACGCTGATAGAGAGAGATGTTCATGACGGGAGTCGAGACGCCGAGGTCGATCGCTTCCTTCGCGGTCCAGCGGCCTTCGCCGGAATCGGCGACGTACGGACCGATTCCTTCGAGGGTAGGATTTTTTCCGAGCGCGTCCGACATCAGGTCCAGCAGCCACGACCTGACGACGCTGCCGTAACGCCAGATTTCGGTGACCTGATGCAGGTCGATCTTAAATTCCTGTTTCGCGCGGATCAGGTCGAGCCCTTCCGCGTAGGATTGCATCAGCGCATATTCGATGCCGTTGTGGATCATCTTCACGAAATGGCCGGCGCCCGCGGGTCCGACGTGTCCCCATCCATGATTGGCAGCGGGCGCGAGAGCTTCGAAGATCGGGCTGAGCCGCGCGACCACGTCTTTCTCGCCGCCGATCATCAGGCTGTAGCCTTCCTTCAGTCCCCAGATTCCGCCGCTGGTTCCCGCGTCGATAAACCCGAAAACTTTCGCTTTTAGTTCCGCTGCGCGGCGCTGCGAATCTTTGTAGTTGGAATTGCCACCGTCGATAATGGTGTCGCCCGGCGACAAAAGCGCCGTCAGTTTTGCGATCGTCTGATCGACGGGATCGCCCGAAGGGACCATCATCCAGATCGCGCGCGGTGGCGCGAGCTGCTTTACCAGGGATTCGAGCGAATCCGCAGGCTTTGCTCCCTTCTTCGCGACGCGCGCGACGGCGCCCGCATCCAGGTCGTACGCCACAATCTGATGACCGGCGAGCTGCCAGCGCTCCGTCATGTATCCGCCCATCTTGCCTAAGCCAATCACACCTAGTTCCATAAAAACTGGATGCTCGACTCGCGGGAGATGTTTCTAGACTTTCGCCGGATTCGGATGAATCCACGGTGCGCGGTACGGACGCTGAAGCAATCGATTAGCTTCTTCATCGCCAACGACACGTTGATTCACGGCATCCCAAGTCAGCGTGCGGTTCAGCTTCATCGCCATGTTGGCGAGGATGCAGCTTGCTGTTGAAATATGGGCTTGTTCTATATCGGCGACCGGTTTGGAGCGAGCGTCGATTGCGGCGAGAAAATTCCGCATGTGCCCGCGAATCGCGGGGGCGACGTGCTTTTCGAGATCCTTCTCGGTCTTATCTTCCGGATATTGTTCGAGCTCGTAGGTAACGTCCTTGTGAACCGGCGTGCCCCTTTCTGGAATGAAGTCGTAGCCCATCACACTGACTTTGAGCGTGCCTTTCTCGCCATAAAACGTCGCGCCCCACGGATATTTCTCATCGGGCGCGGCCCCCCAACTGCGCATGTTCCAGTTGCATTCGAGGTCGCCATAATCGAACGTCGCCGATTGCGTGTCGGGTATATTCGCCTTGCTCGCCTTGTCCACCAGAACGCCGCCTGTCGATGAGATCCGTTTGGGCCAGCCAAGCTCCATCATCCAACGGACCATATCGAACATGTGGATGCACATGTCGCCCATGATTCCGTTGCCGTATTCCATGAAGGCGCGCCACCTGCGCGGATGAACCAGAGAATTATAAGGACGCATGGGCGCGGGACCGGTCCACATTTCGTAATCGAGGTTCGACGGAGGCTTCGTGTCGGGAGGATTCTCGGTAGCGCGCATGTGATAGTAGCAATACATGTCGACCTGAGCGATCTTGCCCAGCAGTCCGGTCTTTATAAATCGATCGCGCGCTTCGATGAGATGCGGCGTGCTGCGGCGCTGCGTGCCGGCTTGCACCACGCGCCCATATTTGCGCGCGGCGGCGACCATTGCCTGTCCTTCGACGATATCGACGCTGATCGGCTTCTGCACCCACACGTCGACGCCGGATTGGACCGCGGCAATCATGGGAAGTGCATGCCAGTGGTCCGGCGTATCGACGATGACGATGTCGAGATCCTTCTGCTTCAGCATCTCGCGATAATCGGAAAAGGTGCGGGGCTTTTTCTTGGAAGCCTGGCGAGTGGAGACGAGATCGGCGGCATCCGATAGCATCTTGCTGTCGACGTCGCATAGCGAAACGACCTCAATGGGAGATACCTGGACCAGGCGGAGCAGATCGCTCTTGCCGTACCAGCCACTCCCAATCATTCCGACTCGACGCACTTTGTCGTCTGCAAACGCAATCGCGGAACCGGCGGCGCCCAAGGCAAGACCGGCTTTGAGGAGATCACGGCGTGTCATATTTCCCAGAGTCTATCACGCTCTTATTTAGTACAATCGCGGTTTGCCACTCCGAGTCAATAACGAACTGGTCGAAGACGAGGTGATCCGCGAGGAGATTCGCACGCTCCGTCTGCGGCTTGCCGAAGCGATGCCGCAGGAACATCCTGCCACAATCGATGCGCGCGCCAAGGAATGGGCGCGGGATAACGTGATCGAAAGGGTTCTGCTGCGCCAGGCCGCGCTTGCCGATGCGGAACCTGTTCCAGCCGAGGTGATCGAGAAGGCGGGAGGGAACGCCGCCGAGGTCGAACTTCAATTCCGCGTCGAGAGGTTGGCGATTCGCCATGCCGGCCGCATCGCTCCGCCTCGAAATAAGGACGTGGTCGATTACTATCGCCACCATCGCGAGAGCATGGCGATCCCGGAAGCCATTCGCGCCGCACACATCATCAAGAATGTGGACGAGAAGACATCTCAGGAAGACGCGCTTGCCGCGATTTGTGCGGTCGAAGAGCAGATCAAGGCTGGCGGAGTTTTCGAGACGATCGCGGACGAGCTTTCGGATTGCCCGGGCCGCGGCGGCGACCTCGGATGGTTTCCACGCGGGGAGATGGTTCCGGAGTTCGATGCCGTGGTGTTCGCGCTCACCCCCGGCGAAGTCAGTCCGGTGTTTCGCACGGCGTTCGGGTTCCATATCGCGAAAGTTTACGAACATTCGGACGAGAGGATGGCGACGTTCGAAGAGGCGCGGCCCCAAATCGAGCGGCTTCTGTTGACGGAGAAACATCAGAAAGCGCTGGAGCGGCTGTGCGATTATCTGCGGGCTCGGGCGACAGTGGAGGAAATAGCGCCTTGAAGCGTGAATTCGAAATGCTGGCGGCAACAGGGAGACGAACGCATCCCTGCTGCGTGCCGAGCATCGAACGCGCGGCGCTGCTTCAGGTAGCCGCCAGCGTCTTTGACCGAGTCACGCAAGGATCGACCGAGGGGATGATTAAGCTTGACGGCGGCCCGTTCTTGATGGGCACCAACAGCGCTGAGGGCTTCACCGCCGATGGCGAAGGCCCCGTCCGCGAGATCACGCTCGATCCGTTTTATATCGACGCTGCTCCGGTGACCAACGCGCAGTTCCGCGAGTTCACGCGCGCCAGTGGTTATCGAACCGAAGCCGAGCGCTTCGGGTGGTCCTTCGTTTTTCAGGGACACATTCCGGAAGAGCGCCGCGCCGCGCTGGTGGAGGATACGGTGCTCGCCGCGTCCTGGTGGTGCAAGGTTCCGGGCGCGACGTGGGAGCATCCCGAAGGACCGGATTCGAATATCGAGGCTCGCGGCGATTATCCGGCGACACACGTGTCATGGAATGACGCGGTCGAGTTCGCGCGATGGGCCGGGAAGCGTTTGCCGACCGAAGCGGAATGGGAATTCGCGGCGCGCGGCGGGCTCGAGCAGAAACGATTTCCATGGGGCGACGACCTGATGCCCGGTGGCCGTCATGTGTGCAATATCTGGCAGGGTGAATTTCCGGCGCGCGATCTGGCTGAAGACGGATACTCAGGGACGTCGCCCGTAAACGCGTTTCCACCGAATGCCTACGGCTTATATTCCGTGAGCGGAAATACGTGGGAGTGGTGCGCGGATTGGTTTCATCCGTCCTATCACTTAGTGGGCGTGAGAACGAATCCAACCGGTCCAGCGCGCGGCAAGGCCCGCGTGATGAAAGGCGGTTCGTATCTTTGCCACGAATCTTACTGCAACCGGTATCGTGTGGCGGCACGCACTTCGAACACACCGGACAGTTCGACCACCAACATCGGATTCCGGTGCGTGCGGGACGTCGCTACGGTTTGAGTGTGCCCTTTTGCTTCGCGATGTCGATCAGCGTGGGATAGAACTGGACGAACGTGGTATCCACCGCGCCGTGCTCGGCATGGCAGGAGTAACAATTAGCCGACGCCGGAATCAGCTTCGCCTTGTCGGACTTGTCAAACCCGAAAAAAGCCCAGCCACCTTTGAAGCGAGCCATATCCTTCACATGAACCTCGATGGCGGCGAGGCTGGTTTGCACCCGTCCACCGGTGTTGATGGACACATGGCTATCGGAATCCCGAATTTCCAGGACCATCGTGGTTTTATCCGGCCATGTGCCGGTTTTCAAAAACGATTTGTAAGCGGCTGGCGACACGAACACGTTATCGAATCGCGGATTGCCCTGGGCGTTCGTCTGTCCGGCCGGTCCGTACGTCATGGCGAGCCCGGAGCTTAAGAAAACCCATTCGCGATAATTCGCGGGCAGTCGCATCATGCCGTCGTTGGTATATTGAGGATCGTCCTGAGCGCCGAGCATTGAAACCGCGGCCATAAGGAGAAAAATTCGCTTTAAGATCATTTTTTCTTTCGCTTCTTGCGCTTTTCGATCGTGCCGCGGCATGCCTCGGCGCCGCAGGAGCACGCGGTAGTCTCCTTGAGGTCCGCAAAGTTGTAGTCGATGGTGAGTTCCTCTCTTGGTTTGATCGTGCGGAGGCTCATATAGAGGACATGGCCCTTCATCACGCGGCTGATCAGGTTGGGGTCGCAACTGTGATTGATGATCTCCGCGCCACTCCCGCCGCGCGCGCCGTCGAGAGTCCAGTAGTTGTCTACCGCGAACAGATACGTGTATTCGCCGCTTTCCACCGCCGCCGCATCTTTTCGATTGAGGCGCATGCCGGTGTACTCGATCACTTTACGATGGCCGGGGATCCGCTGATTCGCGTAGACGCCATAGCGGTGAATTTTGGAACGCCGGATCACGATATCGAAGCAGGCATATCGAGGATCGATGCGGGGAGCTTGTACAAGTGTCATTTCGGTGGTTCTATGAATTGTAGCGAACGATGGAGGCTGATATGCTCGCTTCCGATATTCAAGGATCATCCTGAGTCGATCGCGGATGGATCGGTCGCCGAGAAATTCGGCGCCGAGATTGCCGGCGCGGTATCCGTACATCTTCCGCTGTCATAATTGCAAGCGGCATCTAGTGTCGTGACTTAGAACGTGGGGCGGTCCCCCTGGACCGCGGCCGACGCCCTCGTCGGCCTCTCTGAGTGCGTTGGCAGAGCCGGACCAGGCGGTCCAGCGCGGACGAGTGCGTCCGGCCCACCTCGATTTATGTCTCGGACTTCAGAGTCAGACCTATCGCTTACGTCGACCAAACCTAGCGGATATACTCGAAATCATGAGATTCTGGCGATTTCCGATCTTCGTTCTCGTGGGTGCCACGTTCGCATGGGGAGCCCGCGATGCTGACACGGTGGGCCAGGCGGCCGCACGCGTCGAACAACTCGCATCTCAATCAACACCAGCTCTGCGTCCCGAGTTTCGAATCCTTGCGGCGCAGGCGCTGAAGGACCGCTACCCGGAGATCGCGGATAAATTCGCGCGCGCGGCCCTCGAAGACGTCCGTACGCGCGATTCGATTGATCCGCGATTGTTGTCTGCGCTCGCACCGTTGGCGCCGGAGGCGACGATCGCTCTGCTGCCGCATCTGAAACCAGGCTCGGATTTTATCGTCGCCGACGCATTGATGCGCTCGAATCAGATGCGTCAGGCTGTGCCTGTCTATCGCGCGTCATTCAAAAAGGGTAAGCCGCCGACCGGTATCGCACCGTTGTTCAAGAGGTTGGCGGCAGAGAGCCCTGATGACGCGAAAAGCCTGTTCGCCGATTTTCTGAGCGCATTGTCATTTGACGCCCTGAAGCCTTACGAGCTTTTTGGCGTCACGAACTGCGCGGCGGCCATCGCTCCGATTGCTCCCGAAATGGCCGCGGATGTATACGATCGCATTCTCAAAATCGTGTCCGCTCAGGATTACGGAAAAGATGCCACGCCGGTTCTCAGCGCGAAGTTCAAAATCGGTTCAGTCGAAGGCTCGACGACGAATTCGCGTGACACTCTGCTGGTCGCGGCCGGCGTCCGCCTGCGCGCGCTTGCGCCCGATCGAGTCGAGAAGTACAAGGATACGCTGGCGCGCTGGGATGCTACCGGTCCCCTCACTATTGGAGCGGCGGCGCGTGTCGCGCCCACGACAAGCGCTCCATCGGCGGAGCAGGCGATTTCGGGGCGCATGGGAAAAATCCGCAGCCTCCCGGATGCCGAGCGCATTCAGACGGTGATCGAGTTGGCGCACGCCATTCAAGCATTGCCGAAGGGCTCGAAATCCGGATGGGCGAGCAGCCTCGCGAATCTAGCCACGGAAGGCGATAACGGCAAGGAAGCAATGAACGCGGTTGCCGCAGTGCTGGGGCAGGGGATTCAAGAAGATGCTCCTCCTGCCCGCGTTTACGTGGAGTTGGCAGCTTTAATACGGTATGAGCACGCGCGGTCCCCGTTTTCCGATCCTTCGCTCGATGCCGCGGACGCCGTTCTCGCACTGCGCGAGCGCATCCATCAGAAAGCAGCGTTCACCCTGACCTCGATGGATGGCAAAACCTACTCGCTCGACGCGCTGCGCGGAAAAATCGTGCTGCTGAATTTTTGGGCGACTTGGTGTCCGCCGTGCCGCAAGGAAATGCCCGACATGGAGACGCTCCATCGCCGGTTCGAGAAAAAAGGACTCGTCGTTCTCGCGGTCTCGGATGAAGATCGCGACACCGTCGCCGGGTTTTTAGCAAAGCAGCACTACACATTCCCCGTGTTGCTCGATCCCGGCCGCAAGGTGAACGAAGCTTTCGGCGTGGAAGGTATTCCCAAGAGTTTCATTTTCGATGCGGAAGGGAAGCTGGTAGCCGAGGCCATCGACATGCGCACCGAGCGCCAGTTTTTGGAGCTGCTGAAGCAAGCAGGGATTGAATAAATCTGCCGCCGTCGGGCGAGACCTAAGAGGCTTGTCTCAGCGTGACCCTCTTGCCGCCGGTCCCCCTGTCGCAATTGCCGCCAAGGCTTGTGGCTGTGGCGCACGCCTCCAGGCGTGCCGCGTCGAGAGTCGTGTCGACGTAGACAGTACCGATCTCGGTGAGACAGGCCGCTAGAAGCTCATGGCGTGGGACATCGCATTGTAGCCGAATGGCGATGCGCACCCTCTCGGGTAGCGGATCGGAATACGACGAAATGACCGATCTCTTGTCCATATAATCGTGCAAGCTTGCTGAAACGCGTGCGATCGGAACACGCAACTGACTGAAGACGAGCGAGAAACTGCTAATCTAATCGCGTGTTTTCTTCGCGGCTCGATTGGAATCTCGAAACAAATCGGCTGTCGGCGCTGCTCAAATCGAAGCAGCGGGTGCTCGATCTGACCGAATCGAATCCAATGCACGCCGGATTGAATTATCCTCGCGAGGAAATCCTCGGCGCGTTGGCTGACGCTCACGCGCTGCGATATGACCCGGAGCCAAGAGGGTTGCTCTCGGCGAGAGAAGCGGTCGCGAAGTACTACGGCGACGTTCCGGCGTCGCGAATTTTACTCACAGCGTCGACCAGCGAAGCGTACTCGTATCTGTTCAAATTGCTATGCGATCCGGGCGACGAAATTCTTTCACCGCGGCCGTCGTATCCGCTATTTGAGTTTCTCGCGGGCCTCGAATCGGTGCGCGTGGTGCAATATCCTCTGCGTTATGACGGCGCTTGGCATATCGATTTCGATGCGCTGGAGCGCGCGATTACTCCGCGGACCAGGGCCATCGTCGTAGTAAATCCGAACAATCCGACGGGATCTTTTCTGAAGCGGGAAGAATGGGCGAGGCTGGAGCGGCTCGGCATTCCAATTCTTTCGGACGAAGTGTTCTCCGACTATGCATTCCTGCCCGACGACTCGCGCGTACGGTCCCTAACAAAGGCGCCAGAGGCGCCCGCGTTTTCGATGAGCGGATTGTCCAAGATCGCGGGCCTGCCGCAGATTAAGCTCGGCTGGATCGTCGCGAGTGGTCCTGGGCATGAAGAGGCCCTCGACCGGTTGGAACTCATCGCGGATACCTATTTATCGGTTGCGACGCCGGTGCAGATCGCGTTGCCGCGCCTGCTCGATGCAGCGGTCGCGGTGCGCGGGCAGATTTTGGACCGAACGCGTGCCAATCTCGCTCTGCTGCGGCGAATGACTGGAAAATCCGCAGCGCGTCCCCTGCATGTCGAAGGCGGATGGTCGGCGGTCCTCCAAGTCCCGCGCACAAGAAGCGAAGAAGAGTGGGCGATCGCGTTGCTCGATCGTCGCGATGTTCTGGTGCAGCCGGGATACTATTTCGACTTCGACTCGGAGGCGTTTCTGGTTGTGAGTCTGCTGACGCCGCCGGATGTTTTCGAGGAAGGGCTGCGGCGATTGCTGGAAGAGATCGGATAGAAACCAGCCCGCCTGCAATTGTAGCTCGCACACCCCACGGAAACACTCCGCCATGCGCTTGTGGGGCCGCAAATTCTGGCGGCAGCCGCCCTTTTAGGCGGCTCTTCTGGCGTCTTCATCCCCAACCGATGGGCAGGGAAACACTCGTTCGTACAGCGTCGACACTTGTGTCGCCGCCCCGGGACCATCGCGATCTCCCGCACCGAACCCTGACCGTCAGGGAGGGGACAGACTCGGAGTTGCTAGAATCACAAGTTATGCCCAAACAACGCATCCTCATCGCGGTTCTCATCTTCACCCTCTTGCTGGGGCAGAGTTCGCAGATCACAGCGCAGAAGAGGTTCGCGCTTACCATCGACAACATCATGCGAGGGCCGGAGTTGTACGGCAACGAGCCTGCCGCGCCGCGCTGGTCGAGCGACGGGCAGCGGGTCTATTTTCAATGGAAGCAGGCCAATGAGCCGCGCGTGAAGCCGAGCGATACGTATGTCGTGAATCGCGACGGGTCAGGTTTACGCAAGTTGAGCGAGGAAGAAACAAAGAATCTCCCGCCCTCCTTTGGCAGCCGGACGAAGGACCGCAAAAGGCTCGTCTATGCGGAGAGCGGCGATATTTTCGTTTACGATCTTTCGACTGGAACGAAGCGGCAGGTGACGAAGACTACCGAGATCGAGACGAATCCGCAGTTCACGCCCGACGAAAAGCGGGTGACGTTTCTGCGCGGAGGGAATCTCTATGTGATGTCGCTCGATACCGGCCTGCTCGAACAATTGACGGACATTCGCGCGGCTGCGGCTGAGGGCGCGGCGGCTCCAGCACCGGCTGGTGGACGAGGCGGCGGACGCGGCGGACGGGGCGGTGGTGGAGCGCCTCCCGCAGCCGCAGCGGCCCCTGTGAAGGGGACCGATAGTCAGGAGTTTCTCAAGAAGCAGGAGCTCGATCTAATCCTTGCGGTGAAGGAGCGAGCCGCGGCACGGGAAGAGGCGGAAGCGAAGCGCAAAAAGGACGAGCCGGTCGCGCGAAAGCCGTTCCAGTTGCTGGCTCGCCAGACTGCGGGGCGTCTGGAGATGTGTCCCGACGGCAAATGCCTGATCGCGATGGTCGCGGAGACCGCGAACGGCGTGAAGGCGGAGAACGTGCCGAATTACGTCACGGAATCGGCATACACGGAGGACATCGCCGGGCACTCGAATGTCGGCGAGCCGCAGTCGAAGCAAAGTGCGGCAATCCTCGATGTCGCGACGGGCGAAGTGAAGTGGATCGATGCGGGGCTCGGGACTCGCGAGGTTCAACTGCAGGCGCCGGTCTGGAATGAGGCGGGCACGAAGGCGTTTCTCATCGCTCGCGCCACGGATAATAAGGACCGTTGGATTCTCGCGCTCGATGCGGCTACTGGAAAGACCCGCACGCTGTTCACTGAACATGACGACGCGTGGCTCATGGGAGGCGGCCCATTCGCGGGCGGGAGCGCTGGGTGGCTGAAGCACAGCGACGAAATCTATTTCCTGAGCGAGAAAGACGGCTACTCGAATCTTTTCAAACTTTCCTACGATGGCGGCGATCCGAAGCCCCTGGTGGCCGGTAAGTTCGAGGTGAGCGGCGTCGAGTTATCGCAGGACGGCAACACATTTTTCTTTACGTCGACGGAAGTGAGTCCTTTCGATCGTCACTTCTATTCCATGAACGTCGATGGCGGGGCGCGCAAGCAACTCACGAAAGAACCGGGCAATCATCGCGTCACGCTTGCACCGGATGAGAAAGCATTCGCCGACATTTATTCCTACACCAACAAACCGCCTGAGCTTTTTGTCGACGGCAAGAAGGTCACGTCCTCGCCCGCGCCCGAGTTTTGGGACTACAAATGGCTGGACGTTCCGATTGTCGAGATCCCGGCGCGCGACGGCGTAAAAGTCCCGGCGCGTCTGTACAAGCCGGCGAAGTTCAAGAAGGGCGGACCCGCGGTGATTTTCGTCCATGGCGCGGGGTATTTGCAGAACGTGCACCACTGGTGGTCGCAGTATGAGCGCGAATACATGTTCAATCACTTTTTGATGGAGCACGGTTATCTGGTAATCGATATCGATTACCGCGGCTCCGCCGGGTACGGGCGCGATTGGCGTACCGCGATTTATCGGCACATGGGCGGCAAGGATCTGGACGATCACGTCGATGCGGCGAAGTTCATCGTCTCGCAATATGGAGTGGGCCCGAAGCGCATCGGACTCTACGGAGGCAGTTACGGAGGATTCATCACGCTGATGGCTATGTTTACCGCGCCCGATACATTCGCCGCCGGGGCCGCGTTGCGTCCGGTGACCGATTGGGCCCATTACAACCACGGCTATACGGCGAATATTCTCAATTTGCCGCAAAAAGACGACGAGGCGTATAAAAAATCGTCGCCGATTTATTTTGCCGACGGATTGAAAGGCGCGCTATTGATCTGCCATGGCATGGTCGATACGAATGTGTTTTTCCAGGACTCGGTTCGTCTGGTCCAACGGCTCATCGAACTGCACAAGGAGAATTGGTCGATCGCGCCCTATCCGGTGGAGGATCATGGATTCGTGCAGCCGTCGAGCTGGGCCGACGAGTATAAGCGAATCTATTCCCTTTTCGAGACCAACCTGAAGCAAAAATGAGGCGAATGCCCGATGGCTCGCGGGTTGCGCCCGGGCTAGACTCGAAAGATATGCCAGCCTGTTTGAATTGTGGAGGACGTCTGTGTAAAGGCGAAACGAAGTGTTTCACCTGCGAGATGCCCGTGACTCAGGAAAAGAGTAAACGCGAGGTCAACTTGGAGCGCGTCCGCCTCGCGTTGACGATCCTGTTCTTGCTGTGCCTCGGGTTGACGATCGCTTCGATCTTTACAGACTTCGGCCCATCGTTCTACAAATGCGCGGCGGCGACCGTGATTCTGCACTTTGTCAGGACTTCGGCCGTAGAGATGGCGTCGCCGAAAGGCTCTTAATCTCGCGGATTACTAAATCCAACTCCTCGTCCGTCGAATAAAAATGCGGAGCCACGCGAATGCCCGCGCCCGGGCGATAATCGACCAAATAATCGCGCCGGCCAAGCTCCTGGGCGATTTCGTAACCGTTGGGAACATCAATCACCACGGTGCCTCCGCGCTGGTTGGGATCGCGCGGTGAGTTGATGCGAAAGCCCGCTTCTTCAGCGAGTTCGATGAGCCGCGCGGTCTGGCGCATGGATTTTTTTCGAATCGCATCGACGCCAATTTCGCCGATAATTTCATAACCGGACATGGCCGAATACATCGCGGGGACATTCGGCGTTCCGTTCAGGAAACGATTGATTCCAGGGTCGTAATCGTGTTCGGGTGCGAAGGAAAACGGGTTGCGATGGGCGGCCCAGCCGGTCATGCGCGGCTCGAGCGAGGGCCACAAATCCCGGCGAACGTAAATAAATCCCGCGCCGGGTCCACCGAGCAGCCATTTCACCGATCCGCCGACCGCGAAATCGACTCCCAATTCGCGCACATTGAGGGGGACTGTCCCTGCGGATTGATAGACATCCGCGACTATCTTTGCCCCTACTTCGTGGGCGCGACGCGTGAGCGCGGCCAGGTCCTGGATGAAGGAGCTGCGAAACAGAACGTGGGAGACGGAAACGAGCGCGGTCTCCTCGTCAATGGCCTCCAGCATCTCCTTAAGAGGGCTTATAAGACCATCTTTTGACGGAATGATGGCTTGACGAGCCCTTAATTGACCATAATTATATAGATTCGACGGGAAATTCATCGAATCCGTGACGATCTTGTTTCGCGTTTTCGTCCAATCGAAGCACGAAAGCACGATCTGCTGGCAGATGGAAACGTTCTGCTGCATGACGATTTCGCCTTCGCCCGCGCCGATAATTTTTCCGATCAGGTTGCCGACGGTGACGGGCATTTCCCACCAGCCTTCTTCCCAGGCGCGGATGCCGCGCGTGTCCCATTCATCGGCGAACTGATTCAAGCGGTCGCGCGTGCGGCGGGGCATCGCGCCGAGCGAGTGGCTGATCATGTACACGGTCCGATCGAGGATCGGAAATTCTTTGCGCCAGGATAATAGAGGATCGATCACGATCGCGCGCCGCCGCTGACGATTAGAATTTCGCCGCTTACATAATCGGACAAGGACGAGCAGAAGAACAGCACGGGGCCGGCTGCTTCTTCGACGGTTCCCGAGCGGCCGAGCGGACAGTGGGTTTTCACGGCGTCGATGACGGCTTGCTGCACACCGACCTTGATTTTCTTGCCTTTCATATCGATCTCCGAACCGAGAGGCGCGACTAGACGCGTCTCGATGAATCCGAAACCGACGGAGTTCACGTTGACGTTGTAGCGGCCCCATTCCTTCGCCATGACTTTCGTCAATCCGTTGATGCCGCTCTTGCCCGATCCGTAGCCTGCTTGGCCAGCGATGCCATCGACGCCCGACACCGAGGTGATATTCACGACTTTCCGCATGACGCGCTTGCCCTCGGCGATCTCCTTTTTCGCAGCCTCCCGGATATACGTCGATGCGGCGCGCAGAATGCGAAATGGAGCCACCATGTGGATGTCGAGCATGGCCTGAAACTGCTCGTCGGTTGTTTTCTGGATTACGTTATCCCAGGTGTAGCCGGCGTTGTTGACGATGATGTCGATGGAACCGAATCCACCGACGGTCGCGTTCACCAGCTTCTCGGGAAAATCGGGAGCCGTAACGTCGCCGGGCATCGCCTTCGCCGCGCCTCCTTCTTTATCGATCAACATTCCAGTCTCGAAAACCACGTCGCGATCGAGATCGTTCAACATCACCGATGCGCCCGCCTGGGCGAGCTTGAGTGCGACCGCGCGACCGATGCCGCGGCCCGCGCCGGTTACGAGCGCCGTTCTTCCCTTAAGATCAATAGCCATGAAACGTGTTTTATCACAATGGACGGCTGTGATAGGATCAGGGCAAATGCGAGTTCTCCTATTGCCGCTCCTTTTTGCCGCGACTACGCTGTTCGCAACCGATGCGATGGACCGGTCGGCCGGATCGCCAAACGCGCCTGTGACGCTCGAGGTGTTCAGCGATTTCCAGTGTCCTCATTGCGCAAGGCTGCATTTCGGGGCGATTAAGGAGGCGCTGGGAGATTGTGTTGCGTCGGGCAAGGTGCGCATTATTTATCGCGATTTCCCTCTGCAACAGCATCCGTATGCGCGGAAGGCGGCGCAGTATGCCGACGCCGCGGCGCGGATCGGCCGGTATGATCGCATCTGCGACGCACTGTTCCGGACGCAAGAGGAGTGGGGGCGGACTGGAGATGTCGAGGGCACAGTTGCAAAGGAATTGACGCCCGCGGAAATGGCGAAAGTGCGGAAGATCCTCACGGATCCGAAGAGCCTGGCGGAGATCAACAATGAGATCGACGCCGATATGGCCCTGGGATACAAGATTCCGCTGAGCGAGACACCGACGATGATTTTGAGCGGCGGCGGAAAGAAATATCCGGTCAAGGGCGATGTCCGGTACGATCTGCTGAAGCAATTGATCAACAGCCTTCCGGTGAAGTAATGTACCGCGTGATCGCGATTCTGGGGCGGCTGCTGCTGGCGGCGGTGTTTCTTTATGCCGCGTATACCAAACTGCGCGACCCTTGGATGATCTTCGCGATGGAGATCGACGCGATGCATGTCGTACCGGGTTCCTCGGTGGAGTTTGTGGCGCGCACGATGCCGTGGTTCGAATTGTTGATTGGGGTACTGCTGGTGATCGGGATTCTGACGCGGTATGTTGCCTCGATTGCCACGGCGCTTCTGGTTTGCTTCTTCAGCGTGTTGCTGGTCCTTTATCTGCGCGGATTCCAGGGCGACTGCGGATGCTTTGGACCGGGCGAGCAGTTGGGCCCGAAGACCTTGGCGCGAGACGGCGTGCTGATTTTGCTCTCGATATGGGTAACATGGGAAGCATTTCGGCGGTCGAAGCAAGCTCCAGTTGCTACAATATAGATATTCACTGCAGGTCGTCCTGTTCGGCTGCTCATGCCTACATCTGAATCATTGCACCTCAAGTTTGGACTTTCGTTCGACGATCTATATCGCCGCGAGGGATTGGTCCGTCTTGATGCCGCGTTTGCCGATTATTTGAAAGCTATCGATACAGGGCTCCACAGCGGCCTGATGGCCGCGCGGGCCGAAGAGCCGCCTGAAAGGGCGGCTGCCGCCAATATTGGCCACCACACAAGAAAGCAGCAGTCGGAATTGATGGTCGACCTGGCTCCGCATGTGGAGGATTTCGTTGGCGATTTGTTTGGCATCTCGGCCGAGGTGCGTGCGCTGCAGGCTAGGCACGATGCTCTCGCGCCGGTTCATGCGCTGAAGAGGAAATTCGTCCACAAAAAGGCTATCAGCGGCGTGACGCCGGAGAAAGCGTCGGCGATCAACGGGCGTGCCTGCGCCATGGAACTGGAGGCGCTGTTCAACGAGCCGCTGACCGAGGCGAGTTTTGTCGATCATGTGTCGCGATGGCTCGACGATGAGGCGAACCACGCGGCGCAGTTGGCGGTCGCGGCTCAGTACGCCGCTTGGGCCGCGCTTTCACCCGCGGGCCGCGAAAAACACGATGGCGGAGTGCTGTTCAAGGTTCCGCACAAGCTGGACATGACGCATCTGATTCCGGTGGAGACACTGATTTCGGGTGGCATCGCACGGCTCGCGCTGCCGCAGCACGAATGGCGTCATCGCGAAGGATTCAAGCTTACCGATGCGGGCATGGGTTTGAACGCGGCGCTCGATCAGGCGAACTACTGCATCAAATGCCACAACCAGGAGAAAGATTCTTGCTCCACCGGCCTGAAAGAAAAGACCGGCGAGTATAAGAAAAGTTTCTTCGGGGTCACGCTGGCGGGATGCCCACTGGACGAGAAAATTTCGGAGATGAACCTGGTCAAGCAGCGCGGCCATTCGGTAGGCGCGCTGGCGATTACGGCGGTCGATAATCCGATGTGCGCGGGCACAGGCCATCGCATTTGCAACGACTGCATGAAGTCCTGCATTTTTCAGAAACAGGACCCGGTGGATATACCGCAGGTAGAAACACGAGCGCTCAAAGATGTTCTGGAGCTTCCATGGGGTTTCGAGATTTATAGTTTGCTGACGCGCTGGAATCCGCTGAACTTCGCACGTCCGCTTCCCAAAGAAGAATCAGGATATAAAGTTCTGGTGGTCGGGCTGGGACCAGCCGGCTTCACGCTGGCGCATCACCTGATGAACGACGGCCACACGGTTGCGGGCGTCGATGGGTTGAAGATCGAGCCTCTGCCGTCCGAGATTTCCGGCGTTACCCCGCACGGCGAACGCACGCCGTTCCGTCCGATTCGCGATGTGAACGAGCTGTACGAATCGCTGGACGACCGCGTGATGGCGGGGTTCGGAGGAGTCGCCGAATACGGTATCACGGTTCGGTGGAACAAAAACTTTCTCAAGATTATCCGTCTGCTGCTCGAAAGGCGTGAGCAGTTCGGCATGTTCGGCGGCGTGCGCTTCGGCGGCACGATGACTGTCGAGAGCGCGTTCGAACTGGGCTTCGATCACATCGCGCTGTGCGCGGGCGCGGGGCGGCCCACCGTGATTCCTATGAAGAACGGGCTGGCGCGCGGTGTTCGCCAGGCTTCCGATTTTCTGATGGCGCTGCAGTTGACGGGCGCGGCGAAAGCGAGCTCGGTGGCGAATCTGCAAGTGCGGATGCCGATCGTCGTAATCGGCGGTGGATTGACGGCGATCGATACGGCCACGGAATCGCTGGCGTATTACGTTGTTCAGGTTGAAAAATTCCTGACGCGATATGAAACCCTGGCCGCCGAAATTGGCGAACGCGAGGTTCGGGAGCGTTGGACCGCCGAAGAAACCGAGACTGCGGAGGAGTTCATCACCCATGCGCGCGCTCTTCGATTCGAACGTGCCGCAGCCGCGCGGGAAGGCCGCGACCCAAAACTGGTCCAGATCCTCAATCAATGGGGTGGTGTTACGCTCGCGTACCGGCGGCGATTGATCGATTCTCCCAGCTACACGCTGAATCACGAAGAGGTCGCGCTGGCGCTGGAAGAGGGCATTCGATTCGCGGAGTCCCTAACGCCGGTAGAGGTCGAGGTGGATTCGTTCGGCCACGCCGCGGCGCTGATGTTGCGCAACGCCGAGGGTGAAGTGGTGCGCATGCCGGCGCGGTCGATCCTGGTGGCCGCGGGCACGCAACCGAATACGGTGCTGGGCCGCGAAGATCCGGAAAATGTGTTTTTAGACGGCCGCTGGTTCCGCGCGGTCGACGACGAGGGGCAGATTGTGAAGCCCGAAAAGGTGGCGAAACCCGCGCAGGCGCGCGTTCTCATGTCGATTCGCCCCGACGGGCGCGGCATCAGCTTCTTTGGCGATCTGCATCCCTCGTTCGCGGGTAACGTGGTTAAGGCGATGGCGAGCGCGAAGCAAGGCTATCCCGTGGTTTCCCGGCTGCTTGCGCGCAAAGCGCCGACAGGGCTGCTGCCGGCGGTGTTGCTCGATCATCTGAACGCGGAGCTTCGCGCGGTTGTTCACAGGGTGGAGCGCTTGACGCCGACCATCGTCGAAGTGGTGGTCAAGGCGCCGATGGCCGCGCGAGCTTTCCATCCGGGCCAGTTCTATCGCTTGCAAAATTTCGAGACGCTGGCGCCGAAAGCCGGAGGAACGACGCTTGCGATGGAGGGGCTGGCGCTGACCGGGGCGAAGGTCGATCGGGAACAAGGTTTACTCTCGACCATCGTGCTCGAAATGGGCGGGTCGTCCGATTTGTGCGCGTTGCTGCAACCGGGCGAGCCTGTTATTTTGATGGGTCCGACGGGAACGCCGACCGAAACACCGTCGAAGGAAACTGTTTTATTGATCGGCGGGGGGCTGGGCAATGCGGTGCTGTTCTCGATCGGCCAGGAGTTGCGCGCGAATCGCTCGCGGACCGTTTATTTCGCCGGTTATAAGAAAATTATCGATCGCTACAAGGTGGAGGAGATCGAAAAAGCGGCGGACGTGGTGATCTGGTGCTGCGATGAGGCTCCGGGCTTCACGCCGGGCCGCGTGCAAGATAAAGCGTTCGTCGGGAATATTGTCGAGGCTATTGCGGCATACGGACGCGGCGATTTGGATGACCCCATCCCGCTACACGGCGGCTCTCCTGACAGCCCGGAAATTTCGCTGCACTCTGTTGACCGGCTGGTCGTCATCGGGTCGGACGCGATGATGGGCGCGGTCGCGCTGGCTCGCCACACCATACTTGCGCCATATCTCAGGCCCGATCACAAGGCGATTGGCAGTATCAATTCGCCGATGCAATGCATGATGAAAGAAATTTGTGCGCAGTGCCTCCAGCAGCACAAGGACCCGATCACGGGCGAAGAAACCGTGGTGTTCTCCTGTTTCAATCAGGATCAGTCGCTCGATCTGGTGGATTGGTCGAACCTGCGCACGCGGCTATCGCAAAATGGCGTGCAAGAGAAATTGACGAAGCAGTGGGTCGACCGGTGCTTGAAGCAAATCGGCGCGCGGGAACTGGTGGCTGCTACTTAGGTGGCTGCTACTTAGCGGATTTCTCCGCAAGATAGCGCTCGCGAGCCTTCATGATCGCCTCGTGCGCGGCGTGGACATCGCGCCAGCCTTGCAACCGGACGTTCTTGCCTTCCAGTTCCTTATAGATCTGGAAGAAGTGCTCAATCTCCCTCATCTGGTGCGCGCGAACGTCGCCGACGTTATGAATCTCGTCGTAGCGCGGATTGCGGATCGGTACAGCGAGCACTTTGTGGTCCGCCTCGGAATTGTCCACCATGTCGAGAATCGCGATGGGGCGCACTTCGATCATGCAGCCGGAAAAACTCGGGTGGGTCATCAGGACCAGGATGTCAATCGGATCGCCGTCTTCCGCCACTGTGCCGGGCACGAATCCGTAATCTCCGGGATAGTGCATGGGCGAATAGAGCGTGCGGTCGAGGCGAAAAACACCCAGCTCGATATCGTATTCGCACTTGTTCGAGCCGCCCTTCGCGATCTCGACAATCATGCGCACGGATTTCGGAGCGTACGGTCCCGGGTCAATATCGGAGAGCTTCATGTTTGAGATTTGTGGAGCTGGGAGGGTTCCTCCAGACATTCTGACGCAAAAGAAAAGACATAGCAAGGGCAAATGACCAAATCCGGCCGAAGTGACCGCGCGCGGTCGCTCTTTAGTATCTTCACGAACGCGTGGGGGCGGTTTCGTTGGACTTAAGCGTTGGCCGCCGGGCTGCTCCCAGACCAGAGTGTTGCAAGACTTAAAACCAAAAGGATTACATGAACAGATTATTTGAGATCAGGGCCGGCTTTCCGGCGCGAACCAACCACACGGCAGGTGTCACCGCAGTTCTTCTCTGTACGGCGTTCACTCTTTGCCCGGCGATAGCAGCGGATATGCAGGCAAAGGGCCTGCAGCCCGTAAACCTCGGATCGGCCGCGCCTTTCGCGGTTCTGGCCGGCAGCGATGTTACCAACACCAGTCCTAGCAGTGCTAACACCGTTATTACTGGGGATCTTGGGGTTTCGCCAGGCACTTCGGTCACTGGGTTTTTGCCCATTTCTGGGGGGCCCGGAGTCGTGCACGGAACGATTTACACGCCGACCGAAGTGTGCATCGCGACGTGTATAACGGAGTCGAGTACTGTCGCAGCACACGCGCAAGCCTCCTTGACCGTCGCCATTAACGACGCCGCTGGACGGGTCGGCGCATTCACACACGCGGACACAGATCAGGCCGGCCTGACCCTCACCCCTGGCCTTTATAGAGCCAAGACCATTCTTTTGATAACGGGGGGAAACCTCACCCTGAGTGGCCGTGGCGTCTATATCTTCCAGATTGGAACTGGATTGACGGTAGGCGTTAACGCCCAGGTTATCCTGACAAACGGCGCCCAGGCGGCTGACGTCTTTTGGCAGGTCGGCACTCAAGCCACGCTGAATTCAGGTGTAATATTCTATGGAAACATCTTGGCTGGTTCCGCCATTACCATGGGGTCCGGCACAACGCTGACCGGCAGAGCGCTGGCGAAAACCGGGGTTACATTCATTTCCGACACCGTTAAACTGCCTTGACCCACTGTTCCATCTAATGACGGCCGGCCAGATCGCGAAATTGGCGGCTCTGGCCGGTGGTGCGGAGAAGCTCTTGGTGGACCTGGACGGGTTCGAACCGTCGACCTCTTCCATGCCATGGAAGCGCGCTCCCAACTGCGCCACAGGCCCACGCTAACTACAAACTTAGTTTAACATACACTGTGTTTATGGACCGCCAACAAGCATGGGAAATTGTGTGCGAATTCGTGAAATCGGAGAGCCTGCGCAAGCATATGCTGGCGGTCGAAGCCTGTGTTGCCGCGTATGCGCGCAAGTTGAGCGGGGACGAAGAAACGTGGGCGGTCGCGGCGCTGCTCCACGATTTCGATTGGGAAATTCATCCCAATTTGCCCGACCATCCGACCAAAGGCGAGCCGATTCTTGCCGAGCGTGGAGTGAGCGAGGAGATTCGGCGGGCTATTCTTTCGCACGCGGATTTTACCGGCGTCCCTCGCGTCTCTCCGCTTGAAAAGACGCTGTTCGCCTGCGATGAGTTGGCCGGATTTCTGACTGCCTGCGCTTATGTGAAACCGGGCCGCAGTATTCAGGAGGTCGAGACAAAATCGGTGCGGAAGAAACTCAAGGACAAAGCGTTTGCCCGTGCCGTGAATCGCGACGATATCCTGAACGGAGCCGCGGAAATGGGCGTCGATCTCGACCAGCACATCGAGTTCTGCATCCAGGCGATGCAGGCGCGCGCCGCGGAACTAGGGCTCGCGGGAACCGCGGCGACTACGGCTTAATTTGCGCCTTCCAAGCTTCGAGAATCGCCACAGTGGCGATGGTGCCGACGCGCGCGCATCCGGCCTCGCGCAACGCCAACACGTCGGCGATGGTTCGCACTCCGCCGCTCGCCTTAATTTTTACACTGTCGCCGAGGAGTCGCTTCATTAATGTAACGTCTTTAGTAATGTGGGCGAGCGAGTACGGCGGAGGCCCAAACGGCGTCGATGTCCGCGCGTAATGCGCTCCCGCACGCTTGACGATTTTGCACGCGATGGTCTTCAGATCCTCGGTCAGATATCCGTTTTCAAATGCAACCTTCAGAATCGCGCCGCCCTCATGACACGCCGCAGCCATCTGTTGTAGTTCTGTTTCCACGTATTGAAACTGGCGCGAGATCATCTTTCCCAGATTGATCACGGTGTCGACTTCCGTGACGCCGCGCCGCAGCAGGTCGCGAGTTTCGTAGAGCTTCACCGAGGTAGTCGACGACCCATGCGGATAGCTGACCACGCTTGCGACGGCGACGCCGCTCGATCGCATCCATTCCACGGCCAGATCGGCATCCGAAGCTCGCACAGTCACCGCGGCGATGCGATAGTGACGCGCGATTTCGCAGCCAGTTCGAACTTCTTCTTCAGAGAGCTCCGGCCGCAGCACCGGATGCTCGATCATCCGGGCGACATCTTCGTAGGAAAGTCGTGGCTCGGCCGGAGCCGCCATATTTAGTTCTTTCGCCGGGTTGCCGCTGGACCTTCCATGCCCAGTTGGCGCAGATGCGCGTGAGCTTCCTTCACGTGGGCATTCTCGGGATAGGCCGCGATAAAGTTTTTGAATTCCTGGGCGGCGGCGGTCTTGTGCTTGGCATTCATCAGCGCGCAAGCCTTCATGTACTGCGCATCGGCCGTCTTTGGATTCTTAGGATACTTCTCCAGCACTAAATCGAAACCTTTTGCGGCGTTTTCCCAGTCCTCGCTGCGGTAGTAAATCTGCCCGATGTAATACTGCGCGTTGGGCGCGTTTGCGCTTTGCGGAAAATACTTCAAGTACTGCACAAACTCGTCGATGGCGAGATTGTCTTTCTTCCCGTTGTAGTCGCTCAGGGCGGCCGTATAGGATAGCTCGGCCGACATGCCCGCCGGCGGACCATCGGTCGCCTGCTGCGCGGTCCCTGCCTGGCCCGGTGATGGGTCCGGAGGCTTCGCGACCTGTGCCGCAGCCAACGTCCGAACGGCGCTCGAAATATCGGTGACCTTCGCGTCCAGATCGTTCATGTGCCTCACCAACTCGGCCACATTTTCGCGAACGGAGCGAAAATCGCCCGACATCTCGTCGACCTTCGTGCCTAGCGTCGCGACCGGCGTCACAAGCTTCGCCTGCTGCTCCGCCATCTTCTGATCGACGCTATGCTGCATCGCCGTCAGCGCCGACGCAGTCTTGGCCGACGCGTCGATCGACTGCTGGACCAGGGCAGTCAGCGTGCCCATCTTGTCGTCAAGCGCCTTTTGAAGCTGCTTCACGTGTTCGTCGAGGGTCGCAACGTCGCGCTGAATGGAGAGGATATCCTCCTTCTTTTGGCCCAGCACTATCGCGGGCGAAAGAGCTATCGAGAGCAGAAGTAATCGTGAAGCGTTCATGCACCCTCCTCGGGAGTTTGTTACTGCGCGGGCGCTAGATGGCCGCGCCGGTTCCTTTGATAGCAGGCTTCGTTTTGATCGGTGCAAATCGGCCGCTCCTTGCCGAAGCTGATCGTCTTTAAACGATCGTCCGGCACGCCAAGCTGCACTAAGAATTCCTTCACCGCCAGCGCGCGGCGATCGCCCAGCGCCAGGTTGTACTCTTCCGATCCGCGCTCATCGCAGTGACCTTCGACGACGATCGTAAAGCCCGGATCGCCGGCCAAAATGCGCTTGATCAGATCCGCATCTCTGGTAAGCGTATCGCGGCTGTCGGCGCGAATATCGTTCTTGTCGTAGTCGAAGTAGACGTCCTGTGCTTCCCGTCCCAACATCTCCGCACCGGAGATTCTAGCGCCCGTCGTGCGAACAGGCGGAGGAGGCACGCTCGACGACACCTCGATCGTTACCGATCGCGTATCCTGATTGCCGCCCTTCGCCGTCAATGTGTAAGTGGTGGTCTGGCTGGGAAACACCTGGCGGCTGCCGTTGGCTGCCACCGCGCCGAGGCCCTGATCGATCGAAATATCCGTCGAATTGCCCACGGACCAGCGCAGCGTCGCCGCTTGCCCACGCTCGATCGAAGCTGGTTCGCCTGTGAAGCTGTTAATGCGCACCGCCAAAGGCGCGGCCGGTGCAGGCTCGGTCGGCCCGCTCGGCGCCGCGGTCGGCGGAGGCGGGGTTGTCGTCGCCACTTTCTTCTTCCCACATCCCGCGGCCGATATCATCAAAGCCGCCGCGAACACCGCAGTGCCGAGTGTTCTCGAAAGATTACGCATTGTCATCCCTTCCCTTATCTTCTTAGTTTATCCCGTTCGCCCACACCGGCTGTGTATTATTCCCCTGCGTGGTCAATTGCTGCTGATGCTTGCCGTCAGCGAGCATGGTGTAAATCTGCGTCGACCGTCCGTGGGTCGATTGAAACACCAGATGCACGCCATCGGGAGCCCACCACGGATTTTCATTTTTACCCGAGTTCGAAGTCAGTTGATTTGTCTTTCGAGTGGCAAGTTCCATGATAAAGATGTTATATGCGCCCGGCTCGAACCCGCGTGTCCAGGCAAATGCGATGAATTGTCCATTCGGGTTCCATGCTGGATTTGCGACATAGCCCTCGCCATTAGTGACCATCTCGACATCCGCTCCGTCGATACTCATGTGCCACATCTGTTCGATCCCGCTGCGGCCGGAGATAAAGAGCACGTCGCGTCCAGTTTTCGGATTGACCTTCGGCGAAACCTCCGAGGCATGCACGTGCGACAGGCGGGTGAGGTTCCCTCCGTTCAAATCCGTCATGCAGATCTGCAGCCAGCCATCGACGGTGCCGGCAAACAGCATGTGCTTTCCGTCGGGCGTAAACTCCGGCGTCTCGATGGTCGAGGTCGCAAAGTTGTAAAAGGGGAGTTTGCGGCCGGAATCAGCCGAGTGCACCATAATTTGCCAGCCCGATTTGACCAGCGTCTGGAACGCGAACATTTTTCCGTCAAGGGAAACAGCCGGCTGTTTGGAGATGGTCTTATAACTGGTCATTGGCTTCTGATTGGACCCGTCATAATCCATCGACCAGATTTCTTTGTTGCCCGTCCGGTCCGAAACAAAGTAGATTTTCGTGCCCGACAGGCTCTTTACCCCGAACTGCTGCAGGATGTCCGCCGCGAATTCCCGTGCTACTTTTTTAGCACCATCATCGTCCAACGGGCCGAAGTATAACTTGTGGATCAGGTCCGCACTGTTCACATCCGGCTGGCCGACATTGAACAGGAACCCGCGCAGCAACAACCGCCCGTCCTGCACCGCCGTGTATCCGAACGCGAGATAGTTCGCATTCGTCGGCGGACCCGACCAGTCGGTCAGCCAGGGGCCATGTTTCTCTATCCGGGGCTGACCGCCGCGAAGCAACGGCGCAGCCGTCGTAGGAGGCTTGAAATCCTGCGGCTGCTGCGGAACTTCGAGCGGGTAAAACGTCTTGCCGACCATGTCCAGCACGCCCGACCCATTCAATTCATCCCAGAGCGTCGTGTTGAAAGTCGCCATGAGTTTCTGCGCGTCCCCGACGCCTCGGAAATCGATCACGGCGATCTTCGATTTTTGCTTGCTTCCGATGATCGTCCCGCCGATCTGCTCTTGAGCTTCCAGAAAAATCGCGCTAGCGGCCAGCGCGCCCAACGATGCAAGAATTAGTGTAATCTTCATTTTTTCAGCTCAAATGTAAACTCGCACTTCGCATAGCTGCGATCGAAACCTGGAGGAATGGGCGGAAACGTCACGCCCTCAATTGCTCTCCGCACTGAAAAGTCCAGCGATCCAATGCCGCTTCCTTGGAGGATCGCCAGATTGCGAATGCTCCCGTCCTTCATCAAATCGAACGTCGCGATCACCGGCGGCGCCGCCTGCGCCGTCACGTCGCCGGTGCGCCAATTCCTCGCGATCAGTTCTTGGATTTGCTGCGCGTACCCGGCGAACTGGGTCCCGAGCGTCGTGTTCGCGCCCGTCCCCACGCGTCCGGATCCAGGCATCTGGCTGAACAGAGTGCTCGACATGGTCTGCGGCGTCTTGCTGTATAACTGATTCTTTTCGAGCTCCTCAATAGGCCGAAACCGCTGCTTCGCGGCCGCTACCTTCGCCGGAGTCTTTTTCTCCTTCTTGAGATTCAACTTGATCGCATCGGGAGGCACGACTTCTTTTTTCTCTTGATCGAGCGGCTTCGAACGCTCCTGCGGCGCTTCCGATTCCGACTGGCTAGCCAGTGGATTCTGCCGCCCCGATTGCGGCAGCGGAATCTTATCCACCGCTTCGACGCCCACGCTCGCGCCCCCCGCGTTCGGATCGCCAAACTTCGGCCCGTTCGCATTGATCCAATTTAAAACCACAAACGCCCCGATGAGCGACCCATGCAGCAGGATCGCAAAAGCAAACGGCAGCCCCTTCGGGTCGGGACGGAGAAGGACACCGGCGGTCATTGCCCTCTGCCCCCTTCTAGGGGCTTAGTCACCATGCGCATTTGGAGCTGCGCCGACGATAGTTCCGCCATCACCTGCGCCAGCAGTTCCCAGCGGATCGACGCGTCGGCAGCCACGTATACGATCTTCTGTCCCTTGAACTGCTGCTCCAGCCGCGCCGGCAGCTCGTGAATGTTTACCTTTTTCTCGTTCAGGTGCAGAGTCTGGTCGCGCGTAATGGTCACCACCGGAAGCACGTCGTTGTTTTCCTTGGTGATTATGACCTTCGGCACGTCCACTTCCAGGCCGTAATCCATCACGTGCGCGGTCAGCATAAAGATGATCAGCAGCACCAGCACCACGTCCACCAGCGGAACGACGTTCATTTCGGAGAGCACTCCGTTCGACCCGCCAACGCGGCGCCGTCCTCGAAATCCGCCACTCGATCCACCCGTGGAGAATGCCATATACCTATATTATTTCGGTTCCTCGAAATTCCTTTCCGTCATGTTCAGAAATTCGAGCGCAAAATCTTCCATCCGCGCGCCCATCTCCTTCACCGCGTTTCCGAAGAAGTTGTAAAACACCGCCGCTGGAATCGCCGCGAACAGGCCCACGCCCGTCGTGATCAGCGCGGCCGCGATGCCCGGCGCCACCGTCCGCATGCTGGTCGAGCCCGATAGCGCCAATTGTTGAAATGCGTCGATAATGCCCACCACCGTGCCGAACAGGCCGATAAATGGAGAAACTGTCGCAGTGGTCGCCAGCCAGTTCATGTTCTGCTCCAGGCGGCTGACCTCTTCGCTCATCCCGATTTGCAGCGTGCGCTCCAAGGCGGATTTGTTGTTGATCGACCCTCGAGCCGCCATTTGCCGGCACACCTCGCTGTATCCGAAATCGAAAACCACCACCAGCGGCGCGGCGCGAAATTGTTCCGAGGCCGCGGCCACCGCATCCAGGCGCGTCGACTTGCGGAACGCGCGCAGGAATCGCAGATTCGCGTTGCCCGCCCGCCGGAACGCGCTCCACTTCGAGAAAATAATGGTCCAGGAAGAAAGCGAAAAAATCACCAGGGTTCCCAGCACCGCCAAGGTCACTGTCCCGGAGTTCTTCACCAGCTCCCAGAAGTTGACTTCCAGAAAGAGAGTTTGCACCCAATTTCATTGTAGAGGAAAAGGGCTATCAAACAGAAGAGAAAAGAAATGTTTTGGCAGGTGGCACAGACTTCAGTCTGTGTTCCTTGGCTATAATCTGATCGAGTGCCCCTCGCGTGATCGCCGAGCTTGCCGTCGAAAACTACGCTGTGATTGAGCGCGTCCGCGTCCGATTCCACCGCGGCCTGAATCTGCTCACCGGAGAAACCGGCAGCGGCAAGTCGATTGTCGTCGATGCGCTGGGCTTGCTCTTCGGCAGCCGCGCGTCGGCGGACATGATTCGCGCCGGAGCCGACCGCGCGCGCGTTTCCGGCATCTTCGAAGTGTCCTCCAGTCCGGCGCTCGTGCGATTGCTCGACGGCGCAGGCATCGAGATCGAGGAGAACGAGGTTCTTATCGAGCGAGAAATTCTAGCCAACGGCAAATCGCGAGCGTTCGTCGCGAACCGTCCCGTCACTGGCGCCTTGCTGCGCGATCTCGCGCCGCACCTGGGCGATATCCACGGCCAGCACGACCAGCAGCAGCTTTTCAAATCCGACGCCCAGCGCGAGATGCTCGATTCCTTCGCCGGATCGGATGATGCGATTGCATCGTTGTATGACCGTTGGCGCCGCGCGACTGCCGAGCTCGCAGACCTGGACCGCACCGCGCAGGAAAAACTCCGCCTAGCCGATCTCTGGAGCTTTCAGCGCAACGAAATCGAGACAGTGTCGCCGCGCGCGGGCGAGGACGCTGAGTTAGAAAACGAACGTCGCGTGCTGCGCAATGTTGTGAAGATAGAAGAGTCGGCGAGCGCGGCATATGCGGCTCTGTACGACGCCGAAGAGAGTGCCACCGCGCGACTTCAAGTCGTCCTGAAACGTCTTGATGAGCTTGCCCGTATCGATGAAGGAGTCGCCATCATCGCCGCGACGTTGAAGCCCGCCGTCTTTGCCGTGGAAGAAGCCGCCGACGCGTTGCGTCACTATCTCGGGAAGCTCGAAGCCGATCCAGCGCGCCTCGATGAAGTCGAAGCCCGCATGGCCGCGCTAGAAAAACTGAAGCGCAAATATGGAACGACCATCGACGAAGTACTCGCGTTTTTAGAAGACGTCCGCCGCGAATTGAACGCGGTCGAAACATCGAGCGATCGTCGGGCAACATTGCGCAAAGAAGTCGCGGAATTGGCCGCGTCGTATGAAGCCGCCGCGAAAAAATTGACCGCGACAAGAACCGCCGCAGCGAAGCGTTTGTCTAAAGCCGTGGAAACCGAGCTGGCGTCGCTCGCGATGGAGCGCACCCGCGTCGAAATCCGAGTCGCCCCCGCGCCCTGGTCCGAACACGGCGCCGATTCCGTCGAATTCCTGATGTCCGCGAACGCGGGCGAGGAACCAAAACCACTCGACCGAATCGCCTCAGGCGGGGAACTATCGAGGGTGGCGTTAGCATTGAAAACCTGCACCTCGCGACCAGCGAAAGGAGCGCCTCGCACATTGGTGTTCGACGAAGTCGACGCGGGAGTAGGAGGCAGCGCCGCCGAAGCCGTCGGCCGTCGTTTGAAAAAACTGTCGACCTCCAGCCAGGTCCTCTGCGTGACGCACCTGCCGCAAATCGCCGGTTTCGCCGACTATCACTATTACGTCGAAAAGCACGAAGAGCGAGGCCGCACCCTGGCCTCGATCGTCGAGCTGACGCCCGCGCAGCGAACAAAAGAAATCGGTCGAATGCTCTCCGGCGAGAGAGTTACGGCGGAAGCGCTGAAGCACGCCGAGCAATTAATCAAGCTCGCGGCGGAGTAGGCCAGGGTGGCGCGAGCTTCAGCTTGCAGCGTCGACTTCAGTCGAGGTCTTGTAGGGCGGCCAATCCTGGCTGCAGCCGCCTTTCGCGGCGGCTCTCTGGGCGGAGTAAACTGTTGGTCGATGGAGACGATTACAGTAGAGTCCATCCCAATCGTCCTTGGCCGTGAAGAAGACGGCCGTTGGTGGGCCGACATCGAGGCCATGCCGGGAGTGATGGCATACGGCAAGACTCGCGATTCGGCTATTGCCGCCGTTCGTGCCCTCGCATTGCGTGTCGCCGCCGACTGCATCGACCACGGTGAGGAGATCCCCGAGTTGTTCACAAAAGTCTTCTCCGTGGCATGACCAAATGGCGATCGGTCAAGACGAAGCAGCGAAGGACTGAGGACATTCAGATGTCTCTTTGCCCGTAGGTTTCCAGGCGAAATCCTCGATAGCCCGCTCTTAGTGCGAACGATAGCGCGTATGGTCCAACGACAAAAAAACGAGCCAAGTAGCAGATCGGCGAGACCAACCGAACCGCGCTCCGATGGGGACCGCCACTAAGCCAGACCTGAACCAGGATCTCAAGCGCAATGACTGCGGCCTGAGGCCAGATTATTCTCAGTGCGACTTGGACCTTCTCGCTCCTTGAGAGCGCCGGGCTCGATAAAATCCCATCGCGTAACACTCCGACGCGAAAGGTGCTGTATTTTTTTCGCACGAGCCGTGACACGAAAAAAACTTGACAGAAGACAGACAGGATACTGCTGGCAAACCTGAACCTGGGCGCCTCAAGATCCAATCGATCAAGGGGAAAAGCTGCGGTGATAGCCAACATCACTAAAAGCGATGCCGTCGCGCTTGGCCACAAGATCGACCAGAAGGCAGCCATTTTCTGCCTCCACGCTAGATTTATCGCCGGCCGTCCCTCCATCTCGAGCGTCTCCATCAAGCCGCCTGGAACGCCCGCCGGGCATACAAGTGATCGAACAAATTCCCCTCATGCGGCTGATCCCAGGAAATCTGCCCCGTTGGAATAGCCCCGAAATTCAATCTCCCGACCAGGTTCGAACTCAGTAGCCTTTGGCGGAACCCAGCATCATTCGTCAGAGCCGTCACCACCAGCGATTGCCCCAAAGCCTCTGGCAACTGAGCCTGAGGAATCTCCACAACGCTCGCGAACGGGAACAAATATTCGCGATTCGCCAGCGGATGATCCACCTGGCACTCGACAATCGTCGGCAACAAATAAGTGGACCCGTCCCGCACCACGCATCGCTCGTTTCCAGGACGATAACGCGCGGACACGTCGCGCGCGCCCGGCGTATATAAATCCCCATCGATCATCTTCGAAATCCGCGACGCCACTCCGCCATCGGCGAACGGAGAAAGCTCCGCCTCCGGATCTTCCGCCGCGCGCGGGACAATTTTGGCAAGCCTCTCCGCCAGAGCCTCTGCGATCTTGCCCGCATGCCGGGGCGTCCACACCCCCGACGCATTCACGCACGACCGTCCGGAATTCGCGGCGATCGACGTCACCATCACGTCCAGATATTTTTCCCACTCATCCGCGCAATCCTCGCCGATCACGACCTTGCTGAATCCCGGCCCATGCACCTCGACGCGAGGATCGTTCGCCCAAATCTTCGTCGACCCGACATCGCCGAATACCATCCCGCGACCGCATTGGCGCAGAATCTCCGCGCCGCCCGCGTGATCGGCCGGATAGTAGCTGAACGCCGCCGGAGGCGCGCCCGCGCGGATCAGGGCTTGAATCAATCGATACGGCGTCCACGGCTCCGCGCTACCGGGCTTCAGCACTAGCGGAATCTTCAGCGCGAACGCCGGCGTCCACAGTGAATGCACACCGGGAGAATTGCTCGGCAGCACGATCCCCAGCGATTCCGTCCGCGGAAAAAAACTCAAGCCCGCGCCGAAGCCCCGGTCGAGCACGTCGTAAGGAATTTTCCGCGTCAGCCCCGCGATCACCTGCTCCATCTCCGCCAGCGCTGCGTGGATTTTTTTCATATTGCGGCGGACCAGCGTGTACGGCATGCCCGTGGTTGCCGAAAGCTGAGCGACATACTCGTCCGGCGACTGCGACGCATCGCCCACCGGCAGCGTGTCATTGAAAAAAATCTCCGCCGCGCGCTTGCTAATGTCGATCAACTCCGCGGTCGAATATTTCGCCAGCGCCGCGCGCGGCGTCTTCTGATCGAGAAGATCCCGCCGGATCAATCCAACATTCGCCTGACTAAGCTCGACGAACGTCTCCTTCGTTCGATGATGCGGAGTCTTTACGACATCGAGGCTACGATACGGAACGCCCTTGCGCAAGATTGGTATATGAAGGATGTTCGGTATATGAAGCATGCCCTATTGTAGGGATTATTCGTCCCTAAGCGCCACGATCGGATCGAGCCCCGCCGCTCGCCGTCCCGGCACCCAGCAGGCGATCGCCGCGATCGCGAAAAACAGCACCGCCATCGCCGCATATGTGACCGGATCAGACGCGGTCACGCCCACCAGCATCGTTGACATGACGCGCGTCAGCGCCAGCGCCGAGAGAATTCCTATCCCGATTCCCGCCGCGCTCAACCGCAGCCCATGGCCGATCACGAGTCCGAAAATGCGACCCGGCGCGGCCCCCAGCGCCATCCGAACCCCGATCTCCGATGTCCGTTGCCGCACCACCGTCGAGAGCACGCCATAAAGTCCGACCCCCGCCAGCAGCACCGCGATTGCCGCGAATACGCCGATCAGCATCAGCGAAAATCGCGTCCCCGCCTGAGCTTTTTCAACCAGCACATCCATCGGCTGCACTTCGAACATTGCCAAATGCGGATCAACCTTGGCCAACTCCGCCTTCACCGCCGCTGCGAAGTGCCCAGAATCCCCGCCCGTTCGGACCGCCCATCGATCCGACCGCCCGTGACTCGCAAACCCGTCTGTCAAATAATATTGCTCGCGACCCTCCTGCGCCAGCGACATCGCCCGCTGGTGCGCCACCACGCCGATCACCTCGACAAACTCCGCTTCCGGCGTCCGCAGCCGGATCAACAGCCGTTTCCCAATTGCCGATTCATGCGGAAACGCCTTTTTCGCCAGCAGCTCGTCGATCACCAACACATTGCGCTTCGGATCGTTATCCGCATCCGTAAAGGTCCGACCCTCGATCAGCCGCGTTTTCATCGTCTCGAAGTAACCTGGCAGCACGATCTCGCAATCCGCCGCCTGGAACTTCGATGGATCGGCCTGCGCCTCTTCCTTGCCCCAGCGCAGAGGATTGAATCGCCCGTCTAACGGAAACGGCAGTGCTGCGCTTACCGCCTGTACTCCCGGCATTGCCGCCAAACGGCTTTGCAGATCGTGCGCAAAGGCAGCGCGCTCCGCCGGCGTGTTCCCTCGTCCGCCCGCGAGCAGGAACGTCAGTACCCCACGCGAATCGTACCCCGGGTCGATATGCTGCAGCGCAACGAAACTGCGGAACATCAGCCCCGATCCGATCAGCAGGACGAACGACAGCGCCACCTCGATCACGACAGCTGCGTTGCGCAACATGTGTCCCCCGCCGAGGCTCGCCGTGCGACCGCTTCCGCGCAATACCTGCATCACATCGGGACGCGACGCGCGCAGCGCCGGTATAACTCCGAAAATCACCGCCGCCCCCAGCCCCGCCGCCGCCGAAAACGCCAGCACGACTGGATCGATCGCGATCGATCCTAGCCGCGGCAAATTCGTCGGACCCATCACGATTAATTGATGAATCCCCAGCCGCGCCAGCCCGAGCCCGGCGACAGTCCCGCACCCCGCAATCAGAACACTTTCCACCAGGATCTGTCTCATTACCCGCCACCGGCTCGCTCCCAGCGCCGTTCGAACGGATAGTTCGCGCTCCCGTAGCGACGCCCGCACCATCAGTAGATTCGCCACATTCGCGCACGCGATCAGCAGCAGAAAAATCACCGCACCCATCAGCGCCAAAATCGTCGGCCTCACCTCCGCCACCAGGTCCTTGTGCATTGGCTCCAGACGAACGTGATAGTCCCCGGTTCGTTCAATGAGGTCGATTCTGCGCTCCTCGGCGGCAAACCTCTCCGCCTGCGATTGCGCCTGTTCGATCGAAGCTCCGGGCTTCAGCCGCCCCACCAGATGGAAGCCGATGCTGTGCCTCTGGCTGGGATCGTAAGCCAGCCGCAGCGCTGTCCAGATTTCAGGCCTGCGCTCGATATTCGCGCTGGGCGGAAACAATAACTCGAAATTCGGCTCAAGAATGCCCACAATCAGCGCACCGTTAATCGTGCGCCCGACGACATTCGGATCGCTCCCATACCGCCTCTGCCAATACTCGTAGCTTAGGATTGAGATCGCAGGAATTCTTGGAGGAGCCTGCCCTCCGGGTGCCGCAGGATCGGCCGGAGGCTGAGGAAGACCATCCGCCTCGATGAAATCGCGCCCCAATCTCACATGCGCGCCCAGCATGCGGAAAAAGTTCGGCGTCACCAACCCGAAACTAATCTGCTCGAGCGTCCCATCCTCCGCCCGATTCGCTCCACGGAAAGTAAACAAGGTCGCAAGATCCTCGAACATCGGAGCGCTCGACCGCAGATCCATAAAGCCTTCGACCGAGAACGTGCCGTCCAAAATGTGGCGCGTGCGCATCTCCACCCATGGCAACACCAGCCGCTCCGGATCCTTATAAGGAAGCGGCCGCAGCAGCACCGCGTTGGTAACGCTGAAAATCACCGTGCTCGCCCCGATTCCCAGCGCGATCGTCAAAATCGCGGTCAGCGCGAACACCGGGCTCTGCCACAAACCGCGAACCGCGTGGAGTAAATCCTTGCCCATATTGTTTGAGGATTAGACGCGACCAAAGTGTTTATGTTCCGCGGAAATTCCACAATGCTGGTTTTCCAGCATATCGCCCCGCTCACATCTCGGAACTTCCTTAACCCCCCGGTGTCCAATCCCGCATGGCAATGATCACAGGAAAACAAGCAGAAATGAACGTGACCCCGCTCATCGACGTCCTTCTGGTCCTGCTCATCATCTTTATGGTGATCATCCCCCAAAAGTCCACCGGCCTCGATGCCACCGTCCCGCAGCCCCCTTCCGACAGCACCCAACCTCCTCCACCTCCGCGAGACATCGTAGTGAGCGTCCGTGCCGACCGCACTCTCGACATCAATACCGAACCCGTCACCTGGGACAATCTGGCCGACCGCCTTAAGCAGGTCCTCGCCCGCCGTCCCGATGGCGTCTTCTTCATCGCCGGCGCACCCTCTCTTGATTTCCAAGACGTCGCCAGAGTGCTCGATGAAGCGCGCGCCGCCGGAATCAGCCGCATCGGTATCCTGCCGCGAATAAAATGAGGTCGTGTGCTATGCTCGAAAATCCGTCATGCGCACCCTAGGTCTGCTTGCGTCGTCGCTTTCACTCTTGCTTTCTTTCACCGCGCCCGCCCTGGCATGGAATGCAACCGGACACCGCCTCATCGCCGCCATCGCTTACGATCGACTCACGCCGAAAGTCCGCGCGCGCGTCGACGCCTTGATCCGCCGCCATCCCGATTACGAAAAATTATTTCTCCGTGACGCGCCCGCCGGTCCTATCGCACGCGCTCGCGCCGCCTTCATCGCCGCCTCCGTGTGGCCCGACCAGATCAAGGGCGATCCCCGATTCTACGATGAGACTCGCCCCAACGCGTCGCCGCCGCAGTTGCTCCCCGGCTTTCCCGACATGGCTCGCCACACCACCTGGCACTACTACGACACGCCGTACACTCCCGACGGAGCCGAACCGGGGCACCAAACGCCCCCGCATGCCCTTTCCGAGCTGAACCGCATCATCCCCCTCATCGGAACGAAAGCCGATGTGCCCTCCACCAGCGCCTCCAATCCCGTCTATCTTTTGCCCTGGCTCGAACATATTGAAGGCGACGTTCATCAGCCGCTTCACTGCGTCACCCGTTTCCTGAAATCGCAGCCCAAAGGCGATGCGGGTGGCAACAACGTCTACATCGGCGCCAGAAATCTCCACTCCCTCTGGGATAGCGCCGCGGGCCGCGATGACAGCGAAGCTTACGCGGCAAAATACGCGGCGGACGCCGTCGAGGCGTATCCCGCGAAACGCCACATCGGGAAGAAACCGGCGCAGTGGATCGCCGAAGGATTCCAGCTCGCCGTCAGCGATGTCTACACTTTCGGAAACGAAACCGGCACTCGCGATCATCCGCTCGCGTTGCCCCCCGGCTATGAAGCCCATGCGGCTAAGGTCGCCCAGCAGCGCATCGCCATCGCCGGCTACCGGCTCGCGGCCGTGCTGAACGAAAAACTAAAATGACCACGCGCGACCGCGGCCAATGGATCGTGCTGGCCCTGCTGGTGATTTCCGTCACCATCAATTACATCGACCGGACAAATCTTTCCATCGCCGCCAGCCGCCTCTCCAGCGAGCTGCAACTCGACCCCGAAAAAATCGGACTCCTGCTGTCTTCTTTCTTCTGGACCTATGCAGCCATGCAAATCGTCTCCGGCTGGCTGATCGATCGCTACTCGGTCTATTGGGTCTTCGCCGCCGGTTTTTTCCTCTGGTCGGCCGCCACCGCGCTCACCGGGCTCGCCGGAGGATTCGTCACCATCCTCGCCCTTCGGCTCCTGCTCGGCGTAGGAGAATCCGTCGCGTATCCCGCCTATTCCAAGATCATCGCGCAAGGATTTCCCGCCGATCGGCACGGCCTCGCCAACGGTCTCATCGATGCCGGCTGCAAGGCTGGACCCGCGCTCGGCCTGTTGATCGGCGCCGCCATCGTCGGTCGCTACGGCTGGAGGCCTCTGTTCGTCGGTATCGGCCTGGTCAGTATGTTGTGGCTCGCGCCGTGGATCTGGGTTTCTCTCCGCGCCACGCGTCCCTCCGCGCATGCTGCCGCGCACTCCGGCCTTGAGTTAGGACCTGGCCTGGTCGAGATTGCCGGTCAACGCTCCGCATGGGGAACGTTTTTCTGCCTGTTTTGTGGAAATTACGTGTGGTATTTTCTGCTGACGTGGCTTCCCTGGTATCTCATCAGGGAGCGTCATTATTCGGAAGCCGCCATGGGCCGTTTCGGTTCTACTGCCTTCTGGGCAGTCGGCCTCGCGTCGCTCGCAAGCGGCATGCTCTCAGATCGCCTGGTTCGAGCCGGCGGCTCACCCACTTTTGTTCGTAAAATGTTCGCTGCCGGAGGGCTAATCGGCGCCATCGTCATGGTCGGCGTACCCCTCGTCGAGAGCCAGAATGCGTCGCTTGCGGTTCTCATCCTTGCGTGTATCTCTTTTGGTTGCTACAGTTCCCATCCCTGGCTCATCGCGCAGACCCTCGCCGGACCCGCCGCCGCCGGACGCTGGAGCGGGATGCAAAATGCCATCGGAAATCTCGGAGGCGTCGTATCCCCTTGGCTTACTGGCCTCATTGTTCGAGATACGGGCCAGTTCGCCTACGCATTCGCAGTGGTCGGCCTCATGCTCGGGCTCGGCGCCGCATCGTACATTTTCCTGATAGGCCGAATTGAACCAATCATTTGGAGGCCTAAATAAAGGTACCCTGGGTCCGGGAGTACCGCTTTTCACTCAACCCCCGAAAATGACTGTACAGACGCGAATAGCGGTGATACGATGATGGTGTCCAGTTATGAAACCTTTCAAGGTTTTATAGCGTCTCTTTCTTTAGGAGAGGATTGCCGACTGCCCGGTGCCCTCCCCAACAGTTCGGCGCGCTACGACCTCGCGGTAGTGGTGAGCCGGCCGGTGAGTATCTTCCTCCGAGTACTCACCGGCTTTTTTATGCCCGCAACTACCGCTTTTCCCAATTCCCCCATATTCCCGCAACTACCGCTTTTCACAATCCCCCCCAATTCCCCCCTATTCCCGCAACTACCGCTTTTCACACCCCCACCGAAGGGGACAGCCTGACGTGACTCCCTGCCGATCGCGACGAAACCAGCAGACTGCTCCGTCCCTTTCAAGAAATTCCGCCCGCCGCCATTTTTTCAAACTCCCACCGCCGCCAGACCCTTTGGAACCGCGCTTCGAGCTGCTCCACAAACGCCTCTTCCCCGAATGGCCGACCCGAGTACGTGCATCGCCGCAGCAGTTGGATCGACCCAGCCTCCTCACTCGCACCGTGCATCGCCGACCAAGTGTCCCTCCCCCCGGCCCGCTCCCAGAACCCCATGTCGAGCACCTTCGACCGGTCGACTCCCGTCACCAGCTGAGCTTCCGCCCCCGACCACCGGTATTGCTCCGGCCTCCCCGCGATCACGGCCCTGCACGGATTCTGCTCCACATACCGCAGCGCGATCCACATGCGGTTCTCCGACAAAGGACACGAATAGAAGCGCGATTGCCACAAGTGCCCGCTCCGATGCCGCCGCGTATTAAGGTACTGCGAATACCGCCCATGGACCCGGCGAAACAGCACCGCCAGCGAATCCGCTTCCTCCGGCACCACCACTAAATGCACATGATTCGTCATCAGACAATAAGTCAACACGCGCACCTTGGCATGCGCGGCGTGCTCGCGAATCAACGCCAGGTACATGTGGTAGTCCGAAGTACAAAAGAAAACGCGTTCCCGGTTGGAACCGCGCTGAGTCACATGGTAGGCGAGCCCCGGCACGACGCAGCGGGAATTTCTGGGCATTTCGAGAAAGAAGTGCGGGACAGCCTCAAGTCCTCTCAAGGGGACGGAGCAGTCTGCTGCTTTCAAACAATCAAGCAAGGAGTCACGTCAGGCTGTCCCTGTCGCCTTCTTTGTCCTCTTTGTCCCTCTTTGTCCTCAAAGACGCATGTCATTTGGGCCGCTTTTCGGAGGCCTTTGCATCCGTTATCTGCTGCATGAGAATGTCTCGGACATAGTGCCAATATGGGACAAGGTCTAGCGCAGCGCGTGCGTATCGCTCCGCTGCATCCAGGTCCGGCGTTGCGCGGTGCAGGTTAGCCCAAGCGAGGTTCATCAACAGCTCAGGCTCTCCCCATGACGGACTAAGCGGATCGCCTTTGCTAACTCTCGCTTCACGCGCGGCGGCCAAGCCCTTCTGATAAGTCTCGATTGCCCTTTCCTGCCCACCGCCACGCTCTGAACCCATGTACCATTGCGAGGCGCCTTGCACCCAAAATAACCGAGGATTCGTCGGCGCAGCCACGTGGGCTTCCTTGAGCAAACTGGAGGCGTGCGGAACGAGCTCCTTGATGCGGGCCGCGTCGCGTTGACTCAAAAATATCAAATTTCCGAGACAGGAAGCAGCGCCAATTTTCGCGTCGACAAGAGCAGGATCAGCTGTGTAGGACTGTTGGAATTCGTCAACGGCAAGCTTAAGATCCTGTTCCAGCTCCTTTGGATCGGCTGACTCATTGAAGCCATTGAGTGCCCTTCGCCACATGGCGAAGCCCAGCCAATACCGGACTTGAGGTGCAGTATCCTCAGCGGCTGGCAGGCGAGCTAATTCGTCATGGAGTTGCTTTAGCTCCATTCGTTTTCCTTCATAGTCTGCCCTTTGGATCTTTAGAACGATCTCCGGCACTTGGCCGGGTGCCGCAACAACTGGAGATGGCAATGCCGCAGATAAGCCTGATTTGCGCTTCGCGACGGGCACGAAAATTCGCGTCTTGATCTCCTCCGGCGGGCTTTCATGTGAGAGGTATTCCATTCGGGTAGCAGCGACTTGAACGTAGCCATTCTCCGCCATCCATCGAAACATTGAGAGCCCATCTTTTGGAGTATTCGCGACCGTGCTTTCTATCATGGCCGCCGCGGCTTCTGGCATAACAACGAGACGATATGGAGACGCAGGGGCCTTCAGCTTCTTTCGATCCTGCTTGAGATGTACGGCGGATATGGAGTTCTGGTCCAGGGGGATGCTTTGGCCAAACCCAAGAGGTTTGCCCGGAGTCACCCGAACTCCGACCTGCCATACCAGCGCCGACTCCTTGGTTGCGTCGGGATCAACGGGGTAAATGCCGAAGCAATGCCCGAGCACGCGATAGTTTTCGCCGACGTACTTCATCATCTCCTGGAAAACCTCTGGATGCATATTGTAGGGACCGGTAACGTCTCGAACGACGGCCCATGTCGCGGGCGTGGTTTGAACGCGCACCTCCTTACCAGTAGCCGTACGCGTCTCGACATGATCTTGTCCCCAGGACGGGCTGGCGATCGCCAGTAGCAACAGAGCTTTGTGCAGTCCACGACGTGTCACCGTATAACCCCCTTCAGTAGCCCTACGAATTCGGTGGATCCCAAAAACCCAAGACAGACAGGAATTGACCGTTAATGGAAAGTTGACCAAAGGAGGTGCCAGTGGCCATCACGGAACCAGAGGAATGCTTCACTGCCCAAGCGAAGCAGACATGGCCGTGTGATAACTGCGGGGCGCGTCGAAATTCCAGATGTGAATCTGGCTGCATCATTAGGGCCATCCCGATGGTTTCGTTCAGTGGGCCGCGGCCTTCAACGTACGTGAACCGATCCCGGTAAACGCCGCTGTCCGACCAGCACTCGGCAAGGTATTTGTCGCGCTGTTCTGGATTTGATTCGTTCCATGCACCGAGATAGGCTTTCATCACGGCCGGAAGGATGGACGCGAAGTGCTCGTCGGACGAAGTAGATGACAGGAGCGCCAAGTAATAACGCCAGCCGATGAGGTGATTGCGGCGGGTTTCTTGCGTTGGGAGACCTTCGTGTCGAAGGCTGACGAGCGTTCCCTCTGGGACCTCTTGCAGAGTTATTGTTACGCGCGTTGCACCTGGCATCAAGCCGTGCGCGCTATTTTCATAGCCCCAGGTAAAGACGATTTTCTCATTCGGCACGACTTCCTCGATTTTGCCGACTGCGGTGTCGCCGTTAGGATAGGCCACACTGATGCCGCCACCACGCACCGGAGAAATCGCACTCTGGTCGCCCATCCATTTCTGAAACTTGTGGGGGTCAGACAGGAATCCAAAGACCGTGCGAGGGCTTGCTGCAATGGGCACGTGCAACACCAAATCTGCGTCGCTCATCTACCTTCCTCCGTCTCCGCTAGTTCTTTTAGCTTGTCTAAGTGCATCGCCCAGATTCCTTCCAGGTATCGTGCCAGGGGACCGAAATTCTCTCTTCGAGCCCGGTAATACCGCATTCGACCTTGCTTACGCAACTCTACGAGGCCAGCGTCGCGCAGAACATGCAGGTGTTGGGAAACCGCACCGAAGGTCGTTTCAAACTTGCCTGCAATATCGCCGGCACTGCGCTCAGTGTTCCAGATTAGACGGAGAATCTCTTGTCGGCTGGGTTCCGAGACGACCAGCAGAAGGTTGCTCACCGAAGTCATTTTAGTCTACACTAAAATGATTGTCAAGCATTTTTAGGCTCGTCCGGGGAATCAGTGGGTAACTTGCGGGTCTCAGCGCTGGGATTGAGTGAGGAATCGGTGAAACTTCCGGCACGTTGACTCGAAGGTGCGCTGCTCGTCTTCCCAGCCGTTATGGATCAGCGGCCCGCCGTCCTCATGGACCACGTTGCGGACAAGTTGTTCCGCAGAGCTCTTTCTGAGACGAGGCTCTTCGTTCACGTCGCGGATGATCTCTCCGCCGAGAAGCCACAAGGTCCTTTTCGACAGGCCGGATTCTGCGAGGTGAAGGAGGAACGGCATGAAGTATTCCATGGGAAAATCGGGACAACGACCCCTTCCTCCTGCTAGTCGCTAAAACTCCTCCACCCCAACCTGCCTCCCCGAGCTCTTTTGCGCATCCCGCAGGCCGTTCACCGACCGCGCACTCCCCGGCAAATCCTCTAAACAGGACCGGAACGCAGCCTCAGCCGTTGCCTTCTTCCCATGCCGCAGCGCGACCTCGCCCAACGCCTCCGCCACCGGCCTCGGATAATAAGCAGGCTCCGAATACCGCAGTTTCCGCTGCATTTTCGATGCGCTTTCGAGCGTTTTCAGCCCCTTTCCGACCTTCCCTTCAGCCGCCTGAATGTGCCCCGCGAGCTCTTCCCGCGCCACCGTCAATTCCATCGGAGGCTTCCGCTTCACGATCTCTTCGTATTGCCGCAGCGTCGCATCCATCAGCCGAGCCTCTTCATTCGCCGCCATTGCGTTGCCTTTCGACGCCCATGCCAGGCCCATGGCCCAATGCCGCCAAGCCTGCTCGCGCGGACGGTCGTAAACCGGCAACGATTTCCCGTCGACAATTTCATCCCAATTCTCCGACAGCACCATCGCCCGCATCAGCGCGAACCACCCTTGACGATGCGCTGAGAAATTCCCATCGATGTTCGCCAGCTCGCGGGGATTCTCTTTGAGTGTCAGCAGCGAGCGCGCCCATTCTTTTGCCTTATCGTACTGACCGTCAAACGCATACGCAGTCGATAAGTAGTGCACATTATGGCCGTGATGCCCGGTGCCGTAAAGAGCGTCCGCATGGATATATCCCAGCTCGTTCGCCGCCGCGTCGCCGAACGATTTTTCCGCCTCCGCGAATTTGCCCGTCTGCGAATAGATATGACCCGGCATGTGCAGCGCGTGCGGAATATTCGTCACCAGTTGCGCGTACTTCTCGCAGCTCGGCCAAGCGTCTTTGGCGAACGTCGATCCCTCCCACGCGTGGATTACATAATGATGCACGCCCGGATGTTCCGGCGCTTCTTTCAACAGCGCGCGCAGAATGCCCACCGCCTCCATCGTGCCCTCGCGCGGCGCATGCGACGGCAATTCATAGCCGCGCATCAGGTGCAACGAAAGATAGAGTCGCGCTTCCACTTCTTGCGGATACTTCGCCACAATCGCGCGCAATCCGGAAATATATCCTTCATGAGGATCGACCGCGCCAGGAATCCGCCGAGCCGCAATCGAAGCGATATACATTATTTCGAGATCGGTAGCCTTCTCGCTCAGTCGCAGCGCCTTTTCCGCCGCGGCTTTCGCGCGTGCCGGCGTAGTTCGCGGATCGCTCCCGTAGGCGCTGGCAAGCTGCTCGATCTGAAACCGGGGCCGGTAATCGCCACCGGAAACCATCGCCACGCCCCACCAAGGCATGGGTGCCTCGGGATCGAGCTCCGCCGCCTGCAGAAAACTCCGCTCCGCTTCCACCGCCCAGAACGAATGCAACTGCGCGAGGCCCTGATCGAAAAACTGCTGCGCCTTGGGATTCGAAGTGGTGATCGCGAAATGAACGGTCCCCTGTCCGGTCATAATATGCGCGGGCAGCGCCGGAGCCGAGCCCGTCGGAGGCGGCACGCAAAGATCAGCCGTTTTCGTTTGCGCGAATGCGGTCACGCAAATCAAAGCAAGAAGTTTCCACATGCCATTTATTCTAGCGCGTGCTCGATCAGTGCTCGTAGTTGATCGGGACGATAGCTCGCTCCATCGATCTGTGCCACAAGTGTTCCGTCGCGGCCGATCACCGCTGTTGCGACGGTGTGCGTGATGGAGCCTTCCTCGGGCCAGTAAATCAATCCGAACAATCCCGCGACCTCTTGAATCTGTTCGGAAGTGCCGGTGAGAAATTTCCACGACTCTCCAGCCTGCCAGCGGCGCGCGTATTCTTGGAGCACGGCGGGAGTGTCGTATTGCGGATCGATGGTGATCGACAAAAATTCCACTTGTGCGTCACGCAGCTTTTTTGAAACCGATGCGAACGTCGCGGAGAGGCGAGGGCAAACGTCGGGCAAGGGACAACGCGTATAAATGAAGTCGACCACCACAACCTTGCCGCGAAAATCGGCGAGAGACACCGTGTTTCCCGATTGATCGATAAGCGAAAAAGATGGCATTTTATGGTCGATTAAGACCTTGCCGAGCGGTGTTTTTGGCAGATTAAGGTCATTTATGGGTGTCAGAACGTGCACTTTTTGAACCTTGGAAGCACGTTTACCGACTTTCAATTCGAACGCGACCCGGGTTCCCGGAGCCATCTGTTCGAGCGCCACTCCGCGTCCGACCCGAAACGGCATGGTCATGGCGGGCATGTAGCCATCGATGGGCTTGTGCGAAACCACCATCTGCCGCAATGCGGGCTTGGTTTCAATCACCACTCCCTCGACCGCGTAGCGATGCGCGAAGAGCAATAAGATCCAGAGTTTCACCAACTTCGACTGTACACCGGAGCGCCGGTTGCACGTCGAATCGAGTATGGTTCTCTCCCGTCGCGACCTTCTCGCTTCCGCCGCCGCGTTCTTTCAGTTTGCGGGCGACGTCAAAGTAGTGAATGTGCTCGCCAGCGTCCGCAACGGCAAGGGCGAAGTCGTTAAAGATCTGAAACAGGACGACTTCGCGCTCGAAGACGACGGGCGTCCGCAGGTCATCAAATATTTTTCGCGCGAAACCGACTTGCCGTTGACGCTCGGCCTGATGGTGGATACCAGCGGGAGCCAGCGAAGGGTGCTCGACAAGGAAAAGGCCGCGACGTCGAAATTCATCGAACAAGTGATTCGCGAGGACAAGGATCAGGCGTTTCTCATCAAATTCGACGCGGAAGCCGAGTTGATGCAAGACTTGACGCCGTCGCGAAAGAAACTGCAATCGGCCCTCAACGATGTCGAAAGCGCGGCGCCGAGGCAGTTGCAACGGCGTGGAGGCACAACTACGGGAAGCCGGGGCGGTACGGTGCTCTACGATTCGATTTTATTGGCATCGGATGAAGAAATGAAAAAGCAGAAAGGGCGCAAAGCGCTGATTTTACTTACCGATGGCGACGATCACGGAAGCAGAGTATCGCTCGTGGAATCGATCGAAGCGGCACAACGCTCCGATACGCTGGTTTACTCGATTTTATTTGCCGATCAGGAGCAGTCGTTTAATCCGAGCATGGGCGGTCGTGGACGAGGTGGAGGCCGAGGCGGGCGGATGCCGCAGCAGCAATCGCGCGGGGATGGCAAGAAAATCCTGCAACGGATTTCGAAGGAAACGGGTGGATCGTTTTTCGAAGTTTCGAGGAAAACGCCGATCGAAAAAATCTACGAACAGATTGAGGAAGAGCTGCGCGGCCAGTACAACATCGGTTATACGCCGGACAAATCTGACGCGGGCTTCCACAAGATTAAAGTGACAGCGAAGGGTAAAGGGCTGGTCGTACAGGCGCGCGACGGCTACTACGCGACTGCCTGATTAGGTCGCAGAAGGCCGTGACCAGCGGACTGGTTTCTTTCACACGGTAGACGAGATCTATGCTGGTGGCCCCTCCGGAGGGAGACAACTTCCGGCACACGACATCGGGCGACACAATTTTTTCGACCGACGCGGGCGCGATGGTCACTCCCAGGCCCGCTCCCACCAATCGCACGATGGTCAGCCACTGCGGGGCTTCCTGCACGATGTTGGGATGGAACCCCTGCTGCTCACAAAGCCGGATCGCGTTTTCCCAGGCGTAGCTGCCAGCGGCGCGGGGGAAGAAGACGAAGGGCTCGTCTCTCAATCGGGTGATCGGGATGGATCCGCGCCTCGCGAGCGGATGCCTTTTCGGCACGACGGCAACGAATGGTTCTACGAATACACGCTCGACATGCAAGTGCTCTGGTGTACCTGTGTCGCGAGCGAGCGCTACGTCGGTGGAGCCGTCGCGCAGAGCGTCGAGAATCTGGTTGGTGTGAAATTCGTTGAGGTGGAGCTGAACACGCGAGAAGAGGCGGCGGTATTTGCCGAGAATCGCCGGCAAGCTGGTCAGCATGGAGGAACCGACGAAGCCGACCTTGAGTACGCCCACTTCCCCTCGGGCGACGCTGCGGACGGCCTCGAGGTCCTCGTCGACCTTGGTTAACGTGCGGCGGGCGCGATCCACGAGGGCCTTGCCCGCGGGCGTCAATTTCACGGAGCGCGAGGATCGCAGAAAGAGGGGATGCCCGATCTCGTCTTCCAGGCGGCGGATTTGTTGGGAAAGCGGGGGCTGCGCCATATGGAGGCGTTTTGCTGCGTTGCCGAAATGCAGCTCTTCGGCGACGGCAAGGAAGTAGCGCAAGTGGCGAAGATCGATATTTTGATTCATATGTGGATCGTCCTGATTCGTATAAACAATATATTGGACGTTTCAATCGGATTTGTCTAGATTAGATGTATGGAAGTTCAAGCGCCCGTTGAATTCCGACATTTCGAACCAGGCGACGAAGCCGCGTTTCGGGAACTGAATGAGGCTTGGATTACGCGTCACTTTGTGATGGAGGAAAAAGACCGGGAGGTGCTGGACGATCCCGTGACCCACATCCTTCAACCTGGCGGAGCGCTTTTGATGGCGGTGCAAGGTGGGGTCGCGATCGGCACGTGCGCATTGCTTGCGATGGAGGAAGGAACCTTCGAGGTGGCCAAGATGACGGTTGCGGAGCGGTGCCGGGGGCTCGGCATTGGCAAACAGTTACTGACGCATGTAATCGAGTACGCGAGAGGGAACGGCGCGAAGAGGCTGTATTTAGAGACGAACAGCGTGGTTGCAAACGCGGTCCATGTTTACGAGTCGCTGGGATTCCGGCATTTGCCGCCGGAGAGGGTGCATCCGTCGCCTTATACCCGGTCTAACGTGTATATGGAGTTGTTGCTGATGTGAAAGCGCTCGTCCGCTTCCTGGCGGTCGCGGTGCGGCGGCGGGTTAAGGGGGCCAGGCTGCGGACCCGCGGGTCCGCCCCGCCCAGAGGGGGAAATAAAGTTTTTCAGCTAGTCCACGAGGTGATTCCGGATGGCGTAGCGAACCAGTTCGGCGTTGGTTCGCATGTTCATCTTCTCGAGGATGCGGGCGCGGTAGGTGCTGACGGTTTTCACGCTTAGGGCGATCTCGACGGCGATCTCCGAGACGGTCTTGCCCGACGCGATCAGCCTGAGCACCTGATATTCCCGGTCTGACAGCGACGCCTCGGGTGGATCTTCGCCCTTCTCCAGCGAATCGGCGAGCACTTCGGCTAAAGCGGGGCTGACGTACTTTTTGCCGCCGGCCACGCGACGGATAGCGCCGGCAAGCTCTTCGGGGGCGATCTCTTTATTCATGTAGCCCGCCGCACCGGCCTTCAACAGGCGCAGCGCCAGCTCGCCTTCCGGATGCCCGCTGAGCACCAGCACCGCGAGTCGCGGATGCTGCCGCTTCAACTCGTTCAAAACTTCCAATCCGGATAAGCCGGGCATACTCATATCGAGCACGATCACGTCGAGCGGATGGGTGTCCGCCAACCGCAGAGCTTCCTGTCCGTCGCCGGTATCGGCGACCACGGTCATATCGGGCTGATCCGCCACTATCTGCAGCAGTCCTCTGCGCACGATCGGATGATCGTCGGCGATCAGGACTCGAATCATACTGCTGCTGCTTCGTCCGCGTGCACCGGGGTCTCGGTGGGCGTCTTGAACGGCAGTCGCGCCACTACCGTCACACCCTGTCCGAGGCTGCCGCCGATCTCCAGTTCGCCGCCTGCGATCCTCGCCCGCTCCCGCATCCCCAGAACTCCCAGCGAACTCGTATGAGCCAGAGTCGCGGGCGAGACACCCTTGCCGTTATCGCGCACCTCGATCAAGAGCCAGTCGTATTCCACCGCCAGCCGGATCCTGACCTCAGTCGCCGCCGCATGCCGGGCTACGTTGGTCAAGGCCTCCTGGCAGATGCGGAACACGGTGGTCGAAAGCTCCCGGCCTACATCCAAATCCTGGGGACCTTCGTAAACACAACGGGTTTTGGTTCGCTTCTGAAAATCTTCGGCCTGCCACTCGATGGCCGCCACCAGGCCGAAGGTATCGAGGACGCTGGGACGCAACTCGGTGGCGATGCGGCGGACCGTCTGAATGGCGGAATCCACGAGGCCGGTAACCTCGGCGAACGTCTCAAGCGCCGTTTCAAGCAATGTCGGGACCGGCTCTCCGCGCGAGTAGACGTCTCGCACACGGCGCTTCAGGCCAGTCAAATCGAACCGAATGGCCGTGAGCTGCTGGCCCAACTCGTCGTGGATTTCCCGGGAGACGTGAGTGCGCTCTTCTTCCCGGACCGACTCGAGGCGGGCCGTCAGTAGCCGGAGCCGGCTCACCATCGCTTGATTTTGGCCAGCCGCCAGCTGCAAGGCGCGCTCGGCCCGCAGGCGTTCCAGCTCGACAGCGGCGCGGGCGGCAAATACCGTGAGTATGGATTCCGCTCCGATGAATTCCTCGGCCATCGGATGCTGGGCGAGCACGACAATCAGACCCAACGCCTTTCCCTCGGAGTCTAACAGAGGCGCGCCCAGATAGCTGTGAATTTCCAGTTGCACGAGCATCTGGTCCTGCGGAAACAACTCCTGAACATTAGATGGGTAGGAACACACGCTGCGCCTGACGACGCCTTCGCACGGAGTGCCGCGAAGGTCATACACGACATTCTCGGCAATCTGTCCATCGATGCAGATCGCGAGGGTTCGAATCGACTGGAGATCCCCGGTTAATTCTCCCACGTGGACTAATTTCGCACCCAGCGCGGAGCTCAGACTCCGTACCAGCGACCGGAAGAACTCCTCGCCGGTGGAGGCCGCGGTTCCTTCGATGATCGACCGAATGGCTCGGGAAGCTTCGAGAGTTCTGGTTTGCTCCCGCTCGAGTGCGTCGGCCATCTGATCGAAGGCGCGGGCCAGGGCATGTTCACGTCAGAGGATGCTCTGCCTTTGCTGTTCCCGAAATAGGGCTGAAGTGAGACAGCCATGTCGGAGCCTTCCTGCAAGTGGAAAAATGAGATGAGCGCATGTCGTCGGCAATCGGTCGCCAAGGCTCCCGCTGCTGCGAAGCATAAGGCATCGTCAGCGAGGGACGTGGCATTCCGCAAGAAGATGTCTGAGCGTATGAAGGCGGCGTGGGCTGCGAGGAAGAAGAAGGCAGCTGCGAGCGGACAGTTCACGGCTACGCCAGCATACCCTCGATAACCGTGCCGCCGAAGTCCGTGAGCTTCTCGTTGCGCCCGTTATGCAGGAACCACAGGCGGCTTTGCTCTAGGCCTAGAAGGTGCAAGATCGTTGCATGAAAGTCGCGCATGGAGTAGCGCGGGCTAACACCGCGGAGGCCCATTTCATCGGTTTCACCAATGATTGTGCCTGGCTTTACGCCCGCGCCCGCAAACCACATTGTAAAGCCGTGCGGATTGTGGTCGCGTCCGTCGCCTCCCTGCGACATGGGGAGGCGTCCGAATTCCGCGCCCCAGATGACCAGCGTCGAGTCCAGCAATCCGCGCTGCTTCAGGTCCTGTAACAGGCCGGCGACGGGACGGTCTGTCATACCACACATTTTCTCATGATTGCCCACCAGATCCTTGTGAGCGTCCCATTGCATCGAGACTGGCCCACCGCCGGAGTAGAGCTGGATGAATCGCACGCCGCGTTCCACTAGTCGACGAGCCAGCAGACACCGCGCGCCGAATTCGCTGGTGCGTTTATCGCCCAATCCGTAGAGTGTTTTGGCCGCTTCGGTTTCCTTGGACAGATCCACGGCATCCGGCGCCGCGCTTTGCATCCGGAACGCAAGCTCATAGGAACTGATGCGCGCCGCCATCTCGCTGTCGCCATCCACCGCATCCATTTCGTTCATCTTCTGAAGAAAGTCGAGCGTGTGCCGCTGGCGCGAGGAAGTCATGCCCTCCGGTGGCCGCAGGTTGAGAATCGGATTGGACCCGGAACGGAAAACCGTTCCCTGGTAGACCGCCGGAAGGAAGCCCGCGCCCCAACACGGAGTGCCGCCCTCCGGTGTACCCTCCGGCTGCGGCATAACAACGTAGGCGGGCAGGTTCTCGCTCTCGCTGCCCAGGCCATAGGTGATCCATGAACCCATGCTGGGATAGCCCATCAAGATGCGGCCGGTGTTGACCTGGTACATTGCGGGCGCGTGGACGGTGCTGTCGGTATAGAAGCTGCGGACGAAGCAAATGTCATCCACGCATTCGGCGATGTGAGGAAAAAGAGAAGACACTTCGCGGCCACACTGTCCGTATTTCTTGAAACTCCAGGGACTGCGGAGCAGTGGCGTGTCCCCTTTGGTGAACTGACTCACGACGGTCCCGTAGCTGGCGGGCAAGGGCTGCCCGTTATACTTTTCGAGCGCGGGCTTGGGATCGAAGGTGTCCACCTGGCTGGGCCCTCCGACCATGAAAAGAAAAATCACGGACTTGGCTTTGCCTGGAAAGTGCGGCAGCTTCGCCGCCAGCGGATTGACACGCTCCGCAGCCGATGCGGGCGGGTCGAGCAGCGAAGCCAGGGCCACTGCGCCAAAGCCGTGCGCGGCACGAACCAGAACGTCGCGCCGCGTGACTGCCGGTCGGATATGTGGATTCGCTGGATCGAAGCGGCGGTTGCCACCCTCCAACTCATGGGACCCCGGGTATTTATGGGACATAGATGAACTCGTTTCGGTTGAACAGGGCCAAACAGAAGTCCGGTAGCGTCCCTCCGGACTTGAAGAATTTTACGGCAAGTCGATTCTCTTCAGGGCGAGGCCGCCGAGACAGCGCCAGAAGCCAGGCGGAGTTGATCTGACAGCCGCGATCGCTGCCGCAAGACCTTTCGAGACGGGCCGCGAATGCCTGCGAAACCTCCTGAATGAAGACGGAGTTGAACAGCGACAGAGCCTGCAAAGCATGCGTGGAAACAGGACGGACGGGGCACGAAGTAATCGCATCGGGCTGGTCGAATGCAGTGAACAATGGCAGGCGTACACTTCTCTTGTTGTAAAGATAAATGCCGCGGCGATTCTGAACGCTCTTGTCCGGGCTGACTGGCCAAAGACCATCGCGCTCAAACTCGGTGAAGATCAAATCATAAACCTCTGGCTCGATCGGGATTTTTACAGGGCGGCCGCCTGTCTGGGGATTCAGAGTGCCGGAGATCGATAGAGTGGCGTCGCGGATCATTTCAGCGTCGAACCGTTTGCGATTCATGCGCCAGAACAGGCGGTTCTGTGGATCGACCTTCGATTTCGCTTCGTCCGGAGCCGACGATTGGCGGTAAACGCTGGACGTCACGATGAGACGATCCATCGCTTTGACGCTCCAGTCGCCGGCCATGAACTCGGCCGCGAGCCAGTCAAGGAGTGCGTGACTGTCAGGCTTGTCGCCCATGGTTCCGAAATCGTTGGGGGTCCGCACCAGTCCCTCGCCCATGCGGAACTGCCAAATCCGGTTCACCATGACTCTCGCAGTGAGTGGATTTTCCGTAGAGGCAAGCCAGTTGGCGAACGCTGTGCGCCGGCCCGCGGAGTTCACCGGAATTGTGTATCCCGCTCTGACCACGAAAGGAATAGCGGGATCGACAGGATCGAGCCTGCTGTGCGGATCTCCCAGACGCAACACGTAGCTGGGTAGTGCGGGTTCGTCCGCATTGACGAAACCGTAGGCCGCCGGAAGCGGATCGGGAGCCGTCCATTGGACTTCATGCAACCGTTGCCGCAGCTTCTCGCGTTGGGACTTCGCCGAAGCGGGCATGACCGCGACGACATCGTCCCAAGCCGGCTTGAGCTGTGCCTCAGCGTCAGTGGCTAAACGCTTTTGTTCGGGAGTTCGCTGGTCCTTCAGCGTGTTGACAGCTTCGAGCAGATTGGGGTCCAGCGTGCGCTTGCGCTCTTCCCGAATCTGTTCCTCGTAAGGTTTTGCAAGAGACTTGAGAGCTTCCTCGATTGGCGCCAGCTTCTCTTTGTAAGCCTGTTGGGCTGGGTTCCAGGCGGTCTTTTCGTCGGGAGCGGCGATCTCGACATCCTTGCCTCTGGCTCCGGCGAAGATCGCCTGGAGGCCGTAAAAATCCGCCTGCAAGATGGGATCGAACTTGTGATTGTGGCAGCGCGCACAGTTAATCGTCATGCCCAGGAACGTTTGACCGACATTCGTGGCAATCTCGGTAAGCACTTCCTGGCGGCTCTCTTCGGGATCGATGTTTCCGGCAACCACGTGCTCCGAGCCGGCACGGAGATAGCCGGTGGCGATCAGGGCCTCTTGATCGCCGGGAAACATCTCGTCGCCGGCGATCTGCTCCCGGACAAAGCGATCATAGGGCTTGTCCTGGCTGAAGGACCGAATCACATAATCGCGGTAGCGCCATGCGTGCGGCCGATCCTGATCGAGTTCAAAACCATTTGTATCCGCGTATCGAACCACATCCAGCCACTTCGAGGCCCAGCGCTCGCCATAATGCGGCGACGCCAGCAATCGATCGACTACCTTTTCATACGCGTCGCGCGTTTGGTCCTTCAGAAACGAATCCAGTTCGCCGGGCGTGGGCGGGAGGCCGGTGAGATCGTAGGTGACCCTCCGGAGCAATTGAGCGCGATCGAGAAACCGCGTTGGTGCGAGTTGTTTCTGCCGCAAAGCCTGGAGAACGAAAGCGTCGATCGGGTTGCGCTCCGAGGCATCGCCAATGGGTGGCACCGGTGGGCGAACTACTTTTTGAAACGCCCAGTACCGTCCTCGCGCGCCGATGAATGCTTCCTCCTGGCTGCTACCAGATTGGCTGCTACCAGACTGGCTACCAGCCCAAAGGACTCCCAAACCTCCCGCAATCATCGCCAATCCCAGCGTGAGTTTCATCGAAAGCCCCGCAGCATCTCCAAAAAACCGCTGACGATCGCGCTTTCAGCGCACCCAGGCCTCAGGTGCGACGTCGTGACCTCGTAACTCACTTGGTCGAATCCGGAGTCGTTGGGAATATACCCGCTTGACCCGCTGGCGTGGGTGACCATGATCGTGTGAGTGAATGGCGACTCTTTCTGGAGGCGTTGATGAATTAGGGTAAACACTTCGCCCGAGACTCCGGCAATTGGGACGGTGTCGATCATTACGAGTCCTAGATGGATGCTGACCGGCTCAGAATCCGTGAACTTGTAATCCGCGCGTGGGCGCGCGCCCGCTTCCACCTGCCGGCCCGGGCAAGTCACGACCTTCTGCGAACCCCAAAGCCGGGCCTGCGACGAGGTCTTGATGCCGCTCGCCACCCGGACGACTTCCTCTCCCAGGACTTTGCCAAACGCATTGACCAGCGTGAAATCCTCTCCGCTGGCCATGGAGACGGGATTCTGGTCTCCGGCGGCACCGCTGGTCCACACCGCGACGGGTCCCTCATCACTCGATTTCTCTTCCGGACGGAGTCTCAAGCGGGGACCGCCGTCGGACCTCGGACGGTCCATGCCCTGATAATGTTGCTCGACGAAACGTGACGTCGCCCCCGCCAGATCGCCGGTGATCTGATAGTTTTCCGGACCCATGATGACGGCGTGAACCGCATAATTGATCAAGAACGCGATTGGTTTCCCCGCCATGTCTTCGAATCGGAGGACGGTGACGGTCTTGTCAGATGGCCCGTTTTCGTTATAACCGAGCCACCAGCCTTGGGCGGCCGTCAGTTCCCTCCGGTTGATGTTGAGGTAAGCCGCACCTGTTCCGATCCCGAAACGCGCCGGCTGAAGACGCGCCTTGGCGCGGCGCACAGCCTCGACGGCAGCGGACTCGACCTTCTTTGTGTAGTCCGCGGTATTCGGAGGGGTTGCGCCCAGCGTGGGCGCGCCGTGATCATGTACCGCCGCCAACAGAACATTCTTGGGTTGAATGCCTACATCGGTGACGATTTGCTGTGATACGTCTGACCAAACCGAGTCGGGAACGTAGAGCAGTTCCCAGGCGACCAGCGCGACCTGGGTGGCTCCGTCATCGAGCACGATTGCGCGCACAAAGATGCTGTCGTGGATGCCCTTGAATCCCTGCGTGCGATTGGCATACCCGCTCATCGGGAGCGCTGCATCGGCCGGTGGTGTGATGTCCACGCGGGCGGCGCCAGCGCGCAAGGCTCCTCCATCGGCCCGGCACAGCGTCATGCCCGACGCCGCCAGCAGGATAAACGCTAGTCTGCTCACTCGGGTTGGCCTCTCCTCACAGCATGGTTCGTATGAAGTATACCGCCGCCGGACTTTGATACGGATTGTCGCGGGCGACAGGTTAACCGCAGCGGGGGAATTTCGGACAGGCTGCGCCCTCCCGATCAGGACGCTATCATCCCCTTCAATCTCTCTTTCATGAGCCGATCCGCTGGGCGTTTCGCGGACGACCGCAGCCAGTCCTCGATCTTCCGCATGCTCACCGTTTGCGTCACGGCCGGATTCCGTACCTCGACCTCGAACGCGCTCATTGCCGTCGGCGCGCAGTCGTGCTCTCGGAGCACCCGGACCGCCAGCGCCACGGCTTCGTAGAGCGTCTCCGCCTAGACGTTCACGGAATGGCGGATGCCCTCGGGGTCGGTGAAGGAAACGGCGCATGTTCGCACGGGCACCACGGAGTCTTTATCATATTCGCCGTGTGTTCGGTGCGGGCTACGAACTTGACGTGGATGGAGTGGCCCGCCTGTCAGGTCCTGGCTCCGCTTGACATTGGGCAAGAACTCCAAATAAGCTGAGCCTCAACTTCCCATGCGACCCTTTTGTTTTCTCGGCCTGATCTTCTGCGCGTTGCCCACTTCCGCGCAAGACATGGCGATTGATACGTCGGGCGTGCGCCCAGGACCTGTCCTGGTGCAAAGCATCAACGGCGGATTGCGGGTTGAGTGGCCGGACGAGCGTGGCCGCAACTGGACCGCTCAGTTCGCACTGGACCCACACAAGCCGCTGATCACAGCCATCGCTGTGAACGGAAAGACAGTCGTATCAGGTGGGCAACCTTTCTACAAGGCGGAAACAGGAAAACGTCGAGGCGGGTGGGATGCCTTTTTCGATTTTCCGCCGTCCGCACCGGACGGGACACGCAGTTTCTTGGGCGAGTTTCACCCGAAAACCGCACGGGCAACCACAATTGGTGAGCGAGTGGAGGTCGCATTTGATGGGATGCGGCTTGGCATTTTTGAGGGCGAAATCCGATACATCTTCTACCCTGGCAGCAGATTGATCGAACAGCAGGCAACGTTGAAGACCGAGGATCAGGACGTCGCCTACTACTACGACGCCGGTCTGCGAATGAGCGCCGCGTCCGATCTGACGTCGGGCGGCACGATGAACTCCGAAGTCAGCTACTTCGATACGCAGGGAAACTTCCAGACCATCGCGCCGCCGTATGGGTCGGAGCGTCATCCAGCAGCGGTCCGGTATCGCGCAGTCGCGGCAAGATCGGCAGGTGGGTCCGTCGCGGTGTTTCCGGCACCGCACCAGTACATGTTCGCCAGGGATTACACGACGAACATGGGCTACGTCTGGTACAACGCCTGGCGAGGGAATATCTCGATGGGCATCCGGCAATTGCCCGATGACGACTCACCTTATTACCCATGGATCAATGCACCCCCCGGAACGGAACAACAGATGCGAATGTTTATCGTGGTCAATGACGCTCCCGCCAGAGCGACTCTCGATGGCGTACTTCGCTACACGCATGGCGATCATTTTCAGAAGCTGCCGGGCTATGTGACGTTCGCGCCGCATTGGCATCTTGCTTACACAATGCAAGCCAGGGATCGCGGATTCGATTGGGAGCCGCCGTTCAAACCTGCAATGAAAGCCGCCGGAATCGATGCCGCGATGATCATGGATTTTCATGGCGATGGCCATCCCAGGGACGCGGGTCAAGTGCGCCTGGAGGAGTTACGGGACTACTTCCGCGCAACGAAATCGCAATCGGGAAAGGATTTTCTGCTGATGCCGGCGGAAGAGGCCAACGTGATTCTGGGAGGCCATTGGGGATTGGTATTTCCGAAGCCCGTGTATTGGTTCATGGATCGGAAACCCGATCAGCCATTCATGAGCACCGATGCTAAATATGGCACCCTCTACCGCGTGAGCAATCCGCAGGAAATCTGGGAGATGGTGCGGCGGGAAGGTGGTTATGTGTACCAGACGCACCCCCGAACCAAGGGTTCGACAGGATATCCCGATGCCATTCGCGACACGGTATATTTTCGGGATCCGCGATACATCGGGTCGGGATGGAAGGCGATGCCGTCCGATTTGTCTTCGCCAAGGTTGGGTGAGAGGGCGTTTAAGACGGTGGACGACATGAACAATCTGGGCTTGAAGAAAAGGATGATCGGCGAAGTGGACGTATTCCAGTTCGACTCGACCCACGAGCTGTACGGACATCTCAATATCAATTATGTTCGTCTGCCGTCGCTACCGTCATATGAACATTACGGCGAGTTACTGGATGCTGTGGCGAAGGACGATGCCTTCATCAGCACTGGCGAGGTGCTGATTCCCGCTGCGAAACTTAGCGGCGTTGGAGAAATAATTACGGTCTCCGTTGGGGTGGATTACACTTTTCCATTGCGCATGGCTGAAATCGTTTGGGGCGATGGTTCGGCGACGCACTACAAAATAATTCCCCTGGAAGAAACCCGAGAGTTCGGACATACAACATTCCAGTGGACCGCAGAGGCGAAGAACTGGAAATGGGCGAGGTTGGCGGTGTGGGACGTGGCGGGCGACGGTGCTTTTACGAATCCGATTTGGCGCTGAGTTCCGGCTGCGATGGGTGTGCGGCGCTGTCTTGGACATGTCCTCTCTCTCGCTGCGCCGCGCCCGATGATCGCCGCCGGAAGAACTCGGGTTATCTGAGCGACTTTTCTAAAGTCTGAATTTCGGCATCACGAAGCTGTATGCTGAGTAACGCATTTCGCTCCAAGCCAATTCCGGAAGCGGGTAGCCAGGAAACAGCGGCCTGGACACCGGTGTGAACTTCACGCGAAGGCGGTTCCGTAGAAGGTGCGTGAATAGGCCATGCGAAACGATTGTAAGAAACCGATGGGAACCCAACTGAGGTCGGCGCCCTTGGTTTCGGACCACGTCACTGCCAGCGGTCTGGGGAACAATCGTTCGGGAAGAAACAACGAGCCCTCGAGGGGCCGCAGCGGATTCGCTGTGGTGGTCTCCTGGACCAGGTGATCGGTGTGATCCACCTCATAGTGCCACGGACTTCCGTGCCAGTGGTTGTAGCGGACAAAGTAGAGGACGCCGGGCGACTCGACATCAAGCGTGACGTTGAAATCGTCGGCTTCCTGATAAAGGAAATGAGAAGCGTCGGCGCGTTCGTTACCGCCACTCCGGTCGTATGTGCTGCGCATGTAGGCTCGGACGCCGATGCGTTGATAGGGCCACCGGTACCACAGGCGATAAGCGTCGGTGCTCACCGGGATCGTCGGCGGCTGGGCAGCGACGGGCACGGCAAGGCAGCAGAGCCAAAGCATCCCTTTCATTTTGAAAACAGTCTACACCTGCAGGCCATCAAGAATGTGGTAACGAGAAAATCAAGTTCGGTTCATCGCCAGTCGGCCGCCTGTAGCATCAGCGCGAGTTTTGCCCTCCGAGTTGCTGGGGTAAGTGGACGTCGTGAATGTTTGCAATAATTACTTCGACAGGAGTCGCTTTATGCCTCGCCGCTAATGCGCACCTGTTCAGGCGTCCCGGGGCTGGTCATTCAGGGGTGGAGAAGTAAAATCGTAGCTCAGCTTCGCCCTAGCCGGCAGGGCCCGTGCTCGAAACGTGTTGACCGGGAATTGCCAAGCAAACAACGGGAGATTCAATGAACATCAACGTGAAATTATTAGTGGCGCCTGCGTTGCTCGCTGCCGCAGCAGTGACTCTGGCTCAGCAACCTCCGGCCTCGGGGGGCGAAGGGCGGGGCAGCGGCGGTCGAGGTGGTCGTGGCGGAGGTCCGGGTTTCGTGTCCGCTCCCACGTTCGACAAGGAGCCGCCTGCGTTGCCGGCTGATTTGAAGCCGGGCGGGGTGCTGATTTTCTCCAAGACTAATGGCTTTCGCGACGATGCTGCGATCCAAGCGTCCAATGCGGCGCTTGCGGCAATCGCGCACGAGCGAGCGTGGCCGTTCTTTATTACGGAAAACGGTGCGGTCATGAACAAGGAGCAGTTGGGCAAGTTCAAGGTGGTCGTCTGGAATAACACCAGCGGCGATACGCTGACCGAAGACCAGCGTGCGGCTTTCAAAAGCTGGATGGAAAACGGCGGATCGTTCGTCGGCACTCACGGCTCCGGCGGCGATCCCGTCTTCAGTGGTGCGGGCCGCACTTCGGCGGCGGACTGGAAGTGGTACGTGGATACTTTGATCGGAGCTCAATTTGTAGTTCACTCATCTATACAGCCGGGTGACATTCACGTGCAGGATCTGAAAAATCCCATCACAAAGGGCTTGCCTGCACTCTGGCACCGCGCGGAAGAATGGTACTCGTTTGCCGATAATCCTCGCGGCAAGCCGGGCTACCATATCCTCCTGACCGTCGACGAGCAGACGTACAATCCCGGCCGAGCCACCATGGGTGCAGACCATCCCCTCGCATGGTGGCATTGCGTGGAGAAGGGCCATGTCTTTTACTCGGCGCTTGGTCATGGCGCATCGATGTACTCCGAGGAGCTGATCATCCGGCTCTATAGCAATGCGATAGCCTGGGGCCTCGCCGAGAATGGCCGGTCGTGCGCCGCGGGGAAGTGATCAGACGGAATCGGGGAGGTGAAACCGCTGCGGTGAGAAGCAGCTTCCGAAATTGCGCCGGTACGTCGCCAAGGCCTCGGCAATTAGGGGGAGAGCGTCGCGCGGTAGAATGATCGGCTTGAAGCGGTTCGTCGAACTGATCGCATTTGCCGCCGCGCTCGGAGCGCAGAATCCACTTTTGAAGCCGGGCCTATACGCGACACTCCAAACCTCGAACGGGGCTATCACCGCCCGATTGTATGAGAAAGAAACTCCAATCGCTGTACGTAACTTTGTCGCGCTGGCGCAGGGAACGAAACCATGGAAGGACCCGAAAACCGGCGCGCTGGTGAAGCGTCCGTTGTACGATAACTTGACCTTTCATCGCGTGCTGCCGGGCCTCATGATTCAGTCGGGCGACTCGACCGGCACCGGATCTCACGATTGCGGGATCACCATCCGCGACGAATTCTTGCCCGGCCTGCGGTTCGACCGGGCGGGAAGATTGGCAGTGGCCAACACTGGAGCTCCGGATTCGGGCGGATGTCAGTTTTTTATCACCACTGATGTCATGCCGCAATGGTCGGGCAAGTATACGATTTTTGGAGAAGTTGTCGCGGGGCTGGAGGTGGCGGACAAGATCAGCCATGTGCGCGTGCGGGGAGACCGACCAGTGGACCCAGCAGAGTTGATCGGCGTCACTATCGAACGCATCAGCCCCGCTCCTAGAAAATAGGCGCGCCACCGGAACGGCGCTACGCCGGAATAATGCACCGAAGGTTCGTGGACGCGCCACGTGCGCCCAGACTCGACGAGGCTCTCGAGCTGCGGGCGGAGCGGATGAGCTGGCGAAGCGTCGCAAGACGCTGAATTTTCCCATGTCCACGGCCATCGACGCTTACCGCGAGCGTTCGGAAAACCCTCCCAAGGGTTGGGTATGTGGACGTCGTGAATGTCTGCAATAATAACTTCCACTGGTATAGCTTTATGC